>NZ_VXCR01000009.1:0-5456 GCF_052850455.1 Leucobacter sp. 1207-22 | reverse complement strand
CACCAAAAGGTGTCCGGCAGTGACCTACTCTCCCACACCCTCCCGAGTGCAGTACCATCGGCGCAATCAGTCTTAGCTTCCGGGTTCGGAATGTAACCGGGCGTTTCCCTGACGCTATAACCACCGTAACTCTATACACAATACTAACCCCACCAGAATACAAGACCCAACCCACAAGGGTGAATCCAGCATGCTGTCTGGCGTGGCTTCTCGTACATCAAGAACCACAAAGTGAACGCGAACAATATCATTTACGACATCAGAAAATCCATGCCCTCCCCACTCAAGGGAAGGAAAAAGTCAAGTCATCGGCTTATTAGTACCAGTCAGCTCCACACGTTACCGCGCTTCCACATCTGGCCTATCAACCCAGTCATCTACTGGGAGCCTCACAGACCGAAGTCTACGGAGATCTCATCTCGAGGCCGGCTTCCCGCTTAGATGCTTTCAGCGGTTATCCATCCCGAACGTAGCAAACCAGCCATGCCCTTGGCAGAACAACTGGCACACCAGAGGTCCGTCCAACCCGGTCCTCTCGTACTAGGGTCAGATCCTCTCAAATCTCCAACGCGCGCAGAGGATAGGGACCGAACTGTCTCACGACGTTCTAAACCCAGCTCGCGTACCGCTTTAATGGGCGAACAGCCCAACCCTTGGGACCGACTCCAGCCCCAGGATGCGACGAGCCGACATCGAGGTGCCAAACCATGCCGTCGATATGGACTCTTGGGCAAGATCAGCCTGTTATCCCCGAGGTACCTTTTATCCGTTGAGCGACAGCGCTTCCACAAGCCACTGCCGGATCACTAGTCCCGACTTTCGTCCCTGCTCGACCTGTCAGTCTCGCAGTCAAGCTCCCTTGTGCACTTACACTCGCCACCTGATTACCAACCAGGTTGAGGGAACCTTTGGGCGCCTCCGTTACTCTTTAGGAGGCAACCGCCCCAGTTAAACTACCCACCAGGCACTGTCCCAGAACCCGATCAGGGTCCGTAGTTAGATATCCAATATGACCAGAGTGGTATTTCAACAACGACTCCACCAACACTAGCGTGCCAGCTTCACAGTCTCCCACCTATCCTACACAAGCCACACCGAACACCAATACCAAGCTGTAGTAAAGGTCACGGGGTCTTTCCGTCCTTCTGCGCGTAACGAGCATCTTTACTCGTACTGCAATTTCGCCGAGTTTACGGTGGAGACAGCTGGGGAATCGTTACGCCATTCGTGCAGGTCGGAACTTACCCGACAAGGAATTTCGCTACCTTAGGATGGTTATAGTTACCACCGCCGTTTACTGGGGCTTAAATTCAAAGCTTCGAACCGAAGTCCTAACCTCTCCTCTTAACCTTCCAGCACCGGGCAGGCGTCAGTCCGTATACATCCACTTGCGTGTTAGCACGGACCTGTGTTTTTAGTAAACAGTCGTTCCCCACTGGTCTCTGCGGCCACCACACCCTTTCGGAGCTAAGTCCTAATAAGCGGATGGCCCCCCTTCTCCCGAAGTTACGGGGGCATTTTGCCGAGTTCCTTCACCATAATTATCTCGATCTCCTGAGTATTCTCTACCTGACCACCTGTGTCGGTTTGGGGTACGGGCAACCAGCAACCTCACGTCGATGCTTTTCTCGGCAGCATAGGATCACCTGCTTCCCCTAACGGGTCCGCATCGTGTCTCACCCAAAGCCGGAAACTATTCATAACCGACGAGCTACACACTTACACCGGGACAACCATCGCCCGGCACAGGCTACCTTCCTGCGTCACACCTCACGCTCACCACCCCAGTTCGGGTTCGCAGCCACCACCAAACATCACCCGAAGGATCCGCCCAGCTTAGGATTGCTTAGCACTACTAGTTAGGTCTTTGACGGTTACCAGCCGGTACGGGAATATCAACCCGTTGTCCATCGACTACGCCTGTCGGCCTCGCCTTAGGTCCCGACTTACCCAGGGAAGATTAGCTTGACCCTGGAACCCTTGGTCTTCCGGAGGACGGGTTTCTCACCCGTCTTTCGCTACTCATGCCTGCATTCTCACTCGTGTAGCATCCACGACTGGATCACTCCGCCGCTTCACTCGCCACACGACGCTCTCCTACCCATCCATACAACTGAACCACAAAGGCTTGTCTACACGCATGAATGCCACAACTTCGGTGGTGTGCTTGAGCCCCGTTAAATTGTCGGCGCGGAATCACTTGACCAGTGAGCTATTACGCACTCTTTCAAGGGTGGCTGCTTCTAAGCCAACCTCCTGGTTGTCACAGCAACTCCACATCCTTTTCCACTTAGCACACGCTTTGGGACCTTAGTTGGTGGTCTGGGTTGTTTCCCTCTCGACTATGAAGATTATCCCCCACAGTCTCACTGCTGCGCTCTCACTTACCGGCATTCGGAGTTTAGCTGACGTCAGTAACCTTGTAGGGCCCATCGGCCATCCAGTAGCTCTACCTCCGGCAAGAAACACGCAACGCTGCACCTAAATGCATTTCGGAGAGAACCAGCTATCACGAAGTTTGATTGGCCTTTCACCCCTATCCACAGCTCATCCCCTCAGTTTTCAACCTAAGTGGGTTCGGTCCTCCACGCGCTCTTACACGCGCTTCAACCTGGCCATGGATAGATCACTTCGCTTCGGGTCTAGGACACGCGACTATATCGCCCTATTCAGACTCGCTTTCGCTACGACTACCCCTCACGGGTTAACCTCGCCACATATCGCTAACTCGCAGGCTCATTCTTCAAAAGGCACGCCGTCACCCCAACAAGGAGGCTCCGACGGATTGTAAGCAAACGGTTTCAGGTACTATTTCACTCCCCTCCCGGGGTACTTTTCACCTTTCCCTCACGGTACTAGTCCGCTATCGGTCATCTGGGAGTATTTAGGCTTATCAGGTGGTCCTGACAGATTCACACGGGATTTCTCGGGCCCCGTGCTACTTGGGATACACACCACGCGGTAAAACCATTTCGAATACGGGGCTCTCACCCACTACGGCCCGCCCTTCCAAGCGGTTCTTCTATAGCTTCACTCTCACGTCGGAAACTTTGGCAGCGTCTCCAGGCATGTCCCACAACCCCGCGCATGCAACCCCTGCCAGGTATCACACATACACGGTTTAGCCTCATCCGGGTTCGCTCGCCACTACTACCGGAATCACTATTGTTTTCTCTTCCTGTGGGTACTGAGATGTTTCACTTCCCCACGTTCCCTCTACCCGCCCTATATATTCAGGCGGGAGTCACCAGGTACGACAAGCGCCCTGGCGGGGTTTCCCCATTCGGAAATCCTCGAATCACAGCCCGTTTATCGGCTCCCCGAGGCTTATCGCAGATTACTACGTCCTTCTTCGGCTCCAGATGCCAAGGCATCCACCGTTTGCTCTTTGAGACTTGAAATTACATGAATATCAGAAACCCGCACCCATTCACCAAGAAACACTGGGAAGCATTCCAAAGCTATAAGCGAGTGCGGGACCAAAAATTAAATCAGTATCACCACACACAACAAGAGTGTGTGTGGCAGATGCTCGCGTCCACTGTGTAGTTCTCAACGTACGACCAGTCCAAAAGCCACGAACAACACGTTCCGTAACCCCCGGCCGGAAAAGGACCCAACACCCACCACCAAAATGGTAGGCACGCTGGACCTTCAGGACCCAATAGTATGCACCAGACGAACCAAACCCACAACCATCCCACGATTCCAACCAGAGAACTCAATCCCCGGCGTACTACGCGAAACAACCACAGACCTGACCCTGTTATCAAATGTTCCACCCATGAGCACCTAGCACCACACACTCGGTGATGATCTAGGCAATCTACGAACCAAAAAGTTCGAGTGCTCCTTAGAAAGGAGGTGATCCAGCCGCACCTTCCGGTACGGCTACCTTGTTACGACTTAGTCCTAATCACCAGTCCCACCTTCGACGACTCCCTCCACAAGGGTTAGGCCATCGGCTTCGGGTGTTACCGACTTTCATGACTTGACGGGCGGTGTGTACAAGGCCCGGGAACGTATTCACCGCAGCGTTGCTGATCTGCGATTACTAGCGACTCCGACTTCATGGGGTCGAGTTGCAGACCCCAATCCGAACTGAGACCGACTTTTTGGGATTCGCTCCACCTCGCGGTATCGCAACCCATTGTATCGGCCATTGTAGCATGCGTGAAGCCCAAGACATAAGGGGCATGATGATTTGACGTCATCCCCACCTTCCTCCGTGTTGACCACGGCAGTATCCCATGAGTTCCCACCATAACGTGCTGGCAACATAGGACGAGGGTTGCGCTCGTTGCCGGACTTAACCGAACATCTCACGACACGAGCTGACGACAACCATGCACCACCTGTATACGAGTGTCCAAAGAGTTCTGTATCTCTACAGCGTTCTCGTATATGTCAAGCCTTGGTAAGGTTCTTCGCGTTGCATCGAATTAATCCGCATGCTCCGCCGCTTGTGCGGGCCCCCGTCAATTCCTTTGAGTTTTAGCCTTGCGGCCGTACTCCCCAGGCGGGGAACTTAATGCGTTAGCTACGACACAGAACCCGTGGAACAGGCCCTACATCTAGTTCCCAACGTTTACGGCATGGACTACCAGGGTATCTAATCCTGTTCGCTCCCCATGCTTTCGCTCCTCAGCGTCAGTAGCGGCCCAGAGATCTGCCTTCGCCATCGGTGTTCTTCCTGATATCTGCGCATTCCACCGCTACACCAGGAGTTCCAATCTCCCCTACCGCACTCTAGCCTGCCCGTACCCACTGCAGACCCGGAGTTGAGCCCCGGGATTTCACAGCAGACGCGACAAGCCGCCTACGAGCTCTTTACGCCCAATAATTCCGGACAACGCTTGCACCCTACGTATTACCGCGGCTGCTGGCACGTAGTTAGCCGGTGCTTTTTCTGCAGGTACCGTCACTTTCGCTTCTTCCCTACTAAAAGAGGTTTACAACCCGAAGGCAGTCATCCCTCACGCGGCGTTGCTGCATCAGGCTTGCGCCCATTGTGCAATATTCCCCACTGCTGCCTCCCGTAGGAGTCTGGGCCGTGTCTCAGTCCCAGTGTGGCCGGTCACCCTCTCAGGCCGGCTACCCGTCGTCGCCTTGGTGAGCCATTACCTCACCAACAAGCTGATAGGCCGCGAGTCCATCCAAAACCGATAAATCTTTCCACCCACACACCATGCGGTGATAGGTCGTATCCAGTATTAGACGCCGTTTCCAGCGCTTATCCCAGAGTCAAGGGCAGGTTACTCACGTGTTACTCACCCGTTCGCCACTCTTCCACCCAGCAAGCTGGGCTTCATCGTTCGACTTGCATGTGTTAAGCACGCCGCCAGCGTTCGTCCTGAGCCAGGATCAAACTCTCCGTAAAAAACAAAAAGCACCCATCCACCGGAATAAGGCAGACAAGATGCGAGTTTGACCTGACAAATAGAAACACTGACAAA
>NZ_VXCR01000008.1:0-45249 GCF_052850455.1 Leucobacter sp. 1207-22 | reverse complement strand
ACATTGTGTGGGGTGTGCTCGCGTGTGTGGGTGTTAGGGGTTCCGTTGCGGGGGCCCCTTTTTTTGTACCCAAAACGCTTCAGGGATACCGTGCTCGGGATGGCTTCGGCTCATCGTCCAGGCCCTTCGAAAATATTTTGAAGATCATTTAATTAACACTTGTTCACGTATCTTTCGTGTGAAAGAATAAGACGAACATTGTGTGACCTGTGGGGACAGGCACACGAATCTCAGGAGTAGACATCTCTGCTTCGTATACGCGAGGCCGCGACTAGTTCGCGGTCTTTTTTCGTTTCTAGGGGGGAACGACGATGTCTGAGTACATCAAGCCGCGCATTCGTGCGCGCTTTTTCGTGCCATTGATAGCAAGCTTGCTTGCGACGCTGCTCGTATTTACGGGCTTTAATACGCCAGCATTTGCAGCGGAGGAATCAGCTGCTGCTGGTGCCACCGGCAAGGGATCGCTGACGCTCGTTGGCTTCTCGAGCACTTCCGGTTCCCATGACGGTGCACCCATCTTCGTTGAGGGTGCCACCTACAAGTTCTCGGTCGGCTATGACGAGGTTGATCCGGGCCAGGTCATGACCTTTGCCCCGCCCGCAGGTCTCTCGATCTCAAAGTCCTCGCTGGTCGTTCCGGCTGGCAACGAGGCAGTCAAGTCACTTGAGCTCCTTGATGACGGCAGCGTGCGCATCACGTTTGTTGACGAGATCGATCCCGAGTTCGCACAGGGAGTACTCGAGTTCGAATTCACCGTTGATGAGCGCCTCGACTCCGAGTTCAAAGATGTGAGCTGGATGCTCGATGGTAACCCGTCGGACCCGGTACGTATTGTCTTCCTCGAGGAAGACGACAACCCCGGCTTCGTTGCAGAAGGTCGCGACAAGCGAGCTGCGAATGGTAGCTGGAACCCACATGTCACGATCAGCTTTGCCGCAGACGACAAGAACCGTGAGCACGGCAAGGTCAGTGTCGGCAAAGACGCGTTGAACGACACGATGACTTACACCTACACGGTGAATAGCGTTGACGGTGGCGAAATCACGTTCACCGACACCCTCGACGACGCAAACTTCATGTTTGACGGAAAGCTCACTGTGGCTTCTGAAGTGCGTGACGAAAAGGGCCTCAACGCCAAGAAAACTGATGCCGTCAACGCAAAGACGATTTCCGGTCAGTCATTTACCCACACGTTCACCGCAGAAAAGAACTCGACTTACACTTTCTCCTACCAGGTGAAGATTGCTGGTGAAGCCGCACGTCTCGCTCTTGAGAAGAAGCTCCAAGCTGCTTACGACGAGGGTATTGACGGTGTTGACGGTGGCGCTTTTGCGTTCCCCGTGAAGAACACAGTCACCGAGGGCTCGAAGGAAACTGCATCTGCAACAGTTCAGGTACAGGGCTACCTGGACGGTATGGAGCGCCCCGGCTACGGCGAGGCTTTCCGAAAGACCGTTGACGTCGACAAGAAGAAGTTTGACGAGATTCTTGCTGCCGGCAGTGCCCTCCCTTCATCGATCCCGGTCACCTACACGATGACTGCAGATCTCACGAAGTTTGCTTCATTTGCGGGCACCGCAGTTTCACTTCAGCGGAACGTTGTGATGACTGACGAGCTCCCGGCTGAAGCAGAGTGGCTTGCAGCGGACCCTGAGTTCCTGACGCTCACGGTTGATGGCCAGGCCGCAAAGCTCACCCCTGTCGATCGCGCAACAGTGACGAACGAAGAGTTCAAGGCAGACAAGTACGCACTGCACTACATCCTTGATGGTCGCACCCTGATGGTGAACTTCGGCCAGGACGTCACCAAGAGCTACGCGCTCAAGGTGAAGGCACAGCTCAACGAGCTCACCGACCAGAAGTCGAGTGGATCGCTCTACGACGATACGTACACGATCCGCAACTGGGCTATGTACGAGCACAGCGTCCGCAAGGGGGATCAACCTCACTGGACCAACGCCGACACGAACATCACTGTTGACATCGACACCAGCGGTGGCGTGACTGACGACAAGATGTTCAAGAAGTCGACCAACGCGACTGAGATCAAGGCGAAGCCTGGTCACTCAATCAAGGTGAACTACGGCTTCGAGATTGGCAAGGACTTCAAGTCCACTGGCAAGGACCTCCCAATTGCGACGCAGTCGCGAATCGTTGACAAGATTGATCACTCGGTGTTTAACGTCACTGATGCAACGCTTCCTGCAATCAAGGAATCGATCAATGGCGTGTACGGTAGCGTCAAGCTGACTGGCGAGCACTTCGATCTCTCGATCGATGCCGATGGTAATCTCATCATCGCTCCCAACGCGGCATTTGCAACGGCAGTCAAGGATACGTACGCAGATACGACCTACCAGGACAAGTGGAGTGTCCACCTCGATCTCGTTACCCATGTCTTCGATGGCAAGGAAACGAAGTTCCTCAGTAACTCTGCAGATTACCTCGGCGAAGGCCAGGAGATCACCTTCAAGTCGAGCTGGGACGTGCAGAGCACCTCGTACGGTGATGAACTCTCATTGCGCAAGCAGGTGTTCAACGCTGAAACTGGCAACTACTCAAGCAATGTTCGTGCAGCGCTTGACGCTGACGGCAAGCTCGTCAACAACGAGTACATTTACCGAGTGACGCTGAACGCGCACGGCAAGTACAACAAGGTCTTCAAGGAGATTGTTGACACCCTGCCTGCAGGCGTTGAGTTTGTCGAGTTCTTGAACACGGATCACCAGGTTGCTGGCACTCCGACCTCGGTCAATCTGATTGACTCTGATCTCACTGCAAGCTACGAAGATGGCAAGGTGACGATCAAGACCGGTCCGATCAGCCAGAAGCAGACTCCGACGCTGCTCTTCAAGGTTAAGGTCAACGACTTCACTCCGAATGTCGCGATCAAGAACAAGATGGCTGGTTCGACCGCGACAATCACGCCGACGAACGGTTACCCGCTGAGCCTGTTCAAGCAGGACAGCGTCGACCCGGACAACGTGTTGAACGACGATGACGCACGCTTCTCGCTGCTTGCAGCAGATAAGAAGACGGTTGTGTTTGGCGACCTCCGTCTCGTTGACGGCGTGATCGAGTCCGCAGATGGCACTTCGGTGGTCGTCGATGCAATTGGCACGTACTGGCTCCGTGAGGATGTCGCCCCCAAGGGTTACATCTTGGCGAAGGACCTCGTTGAGGTGACTGTCGATGCTCAGGGCACTTCTGAAGCAGCAACGCTCTGGAACAAGCCCGCACTGCAGCTCGACCTGAAGAAGGTCGATGCGGATGACGCGTCGAAGACCATCTCTGACGATTACGCACGGTTCTCACTGTTCGGTGCGGATCCGAAGGACAGCTCGAAGAAGGTTCAGCTCTTCACCGACCTCAAGCTTGTTGATGGCAACATCGTCCAGGCAGACGGTTCACCCGCGACGGTAGACGCAGTCGGCACGTACTGGCTGCGCGAGGATGTTGCGCCAAAGGGGTACATCCTTGAGCGTCAGCTGCACGAGTTCGTTGTAGATGACATCTCGGTGTCACCGGTAGTCGAGTTTGCGAACAAGGCTGGCAAGACCTACGCCATTGGCGACTTTGTTTGGATTGACGCAAACAAGGACGGCAAGCAGGACGGCCCCGAGTCAGATCACCCTGAAGAGGTACTGCCGGGTGTCCGCGTAGATCTCTACCAGGACGGCGAGATCATCGCATCGACGGTGACCAACGAGAACGGTCTGTACATCTTCGACCAGCTCCCCGCTGGCGAGTATGAAGTGAAGTTCACGCTCACCGATGCTCAGAAGAAGACTTACGGGTTCACGAAGGAACGTGCAGCGGGTTCGACCCACGAGAACGATTCAAACGCGAATACCAAGACTGGTTTCTCGGGCAAGATCGTGCTTGATGACTCGAACACGTACCTGACCAAGGACTACCTCTTTGGCGATGTGCTCGCGAGCGAGGGTATCGACCCGACGTGGGATGCTGGCGTTATCGTCCTCGACGATGACAACACCTCAAAGCCGACCGATCCCGAGCCTTCGAAGCCGACCGATCCAGCTCACCCGGGCAACCCGATCGTGAACGCTCTCCCCAACACTGGCGGCACTTCGCCGTTGCTGTTCGCGGGTATTGCGGGTCTGCTGATCGCTGCGGGTGGCGCGCTGGCGTTCTGGCGCCGTCGCTCAGCGAAGTCCGCGATCTAGTTCATCGCTGAGACCAGTGACTGACTGATCTCGAGTTGCCGAGGGGCTCATGCGCACAGCATGGGTCCCTCGGCTTTTTCGCGCTATGACGCGGCTGATTGGTGAGCAGGGCGCGGATCCGCAGCCAAATGTCGGAGGGATATGAAACGATGAAAGCAATGAGCATCGAGAAAACTTGGGCAAAACATCCCGAAGTACGGGCACGGCGGCGACGTCGGCTCAAGATTGGTCTGGGTATCGGCGGTGGCGTGGTCGCGCTGCTGGTGGTGCTTGGCGTGATCTTTTGGCCTGCGCTGCAGGCGCGGTACGCTCCAGCTCCTCCTGCGGCGGCAACGCCAGCACCCAAACCGGTTCCGAAGCCTGAACCAAAGCCTGAGCCTGTACCTGAACCTGCGCCCAAGCCGACCTACGATGTTGACTCGCCGAGCTCCATCACGGTCGTGGTCAACAAACAGCGACCGATGAATCCGATTGACTGGGCACCCGATGACTTGGTGGTGCCAGAAGGCATTCCTTCTGTGTGGGGTCACCCGATCCGGGCCGAGGCTGCAACTGCGCTGCGAAGCATGTATGACGCATCGGTGGCAGCAGGTGTGCCGATCAAGATTACGAGCGGGTACCGCGACTATGAGCTGCAGAAAGAGATCTACGACGGTCTCGTCGCTGAGGGCGGCGTCGAATTTGCCGACCGAGATACCGCTCGTCCCGGTTTCTCTGAGCATCAGACCGGTCTCGTTGTAGACCTCGAGGGTGATGAAGGGTGTGCGCTTTCCGAGTGCTTCCGAGACACGGCAACCGGGGCGTGGCTTCGGGAGAACTCCTGGCAGTACGGCTACATCCTTCGATACAACGATGGTGAGCAGCCGACAGTTGGGTACACGTTTGAGCCATGGCACTTCCGCTACGTGGGCGTTGACGTCGCGACGGCGATGCACGAGCAGGGCGTAAAGAACCTTGAAGACTTCGTAGGCCTGCCTGCGGCTCCGACCAATCTCGACTAACGCTCGCTGCTGCTATGCAGAATGCCCCGCCTCTCACACTGTGAGGAGCGGGGCATTCTGCATAGCAGCGGGGTTACGAGACCGCGACGCCAAAGAGTAGGCCGATGAGGTAAGTCGCAAGCATCGTGGCGGATCCCATGAGCACATTGCGCAAGATCGCCGGACCTCGCGGTGCATCGCCGAGCTTGGCGCTGATCCACCCCGTCAAGAAGAGGCCGACGACGACGGCGACGGCAGTGGTGATGACCGGGTTGCCGAAGGGCAGCAACACCATGATGAGCGGAATCAGTCCGCCGACCGTAAAAGCGATAAATGAGGAGAACGCTGCGGCCCAGGGGCTGGTGAGTTCCTTGGGGTCAATGCCGAGTTCGACTTCTGCGTGCGCCGCAAGTGCGTCGTGCGCAGTGAGCTCTTCTGCGACCTGGCGTGCGAGCGCGGCGGAGAGCCCACGGCGACGGTACAGTCCAGTCAATTCGGCAAGCTCTGCGGCGGGCTGCTCTTTAAGTTCCTGCTTTTCACGCTCGATGAGCGCCTTCTCAGTGTCACGCTGCGTGCTGACTGAGACATACTCGCCGCCTGCCATTGAGAACGCACCAGCGACGAGAGCGGCCACGCCCGCGGTCATGATGGCTGCGGTGTTCCCCGGGGATGCCGCGGCCACGCCGATGACAACACCTGCGACGGAGACGATGCCATCGTTTCCGCCGAGCACACCAGCACGCAACCAGTTCAGTCGCTGCCCGATGCCTTCTTCTTTGTGCCGCTCATGCAAATGGTTGATGGCGGATTCGATGCTCTGCTCGTCGCTCATAGTGTCATCATCGTCCGAAACAAGCCGATGCACAAGCAAGGCAAGGCTGTCATTACCTCGATGTGATGGGCCCCGCATCCCTTGTCGCACAAGGTCACACCGTGCAGATTGATGCGTACGATCTGGCAGAATTGGTAGGTGGTAGTGAGCGCGATGCCGGCAGCGGCTTGGGTGACGTTGTTAGTGACGTTTGCAGCTGCGGTGGTCGTTCCTGGCCCCGATACCTTCCTCGTGCTTAAGCTCGGAGTGCGGAGCAGAACGGCCGCCCTCTGGGGCGCTGCCGGGATCATGACCGGAAATGCGGTCTGGACGACAGCGTCGGTCGCAGGGCTTGCGGCGATCGTGGTTGCCTTGCCTGGTCTGCTGCCGATTTTGCAACTCGTTGGTGCAGCTGTACTCGGCTGGATGGGTGTGCAGGGTGGGCGATCCGCGATCCGCGCCCTGCGCGAACGTCGTGACCGTACCGAGGTGCGTGATGTGGCGAGTGCGGATCAGTCGCAAGTCAGCGAATCTGCCACTGGCTGGTCGGCAAGGCGCCCGATGTGGCAGGGGTTTGTGACAAACATGTCGAACCCGAAGGCGCTGCTGTTCTTCACCGCCCTCTTTTCGCAGATACTGCCGGCGGAAGCGACGCTGTTTGACCGCACGCTTGTTGTGGTTGCGCTCACGGTTGTCGGACTGGCTTGGTTCGTCGCATTTGCGTTGCTCACATCATCGCGTGCGTTTCAGCGGTGGTTTGGACGCGCTACTCCGGTGATTGATTTGTGTGCGAGTGTCGTGTTCCTGCTTGTCGCGGTCGTAGTGGTTCTGGAGCTTGTGTTCGCTCTGCTGTAACGACCACACTTCTTGGCCTTGTATAACTGCCATCGTGAGAATCGCGAGAAGGGATCTTTGGTTGATGATCCCAAGCGGTCTTCTTCTTGAGCTGCGCGTGCATCGAGGATATAGCCGAACTCGCCGCGGTCATGAAACTGACGGGGAATGACAAGAATCTGCGCTGTCTTGGCGCCCGAGTTTGCCCAACCTTTGAGTCACCTCGTACCCGCGTCGAAGACAGGCGTGCAACGCGCTTTGAGGTGACATGTCGCGACTGGGGAGCACTTCCAGTCAGTTCGTTTGCGCCCCTTAGACGAGCCAAAATCCATGTTTAGCCTGACTTTGTCTGATGAGACAAAGGGGTACTCGGTGGCTTTACAGGGCGCTGGCTTTCGAAGGCAAACTGTGGTGTTTGCGGCTGTAGGTCTTGCCCTGATTCTTTTCTTGTTCTTGCCAATGCCGTTGACCGTGGTCGAGTCGGGGGCGTGCATGGACGGGCATCGGACTTTCTGTGAGCAAGTGCGGAGGCTCGAATGGGTTCCGCTGCACACGCTCGTTGTTCATTAAGAGAGATTGGCAATTCAAGAGAGTAGCTAGGCTCAACGCATTTCTTCTGGCCGGGGTATTGACCCTCGCTGGTACGCCCGCGTTCGCGTCGCTCGGCAACATCAGCAACGCGGGCTCGCGCGAGCCTAAGGCCAGGAAGTCCGATGTACCAAAGTCTCCCGCCACATCGCAAAATTGGCCTACCTGGTTTTGTAAAACAAAGTCCACCGGGTGAACCAGTGTCACGCTGGTGGCATGACTGAACACAAGAATCTTTCTGCAAAACTCGACGTCGCCACCTCGCTCAAGGGTGGTGTCATCATGGACGTTGTCGACGCCGAACAGGCTCGTATCGCTGCGGCCGCCGGCGCTGTTGCCGTGATGGCACTCGAACGCGTTCCTGCTGATATCCGCGCTGAGGGTGGCGTAGCTCGTATGAGCGATCCCGACCTCATCGCTGGCATCCAGGAGGCCGTCGATATTCCCGTCATGGCCAAGGCACGCATCGGCCACTTTGTTGAGGCTCAGGTGCTCGAGTCACTCGGCATCGACTTCATTGACGAGTCGGAGGTGCTTTCGCCCGCTGACTACGTGAACCACATCGACAAGCGCGGATTCGCGGCTCCCTTCGTCTGTGGCGCCACGAACCTGGGCGAGGCGCTTCGTCGCGTCACAGAAGGTGCTGCCATGATCCGCTCAAAGGGCGAGGCCGGGACCGGCGATGTTTCTGAGGCGACAAAGCACATTCGGACGATCAAGGCGGAAATCGCGGCACTGACCCGTCTGCAGGAAGACGAACTGTACGTCGTAGCGAAAGAGCTGCAGGCGCCGTACGAACTCGTCACCGAGGTAGCACGCACCGGCAAGCTGCCTGTGACGCTCTTCACTGCTGGCGGCGTCGCAACCCCTGCTGATGCTGCAATGATGATGCAGCTCGGCGCTGATGGTGTCTTCGTTGGGTCTGGCATCTTCAAGTCGGGCAACCCTGAGAAGCGCGCTGCGGCAATTGTTCGCGCGGTGGCGAATTACAACAATCCCGATGTGATCGCTGAGGTGTCGCGAGGTCTCGGCGAAGCCATGGTGGGTATCAACGTGGCGGATCTCCCGGCGCCACACCGTCTCGCTGAGCGCGGCTGGTAATTCTCTCGGCAGCTTGATCCGCCGATCAACTTACGAAGGTGTCGCACGAGTGTGCGGCACCTTCGCTGTTTCTGGACAAACATCTGCGCAAGAATCTTGCCGGTTTTGGGGGAATGCACCATGGCGAAAGTGCTTTGGAAACAGATAAGCAACAATTACAGATCAATCACGTTGAAAGTGACCAAAGACTCGGTAATGTTTCACCCGATACCGGCGATGCGGTTCTGACGCGAATTGTCAGCCCGACAGCGCCAATACTTGAATACGTTTGTAATAACGGAGGAATCGATGAAGATTCGTTTTGTAATTCCCGCCCTTGCTGCTGCGGCAGCGCTCGCTCTGACCGGTTGTGTGAACAACGCAGAGAAGGAGTCCGAAGGCACATCTGAAAAGGCAGGCCTCGAGATCCAGGCAGATGCTGCGGCAGTTGCGCTCCTTCCGGCTGACGTGAAGGAATCAGGCGTGCTCACGATCGGCACTGACGCCGAATACCCGCCCAACGAGTACAAGGATGCGAACGGCAAGCCCATCGGTTGGGGCGTCGAGCTCGCAGAGGCCGTCGCAGCAAAGCTCGGTCTGACCCCTGAATGGGAGATACTTCCCTTCGATAGCATCCTTCCTCGACTGGAGGAAGGCACCCTGAACATGGGGTCATCGTCCTTCACTGACAACGTCGAACGTCAGAAGGCAGTTGACTTCGTTGACTTCCTCGATGCGGGTAGCCAGTGGGCTGCTCAGCCCGGCAGCGACATCAACCCTGACGATGCATGTGGCCTGACCGTAGCCGTGCAGACCGGTACCGTTCAGCACACCGACGAGATGCCAGCACGCAATGAAGCATGCAAGGCTGCAGGTAAGCCTGAGATCACCGTGCTTCCTGCCGCTGCGCAGTCTGAGGTCACCAACGCGGTAGTCAATGGCAAGGCTGACGCCTTCTCGGCTGACTCGCCCGTCACCGGTGCGGCTGTTGCAAAGCTCTCGGGTGAACTTGAGCTCGTTGGCGACATCTTCGACGGTGCACCGTACGGCTTCGCAACTCAGAAGGGGAGCGACATGACCGCTGCGGTCAACGCGGCGCTGCAGTCACTCATCGATGACGGCTCGTACATGAAGATCCTCAGCGCAGCAGGCGTTGAAGCCGGTGCACTCGATGCCGCCGTTATTAATGGCGGCAAGGAGTAATCGGAACCCTTCGGGTACAGGAAAAGCTCAAAGCTATGTCTGAAACTCAGACTCACGCGGTGTCGAAGCCGATTGAAGCAGTTCGGCTTCGACACCCGGGCAGAATGGTCTTTGCGGTCGTTCTCCTCGCCTGCGTTGCGTTGTTCATCTATGACGCCGCGTTCAATCGTCCGGTGTATTCGTGGGACATCGTAGGTCAGTACCTCTTTGACCAGCGAGTGATCTCGGCGATCGGCTATACGCTACAACTCACGATCTACTCGATGATCATCGCAATCGTGCTGGGTATCACCCTCGCGGTCATGCGGTTGTCGGAGAACCCCGTCGTTCGTGCGGTCGCCTGGGTGTACTTGTGGATCTTCCGCGGTACTCCGGTGTACGTACAGCTCACCTTCTGGGGCCTGATCGCAACGATCTACAAGACGATCGATATTGGAATTCCCTTTACCGATCCGTGGATCTCGCTGGACACGAAGGACCTACTGAGCTTCTTCACGCTTGCCGTGATTGGTCTCGCGCTGAACGAGGCAGCCTACATGGCTGAGATTGTTCGTTCTGGCCTGCTTGCCGTGGAAAAGGGACAAGAAGAAGCTGCTGTTGCACTCGGCCTCGGCTGGTGGCACACAATGACCCGAGTGGTGTTGCCGCAGGCGATGCGTGTCATCATTCCTCCAACGGGCAACGAAGTGATCTCAATGCTGAAGACGACCTCGCTGGTTACAGCGGTGCCGTTCACGCTTGAGCTCTACACGCGAACGCGTGACATCGCTGCCGTCACATACAAGCCGGTACCGATGCTCATCGTCGGCTCGATCTGGTACCTCGTGATTACGTCTGTGCTCATGGTGGGGCAGTACTACCTTGAGAAGCACTTTGCGAAGGGCCTGGGGCAGCGTCCCGATGTGATGAAGCCGTCCCTCGCGACAGGTGTGCTTGAAGTGATGGGCGAGGCTCCTGAAGCGGCGCAGCGCGGAGTTGCAGAACAGCAACCACGCAGAGCCGCACGCGGAGGCACAGAAGAAGGAAACGGGGCAGCTCAGTGACCACGATGAACGATACCCCCATGGTGCGTGCCGAGGCCGTCTCAAAGTCATACGGCTCGAACCTTGTCTTGAAGTCGATCTCACTTGAGGTGAAGCGCGGTGAGGTCTTGTGCCTCGTCGGGCCGTCTGGCTCAGGAAAATCAACCTTCTTGCGCTGCATCAACCACCTGGAAACCGTGACCGCCGGTCGACTCGAAGTCGACGGTGAGGTGGTTGGCTACCGGGAAAAGGGCGACAAGCTCTATGAGATGCACCCGCGTGAGGCTGCGAAGCAGCGGCGTGACATCGGAATGGTGTTTCAGCGATTCAACCTGTTTCCGCATCTCACGGCGCTCGAGAACGTGATGCTCGCACCCGGTCTGCTTCGTAAGGGCGGATCGAAAGCGCAGCTCAAAGCTCGAGCGATGGAGCTGCTCGCGCGTGTGGGACTCGCTGAACGCTACGACTACTACCCGGCGCACCTGTCGGGTGGCCAGCAGCAGCGTGTGGCAATTGCACGTGCGCTCGCGATGGAGCCGAAGCTCATGCTGTTCGACGAGCCAACCTCGGCGCTTGACCCAGAACTCGTCGGCGAAGTGCTTGACGTCATGAAGGGTCTTGCTGAGAGCGGCATGACGATGGTCGTGGTCACGCACGAGATGGGCTTCGCCCGCGAGGTTGCAGACACCCTCGTCTTCATGGACGGCGGCGTCGTGGTTGAGTCTGGTGACCCAACTGAGGTGCTCACTAACCCGCAGCGCGAGCGTACGAAGGCCTTCCTCTCGAAGGTGCTGTAAGCCCGCGCCAGCGCCGCACGCTAACCGCGTGCGCCAACCCAGGGCGCCCCAACCCAGGGCGCACAACCGGGCATCCCAACCCCGCGAGATGGACACTTTCCGCCGAAACACCTTGTTTCATGCGCATGAAAGACCGTGTTTCGAGAGAAACACCCCATCTCGCGGGGTTGGCTGTTTTCTCGGGGTTGGCTGCTTTCGCGCGGAGCAGCGCGGGCTCTGGCAACTAGTCTTGATAGCGAAGCGAACGCCAGCGCAACACAGAAAGTAGGCCAGCATGTTTGTTGTCACCACCAACGAGGTTCCCGGGTACCGCGTCACCCAGGTCATGGGCGAGGTCATGGGCCTCACGGTACGCTCGGCGAACTTCGGTCAGAATTTCACGGCGGGCTTCCGCTCGCTGGGTGGCGGCGAGATGCCCGAGTACACCAAGGTGATCTACGAATCGCGCTGGGAGGTCATGAACCGCATGTGGGCAGAAGCCCAGGGCCGCGGCGCCAATGCCGTCATCGCCATGCGCTTCGACTCAGGCTCCATCGGCAACTTCACCGAGTTCTGCGCATACGGAACCGCGGTCGTCATCGAGCCGATCCCGGGATACCACGGCGGCACGCAGCAGCCAGGACAGCCGGCGGCACCCCAGGCTTAAGCTCCCAGGTCTAATCTCTCAGACCTAAGCTCCCAGGCGTAGGCTCGCGGGTCTCGGCTGAGAACCCAAGCCCAGCGTCACCGCAAACGAGGAGGGGCGCGGATCCAAAACCGGATCCGCGCCCCTCCTAGTGCGTGCGTACTTAGGCGTTGACGCCCAGGTCGCGCTTAATCTTGGTGGTTGAGACACCCTCGGTACGGTCGAGGTAGATGACCTCGCAGTAGTCCTTGAGGATCTCGAAGCGCGGGTCGCCTTCCCAGTCGCCACCCATGACAACTGCGTCGATCTCGTACTTCTTGACGTCGTTGATCTTCTGATCCCAATCGGTCTCAGGGATCACGAGGTCGACGTAGCGAACAGCTTCGAGCATGTTCTTGCGGGTCTCGAAGTCGTGGTAGGTCTTCTTGCCCTTGCCTGCGTTGAACTCTTCGGTCGACGCGGCAACGACGAGGTAGTCGCCGAGCTGACGAGCGCGGCGGAGCAAGCGGATGTGCCCCCAGTGCAAGAGGTCAAACGTGCCGTAGGTAAGAATTCGCTTCACAATATCTATCCTATGCGTGGCCGCTGAGTGACGGCAGAGTAAGCAGCGGAAGAATCCTGAAACTAGCTGATGAAGAACATCAGCACGCCAGCGATGGCAGAAGCTGCTGCAATGACGAGCGCGATCGAAATGAGCACGCGGTGCACCGTGTAGAACTTGGTCGGGCGGCCTGCTTCGTCGCGGGCGCGCGGATCGGCGGCAACGCGCTTCCAGAACTGTGGCCACACAACAAAGTTGTAGACGGCGTTTACGAGCAACAGAATTCCAGCGAGAATCGACACGTTGCCAGCGTATCCCGAGTTGCTGGGGGCGCGCTCGGGGGAGAGGCAGGTGGCCGCCTACGAATGCTGAGCGTCGCGCCGTCGAGAAGGGCCCTTTCTTGCATGAACCCCGCTTTCTTGCGCATGAAAGTGCCTGTTGTGTCGGAAAGGGGCTGTTTCGTGGGTTTGAGGGGGCCGCCTCAGGCAACGATGTGAAGTGGCGCGCAGTGCGCCTCACAAGCCGGGGAGCTCTCGAGCCGAAGCCCGCATGCCCCCAGAGTGCGCAGGGTGGGGCAAGGGAAGAATCCGCGCCCCGTAAGCGGCATATAGCCAGCAGTACACTTGGCGCATGAGTGACGCGCGAATTCTTGTCCGCAAGTGGGTCAAGCCCGAAGACCTCAATCAGCATGGCAGCCTGTTCGGCGGACGCCTGCTGCACTGGGTCGATGAAGAAGCCGCGATCATTGCGACGATGCAACTGGGCACGATCAATGTAGTCACCCGCTACGTTTCCGAGATCGCGTTCGTATCGACGGCGGCCCGCGGCGACCTGCTCGTGCTGGAGTACACGGTGAAAGCGTTCGGTCGTACCTCGCTCACTCTCAGCTGCCGGGTTGAGAACGCGGTCACTGGCCAGGAAGTATTGACGCTCGAGCGCATCGTGTTCGTCGCAGTCGATGCCGAGGGCAAGAGCTGGCCGCACGGTCAGACCGAGCCGACGGTTGCGACGGAGCGGCTCCGCCACAGCTGAGCGGCGGCATCGCTAGGCAGCGGCCGCCGAAAAACGGCGACCGGGGTCGGGCGAGAGCGCGGATCCGCGCCCACCGACCGACCCCGGTCGCAGCGTGAATGTGGCCTATGCGCCTGGCTGTGCCGGCTTCATGTCGTAGGTGTCGAAGGCGACGCGCGACGCGAGGCTGTCGTAGAGACGCTTGGCGGTTGCGTTGTCTTCCGAGGTGATCCACCGCACGAGGGCTGCGCCTTCGCGACGGGCGATCCGCGCCAACTCATCGAGGATCTGCGTTGCCGCGCCCTTGCCGCGCGCGGCGGGCGAGGTGAACAGGTCATCGAGAAACAGCGCCGTCACGCCATCAATCGGGCGTGCGAAGGTGCGGTAGTGACCGAGACCGACGAGTTCACCGTCGAGTTCGGCGACGAGTCCGCGAACTTCGTGTTCCGGATCTTCCAGCCAGCCCCACACCGTTTCGTAGACCTCGGGGTTGTGCTCCTTCTTGTAGAAGTCGCGGTAGCCGCGGTACAGCGCGGCCCAGCCGGCCTGGTCAGCCGCAGTGACCGGGCGAACAATAAGCTTCGATGCGTCTGTGGTCGTCATCGCGCTCACGCCAGCCGCTCGATCTCGACGAAGACGACGGTGGTGTCGGCGCTGCGGTTCTCAATGCGGTGCTCTGCGCCAGCTGCGCGCGTGTAGCTCTGACCTGAGACGAGGTTGGCGACGATCTCGGTACCGTCTGAGTTGAGCACGTGCATGGTGCCGGTCATCATCGGGACGACGACGTAATCGTAGTTGTGGGGGTGCATGGGGATCGCGCCGCCTGGCTCGATCACCCACTCGGTCGCGCGAAGCACCTCGGTTTCGAGCTGAACGGTGCCGGTTGAGCCTGATTGTTGCGTCATTGAACAGTCCTTCTGCGTTGAAAGTTTTGGGCTGTCGCCAGCGTATCCCGCCGGTCACGCGCGGGCGATAGGCGTTTTGGACGATTTTCGTGGTGATTTTGTCCATTTCGTCGCGCAGATTGCGTGACTGTGTGTGCGTTACCAATTTGTTCGCGATGGTTCTGCCACAAAATCGCTGAACTGGTACAGAATGGAAACAACTGCGAGCCCCATCCGCGAGGCCCGCACCGCAATCAAGAGGAGAAACCCTTGACTCAGAACCAGATTCCGTTTGCTGCGAAGGCAACCGACGCGACCCGCATCATGTTCGGCGTCGGCGGTCTGGTCGCGGCTGTGCTTGGTGTGCTTATCCTGATCTTCCCGGGTAAGTCGGCAAGCTTCACTGTTTCCGTCGTCGCTGCGATCGTCGCAGCCTACGCATTTGTTGCCGGCGTCGTGTACCTCGGTGGCGCGATCTTCAGCCGCACGCAGACTGGCTGGGCACGTACCGGCCACGTTCTGCTCGGCCTGCTCTACATCATCGGTGGCATCGTTATGGCGGTGAACCTCAACACCACCGGCGCAGTGCTCGCGCTCTTCCTGTCGATCACGGTCGGCGTGCTGTGGCTCATGGAAGGCATCGTCGCACTCACCATGCTGAGCAAGATCGAGGGCAAGAAGGTCTGGACGATCATCTACTCGATCATCAGCATCCTCGCTGGCCTCACCCTCATCATGTCGCCGCTGCTCGGTGCGATCACCCTCTGGTGGCTCATCGGCATCTCGATGCTCGTGCTCGGCATCATGCAGATCATCCGCGCCTTCACGATCAAGACTCCTGCTGACGCGCTGCAGGAGATCGTGCGCTAATCACGCGTCACAACGGCGAACGGGCCGGGCAAGGGAACATTCCCTGCCCGGCCCGTTCGCGTTGGTGCGTGGGGCGCGGATCGCCTACTTCATCGCCTCAAGCGATTCGGCCGTGATCTCCTCGTCGCTGTGCGCAAGGGTGATGTACTTGCGCAGCAGCACGAGCGATGCCGAAGACTTGTCGAACTCTGCTGCGACGAAGCGATCAGAGTGGATGAGGCCGAGCGCATCGCGCGCCGGGAGCACGGCGCCTTTGACTTCGCTGCGCTTGTGCTCTGGCGTGAGCGCGCGGAGCTCGGCGAGCGACGTGAAGAGCGGGAGAACGAGCTGGCCGCGCGTTGAGCGGATCGTGCGCACGCGAGGTCCGCGGCGCTTGCCACCGGTGCCACTCACGTCGGCGACGAGGTAGCCCTCACGGAACGAGTTCAGTAGCGCTGCAAGATGCACGTAGTCGGGGGCGGCGTGGAACGCGGTGAGTGCCTCACGGGCAGCGGTGTTCTCGTAGTCCTTATGCACCTCGGCCGGGATCTCGGGCTCCGCGGGAGCTGCGTCGGCCTCAGCGTCGGCCTCAGCGTCGGTGTCAGCGTTGGCCTCGGCCTCGGCGTCGGTTCCGGCTGAGTCGGCAGACATCGCCTCGGGTGTGGTCGACTGCTCCTCGACGGGGGTGTCGCCCTCGGGGTGAACGTCGGGCTGATCCTGGGGCTGATCCTGTGCTGCCATGCGTCTAGCCTACGCGCCTGGTGCTTCGACTACGCTCGGCGCGGTGGCGAGCTAGCGCGTTGAATCGTCTGCTTCATCGAGTCCGCGCGCAGCGAGTGCCTCGCCGGTGCGCTCCGCCTGTGCGACCGCGCGCAGGACGAACGGCACGAGCCGCGCGCGGGGGCTCCGTTCCAAGCCTCGTGCTTTGGCTGCGTCGCCAGTTTCACGTGCAACCTCGAGCATGGACGGAATCGCGCGCATCGCAAGCGAAAACGTCAGTGCGACGCGGTCGGGACGCACGCCAAAGATCCGCAGCGGGCCAAGTGCCCAGGTGAGCGTCTCGAGCATGTCGGCGGCGGCGGTGCTCGCTGTGAGGGCGCTCGCCGCAAGAATGAGGGCAAAGAGTCCGCCGACGACATCGAAGGCGTGCTGCCAGTCGCTCTGCCAGAGCTGGAACGCGAACAGCAACACCGCCACGATCGCGAACCCGCGTGCAACGCGCAGGAGTCCGCGACCGCGCAGGCCAGCAAGCAGTGCGAGGATGACGCCGAGTGCGAGAGCGATTGCCGTGGGGACGACACCCGAGGTCGCGATGACCGCGACGGAGAACCCTAAGAGCCCGAGTAGCTTTGCGCCGGGACGTAGGCGATGAAGGGGGCCATCGCCGGGAATATACGCCCCGAGTACCGCTGAGCTCACCCGGCCAACTCCTGGTAGCGCGTGATCGCTTCGGCAGGGGGACCGTCGAAGGCGATCCGCCCCTCGTGCACGACAAGCGTGCGCTCTGCGCGGGCAGCGAGCTCGAGATTGTGCGTGACGATGCAGGTCTGCTGGGGGAGCGTGCAGAGCAGATCGCCGATCATGCGAGTGTTGCGGAGGTCTAGGAGGGTGGTCGGCTCGTCCGCAACCAAGATGCCAGGGTTGGTTGAGAGGACCGACGCGAGTGCGACAAGCTGGCGTTGGCCGCCAGAGAGCTGGTGGACGCTGCGGTCTGCGAGATCCGCGAGCCCGAAACGGTCGAGAACGTCGTGCGCCGCAGCGAGGCGATCCGCCTTCTGCGGGTGCTCCCGACGCAGGGACAGCGCGATGTCTTCGATCACGGTTGGCATGATGAGCTGGGCTGCCGGATCAGTGAACGAGAAACCGACTGCGCTCCTGACCGCGGATCCCTTGCGTGCAGTATCAAGCCAGTCATCGCCTGATTGGTTGAGTACGAGAACGCGCCCGGTATCTGGAACGACCAGGCCGTTCATCATGCGCGCGAGCGTCGATTTGCCCGAGCCATTCAGGCCAATGATCGAGATGAGCGATTCTGAAAGCCGCAGGTTGACGGGTTCGAGGATGACTCCTGACCCGTCAGGCCTGCGGACTTCAGCGTTCTCGAAAACAATCACCGAATTAGGCTACCGGCTGGGGTTCAGGGGTCGTCGCGCCCGCGTTCTTCGCTTTGCGGCGGATCGGCAGGATCTGCGGGAACGCGCGGTGCACAGCGGTCGCGACGATCGCGACGAGGATGTTCTTGATCACATCGCCAGGCCAGAACACGAGGTCAGCCAAGAACGCCTGCTGGAGGGTGAGGTCGAGCACCTTCGACATGCCAAGGATGCCGAGTGGGTGAATGAACACAAAGCTGCTCGCGAGGCCCGCAATGAAAATGAGGGGAAGGCTCGCGGCAATCTTCGTGCGGGGGAGACGCTCGACAATGAAACCAGCAAGGAACGCGGTGAACGGGAACGCCACGAGGTAGCCAACTGAGGGACCGACGAAGACTGCGGGGCCAGCCGATCCGCCGGAGAAGACCGGGATGCCGATCGTGCCGAGTGCGAGGTACAGCAGAACGGCGAGGAAGCCGCGGCGTGCGCCAAGCACCGCACCCGCGAGGATGACGCCGAAGGTCTGCAGGGTGATGGGTACCGGGCCAACGTTCAACGCCGGAAGCAGTGCGCACGCGGCGATCACAGCGGCAAACGTCGCAATGAGCGCGATATCGGTGCCTGGCTTGCGGCGTCGTGCTGCCGCGCGCTTGGTCGGCTTGCTGGTGTCGTTATTGGCGGGTCCCTGCTCCGACTGTGGCAGTTCGGGGATCTGAGTGGCCTCTGCAGGCGTCATGGTCATTCCTTCGGTCTTGCAATGGTGATCGTAGGGGCGCTCGCCGTCACGATCAACCTGAACAGTGTTCTGGTGAACAGTGTTCAGGTTAGCCATAAGATGGTGCCATGCGCAACAGCCGTGCCGACGTCGTAGCCGCTGCGCTGCGCGTACTCGACGAGCACGGCCTCGAGAATTGCTCGATGCGCCGGGTCGCGTCTGAGATCGGGGTGCAGGTCAGCGCGCTCTATCACCACGTGCCAAATAAGCAGTCGCTGCTTGCCCTCATGGCAGACGAAATCGTCGCGGGAGTGCTGCATTCGGCGGCTGTGCGTGCGGCGGCGGAGAGCGATCCGCTCACCAAGGCGCGAGCCATCTGCCTTGCCCTGCGCGATGCTCTGCTGGCCGTGCGAGACGGTGCTGATGTCGTTGCGACCGCGAGCGCGTTCCACACCGGAACCATCGCCATCGAACAGCGCCTCGCCGAACTCGTTGGCCCCGACGGTGCGCGCACCCTGCTGCTCTTCTCGTTCGGGCACGCGCAGTCGACCCAGACCTATCTGCAGGCCGCGGAGTTTGGTGCGCTGATTGCTGGCGGTGCTGGTGTTGGTGCGGAAAGCGCCAGCGGTTCTGCTGTGCACGATGCCGACCCGGCTGGGTCCGATGGGCGCGGATCGGACCAGGGATCAGGCCGCGGATCCGTCGCCGAATCCTTCGCCCGCGGCATCGACATCATCCTCACCGGCATCGGCGCGGAGCGCTCTTAAGGGAAACTCGACCCTCGGGTAGATTTGCATTTGCGGTGCATCCGCTATGCTTCAAGCTCACTCTCGGTGCTTCGACAATTGGCGAAGCAACTTCGCGGCGGAGCGCATATGCAAAATAAGACCCGCGGTGTACGTCACCCGGTTACACGTGTTGTCCCAATGCTGCTCTGCGCAGCGGTACTCACCGGATGCGCGGCCCTGGACTCACGCGCTGCTCAGCCGCCCCAGAGCCAGACCACGACGAAGTCTGCTCCTGTCGAGAGCGTCGACTCGGCAGAATCTCAAGCTCTAGCCGAGTCGGATGCGTGCTCAACGCTGCCCAGAGTCGAGGTGAGTCGTGAAGCGGTCGAGGGCTATACGGTGGCCGAGCAATTCTTAACCAGCGAGGCCTATGGGGACCCCGTGGAGGGTTCGCCTGATGCCGAGTTCTCGCGGGAGGAAGAACTCTTCGGAGAGGATGGCGAGCTGTATGCGAAGATCACAGTTTCGACGCGCTTCTTTGGCCTTCCCGTAGACACTGGGACCCGAGAGTTCGCAACGAGCAATCCCGGTCTCAACGCTGCAGGTGCCCCAGCAACGTATGTGATTTCAGAAGGCGACGCTTTTGAAGCGATTGCCAAACGGTTCTGCCTACCGACGACCTATCTCAGTGAGTTGAACTGGAACCGGTCGTATTTCTCGCCCGGCGACGAGGTGCTGTTGCTGCCCGAGGCCTGATGACTGAGGCCTGAAGTCTGAAGCCTGAGGTTTGAGGCAGAATGCTCAGCGCCACCCTTGCCTTTGTCTAGAAATCGGCCGTCGTCAGCACGAATAATGCAAAAATCGTGCTGACGACGGCCGATTTGCAGACGTAGGCAAATCCCCGCCGCGATCTGCCCCGAAACCAGCCAGCTTCCGGGCCAAACATGCCACAGGCAAGGGCGGGCGTAAGGCCGCCCGAGGCAGCCCCAAACAGGATGGCAAGGCCACACAAAGCCTTAGGTGGAACGCCATCCAAATCTGCTCAGCGCAGCTCAAAATGCGCGAACGCGGCCAAAGCCAAAGCCAAGGCCAGGGCCCAAGCTCTCGCCCGAGCCCAAGCTCTCGCCCGAGCCCAAGCTCTCGCCCGAGCCCAAGCCCAAGCCCAACCCAGGCCTAGAACAGCGCGTTCACATCTTCCTGGCCGCGCATCGCCTCGTAGTCGAGCACGACGCAGCGAATGCCGCGATCCTCGGCGAGCGTGCGCGCCTGCGGCTTGATCTCCTGCGCAGCGAAGACGCCCTGCACGGGGCGAAGGTTCGGGTCGCGGTTCATGAGTTCGAGGTAGCGGGTGAGCTGTTCGACGCCGTCGATCTCGCCACGGCGCTTGATCTCAACGGCGACTGAAGCGCCATCGGCGTCGCGCGCGAGGATGTCGACCGGGCCGATCGCGGTCATGTACTCGCGGCGCACGAGGGTGTGGCCGTCGCCGAGCAGATCGATCTGGCTTGCGAGCAGTTCCTGCAGGTGTGCCTCGACGCCGTTCTTGATGAGGCCAGGATCCACGCCCAGGTCATGCGACGAGTCGTGAATCATCTCGTAGATGGAGACGATGAGCTTGTCTGCGGTCTTCTTGTGGGTGACCTGCCACTGCTCGACGACGCCGACCTCGCGTACGCCCTCGTCGAGTTCGAGGGTCTGCATTGAGCAGGGAGGGCTCATCCAGTTGAGTGGTTTGTAGGATCCGCCGTCTGAATGGACGAGGATACTGCCGTCACCCTTCAGCATCAGCACGCGCTTGGCGCGGGGGAGATGCGCGGACAGTCGTCCCGCATAGTCAACAGAACAATCAGCTACCACGATTCGCACCGAGCCAGTGTAACTGGTTATGCGCCGAGAACCATCCACCGATCGCTGCGTGCGCGCAAACCGAGCGTGGTTGCGCGGGCGAGCATGAGTACGACCATGAAGGCCGCGGTGATTCCGACAAGGGCCGCGGATCCCGCAGGCAAGAACACGGTCGCCGCCCACAGGAACGGCAGGTAGAAGGCGAGGTTCGCGAGACTCGTCCATGCGAGGTAGCGGGCGTCACCTGCTCCCATCAGCACCCCGTCGAGCACGAACACGAAACCGCTGAGCGGTAGCGCGACTGCGAGCGTGATGAGCGACGGTGGCAGGAGCTCGCGCACGGCGGGGTCGCTCGTGAAGAGTCCGCCGAGTACGGGGCTCACCGCGATGAGCAGCAGGCCAATGGCCACGCCACAGATCACTCCCCAGAAGAGTGTGCGTTTCACGATGAGTCGGGCTCGATCCGCGTTCCGTGAGCCGAGTGCGTCACCCACCATCGCCTGGGCAGCGATCGCGAGTGCGTCGAGGGCGAAGGCCGCTGTGGAGAAGATGGTGAACACAATTTGGTAGGCCGCGGTGGCCTCGGTGCCGTGCTGGGTCGCCGCGAATACGGTCGCGAGCAGCGCCGCACGCAAACCGAGCGTGCGGATGAACAGCCAGCCGCCACTGCGGCCAGCGTGGCCCAAGCCATCTCGTTTGGGTAGGAAGCCCGCGCCGTGCGTCCGTGCGTGATGTGAAATGACCGCCAAATAGCAGAGCACCATGCCCCACTGCGCGACGACCGTGCCCCACGCGCTGCCCGCGACGCCCAGGCCGAGTCCGTAAATGAACCACCAGTTGAGGAGTGCGTTCACGGCGAATCCGACGGTTGCGACGGCGAGGGGGGTCTTGGTGTCTTGGAGCCCGCGCAACAGGCCAGACGCGGCGAAGACGACGAGCATCGCGGGGATGCCCAAGCACGAGACCGAGAGGTAGATGCGCGCGTGCTCAGCGGTCTCGCCCGAGACGCCGAAGAGCGAGACCAGCTGGGGTGACATGATCCACATCGCGGCGCCGACGACCGCCCCGAGTGCGAACGCGAGCCAGAGTCCGTCGATTCCGGCCTGGACCGCGCCCTGCAGATCGCCCGCCCCGCGTCGCCTCGCGACGATCGGCGTCGTGGAGTAGGCGAGGAAGATCATGAGGCCAACCGCGGTCTGCAGAATCGCAGCTGCGACCGCGAGACCGGCGAGCGGAGATGCGCCGAGGTGTCCCACGAGCGCCGAATCCACGATGAGAAACAGTGGCTCCGCAATCAGCGCGCCAAGCGCCGGAATCGCAAGGTGCGCGATGCCGCGATCAATCGTGCGGCGGGACGGCAGGGGCGGAGGCGGTGTCTGAGACACAGCAGATGCGGACATGCTTTTAGGGTAGTCGCGAAGCGCGATCCGCCGCCCAATTGCGTCGCAGGGGGTGCGGATCGAGCCCAAACGCGCGACTATGGAAGGGAACCGAATCCAATCAGCGAGGATGTGGAGGAAAACACCATGAGTACCGATGAGAAGCGCGAGCATGCGGCACACGAGGGTCACAGCGAAGATCACGACTCCGACCCCGCACATACCCCCGGCGCTGGTTGGGGCGAAGAAGGCGGAGCATCGCATCTGGGGCCTGCGACAAACGTTCCGGCGCTCGATCCTGATGCATTTACCGATGACGAGGACGCCGACGCGTAGTTTCTGAGGCTGGGCCCACCCTCGGCGCAACGCTGTGGGTGGGCCCAGTGCTGAGCGCGCGCTGTGACGCGCTTGCGCCCTCGGCGATCATCCACCGCAATGTCGGTAGTGCTCTGTAGTCTGAATCGCATGAGCAACGCAGCAAACGGCCCCCTCGTATCCGGCATCGATCTCGCCGAGCTCGATGCTGCCGTCCGACCGCAGGACGACCTGTTCCGCCACGTCAACGGCAAGTGGATGGACCGCACCGAGATTCCAGCAGACAAGGCGCGATACGGCTCGTTCGCCGTGCTTGCCGAGAACGCTGAAGAAGCGGTGCGAGAGATCATCACTGGCACACCCGCACCTGCACCGGGTACGCCCGCAGCCACCGAGGCAGACAAGGTCGCAGCCCTCTACGCAAGTTTCATGGACACCGAGCGCATTGACGCGCTTGGGGCAGAGCCAATTCGTGCAGACATCGAGCGTGCGCTCGCCGTCGCATCGGTTGACGAACTCATCGAGGTCACCGCTCAGCTCGAGCGCGCTGGCGTCGGTGGTTTCTACGGCATGTTCATCGACAACGATCCTGGTGACCCCTCGCGCTACATCACCTTCGTGATGCAGGGCGGTATTGGTCTGCCTGACGAGTCGTACTTCCGCGAGGAGCAGTTCGCTGAGATCCGCGAGCAGTACCGCGCGCACATCTCGCGCATGCTCGGCCTTGCTGGTGTTGCAGACGCCGACCGCCTGGGCGGTCTTGCCTACGAGCTTGAGGCTCGCATTGCTGCATCGCACTGGGACAAGGTTGCGAGCCGCGACATCCAGAAGATGTACAACCTGCGTGATTTCGCTGGCCTGCAGGAGCTGACCCCCGGTCTCGACTGGACCGCGTACCTTGCTGCGATGGGCGCACCCGAAGCAGCATTTGCTGAGGTCGTTGCCGCGCAGCCTGAGGCCATCGCTGGTCTTGCTGAATTGCTCGCTGGCGCGCGCGACAACGCTGACGAGCTTGAGGCATGGCGAGCTTGGCTGGTCTGGCAGATTGTGCGCGGATCAGCGGCCCTCCTGTCGCAGGAGATCTCGCGTGCGAACTTCGATTTCTATGGCACCGCGCTCACCGGTGCTCCTGAGCAGCGCGAGCGCTGGCGCCGTGGCGTCTCGTTCGTCGAGGGTGCGATGGGCGAGGCTGTCGGCCGCATCTACGTCGAGCGTCACTTTGACGAGCGTGCGAAGGCTGCGATGGACGAGCTTGTGGCGCACCTCATCGAGGCTTACCGCGACTCGATCACTGATCTCGCGTGGATGAGCCCCGCAACTCGCGAGCGTGCACTCGAGAAGCTCGATAAGTTCACCCCGAAGATCGGTTACCCCGTGAAGTGGCGTGACTACTCGGCGCTGGTGGTCGATTCGGGTGACCTCATCGGCAACTCGCGGCATATCTCTGAGCAGGAGTTCGTGCGCGAGCTTGGCAAGATCGGCAAGCCGATTGACCGCGACGAGTGGTTCATGACCCCGCAGACGGTCAACGCTTACTACAACCCGGGCTTCAACGAGATCGTGTTCCCTGCTGCGATTCTGCAGCCCCCGTTCTTTGACGTCACGTGGGATGCGGCGACGAACTTCGGTGCAATTGGTGCAGTGATCGGCCATGAGATCGGTCACGGCTTCGACGACCAGGGTTCGCGCTACGACGGTGACGGCAAGCTCACCGATTGGTGGACCGAAGACGACCGTGCGGCCTTCGAAAAGCTCACCGGCGCACTTATCGGTCAGTACAACGAGCTTTCGCCCGAGGGCGCTGACGGCCAGAAGGTCAACGGCGAGCTCACCATTGGTGAAAACATTGGCGACCTTTCGGGGCTTGAGATCGCGTGGAAGGCGTACCTGCGCTCGCTCGGCGGCGCAGAGTCACCGGTCATTGACGGACTCACCGGCGCTGAGCGCTTCTTCCTCTCGTGGTCGACCGCTTGGCAGCAGAAGTCACGCCCCGAAGAGACTGTGCGCCTGCTGACGATTGATCCGCATTCGCCGAACGAGTTCCGCTGCAACCAGATTGTCGCGAACCTTGAGGCGTTCCACGAGGCATACTCGACGAAGCCAGGCGACAAGCTGTGGCTTGATCCCGAAGAGCGCGTCAGCATCTGGTAATTCTTCGTCTGGTCTCGTTCGCTCACAGAACGAGTGAGGCGGCAGGCGTGGCAGTGACCCGGGCACTTGATTGTGCCCGGGCCACTGGTGTTTGGTTCTCGTCTGGCCGAACTTCCGAAGCATCTGCCGGTCGTGAACTTCTTGTAATTACAAGAAGTTCACGACTAGTTCGCGTTCGAGCCGACGTACGCGATGAGCGCAGCGCGTACAAACTCCGCGCCTTTCGTGCCGCCGTAGTTGGCGGCGAAGCGGTCATCGGCGACGTACATCTCGGCGAGGCCGAGCACGTACCCGCGAAGGTCGCCTTCAGGGTCAGCCGCCGGGGTACCTGGCACGCTGCGGAGCCATGCAACGTGACGGGCCGCCAACGCCTGGCCGGATTGGCCGGTGGGATCTTCATCACGTTCGGCTGCTGCCGTCCAGTCGCGTGAGAGTTCAGCGACTGCGGCTTTCCATTCGTGCTGGTCGCGCTTCGAGAGTGACCGCCACCACGCATCGCTTTGCTGATAGGCGGCAGCGCCCCAGCGCTGCTCGACCTCCTCCCTATGGGCGGTGTGATCAAAGCCTTCGAAAATGTTTTCTGCCATGAGATTCAACTCCTGAATGTCTGGTTTTCGTGAAGAAGACTCCTGCTGTTGTGCGTTCGCCGCCGTTCGACGGAGAGCTGCGATCGTGCGTTGCACTGAACCAATCTGCGCTGCGACTCGTTCGTGCTCACGTTCGAGCAGTGCGAGGTGAGACGTGAGAATGTCTATCTCTGCCAGGCGGTGATCCTGAGCTGGCTCTGAGGCTGCACTCGTTTTTGCGGTGTCAGCACTCTGCGACTCCTGCGCTGCGAGCACCTCGGCAATGGCTTCGAGTCCGAGCCCAAGCTCCTTGAGGAGCAGGATCCGCTGCAATCGCAACAACGCACTGTCGTCGTAGAAGCGGTACCCGTTTGCACCGATGCGACTCGGTGCGAGCAAACCAATAGCGTCATAGTGCCGCAGCGTGCGCGAAGTGGTTCCGGCCGCGCGTGCGATCTGCTGGATGGAGTGCTCCATGGTGTTGCCTGACTCTTTCGCTGTCTTCTGGTGAACGGTTGCTCACCACAGTTCACGTTAAAACTTGACGTAACGTCAAGGTCAAGTCTGAATTCAGGGAGTTTTCTGATGCGCAGCTCGCTGGCGCCTTTGCTTGGTCTTGAAAAAGCTCCTTCCTCTGAAAGAAAACAGGTGAAATCGTCCTAACGACGGCCGATCTCCAGACGAAGGGAGGGCGAGCGGGGCAAAAAATCAGCGGAGAGGTTGAGCGTGAGGACGGCCGCGGTTGAAGTTCACCACGCGGCCAAGGAAACCAGTGGGCAACTGCAATGTGGGCAAGGTTGGGGTGCTGGCCCAACCGCGGCAGCCTGATCAAGGTGGAGCCCGGCTGGAGCTGCACGGACTTGGTGCTGACGCGGGTGGCCTCCGGCCACCCTTGCCTGTGGCTAGTTGCCTCGTGCCGTCAGTATGGTTTCGGCCTTCAATAGAGGGGTTCTCAGCACAAGGCGCATACTGAGGGCCGAATGCATATTGGCGAGAAGTAACAGCTGGGGCGTAGGGGTCGGGAGAGCGAGCGGGCCAAAACGCAGCACAGAGCGGTTGCCCCGACACAAACCCGCACCATTGCACACTCGCGCACCCCGCAGGCTGGGCAATCCATGCGTGCGCGAGCGGTCAGAACCCGGCAAGATGGTGTGATCGCCGTGTGAGTGGATCCGCGGCAGCGAGGAGATAACGATGTCGGCGTTGATCGTGGGCTATGCCCGTACCCCGTTTACGAAGTTCACAGGTCAGCTCGCGGCGCAGCCTGCCACGGCACTTGGCGCACACGCGACCGCGGCTGCGCTTGAGCGCGCGGGTATCGCTCCAGACCAGGTGGATCAGCTTGTTGCGGGCCAGGTGCTTCAGGCCGGAGCTGGTCAGAACCCAGCACGCCAGACCGCAATCGCGGCGGGCATCCCGATGAACGTCCCAGCCATCACGATCAACGCAGTCTGCCTGTCGGGAACCGAGGCTGTGTCGCAGGCGGTCCGCCTCATCAAGGCAGGCGAAGCTGACATCGTTGTGGCGGTTGGGCAGGAGTCGATGTCGCTCGCACCCCACACCATCGCACTGCGCGCGGGTGTGAAGTTCGGCCCAGGCACCCTCGTCGACACCGCCGAGCATGACGGCCTCACTGACGCATTCAGCAAGACTGCGATGGGTGCGCTGACCGAGTCGGGTAACGCGGATCGCGACCTCAAGCGTGACGAGCAGGACGCTATCGCCGCCCGTTCGCACCAGCTCGCAGCGGCATCAGAAGGCTTCCTTGCTGGCGAGATCGCACCCTTCACGGTGAAGTCACGTCGCGGAGACCAGGTTGTCACAACCGACGACGGCATTCGCGCGACCACCACGACCGAATCGCTCGCTGGCCTGCGCCCGGCGTTCGCAGCAGACGGCACGATCACTGCGGGCAACGCGTCACAGATCACCGATGGCGCAGCCGCGCTCGTGATCGTGAGTGAGGCGGCGGCTGAGCGCCTCGCGCTAACTCCGATCGCTCGCGTCGAGGCGACCGCGTTCGTCGCTGGACCCGACACGCACTTGCATTCGCAGCCTGCGCAGGCGATCCGCGCCGCGCTTGCGAAGACCGATGCGACCGCGACCGATCTTGCAGCGGTTGAGATCAATGAGGCATTCGCTGCGGTGTCGGTGCAGTCGGTGCGCGATCTTGGCATCGACGCCGACATCGTCAACCGTCACGGTGGAGCGATCGCACTTGGCCATCCGATCGGCGCGTCAGGGGCGCGGATCGTTGGAACGCTTGCACGTCAGCTCGCCGAACTTGGCTCCGGTTCGCTGGGTGCCGCGGGTATCTGCGGCGGTGGCGGCCAGGGCAGCGCGGTTATTCTGCGCGCGGTCTAGGCGCACAAGCGCGAGCGAGAACACAAACGCAAACACTGCAAAGGGGGCGGGCATCTGGAATCCCAGACGCCCGCCCCCTTTGTGCGCCTAGAACCCTACGCCCGCAACTCGCTCGCGCGCCCGAACACCATTCGCTCACGCATGAGCGAGACGCCAGCCGCGGTCTGCGTGAGAGTTGCGACGAGCACAACGACGAGCGGGAGCCACCAATTGCCACCCACCTGGTAGAGCCAGCCGAAGAGCACCGGTGCGATGCCCGCGATGAGGTAGCCGAGCGACTGTGACATGCCTGATGTGGCCGCCGCGACATTGGCGGTTCCTGAGCGCTGCACGACCATGGTGAGGGCGACGCTGAGTGATGATCCTGTCATGAATCCGCTCACCGCGAGCAGTGGAACGAACACGCTGGGTGCCCCGATGAACCCGAGCGCGCAGAGCGCCATGATGAAGGGCAGCAAGGGCGGGTAGATCTTCCGCATCTTTCCGCGCCAGATGAACGGTGTGACGAACGAGCCGATCATTCCGCTCATGTGGTAGACCATGATGTGCGCGCCTGCGGCGATCGCTGTCGTCCCGCGCGACATATCGACTGATACGAGCCAGGTCGCCCAGGTATAGAACGTGGCCGACTGGCATCCCATGTAGATCGCGATGGTCCACGCGACTCGGTCGGTCCAGACGCGCAGTCCAAGCTTTGACTCTGGGGCGGCGGATCGGGCGGCAGCTGCGTCGGCGGATCCGGGATCCGAGCCCGCCCCAACGTCTGCGCGTGCACGCTCGCTCTTGGTGCGAACGCGCGAGGCGAACACCCACAGGATGAGCGCGGGGAACGCCAGCAGGCCCGTCGCAAGGAGCGCGATGCGCCACCCGAGCGGTTCGCCCGAGGCGGGTGTGAAGTGGGAAATCGGTGCGACGATGCCGGCTCCGATTGCCGCGGCACCACTGAGGAGAGCAGAGTAGATGCCCATCATGAGTGGAACGCGAGGCCCGAAGTCGCGTTTGATCGTTGCGGGGAGCAAGACATTGCCGACGGCGAGGGAGGCACCGAGGAGGACGGTTCCGGCCCAGATGTTGATGGGGGAGCCGGGAATCACGCGCCAGACGTTTGCGAGTGTCAGCGCGAGCAGCGCCCAGCTCACCGCGCGGTCGATGCCGACCTTAGCGGCGAACGACTGTGCGAGCGGCGAGAAAGCAGCCCAACTGAAGAGGGGGATCGACGCGAGCAGGCCCAGTACCGCTGGGCTGCCGCCTTCGGTCTCGGCAATCTCGTCGAGCAACGGACCGACGCCTGTGATGGTCATGCGAAGGTTGAGCGCGACGAGGCAGACTGCGGCGATGAGCAGGATCCAGGTGGCGCGGCTGTGAGTCGGAGTTTGGGCCGCGTTTGTCATAGACGGCCACTCTATCCCGAACGCGAAAGGTGGAACGAGAACTAGCAAGCGCACGAACACGGCGCAGAGCTGCACGGCACATTCAGGGTTGCGCACAGCGCGAAGTGGGAGTTAGCTCAGAGTGAACAGAGGGCAAATGATGTGCTCCGATCTGGCATTTTTCCAAACCTTTCGATAAACTTGAGTCAATCAAGCTCAAGTTTGAGCACGCGCGTCGATGTGACCGCGATCCGCCCGCAGACCCACGACAGCATTGAAGGAGCGACATGCAGGCAAATTGGACCCCGGCCCAGGGTGAAGAAGGACAGAGCGCCCTCGAACAGTTCGGTGTGAATCTGACGGAGGTCGCGCGCTCGGGCAAGCTCGACCCGGTGATCGGTCGAGACGCTGAGATTCGTCGCGTGAGCCAGGTGCTTACTCGACGAACAAAGAACAACCCCGTACTCATCGGTGAGCCCGGCGTCGGCAAGACTGCCGTGGTCGAAGGTCTCGCGCAGCGCATCGTCGCCGGTGACGTTGCTGAGTCTTTGAAAGACAAAGAGCTCATCAGCCTCGACATCTCGGCACTCATCGCCGGTGCGAAGTACCGCGGTGAATTTGAAGAGCGCATGAAGGCAGTGCTGCAGGAGATCAAAGAGTCTGACGGCAAGATCATCACCTTCATTGATGAGCTGCACACGCTCATGGGTGCTGGTGGAGGTGAGTCTTCGGTCGCGGCATCACAGATGCTGAAGCCGATGCTTGCCCGCGGCGAACTGCGCCTCATTGGCGCAACGACGCTTGACGAGTACCGCGAGTACATCGAGAAGGATGCCGCGCTCGAGCGCCGCTTCCAGCAGGTGTACGTCGGTGAGCCAGCCGTTGAAGACACCATTGCGATTCTGCGCGGCCTGAAGGAACGTTACGAAGCGCACCACAAGGTGACGATTGCTGACTCCGCACTTGTTGCTGCGGCTTCGCTGTCTGACCGGTACATCACCTCGCGTCAGCTGCCTGATAAGGCGATCGACCTGATCGATGAGGCCGCATCACGCCTGCGTATGGAGATTGACTCGGCCCCGATGGAAATCGATGAGCTGCGTCGCGCGGTTGATCGGTTGAAGCTCGAAGAACTCGCGCTCAAGAAGGAGAAGGACGACGCTTCCAAGGAGCGTCTCGCAAAGCTGCGCGCTGACCTCGCAGTCAAGGAGACCGAACTTGGTGGCCTTGAAGCTCGGTGGGAACGCGAGCGTGCCTCGCTGAACCGCGTGGGTGAGCTGCGTGAGAAGCTCGACCGCATGCGCATGGACGCCGAGCGTGCTCAGCGCGAGGGCAACCTGGAGCGTGCGTCGAAGCTGTTGTACGGCGAGATTCCGGTCATCGAGAAGCAGCTGGCTGAAGCAGAGCAGGCCGAGGCTGCCGACACCGTTGACGGTGAACCGCGCATGGTGAATGACCAGGTCACCGACGAAGACATTGCGAACGTCGTTGCCGCATGGACGGGCATTCCTGTTGGCCGCCTCATGCAGGGTGAGACAGAGAAACTGCTCGCGCTCGAATCCGAGCTGGGCAAGCGTCTCATCGGCCAAAGCGATGCGGTCACCGCGGTGGCAGATGCGGTGCGTCGTACCCGCGCTGGTATTGCTGACCCGAACCGGCCGACTGGTTCGTTCCTCTTCCTCGGCCCAACCGGTGTTGGTAAGACAGAGCTCGCGAAGGCGCTCGCAGAGTTCCTCTTCGACGACGAGCACGCCATGGTGCGTATCGACATGAGCGAGTACGGCGAGAAGCATTCGGTCTCGCGTCTTGTCGGTGCCCCTCCAGGGTATGTCGGGTACGAGCAGGGTGGTCAGCTTACCGAGGCAGTCCGCCGTCGCCCGTACTCGGTCGTGCTGCTCGACGAGGTTGAGAAGGCTCACCCCGAGGTCTTCGATGTTCTCCTGCAGGTGCTTGATGATGGTCGTTTGACCGACGGTCAGGGGCGCACGGTTGACTTCCGTAACGTGATCCTGATCCTCACATCGAACCTGGGAAGCCAGTACCTCGTAGACCCTGATTTGCAGTGGAGCGAGAAGGAGAGCGCCGTTCGCGAGACCGTGCGCCGCGCCTTCAAGCCCGAGTTCATCAACCGCCTCGACGAGATGGTCATCTTCCACCCGCTGTCGCGCGAAGATCTCGCGCAGATTGTTGGGCTGTCGGTCGACCGTCTTCAGGCACGGTTGGCGGATCGACGCCTCACTGTTGGCGTCACCCCTGCTGCACGGCAGTGGTTGGCGGATCGCGGATACGACCCCGTCTACGGTGCACGTCCGCTGCGTCGCCTCATGCAGACCGAGATCGACGACCGCCTTGCGCGGGCGATCCTCTCGGGCACCGTGCGTGATGGTGATGCGGTCCGCATGGACGTTGCTGCTGATGGCAACAGCCTCGAACTCACCAATGAGGGAGCGCCGACCGTCGGGTCGAGCTTCGGCGAGGAGTACTAGCCAACCGGCAACCCGTGTGAGCGGGAAAGACACAGCACCCAGGGGTGGCGTAAAGCTCGCCCCTGGGTGTGCCATTTACGGCGTAGGGAGGCCGCCAAATGACACAGGTTCCGTATCTCGTGCAGTCTGACGGCACCTTCGTTGGTGTGCAACCGACTGCAGGAGCAACCGGTTGGATGTGGGGGAGCCAGCCGCCCACCGATGCAGAAGTTGAGCGCCGTGACTCAATGATTCGGGAAGGCACGTTGAGGGTGCTGCGGTTCACCCCTGCGCACGGAAACGTTTGGCCGCTGTGGGAAAACGGAGTCGGTCCGGTTGAGCCCTTTGAATTCGGGCTGAGCACCACGCTTACGCAAGAACTCAGACCTTGGTGCAAGCGTTGGCAGGTAGTAGCGGATGCTCAGATCAATGAAACGGAGAAACTTGGCGAGACACCGCTTCTTGATGACGAATGGTTTGAGATGGGCGAAGGACTCTGCAGACGTCTTGCTGCCGAAGTCTGGGACGGTGCCGCCGTCATGCCTGGATTTCGGAGCTATTGGTCAGAGATCTAGCGCTGAACGTGTGACTGTGCCTGAACGTACCTGTCGCTCACCCCAACTGAGTACCCAGCATGAAGCGGGACTCACCCTGAGAGAATAGAAGGGTGAGTCCCGCTTCTGATGTGTACCGTGCCGAGCGACTGATCGCTCGGTTTAATCGTTCAACGAACCGTTTGATCGCAGGCACCCGCATCGGTGTCATGCGTGAGACAACTGCGCCTGGCATGACCGCGACGCTGCAGCAGATGCTCGCAAACATGGGGGCGCGCGTGACGGTGCTTGAGCAGGGAGTGCCGGTTCCTCACGATGTTGAAGTCGTGTTTGCAGCCGATGCGTCAGCGTTGCCCACAGGCAGCACAGCAATCACAGCCGACGAGGCAGCCCCGATCTGCATCGCAGAGGGTGCAGCCCCCGTCGGCCCGGCAGCCACCGCAACAGCGGGGGATTCGCTCGCGAAGCGCGGTGCCGCGCGGATCGAGTGGTCGCACAAGTACATGCCGATCACACGGGAGCTTGCAGAAGAGTTTGCAGCGAGCGGGGATCTGCGCGGCGTACGCATTGGTGTCGTGCTCGTGCTTGAGCCGAAGACCGCTGTGCTCGTACTTGAGCTTGCGCGGGCCGGTGCCGATGTGCGCGTCTTCGCGCCAGCAAACGAGGTCGACCCCGAAGCGGCAGCGGCGCTGCGTGCCCGCGGCATCGTTGTGCTCGCAAGCGACGACGCTGACGCCGAACACGAGGCAGAACAGGCGCGCGATCTCATTCGCTGGAAGCCGCAGCTCCTCATCGACGACGGCGCCCACCTCATTCGTCTCGCTCACCTCATGCCAGAGGCCCGTGCATCACTGCGCGGAGCGGCTGAAGAAACGACGAGCGGTGTGCGTCCGCTTCGCCACATGCACGCAGACGGCAAGCTCGAGATCCCTGTCGTCCCGGTGAATGACTCCGCGGTCAAGACACTCTTCGACAACCTGCATGGCACCGGGCAGACGTGTGTCTTCGCAATCGTCGATGAGCTTGAGACGCTCCGCGAGATCCGCCGAATGCCGGTACCCCAGACTGCAGAGTCAACCTGGCTCGTGCTTGGGTACGGCCCGGTCGGCGCTGGCGTTGCCCGGCACGCGCGTGCGCTGGGCGCAAAGGTCGTCATCGCAGAGCTCGATACCGTTCGCGCACTCACCGCAGAGGCCGACGGATACGATGTCGCGCTCGCCGCAGATGCGGCCGCGATTGCAGATGTCATCGTTTCGGCGTCGGGTGTCCCTGGCACGGTCGACCTCCCACTCGCTCGTCATGCTCGCCCGGGCACCGTCTTCGCGGTGGCGGGCGGCGTCGACGCCGAGGTCGACTTCGAAGACCGGCCGATGCATGATCTAACGCCCCAGATCAGCACGATCGATGTTGGCGTTGCAGGCGCCGCGCACGAGGTCATCATCTTGGCCCATGGATACGGCGTGAACTACACGGCGAGCGGTGGCAACCCCATCGAAATCATGGACCTCTCGTTCGCAGCGCAGCTTGCCGCGCTGCGCCAGCTTCTCGACATGGGCGCGCTCGGCGATGCTCGGCTCGCGCCAGGCATCTTCCCGCTTTCTGGCGACCAAGAACAGCGCATTGCCCGTCTCGCGCTCGCAACGCACGGCAGCACGGTCGACACGAAGAACGCCGCCCAGGAGCACGCGGCTGCCGACTGGCGCAATCAGCGCTACCAAGCGCAGACCGTCCAGAGCGATGGGGGCGCGGATCGCGCAGCATCAGCCCAGCAGGCCGGCAAGCCAGCTCAGGCGGTTGAGACCCCGACGGTGACCGTGTACAGCGCAGACCTGGTGATTCCAGTGACCGGTCCGCGCATTGTGAACGGCGCTGTCGCGGTGCGCGGAGACCGCATCATGCACGTGGGCGATCGCGGCTGGGTCGTGCAGTCACTGCGCGAGAACGGCATCGACTTTGCCGAGGAACACTGGGCCGGAGTACTCACTCCCGGTCTCGTGAACGGCCACACCCATCTGCAGTACACGGGCATGGCTGAGGTTGCAAAGCGCACCTACAACGGTTTTGATGACTGGTCTGTCGCGTTTGATACGGTCTATGAGGGCCGCACGCATGACTGGGGCGCAGCGGCAGCTCGCGGCGCGAAGCTCGCGTTCGCAAGCGGCACGACCGCAGCTGCCGATGTCGTGACCGACACCGCAGCGGCCTCTGCACTGCACGACGCTGGCATGCACGGCATCGCGTACTGGGAGGTCATGGGTTGGAGCAACGACGAGTGGCAGCAGACCGGCCGTGACCAAACTGCGCTCCAGCTCGACACGATGCCAGCGACCCCCGGTGTTGGCGTCTCTCCCCACGCACCCTATTCGCTTGAAGTGCAGCCGCTGCTTGATGTTCCAGACCTCGTGCGCGGCCGTGGCATGCGCCTGCACATTCACCTCGCCGAAGCGCACATGGAACTCGAACACCAGTCGAACCATGATGAGTGGGCCGAGATGGGCGCTGAAAGTTTCCGCGCGCTGCGTCACCGCGGCGTCGGTGTGAGCTCGACCCAGTTCGTTGACCACCTGGGTGTGCTCGGACCTGACTGCCATATCGCACATGGCGTCTACATGACCGATCGTGACCGCTCGCTCTTGCGCGCACGAGGCACGTCGGTCGCGCTGTGCCCACGCTCGAATGAGGTCATTGGCCTCGACATGCCTCCCGTCGCGGCGTACCTGCGTGAGGGCAACCTCATCTGCGTCGGCACGGACTCGCTGTCTTCGTCGCCGTCGCTTGATCTACTCGCTGACGTTGCACTGCTGTACAAGATCGCGCGCGAGCAGGGCTACGGAGATCGCGACCTGCACCAGCGGCTGTTCAACGCGGTCACGCTCGGTGGCGCGACTGCCCTCGGGCTCGGTGTTGGCCCGCAGCGGATCGGCCAGCTCGCCGTCGGCGCCCTCGCAGATCTCGCGTTCTTCGACATTGACGCCGCTGATCCTGACGCAGCTCTCGCCGAACTCGTGGAAGCTGGCGCTGGTTCCTGTCGCCGCACGATCGTCGCCGGAGTCGAGCGGTTCCGCGCCTAAGTCCCCGCGGGCAGGTCATGCCCACACAGTATTTGCGGCCCGTGCCAAGGGATCCGCGCCCAGAAAACCAGACCACGAGAAAGAGTGCAGCACATGACTGATGCAGCGTACGACCCCATTGCAGCCCTCGGCCTTGAGCCTCACCCAGAGGGTGGCTACTACCGCCGCATGTACACGGCGACCGACGCAATCGATACTGCAGGAGGCCTGCGCCCAGCTGTGACGCTGATTCACTTCTGGCTGCCTGCGGGTGAACGCTCGGAATGGCACGTCGTAAGTTCCGATGAGATGTGGCTGTGGCACGGACCAGGCACGCTCGAACTGCAGTTCGGCGGAACGGGGGAACACCCGGTCGACGGTGAAAAGGTGCTGCTCGGAGCCCCGGGAACTCCGGGTGCTCAGCAGCAGGTACTCGTGCCAGCAGGGGTCTGGCAGCGCACCAATCCCGGTGCAGAAAATGTGCTCGTGAGCTGCATGGTTACGCCAGGTTTCGACTTTGCGGACTGGCGTCTCGAGACCGAGTAGAATTGACGATTAGCGCGCATATCCGCAGCTGCGCGCCAGAACCTTTGGAGACACCAGTGAACCGCAAGTTCCTTCGTCGCTCGTCCGCTGTCGCGGGCGCGCTCGCAGCACTGCTCGCACTCTCATCGTGTGCATCGGCCGAGACCGCACCCGAGACCACCAACGGTCTCGAGACCGTCACCCCGGGCAAGCTCACCATTGCCACCGGCAACCCGGCATACTCGCCGTGGGTTGAGAACGATGACCCCGAGTCAGGCGAAGGCCTTGAAGCAGCAGTTGCATACGCTGTCGCTGACGAGCTGGGCTTCGCGAAGGAAGATGTGGTGTGGATCCGCACCCCCTTCGACACCGCGATTGCACCGGGCCCGAAGGACTTCGACTTTAACCTGCAGCAGTACTCGGCAACGCCTGAGCGCGAGAACGCGGTTGACTTCTCGACTCCGTACTACGAGACTACACAGGCTGTGGTGACGACCGAAGGCTCGAAGGCTGACGGCGCTACCGCACTCGCAGACCTCAAGCCACTGAAGATCGGTGTTGCCGCAGGTTCGACCTCGATCAACACCGTGAAGAACGAGCTCGGCACCGACCCCCAGATCTTCAACAGCAACGAAGATGCCGTCCAGGCACTCGTTGTTGGCAACATTGACGCGCTCGTCACCGACCTGCCCACCGCGTTCTACAACGCGTACGCAGTGCTCGATAACGGCAAGCTCGTTGGCCAGATCGACACCGACGAAGCAGGCGACCAGTTCGCACTGCTGCTTGCGAAGGATTCACCGTTGACCGCTCCGGTCAGCAAGGCTGTTGACACCTTGCGCGACAACGGCACGCTCGATGAGCTGGCACAGAAGTGGATCGCCGACAACGGTGGCGTTCCCGTACTGAAGTAAGGCGAATACTTCTGTGACAGCAGTAACGCCTAGCGTTCACGACGCCCGACCCGAACCCAGCGCGGTAGAGGTCGGGCGTCGTGCGTACCGTCGTAAGCAGAGCACGAAGTCACTCGCGATCAGCCTCGTCAGCACGCTCGTGTTTGCCGCGGTCGTGTGGATCGTGCTCGTCAATAGCCCCGGTTGGGAAGACGTCAAGAAGTCTTTCTTCGACTGGGATGTCGCGGTCAGTTCAGCTCCAGAGATCCTGAAGGGTCTGTGGCTGAACATTCAGGTGCTGTTCTTCACCTCGATCCTCGTTGCGATCTTCGGCTCGCTGCTCGCCGTTGCACGTACGCTCAAGGGAGCCGTGTTCACCCCGATCCGTTTGGGTGCGGCGTTGTACACCGATTTCTTCCGCGGTATTCCCGTGCTGCTCGTGCTCTACTTGGTCGGCTTCGGTCTGCCTGGTCTCGGGTTCGTTGGCAAGATGCCGATGCAGTTCTGGGGTGCGATTGCTCTCACTCTGACGTACTCGTCGTACGTTGCTGAGGTGCTGCGTGCTGGAATTGAAGCGGTGCACCCGTCGCAGCGCATGGCCGCACGGTCGCTCGGTCTGAGCCACTCGAAGACGCTGCGTCTTGTGGTCATGCCGCAGGCCGTCCGCAAGGTTACGCCAGCGCTCATGAACGACTTCGTGTCGATGCAGAAAGACGTCGGCCTGATCTCGGTGCTCGGCGCAGTTGATGCGATCCGCGCCGCCCAGATTGAAGTCGCAGGTATCTACAACTTCACGCCATACGTCGTCGCCGGTATCTTCTTCGTGCTGCTGTCGTGGCCGATGATCCGCGTCACTGACTGGTACACCGCACGCGCACAGCGCCGCGAGCAGATTGGTGGTCAGGTATGAGTGCCGACAACACGGCAACGCCCGTACTCAGCGTTCGAGGCGTGCAGAAGTGGTTCGGCGAGACCCCGGTCTTGCGTGGCATCGATCTCGACGTCAAGGCCCACGAGGTCGTCGTGCTCATCGGCGCGAGTGGCTCTGGCAAGTCGACCCTGCTGAAGACCATCAACCTGCTTGAGCGAGTTGATGACGGTCAGATCTTCCTCGGTGACGAAGACATTACCGATCCTCGCGTCGACGTTGATAGCGTGCGCGCACGGGTTGGCGTCGTCTTCCAGCACTACAACCTGTTCCCGCACCTCTCAGTGCTCGACAACGTCACCCTCGCAAGCCGCAAGGTGTTCGGCGTCTCGAAGCGCGACGCAGAGCAGCGCGGTATGGAACTCCTTGAGCGCATCGGTCTCGGTGCGAAGGCGAAGGAATACCCTGATCGACTCTCTGGTGGTCAGCAGCAGCGTGTGGCGATCGTGCGTGCGCTCGCGACTGATCCGCGCCTGCTCTTGCTCGATGAGATTACGAGTGCGCTTGACCCACAGCTCGTGGGCGAGGTGCTCGATCTCGTCGGCGAACTGAAGCAGTCGGGCTCGACCATTGTCATGGCGACCCACGAGATGTCGTTTGCGCGCAAGGTCGCAGACCGCGTGGTGTTCCTCTCGAAGGGACGCCTGATCGAATCGGGTACCCCCGAGCAGATCTTCGATAATCCGCAGCACCCCGAGACGAAGGAATTCCTCTCGCGAGTTGCCGGGCTGTAATTCGTTCGCAGCCTTGTGAGCGCCCCGCATGCCAACCGGTGTGTGGGGCGCTTTCATATGTGACAGGCCTGCTGCGGCCCGAACGATCCCTGCGATAGCCTGGAATGATGATCGGACGCAGCGCTGCCCCTCAGGCGGGACGTATTACCCCGGGGTTGATGCTCGTTCTCGGATACATCTCGATGGCCGGTTCGCTGTCAACCGATCTGTACCTGCCAGCGTTCCCGAGCATCACTGACGCGTTCGGCGTAGGCGCTTCTGGCGCACAATTGACCCTGACCGCGTTCTTGGTCGGTGGCGCCTGCGGTCAGCTCATCATCGGGTCGATCTCGGATGCGCTCGGACGCCGGTTTACGCTACTCGTTGGGCTTGCGATCTTTGCGCTGTGCGGGGTCACGGTGGTCTTCAGCTTGTCGATTCAGATGTTCATCGCGGTGCGGTTCTTGCAAGGGCTTGCCGGTGCGGCAGGAACGGTGCTTGCGCGCGCGGTCATCTCTGACATCTCAGATCCGCGAAGCACAGCGAAGGCGTACAGCGTTCTGTTCGTGATCATTTCGTTCGGACCAGCGCTCGGCAACCCGATCGGTGCGTGGCTGACGCAGCTTGGCGGATGGCGTGCCCCAATGATCTGCCTCAGCCTGCTCTCAGTTGGCATGTTTGTTGCGGCGGCACTGCGGATCCCCGAGAGCCTCCCGCTCGACAAGCGCCAGCCGTTCGACGCGCGGGTGCTCGCGGGCAACATCGGCAGACTCGTGCGCAGGCCAGAGTTCATGGGCTTTGCGCTCGCATTCGGGCTCGGATACGCCGCGATGATGGTCTACATCAGCGCCTCGTCGTTCATCGCGCAGGGCATCTATGAGCTTTCGCCTGTGCAGTACTCGCTGATCTTCTCGTTTGGCTCGGTCACCTTCATGGTTGGTGCGCTGTTCAACGGGCGACTGGCTGGGCGGATCGGCCCCCACCGTTCACTCCGCGTCGGGCAATGCGTGCAAATGCTCATGATCACCACTGGTGCCTCGCTCGCACTGCTCGGCACCTTCCCATTGCCCGCATACGTTGCAATCATCGCGACCTTCACCTTCGCGACCGGCATGATCATGCCAGGCGCCTCGGCGCTCGCTGTTGGCCAGGCAGCTGGCATGGTTGGCGCGGGATCGTCAATCGTTGGCTTCGGTCAGTTTCTTTTTGGGGCGCTTGGCACCCCGCTCGGCAGCGTGTTTGGCACCGAGAGTGCGGCCCCGACCTTCCTCACGATGCTCGTGCTGTCTGTCGGGTCGTTCGTGATGGGCGGGATCGCGATCAGACGGCTCCCGAAGTTCATTGCGGAGTCGCGCTAGCTCGCCTGACCCACGAATGCCGCCAGCAGCGCATCAACGTCGGCCTCGGTCGTGTCGAAGGCGCACATGAGGCGGTAAAGATCCGGAGCGCCGCCTGGCCAGCCGCCAAACGCGAATGCTTGCTGGCCGCGCGCTGCCATCTCGGCGGGAAGATGCGCGAACACGGTGTTGGATTCCACTGCGTGCGCGATCCGCGCCCCTGGGATCGCAGCGAGGCCGTCAGCGAGGCGCACGGCCATTGCGTTTGCATGCGATGCGGATCGTCGCCACAGATCACCCTCGTACAGCGCAAGCAGCTGCGCCGAGACGAATCGCATCTTTGAGCCAAGCTGCAAGTTGATCTTGCGGAGGTGGGGGAGGCCGGGCGCGGATCCGGGTCGCAGCACGACGACAGCCTCGGCCCCGAGGAGGCCGTTCTTCGTGCCACCGAGGCTGAGGATATCGACACCAGCGTCGGTCGTCAGCTCTGCGAGTGATGTGCCCAGGAACGCCGCCGCATTGCCCAGGCGTGAACCGTCGAGGTGCAGCAGCATGTTGTGCTTGTGCGCGAAGTCAGCGAGCGCGCGGATCTCGGCGGCGGTGTAGACCGTGCCAAACTCTGTCGACTGCGAGATCGAAATGACCGAGGGCTCTGCGCGGTGAGGGCTGCCGAATCCCCACGCCTCACGAGCGGCCAGCTCAGGAGTGAGCTTGCCGTCGGGCGTATCGACGGTGAGAAGCTTCAGCCCGCCCGTCTTCTCAGGCGCGCCCGTTTCATCGGTCGAAATGTGCGCGGTACGGGCGCAGATGATCGCACCCCAACGCGGTGATGCGGCCTGGAGCGAGAGCACATTTGCGCCGGTGCCGTTGAGCACCGGGAACGCCACGGCATCGGCTCCGAAGAGCTGCTGTGCGAGGCCCTGGAAGCGTGCTGTCCACTCATCGCCACCGTAAGCGGGCTGATGGCCAACGTTTGCCTCGGCAATCGCGGTGAGAACTTCGGGATGGATGCCTGCCCAGTTATCGGACGCGAAAGAATGAGTGCTCATTGCTTCAGCGTACGCCTCTTGGGCGCGGCCGCGCGCGGCCTTCGCGACTTAAGCGAGCGGGTGCTTGGGCATCTCGCCCTCGCCCGGGTAATACTCTTCGTCTTCGGTGCGCTTGTCACGTGAATCGGTGAACGCAAATCCGATTGCGATGCCAGCGATCGTGAAGGCGATGATGCCGAGTGGGTTGCACAGCGCAATCGACATGCCAATCGACAGACCGCCACCAGATGCGGGGCTCACGATCGAGACGAGCTCGCCAGCGACCTCGTTCGGCACAGTGAGGCCAAACCCGATCGCGCTCACCCACGACAGAATCAGTGCGACGATCGTGCTGCGGCTCGTCCGCTTGCCCTTTGCCTCAGTGACGCGCAGGCGCTGCACAAACCACAGCTGCAGTGCTGCGTATGTGAGGCCGATGCAGGGAAGGTACCACCACGTCAGCGGGCCACCGATGCCGAACGCCCAGTGGCTCAGCGACATCCAGGCCGCCAAGACCAGACCGATCGTGGTCACGACTGCATTCTTCACGGTGTGGGCTCCTTTGAGGTGGGGCTGCGATGTTTCGTCTCCTTAGATCGTAGGCGATCGGGGCGCATGATCGGTCGCTGCGGGGCGCGGATCGGAGCCGCCGCGAAACCGAGCAAGACTCCTCGGGGAGATGGGCCCCGCTGGGTCTCTGAAAGTGGCCGATCGACACGCCCGCATGTCACCCTAGATCCCAGTGATAGAGCCAAACTCGCGCAGTTTGTGGCGCTCGATTTGCAAGGCCTCAAAATCTCTTGGTACTGTATAACGGTTGTCGCAGAGACAACGACGCCCCGATAGCTCAGTGGTAGAGCACTTCCATGGTAAGGAAGGGGTCGCCAGTTCAATCCTGGCTCGGGGCTCTGACTCTTTTGGTCTTCGGGCCAAGTATGGCTGAGTAGCTCAGCTGGTTAGAGCGCACGACTCATAATCGTGAGGTCGCGGGATCGAGTCCCGCCTCAGCTACGAAGAGTCGCACAAAACCCCCGCTTATGGCGGGGGTTTTGTTGTAGATGGAGAATGCTGATGGAAGTTCCGGCAGCGCTGATACGCGTGTGCTGATGTTGCTCTATCGGTCTCCCTAGTCCGATTCTGGCCGACAGCCAGCGCCGTCACGGTTGTGCCGTGCGTGGCTCAAATGGCTGGTGGAATCCAGTGTTTGTACATTTCTTGCACACGCTTGCTTGGTGCTCGCCTGCCGGTTCAGGGTCAGCTACAGAACTGAAAAGCTCTGTTCGGTCTATATGTTCAGAGAGAACGGAACCGGTCTTGTTGCGATTCCATTAACTTGTAGCGAGATGGTGTGCTCGCCTGCGTAGTACGTTCGGGTCTGCTGCAAGAATTGGTGACATTCGACATGGCTAGTTTCGGCTGGCCTGGAAGGATGAACCTATGCCTCCTCGTTACCCGAAAGAGTTCCGTGATGACGTCATCCGGATCGCGATAAATCGCGGCCCGGAAGTGACACTCGCGCAGATCGCGAAGGACTTCGGAATCCACGTTGGAACGCTCGATAAATGGCTTCGAGAGGAACGCGTCGAACAGGGCCAGAACCCTGGCGTGACCCGGCCTGAGAATGCTGAGCTGCGTGAGCTTCGTAAACGGAACAAGCTCCTTGAGTAAGAAGTGGAAGTGCTTCGTCGTGCGGCCGCGTATCTCTCGCAGGCGCACCTGCCGGGACAGGCTCTCCCCGCTCGTGAAAGAGCTCGCCGGTGACGCGGTCCCTGTCGTGGTGTCGTGCCGGGTATTGAAGCTTTCCCGCTAGCCTTACTACCGCTGGCTCCGCAACCCAGTGCCTGAGCGTGACCTTACGCAGGCGTATCGCGCGAACGCGCTCTACGACGCCCACCTTGAAGACCCCGAGTTCGGGTACCGGTTCCTCGCAGACGAAGCGAAGAGCCTCGGCGAGCAGATGGCTAACAGAACTGCGTGGCGGCTTTGTCGTGATCAGCAGTGGTGGTCAGCGTTTGGGAAGAAGAAAACACGAGGGAAGAGCAGAAAGCCCGGCCCGCCCGTGCGTGACCACCTGGTGCAGCGCGAGTTCGTGGCCGCTACCCCGAACGAGTTATGGCTTTCGGACATCACCGAGCATTGGACGGGTGAAGGCAAGCTCTACCTGTGCGCGGTGAAAGACGTGTAGTCGAACCGTATCGTGGGCTACTCCATCGACGCGCAAATGACCTCCTCGCTTGCGGTGACCGCGTTGAACAACGCCGTGCTTCGCCGCGGTGGCGTCGCAGGGTGTGTGCTGCACACGGATCGTGGGTCCCAGTTTCGAAGCCGGAAACTACAGCGCGCGCTCACCTGTCACAGGATGGCCGGCTCGATGGGGCGTGTGGGTGCTGCGGGCGATAACGCGGCAATGGAGTCGTTCTTTAGTCTGCTCCAGAAAAACGTCCTGAACCGAAAGACCTGAACGACTCGGGACAAGCTCCGGTCAGCAATCGTGGCATGGATCGAGCGCACCTATCATCGACGCCGCAGACAGGCCCGGTTGGGGCGCTTGACGCCGATCGAATACGAGACCATCATGAACAAACAGGTCGCACTCGCTGCCTAACCAAACTGTCACCTACACGTGCATCAGACCCTAGCCATCCTGGGACGACATTGAGTGTGCTTGCGCAGAGAGCGCACGGGTTCGCTCCTGCAGACGGATCCAAGTACGGTCGCGGATAAAGATAGAATCGATAGCTATCATTGTCAGCGAGAACCAGGGCAGACCCATCAGAATGGCGATACCGATGTGGAAGCTCAGAATCGCGAGGAGTCCGATTATTCGGGTTGGACGGCTCAATAGCATAAACACGAATGCGGCCTGAATGATGATAGACCCCCAGCTGGCAATCGTGACAGCAGGTCCCCAGTGGGTGGCTAGATCAGAGAGCACCGGCCATGTGCCGAATCGTTCGGTCTGTAGCGGGTTATATACCGCGTAACCGCCAGACCAGGGGCTGCCACCGGCTTTGTATAGCGCACCCGAAGCATAGACGAAGCAGACCTGTGCGGTGAGTGCAACGAGACCTAGATTATGCAGAAGATTGCCGATCTGCCTTGCCGGCGCCGAATCATCAACTGCAGGTCTGCGGTTACGTCTTCTAGCGTCCAAGGACCATCGAGCTGATGTATCCATAAAGAGCATGATCAGCATAGCGATTCGGAACATGTTGTCGCCCTGGTCACCGAGCATGTCGTTAGCTTCGATGAAAGACACCCACATGACGAAAAAGACCGGTAGTAGAACTTTTGATCGCCACCCCAAGACGACCAGGACAGCAAGCATGATGAGAACTACGTATAGCAGCGAATAAGCGATGTCGTTGGTGATCGCGCGATGAAAGATGCTGAACAGCCAGATCTTCGGGAATTCACTCTTAGCTTCGATAACTTCGCCATTCCAGACCGACCCAGACCCAAAGCTGTAAAGCCTCGTTGAATAGTTCGATAGAAGTAAGCCAAGTGCTGCGCTTCCCAAAAGAATCCGTGTCACCGAAATGCCATAGAGCGCCTTTCGAGAGTCAAGAAGCCAGGTCTCGATGAAGTTAATACTGGTGATCAACACACTCATAAAAGCGTTCTTCAAATGAGCGGTGAGTAACTTGAGGAAATTCAGAGCAGAGCGTATGCGCAAGCCTTCTGAGGGGGGCACAGGGTTAGTCATTGTTGAGCCCCTTCTGGGTGAATTTTCTTGTACTGACGCTGAAAGACATCGGCGAACGCCTTAGAGCTTTGCCCATCTCGTACGACAGTGCCACGCCACCCAACATCAACGTTCTGTACTGGTGGACGTTGTGCTTCAGGATCTAGACGTTTATCAAAAGGAACAATATTTTGCCGGGTGACATGATACTGCACGCGCAGAACGCTTTCTTCGCCCCACATCGCGTATGCAACTTGGGTTGCATACGCGAGAGCTTGTTGCTCTTTAGCTATGAAAGTGTCAACAACCTCTGGATCTCCGTATGACTTCATCTTCTCTTGAAGACGTTGGTTCCAGTCATCGGCGAAATAGTTGAGCCCCGCTATGACCTTGTGGTCAGCTGTGAGACTGTCAAAGGCGGTCTTGAGTTGGCTTGCTACTTCGTTACTGCCAATACCTGCACGTGGCGGAAACAGGTTGTACTGGATCATAGACAGTTCGACCTCGGTAGCATCGACCCATTCAGTGGTCTTTTCTGCTCCTTCGTTGTCGACGAGTGCTCGTACTTGGATTCGGTAGTCGCCATTGATGGGTTCTGGGGCGAATACGCTCCAGGATTGGCCGAACATGGGAAGCATGTAGCTACTGAGCGCGTTGCCAGGAGCCAGCTCTCGTATCGGTGCCGGAGGTGCGATCCAGAGAAAAGATGCAAATACATGCCAAGCGACAAAGAGTACAGCTGCGGTCATTGATCCCCGCACCATCAATGACCTGCGTTTAAGACGGGGTGAACTCATGGAACCTCTTTCATTGCAACACAACAGTGTGCTGTCTAAGCATCCAGCTTAGACAGCACACTGAAAGTGGTAAACAGAGTCCGTTGGCCGCGGTGCTAGAGTCTAGAACTTCGGCACCGCAGCCAACAAGGCCTCACCTATTAAACAGAAGGAGTTTCTGCTTGCCTTTTTACGCGTGCTGCTATGACTAGACCTGTACCAGCGACTAGCAGCAGAGCAATCCCCGCTAACACGGGCCAGTGGAGATTGTCACCGGTGGTTGCGAGACCGCCTGGTTTAGCGCCAACATTACCGCTAGCCGATCCGCTTGCGTTTGTACTCGCGGAGGCCTTCGAA
>NZ_VXCR01000007.1:0-56670 GCF_052850455.1 Leucobacter sp. 1207-22 | reverse complement strand
TTGTTCCGGCGAAACCGCAAACCAAATCAACCAGGCCAGCTTTGCTGCCCGGCTACGTTGCGGCGACAAGGGAATACATTACGCCGAACCCAGACCGAACGCAAACTTCGGCCAAATACTCGGCGTGTCCTCCATGTACCCAAGTTTCTTGCAACCCATGCACCACCACGAAACAGGGGCGTTCCTGCGAAACCGCCTCTTGTTTGCGGGAGAAAGGCGTGGTTTCGCAGGAAACACCCTTTCTCGAGCACCTCCCCAGCGGCACAACGAGAAATGGGGTGCCCCGGAAGATTCCGAGGCACCCCATTGCTGGTGCGTGACAGCTACAAGAGCAGCTACATCAGCAGCCGCACAGACGCGTTAGCTCAAGCGGTTCACTGGCGAATCAGGCGTACCCGACTCAGCCAGGGTGACAACGTTCTGCGCTTGAATGCGCACGTACTCGATCTCCGTACGTGCAGAGAAGTACGCGATGTGCGGCGTGAGTACAACGTCAGGGCGACCGAGCAATACATGATCCGCCGCCGGTGGCTCCTGCTCAAGCACGTCGAGCGCAGCGCCTGCAAGGTGTCCGCTGTCGAGTGCGGCTACAAGCGCTTCGTTGTCGATGAGGCCACCGCGCGAAACGTTCACGAGCACGCTGTTCGCCGGCATGCCAGCGATGAACTCTGCGTTGATCATCTTCGCGGTTGACGGGAAGAGCGGGAGGTGGAGCGAAAGCACATTCGCCTGCGCCTGCACTTCCTCGAGGCTCTTGCGCTCAACGCCGAGGGCCTCGAGATCCGCTGCTACCTCTGGTGTATCGGGAAGCATCGGGTCATATCCAACGACTGAGCCGAAGATCGGGCCAGCGATGCGAGCGAGCTCGCGGCCGATCTTGCCAAGACCGATGATGCCAAGTGAGATCTCACTCAGGCGCGGAGGTGCGCTCGGTGCGCGATCGTTCCAGGTGCCAGGTACGGCAGAACCGGTGTAGAACGGGAGCTGACGGACGCTGCTCAGAATGATCGCAAGTGCGTGCACAGCGACCTCCTCCGTTGCTGCGCCAGGCACGTTGGTCACCCAGATGCCACGCTCAGTCGCCGCGTCAAGATCAACGTAATCGAAGCCCATCGACATGAGTGCAATGATCTTGAGATCTGGCAGTGCCTCGATAATTTCGCGCGTGATCGTCGCGTAGCCGGGAAGGAGCGCAACAGCGTCCTTGGAGCCAGCGATGATCTCCTCAGCATTGCGAGTGCCGAGCACACGTACCTCGTAGCCTGCTTCTTCGAGCAGTGCGATACCGATTGCGGGATCAGTGTCTTCGATGTCGGTGTAGACAACGACGGGTCGCTTGGTCTCAGTCATGATTACTTGCCTCCAGTGAGATCGAAGGTTGCCTGGTCGATGTGGATCACCTGGAGTCCACCGTCGCGCAGCGCGATCTGTACAGCGGCGTCGAGTTCTTCAGCGTTCGCTGCGCGGTGACCTGCACCACCGAACGCGGGAGCGAGCGCAGCCCAGTCCGGCTGCACAAGATCAACAGCGATCGGCGCGATATCCGCGTCAATCTCGTTCTGCTTGATCTCACCGTAGCCACCATTATCGACGACGATGACCGTGACGTCTTCGCGCTGCTCAGTGACCGTAATGAACTCATTCATCGAGAACATGAGCGCACCGTCGCCGATGACGACGAATGAGGGGCGGCTCGGATCCGCGATCCGCGAACCGAGGGCAGCGGGCAAACCGTAGCCGAGGGTCGCGTAGGTCGTCATGTACGGGGTGGAGTTGGGCTTCGACGCCTTGAGCGTATTGAGCAGACCCCAGTATGCGATCTGCGAGGAGTCGGTCGAGACGATCGCATCAGCGGGGATGACAGCAGCGATCGCCTCGGCGAGGCCAGCGTTTTCGGGTGAGAGCTCACGAACCTCGGCACGCACTGCTGCGAGCGTCTCTGCGGTACGGGCGGCGCTGTCGATGGGGGTGCCTTCGCCTAGCTCCGCAACGAGTGCGGCGAGCGTTGCCTGGGCCGAACCGACGAGGCCAACCGTGGCTTCCTGGTTCTTATTGATCTGCGATTCAAGCAGATCGATGCGGATCACAGCGCCCTGGGCATCAAGCTTGTCAACCCACAGCTCAGCCTCACCAAGCTTCGAACCGACAACAACGAGCACGTCTGCGTCACGAGCGCGGTCACGTGCCGCAGCAAGACGAAGGTTCGCACCGAGCGAGAGCGGGTGGTGCTCGTCAAGCACGCCCTTTGCGTTGCCGGTGGTGACGACGGGCGCACCGAGACGCTCAGCGAGGGCGCGGATCTCGGAGGTTGCGGCGCGTGATCCGCCACCAGCGAGAATCACCGGATCTGCAGCATTTGCGAGCAAGCGTGCAGCCTCGGTGACGAGTGCGGGATCCGCTGCAGGAATGGGCGCGAAGGTGCGGGCAGCGAGTGCTTCGTCCGAGATTTCGGTGACCTCTTCGAGTACGTCGAGCGGAACCTCGATGTACACCGGGCGGGGACGCGTCGTCGCGAAGAGTTCGAACGCGTCGTGCACCGCAGCAACAGCTTCTTCAGCTGACTTCACGCGGCGGCCCCACTCGACGATTGCCGAGGCAGCGCTGAGCTGGTCCTTCGTCTCGTGGAGGGTTCCGATGTCTGCGAACTCGTTGCCGAGCGCTGGGCCAGGAGCCAGCAGGATCATGGGGCGTGATTCGCAGTACGCGGTACCGGCTGCCGAAAGCGCATTGAGCAGGCCGGGGCCGCTCGTGGTGATGACGACGCCAGGCTTACCAGTCTGTAGCGACCATCCGTCCGACGCGTAACCGGCTCCCTGTTCGTGACGCGAGGTAACTGGGCGAATGCCCAGCTCGGTCAGCGGACGGTAGAACTCAAGGTTATGCGTACCCGGGATGCCGAACACGGTGTCAATGCCGTAGTTCTTCAGGGTCTCGATGACGACCCAGCCAGCGGTGCGTCGGACGGTGGTCTGCATGGTTAGTTTCCTTCTGAAATGGTGACGGCAGTCGTGTCAGTGCGGGCCTTGAAGGAGCCCGTCACCGGAGCGACGTCCGAGTGCTGAGGAGCAAAGATGGTGCCGATGAGCGCTGCCGCGGTGAGCACGCCGAAGAAGCCGATCACTGCCCACACGTTGCCGGTTGCGAGCATGATCGCCGAAGCAGCTGCGGGTGAGAGACCGCCCCAGAACGCTGCGCCGATACCGTACGAGAGCGACATCGAGGTGTAACGGGCCTGCGGACGGAACATCTGTGCCATGAGCGTCGAGAGCGGTGCCCACGCACCACTCAGCGTGATGCGGAGCAACGAAGCGAAGAGGAAGATCAGGGCGACGTTGTGCGCTTCGATCACGAGGATCATCGGAATCATGCAGAAGAACGACAGGATGATGCCACCGAGCATGACCGCCTTCGCGCCGATCTTGTCGCCGAGCATTGCCACCGGCAGCGTCACGATTGCCTCGACAAGCGAGGCAACGCTCATCGCGCCAAGGATGACGGATGCCGTAATGCCAACCTCGGGGCTGGTCGCGTAGTTCTGCACGAAGGTGGTTGCAATCACGTAGCCACCCGACGACATTGCGACGATGCAGACGCCCATGAGGATCGGGAACCAGTTGTTCTTGATCGCGAACACGAGCGGGGTCGACTGCTTCTTGCCCTCGACCTTTGCCTCGAAGACGGGGGTCTCTTCAACGCGGTAGCGAACCCAGAAGCCGACGCCGATGAGCACAACACTGAAGAGGAACGGAATTCGCCAGCCCCAGGCGAGCAGCGCATCATCGCCCATGAGCGCGAGCAGGAAGAACGCAAGTGACGAGAGGAGCGCGCCAAGCGGGTTACCGAGCTGCGTGAAGCCGCCGTAGAAGTTCTTCCACTTTTCGGGAGCGCTCTCAACGGCCATGAGGCTTGCGCCACCCCACTCGCCGCCAACTGCGAGTCCCTGCACCATGCGGAAGATGATGAGTAGGATGGGGCCCCAGATGCCAATCGTGGCGTAGCTCGGGAGCAGGCCGACGCAGACCGTTGCAACACCCATCATCACGAGCGTGATGGTGAGTGCTGGCTTACGTCCGAGGCGGTCACCGACGTGGCCGAAGATGATGCCGCCGATGGGGCGCATGAAGAATGCAACCGCATAGGTTCCGAACGATGCGAGGGTCGCGAGTGCGGGATCCGCGTTCGGGAAGAAGACGTGAGGGAACACGATAGCCGCAGCAATCGCGTAGACGTAGAAGTCGTACCACTCGACCGTGGTGCCGACGAGCGCGGCGAAACCACTCTTCAGCGCGCGTCTATGGGTGTTGCCCGCTGTAGGGATAGATGTTGTTGACATATGAGCTCCTTTGCCGGATGCCTATTTTGGTATGGATTGAACCAGTGGTGCGGAGCCGACCGGTTGTGGGGGTCGGCTCCGCAGGAGAGAGTTAGCGCGTGTAGACCTTGTTGCCGCCGACCCAGGTTGAGTCAACCTGCACCGCTGCCAGCTCGGTCACGGGCGTCGAGTAAGGATCCGCGCCCAATACAGCGAAGTCAGCGCGCTTGCCGACCTCGAGGCTGCCGAGCTCGTCCTCACGGCCGAGCGCGCGAGCCGCGCTAATGGTGTGACCGCGAAGCGCGGTGTCGACCGACACTGCGAGATCATCCGAGCCGAGCTGGTGACCGCGACGCGTAATGCGCGAGGTCGCAGCCTGCAGGGCTTCGAGGGGACGTGGCTCTGCAACGGGAGCATCCGACGAGATCGTGACGGGAACGCCAGCGCGCTCGAACTCACCCAGCGGGTTGAAGCGTTCGCCGGGGGTACCGACAGCGTGCTCGACGCCCTCGCCCCAGTTGAAGTGGTGCTGCGGCTGGTTGACGGGCATGATGCCTGCCTGTGCCATGCGCTTGATCTGCTCAGGGGTCGGCAGGCCACAGTGCTCGATGCGGTGACGCGCGTCTGCATCGGGGTTCTCTGCAAGCGCCTCTTCGATCGCGTTGATGACCATCTCGAGTGCAACTGGCGACTGCGAGTGGGTTGCGGTCTGGAGGCCGACAGCGTGCGCCTTCTTGATGAGCATCGTGTAGTCACGCGGATCATGGTAGAGCTGGCCGGTACGGCAGGGATCGCCGACGTAGCCGTCAGGGAAGTACGCGGTCCAGCCACCGAGGGTGCCGTCCGAGTAGAACTTGATACCGGCGAACGAGAGGTACTCGTTGCCGAACTGGCCGTGGAGACCCATTTCGATAGCTTCATCGAGGAGATGCGAGAGCAGGTACATGCTCACGCGCATCTTCAGATCGCCGCTCTCGGCAAGGCGAAGGTACATGTCGAACTCACGACGACTCACCTGCGCGTCACCGATGGTGGTGACGCCGCCCTTGAAGAAGTCTTCCTGAGCGGCTGCAAGCTGGCGCTTGTGCTCTTCAGGCTCGTCTGCGAGGTGGAAGTTCGGGCCGTGGTGACCAATCTTCACGCCTTCGAGACCGGTGAGAACGTTGCATGCAGCGTCCGACAGTTCGCCGGTGAGCTCGCCGTCTGCGTCGCGGAAGAACTCGCCACCCTTGGGGTTCGGAGTATCGCGATCGACACCGTGCAGTTCAAAGGTGTAAGAGTTCACCACGCCGCCGTGACCCGAAGCGTTCATGAGGTAGACCTCGCGGTCGGTTGCGACCTGGTCAAGCTCGAAGCGGTTGGGGTGACGCTGTTCTGCAAGGTTGCGCTGCTCATAGCCGTAGCCGCGAACCGGGCGACCTGCGGGAAGCTTCTTCGCAGCTTCGCTGAGGAGCGCGACGATCTCGGGGATTGAGGATGCCTGCTCTGGACCGCAATCAACCCAGCTCATCATCTGACCGTGCATGAGCGGATGCGCGTGCGCATCAATGAAGCCAGGAACGACAACACCCTCGCCAAGGTCAACGATCTCGGGGGTGAGCGCGCTCACTGCTGCTGCAGCTGCCTCGCACTCGGCAACGGTGCCGACCTGGTGGATGCGGTCATCAATGACCAGGAATGCTTCAGGAGTGGTTCCCTCGGTATCAAGCGCGTAGATCTTCTTCGCGACGATGATCTTGGGGGCCGAAATTTCTGAGGCCTTCGTAAATGCCAACTTGCGCACTGTGTGAACTCCTTTGTCTGTGTACGCAGACGAGGCTAACCCCATTTCGAAACAGAATTGCGCGAGGTGAATCACCTGATGCAGATTTGTCATCCAAGCGAGGCAAAGTGGCACCCACTTACGAGATTTCCTGCGATGCTGAAGTTGATTTGTCGAATTGCGGCACATCAAGTTCTGATAGCTTGAGCACGTGCAAGATTTCGATGAAGACCTCATTCGCGCGCTCCAGCTCGACGGGCGGGCGCAGTTCTCGACGCTCGCAGATCAGCTCGGCGTTCACCGCACGCTCGTTGCCAAGCGCGTGCAAGAGCTCATCGAAACCGGCGAGATCAGCATTCGTGCCGCGGTTCACCCCAGCGCGCTCGGGATGCCGGTGCAGGTGAACCTTCGCCTGCGCATACTGGGATCAACGACTCCCGTCTTTGAAGAGCTACTCACCAGAAACGATGTCGTATTCCTTTCGGAGGTGACCGGCCCGCAACAGGCCATTGTCGAGATCTGGGCCGAGGACTGGGAAACAGCAGCTCGCGCCACCAGACAGATCCGCGCGATCCCAGGCGTTCTTGAGATTCAAGTGAGCCTGTACGAACAGGTCATTCGCCGCCTGCGACTGAGTCAAGATCCACGCGTGCCGATGCATACCTTTGATGATTTTGACATCGAGCTCATGGCACTGCTGCAAGAGGACGGGCGATACACCTTCGGTGAACTCAGTCGCCGGTTGGGTCGATCCGCATCGGCATGCCGCACCCGCGTGATGCGCTTGCTCGACTCGAACGCGATGCGGATCGGCGCCGTACGCGCAAGGCGAGCCGCGACAAGCTCGCTTCTCGCGGGCGTTGGAATCACCCTGAGCGGATCAGACACGACCGCCGAAGCTTTCGAGCAGCGCTTCGTCGAGCTGCCAGGCATCGAGTTCATTGCGCGCACCATGGGCACATACTCATTCATCGCGACCATTTCGGCGCGCTCAATTCCTCACTTTACGCAGCTCGTGCGCGACATCCGCAACCAGCCCGGCGTCATGATCGTCGACACCTGGGTGCACGCGCATATTTGGGCTGAGCGATACGAGTGGAGCCTCGACCGCCTGCCCTCACGCCAGGCTCGCGAGCAGGTCGTGGAGTCTACGGCGGAGCCATGGACTCCCCCGCCCTTTATTCAAGAGGTCTTGTAGAACACGTTGCCCGCGTTCAGCGTAGCTCGAGGCCGTCCGTCGATTCGCTGCGGCCACGCGCTTCGTGGCCATCGTGCACTTCGAACCGCGCAATAGCGCGCACTGGCGAACCGTCAACGCCATCAAGTTTGAGCGGAAGGATTGAGAGTTCAATGCGGTCTGGGATTTCAGACAATCCCCGCAGGTTCTCAACGATGACCCCGTCTCGACCAAGCCAGAAGTCGTGCACTGGCATACCAGCGTCCTGCAACTCCCCGTCAGTGGGATCAGTCGCGTCGGGGCTCATGGTGTCCACACACAGCACGCGCGCGCCACGTTCCCAGAGCTGCTCAACAAACCCTCGACTGAGATAGGGGTGTGCGAGAGCCATTGGCATCCCGAAGTGTGCATCCCATCCGGTCGAGATGCACACGATTGACGGCAACCCAGCAGGCAGTACTGACGCGTCAACTGCGGGTATCTCGGTGCTCGCATGCGCATCGGTGATCCGCACCACCCACGCGTCACCCCACAGCAAGCCAGGTTCGATCTCATCAACGGTACGACCACCGACGACCACGTGAGATGGCGCATCAAGATGCGTGCCAGCGTGCGAACCCAGCCCAAGACGCTCGACAGCAACCCCGTCGGTCGCGATCGAGAGCGCGGGCGAAAACTCCACGTCGGGGTCGCCGGGATACACTGCCATTCCCGCGTGCAACGTATGACTCAGATCAACGAACTTCACGCCCCCCCACGCTCTCCGCCGAAGCTCACCATGCGGCCAAGATACCGCAATGCAGTCGCGAGAAGAACAAAAATCCGGCGAACCACGCACAGGAAGACCCTGTGGCGTGATCCGCCGGACCAGACAGCGAGCTTAGTCGCGCGCTGCCATCGCCGAGACGAGCTCGTACACGACGTGGCTTGCCGACACGGCAGTAATCTGCGCGTGATCGTAGGCCGGAGCCACCTCGACGACATCTGCACCAACAATGTTCAGGTCTGCGAGGCCACGGATGATGCGGAGCATCTCACGGCTCGTGAGACCGCCAGCCTCGGGAGTACCGGTGCCGGGGGCGTGAGCGGGGTCAAGCACATCGATATCGATCGAGATATACAGCGGCTTGTCACCCACGCGGGTGCGGATCTTCTCAAGCGCCGCAGGAACACCGTGCTCTTCAACGAACTCGGTGGTCACGATCTGGAAGCCGAGCATCGCGTCGTCTTCCAGGTCACTCTTACCGTAGAGCGGGCCGCGGGTGCCGCCGTGCATCGAGGCGGTCATGTCAATGAGCCCCTCTTCCGATGCCCGTCGGAACGGGGTGCCGTGCGTCGTGGGCGCACCGAAGTAGGTGTCCCAGGTGTCGAGGTGCGCGTCGAAGTGCAGCACCGCAACCGGGCCGTGCTTCTTGTTGATCGCGCGAAGCAGCGGAAGGGCAATCGTGTGGTCGCCACCGATCGTCACGATCTTGTCGACCTTTTCGCCAAGCTCAGTTGCCGCGGCGTCGATCTGGTTGACAGCCTCTTCGAGGTTGAAGGGGTTTGCGACGATGTCGCCAGCGTCGACCACCTGCTTGGTCTCGAACGGTGAGACATCCTGCGCAGGGTTGTACGGACGAAGCAGGCGCGAAGCCTCGCGAACGTGGCTGGGACCGAAGCGAGCGCCGGGACGGAAGCTCACACCGGTGTCAAACGGGATACCAACGACTGCGATGTCGGCTGCGGGCACGTCTTCGATACGGGGCAGCTTTGCGAACGTGGCGATGCCTGCATAACGGGGTGTCAGGCTCGCGTCAACGGGGCCTACGGGGGTGTGATCAGTCACGGTCCACATTCCTTTCAGGTGTGTTGTTCTGTGGTCTGCGTTCACGCTTCAAGTTTCATGTGAGTAAACAAACAGACTCTATGAGTGAACTTGATGACAGAATAGACTGAGAAACAACACCACGTCAAACGCGGCTGGCCGTCGTTGTCAGCAGACATGCACTCTCGGAAGGTGGTCGCCCATGCGCCCCGTACATCCCACCGCGGGTGACGCTCCCGTGCGGATCGGCGCCAAACTTCGCGCATCACGCACGTCACAAGGCATCACCATGGAACAACTCGCACTCGCGTGTGGGCTCACCAAGGGATTCTTGAGCCGCGTTGAACGCGACGACACCACCCCAAGCGTTCCGGTGCTCGTGCAAATCTGCCAAGCGCTCTCGCTTCCGGTTGGCTCACTCTTCGAAGAGCCTGAGGTGCAATTGGTGCCGCTCTCAGAAGCACCAAAGATCAACATGGGCGGCACTGGCGCGATTGAACGGCTTGTCACGCCCCGGTCTGAGCACCGCGTGCAGGTGCTGCGATCCACGCTCGAACCCAACGCGAACGGTGGCGTGCAGCTCTACACCGTGAACTGCGAGGTCGAGAGCATTCATGTCATTTCTGGCAGCGTCGACGTCATATTCACCGACCGCCGTGTTTCCCTCGCGGAGAGCGATACTCTCACCTTCGCTGGCAGCGAGCCACACACGTGGGAGACGCACGAAGCCGGTGCAGAACTCATGTGGATTCTGGCACCGGCCGCGTGGAGTGGATCAAACTAGACGTCGCTGTGACACAGGGGGTTCACCTGCTGTGCCACAGCAACGCAGGCGCGACTGCGCCTGCTTCTCAACGGCTACGCAGTTGCGTCGTCAAACGTGATGACGGTACGCGTGCGCTCACCGCGACGCATTGCGTCGAATGCTTCGTTCACCTCGTCAAGCGAGGCGCGGGCACTGATCAACCCGTCGAGCTCGAGCTCGCCAGCAAGGTACGCGCTCGCAATTCGCGGGAAGTCCCGTGCTGGCACGAGTCCTCCGTAGTTTGAACCGATGATCGTCTTACCGTCGTAGGCAAGCTGCAGCCCGTCGAGCTGCAGGCTCTGCCCTTCTGGCGGCAAGCCAACAAACACCGCTCGCGCACCCGGGCGGATCAACGCAGGCAGGAGTTCCATCGTCTGCACACGGCCGATGGCTTCGAACGCGACGTCAGCACCGCCATCAGTGAGCGATGCGACCTGTTCCGGCAAGTCGTCGCCACTCAAGAGTGTGTGACTTGCACCCGCGGCCGCAGCCTCGGTCAGCTTCTCAGGGTTCACATCGACCGCAATGATCGGGAAGGCACCTGCGAGCTTCAGCGCCGAGATGATCGAGATACCAACGCCGCCAGCGCCGATCACGACAGCAGATTCGCCTGCGACCACCTGAGCATTATTCACGACCGCGCCATACCCGGTACCCACCGAACAGCCGATGAGGCTCGCAATCTCAAATGGCACTCTGGGGTCGCACTTAATCGCAGCGAAGTCTGGCACAACGATCCGCTCACTCATCGCACCAACCGCCAAGTACGGCCAGGCCGAATCTCCGGTCTCAGTCGACCATCGCGTCGTGCCGTCGGGCAGCTGCGAGTCGTTTGAACGCACACGAGTGCATGCCCACGGCTTGCCGCCGGCGCACTCAGCGCAACGCTGGCACGCCTGATGCCAGGCAATAATGACGTGATCTCCCACAGCAAGCTCACGCACGCCTGGCCCGATCGCCTCTACGATTCCTGCAGCTTCATGGCCCATCACCGCAGGAAGTGGAACGTGCCACTCACCGTCGATGACATGTCGGTCCGATCCGCACACACCCGCAGCGCGGACGCGCACCCGGACTTCGCCGTGCGACGGCGGCGCGAGACGCAGTGTCTCGACCGCGAGTCGGTCGCCGTCATCACCGCGGTAGACCGCAGCACGAACCGAGATGTTTTCTTGCATGTGTTATTTCCTTCCAGCAGCTGCGAACAGATCGGGTTCGCCGTAGGCGCCACGTCCGCGTCGCACGTTCAGCACGTAGTTCAACACCAGGTAGACGACCATCGCGATGATGACCGCTGGCACCGTCGCTGTGCCGTACCTAAAGAGCCCCTGGGTTTCGAGCGTGATGGGGTTGTACATCCAGAGGTAGAACGCAGACGCCACCACGACCGCAAGCAGCGCAGCGATGTTGACGCCGCCAGTGAAGCGAAGCGGGTCCTGCGGGCCAGACGCATAGAGCGCACGCAACGGAACTACCTGGCGGCGCACAATGAAGAAGTCAGCAATAATGACACCGCACAGCGCAGCAATGAAGACGCCCGAAATCACCACAAATGTCATGAACTGCTCGTACATGAACCCGGGGAAGAAACTCAGAATTGCCGGCAAAGCAAGGAAGGCGGCCGAAAGAACCGGCCACCGCACGCGCGCGAGCAGGTCACCGCACGACTGCTTCACCGCGAGGACCGTCGAATATGCGATCGAAGCCATACTCGTCACGTTCGCAAAGCCAACAAACAACAGCGTCAGGATTCCAAGAACCGGGCCGCCAAGGGGTACCATCCACGCAGTCGGATCTGACTGCCCGATGAGGAGTCCAGCAGCCATACCCACAAGCTGCGCCACAACCGTGCCGACAAAGATCCCGCCGTACGCTGGCCAGAGTGCAGCGCGCGGGCCACGCGTCAGCCGCGCCAACGTACCCATCACCGGCCACCAGGAGAGACCAGCGCCAAGGTTGAACTCGACAGCCATCATGAAGTTCAGCTGTTCATCGGCGAACGGCATCAGGGGTTCTGCCGCGAAAAGATCGGCCCACGAGAACTGCGTCATGAGCAACACCATCATGAGCGCAACAACGATCAAGAGCCCCGGTGCCACAAAGCGATTGAGCTTGCCAATCATGACAGGGCCTCGGGAAAGAATGATCCAACCAACGAAGATGGCCGCGAGAGCAAATACCGTCACAAGCGGACCAAACTGAGCGAACTCAGTGCCAAATGCCTGGTTCGAGATTTCAGAGAATGCACGGCCGAACATCACACCGAGCAGCGAGGTCCACCCCATCTCGGTGAGCAACACGACGACGAAGACGACAATGCCAACGCCAACCACGCCGAAGACCGACTTCAGTGCGCGATACTGCTCAACCCCCATCCGTTGGCTCAGCACAACGCTACCGAGCGCCATGATCGCGAGGCCAATGCTGTTGCCGATGAGCATCGCGAAGATGCCATCGGTGAAGCCAACCAGCAGCACCGTGGATCCGCCAGTCAGAAACGCCCAGGTCGCAATCGCGAGACTTAGCGTCACCCACGAGAAGTCACCGGCGCTCCAAGTGCGCTCACGCTTCAGGAGCGGGAACGATCCGTAAGTTGCCTCGTTGTTGACCGCTGCGTCAACCTGTGAGGTCTCAGTCGACTTCGTCATTACAACACCGCCCCGATTGCGGCTGCGACAACAATGCCACCAGCAACTGCCAAAAACCATGCGATGCTACGCGCGCTCAGTGCGGCGTGAATCGGGTCGGCACTCTCGTCCGTTTCGATCTCACGCAGTCGCGCTTCAAGTTCGGGATCCAGCCCTACCTGCTCAACCATGAGTGATTCAACCTCCTCGTGAACCATGGATCACTGCTCTGTAATTCGGAGCCAGCCTAAGAGCAAGATCACGTGACAGCAAACCAGATTGGCAGCTTCGCGATCTGAAATATGCAAAACTGCACAGTGTTGGTGCATTTGACGACGAAACAGCTAGAGTTCAACACAAATAGTGCACATAAGGCACTCGGTAACCAGAAGATTTTGGACCAGCATGGACACCTCAACCGAAACCGTTGCACTGCGCAACCGCATTCTTGGGATTCTGCAACACGATGGCCGAGCGAGCTATGCGCGGATCGCCGAACAGCTGAATACCCCGCGTCGCCAGGTCGCGCACATCGTGCAACGCGCGATCGACGCAGACGAGTTTCGGATTACCGCATCAGTGAGCCCCGAGCTGCTCGGGCACGAGCGTTTCGCGTATGTGCAGATCGCAACCGACGGCCCCGTGGCTGCGATCCGCGACGTGCTTGTCGCGATGCCAGAGACGAGCTTTGTCGCCGAAATCAGCGGTCGGTATTCGATCGATGCCGAGCTACGGGTGGGTCGCGATCCACATCTTCGCGACACCATCGAGCGCATTCGAGCACTTCCCCACGTGCGTGACATGCACGTGCATCAGTACGAGAGCATCGAGCTCAACCTGCATTCGCCGATGCGTCGCGCCACCCCTGGTTTCACCCTTGACGCTGCTGATCGGGCACTCGTCCGGCATCTACAGGTTGATGGCCGCGCTTCATTTCGTGAGCTCGGAGATGCGGCTGGCATCTCTGCGAGCGGTGCCCGACTGCGCCTCGGCAGGCTGATGCGACATGATGCGGTACAGGTGATCGGCGTACCGGTGCGCGGGAGTCAGCCAGAGGTACCCATCTTGGGAGTTGGCATTCAGGTTGCAGGAGCGCTCACCCCCGCGGTCGCGAGAGTACGCGAGCTCGACCCCGAGTTCTTGGCGATCACCATCGGCACCTACGACATGATTGTGACGCTCTCAGCAGAGAACAACTTCGCGCTGCTGTCGGTCATTGATCAGCTGCGCTCGTTCCCCGAGGTGGCCCGCGTCGAATCGTGGGCGAATCTCAGCATCCTCAAGGAACAATATGGTGCAGGTGACCAGTTGGTCGCTCGCGAAGCGGGCGCGGATCGCTGACTCGTCTCCGGTTGGGCGATCCGCGCACACCTCAGTAGCTCGTGCCCATGCGGACACGAGCCACCTGTTCTAGCGCCAGGCGGCGTAGAGCTCTGGACGCTTGTCTTGCAGGTAATCTGCGGCCGCACCGTCGACCGGTGCAACGTCGGGCAGATCTGCAAAGAGGAGTTCTGTCTCACGCCCAGCAACGCCGTGCACGATTCCGTCACGTCCGGCGACCGTGCTGAGGCCAGTGAACCCAGCCGCGGGGTCGTCGCCCTGGCGACGCCGAGCAGCGTGATCCGCGTACGCAACCACCATCGAGTTCTCTGCCGCTCGTGCCCGGACAAGTACCTCGGGCACGTAGCGCGAGTACCCGTCGATGGCAGTCGGTACGAGCAGCAGGTCTACGCCACGCTCGGCGAGGTAGCGTGACGGTTCAGGGAACTCAATGTCGTAGCAAATCTGGAACGCCACAGTGCGCCCATTCCATTCGGCGACGCGTGGCGCATCAGTGGAGGGAAGAAACGCGAGCGGCTCGTCACCCACCCAGAGGTGCACCTTTTCGTAGCTGAGCACCTCATTGCCGTTGGCGTCCCAGAGCCCGGCAGCAATCGAGAAACCGCCGTCTTCACGTGCGAGTGGGAAGCTCGCTGCAATCGCGATCCCGACCTCTTTGGCAAGTGTCGAGAGCGCTGGGCGGATCGGCGCAACGCGTTCAGGAGTCAACCAGTCGGCGAGCTCGCGCGGGGCGTATCCGCTCACCCACAGCTCCGGCGTGAGCACGAGCTCAGCCCCGGTGTCGCGGGCGACCTCTGCGGCGCATCGCAGCGTCGCAAGGTTCTGATCAATGTCGAGCAGGACTGCCTCGTCCTGCATCAGCGCAATTCTCATGCTCCGACCGTAGCACTCAGGTTCGTGCACACCCTGAACGCACGAGTGCCCCAGAACTCATGCAAGTTCTGGGGCACTCGTGCGGCGCGACCACGCCAAAGATCGCTAGATCGTGATACCTGCCATGGCCTTCTTGCCGCGACGAAGCACTGCAAACTTGTCGTGCAGCAGATCATCAGCTGCGAGCGTGCGGTCATCAGCGTCTACAGCAACGTTGTTGATGTAGACGCCGCCCTGCGCGATTGCACGACGGGCCTCGCCGAGACTCTTCACGAGGTTCGCATCAACCAAGAGCTGAGCAACGCTCGCACCGATCTCACCGGTCGCCTGCGGCAGCTCCGAGATTGCGCCGCTGAGCGACGAGATGTCGAGCGTCGCGAGATCGCCCTGGCCGAAGAGTGCAGCAGACGCATCGATTGCGCCCTGCGCAGCGGCACGACCGTGGACGAGGCTCGTAACCTCAATCGCGAGGCGCTTCTGCGCAGCACGACGGAACGGTTCTTCTGCAACCTGGCGAGCGTAATCTTCAATCTCTGCACGTGACAGGAAGGTGAAGACCTTCAGACGGTCGATGACGTCTGCATCGGCCTGATTGAGCCAGAACTGGTAGAACGCGTAGGGCGAGCACATCTCTGGGTTGAGCCAGATCGCGTTGCCCTCACTCTTACCGAACTTCGTGCCATCGGCGTTGGTGATGAGGGGCGTACCGATCGCGTGTACCGACGTGCCTTCAGCCTTACGGATGAGTTCGGTGCCACTCGTCAGGTTGCCCCACTGATCACTACCGCCGGACTGCAGCATGCAGCCGTACTGACGGTGTAGTTCGAGGAAGTCGAGGCCCTGCAGAATCTGGTAGCTGAACTCGGTGTAGCTAATGCCCTCTTCTGAGTCGAGGCGCTTCGCAACGATGTCTTTCTTAATCATCGTTCCGACGCGGAAGTACTTGCCAATCTCACGCAAGAAGTCGATCGCCGAGAGCGGTGCAGTCCAGTCAAGATTGTTGACGAGACGCGCTGCGTTATCACCCTCGAAGCTGAGGTAACGTGACACCTGCTCACCGAGCGAGCGGACCCACTCGGCCACAGTCTCGCGTGAATTCAGGGTGCGTTCTGCGGTGGGGCGCGGATCGCCAATCAGACCCGTTGAGCCGCCGACAAGGCCGAGGGGCATGTGCCCCTTCAGCTGGAGACGACGCATGAGCAGGAGCTGCACGAGGTGGCCAAGGTGCAGGCTCGAAGCCGTCGGGTCAAAGCCGCAATAATAGGTGAACGGCTTGCCTTCGATCAGCTCAGAGAGTGCCTCAGCGTCAGTGGATACGTGGATCAAACCACGCCACTCAAGCTCAGCCCACAGGGTGGGGAAGCTCGCATCGTTACTCTGGGCGGACATCATTTCTGCGCGTTCATCTACTACAGACACGTTAGACATCGTACCGTGTGCCGATCGCGCCTGCGCGAAGTCCCAGAGGTTTGCCCTCGGAGAGCCGCAGTGCCCCCGGCCACTTATGTGTCCGGGGCCACCTTTACCGAATTTGGCCAGTCAGTCTTCCACTGGGGCACTGTCACCCCTGCGTTCTTGGGCAAGCCTCCCGTTCTCCCGGTTCTTCTTGCTGCGAGCGGAAAGAGCGCTACTTCCCCAGAAGAGCACCGAGCCAATCACCATCCCCAGCAGGGAAGGCACCATAAACCCAGGAATCTCATGCCATTCACGAGCCCCCATCAAGACTTTCAGCACGTAAATGATGAGTAAGGAAATCGCGCAAGCCATGAACTGGAACCCCACGAGGAGGCCGATCTCCCGCGGCTTATTCCAGTCGGGCTTCCTCTTCAGAAACTCCCAAAATCTAAGCATGCGTCACCGACATTGCTTGTCCCAGTTTCATGTCTTCACCAGTTTGTTCTAGGCACCAAGCATTTTGCAGACTGCGCACACGTGGACAGCCCGGGAATGCATATGATGCGAGTAATTGAGAAGTTGAAAACCGGTGTTCAAGGAAATGGTTTCACGCAGTCACTGTGATCTCAGGAATTGATGACTGCTGTGCGACAGAGCTCGTCAAATTCGTATGTGACCACCACTTTCGTTCGAAAGCAGCACGGCCTTGGCGATTCTTCAAGCCGCGCCAAACAGCAGAGCCCCAACCGCCGAAGCAGTTGGGGCTCTGTAAGCAACGCTCGCTGGCACGAGGCCAGCGGCGCGAAGCGAGACCTTACGCGCGGAACTCCGCGATCCGCTCAGCGAGGCGAGCCAGCTGGTCATCAACGCGCACGCGCGCAGTGCCACCGGCACCAATGCGCGAGTTCACTGAACCTTCGATGGTGAGGACATCCCGAACACCGGGTGTCAGGTGCTCAGATACGGTGAGCAGTTCTTCGTCTGAAGGCTCGTGCAGCTCAAGGCCACGCTCCTCGCAATAGCGAACGAGTTCGCCTGAGATTTCGTGTGCGTCACGGAAAATCACGCCCTGCTTCACAAGCCACTCAGCAACGTCAGTTGCGAGCGAGAAGCCCTGCGGCGCGAGTGCTGCCATACGCTCGGTGTCGAAGGTCATGGTTGCAACCATGCCGGTGAAGGCAGGCAACAGCACCTCGAGCTGCGAGATCGAATCGAAGACGGGCTCTTTGTCTTCCTGCAGATCACGGTTGTACGCGAGCGGCATCGCCTTCAGCGTTGCGAGGAGACCGGTGAGGTTACCAATGAGGCGGCCCGACTTGCCGCGCGCGAGCTCGGCAATGTCTGGGTTCTTCTTCTGCGGCATGATGCTCGAACCGGTCGAGTAGCCGTCGTGCAGACGCACAAAGCCAAACTCTTTGGTGTTCCAGATGATGATCTCTTCGCTCAGACGCGAGAGGTCGATACCGATCTGCGCGCAGATGAATGCGAACTCTGCAACGACGTCGCGAGCCGCAGTGCCATCGATCGAGTTTTCGAGCGGATCACCAAGGCCAAGCTCAGCAGCAACCAAACGGGGATCAAGACCAAGTGAGCTGCCAGCAAGCGCACCACCACCATACGGTGAGAAACGAGCACGCTTCGCCCAGTCGCGCAGACGCTCAAGGTCGCGAACGATCGGCCACGCGTGAGCGCCAAGCTGGTGTGCGAGCAGCACGGGCTGCGCATGCTGCAGGTGCGTACGGCCCGGAAGAATCGCGTCTGGGTGTGCCTTCGCCTGACCCTCGATCGCGACCAGCAGGTCAACGAGCAGGTCGCTGATCACTGCAGCGTGATCGAGCAGGAACATACGAACGAGCGTCGCGATCTGGTCGTTACGGCTGCGGCCTGCACGAAGCTTGCCGCCAAGCTGAACGCCAGTGATCTCGATGAGGAGTCGCTCAAGCGCCGAATGCACGTCTTCGTCTTCGTCAGCAGCGACAGCGCGACCGTCAGCTACGCGCGCCGACAACTCGTCGAGCGCTGCACGCATGTCGGCAAGCTCCTGCTCGCTGAGGTAGCCAGCAGCAGCAAGCGCCGTAGCGTGCGCCTTCGACCCGCGGATGTCATACTGCGCAAGCACCCAGTCGAACTGCGTCGACTTGCTCAGAAGCTGCAGCTCGGGCGACGGACCGCTCGCGAAGCGGCCGCCCCACAGGGCGCCAGCCTCTGCCGCGCGGTTACCAGGTTCGGAGTTCTCAGTTGCCTCAGTCACGTGACCAGCCTATCTGTTGAAAAGTAATGATCCGCGCCCCAGAAACCGATAGGGGCGCGGATCATTCAGAAATTATGTATTTCAGCCTGTGAGCTACGCCGCCTGCGACTTGGCAAGCAGCCACACCATGAGCGCCTTCTGCGCGTGGATGCGGTTCTCTGCCTCGTCCCAGACGACGCTCTGCGGGCCATCGATAACCTCAGGGGCGACCTCGTACTCGCGGTACGCGGGTAGGCAGTGCATGAAGATCGCGTCGCTCTTGGCCTGCGCCATGAGCTCGCCCGTCACGCGGTACTCGCCGAAGGTCGCGACGCGTTCAGCCTTCTCTGACTCCTGGCCCATCGAGACCCAGGTGTCAGTAATGATCACGTCTGCGCCCTGCACGGAGGCACTTGCGTCTGTGAAGATCTCAACGCTGCCGCCGGTCGTTGCCGCGATGCGCTTGGCATCTGCGACGATGTCTTCGCGCGGCTGGTAGCCCTCGGGGCACGCCACACGAATGTTCATTCCTGCGGTCGCGAAACCGAGCAGGTACGAGTGGCCCATGTTGTTTGCAGCATCACCGAGGTACGTCGCGGTCAGGCCACGCAGTTCCCCCTTCTGCTCGCGGATCGTCTGCAGATCAGCGAGAATCTGACACGGGTGGAAGTCATCGGTGAGCGCATTGATCACAGGAACAGACGCGTGAGCCGCCATTTCTTCAACGTTTGCCTGCGCAAAGGTACGCCACACGATGGTCTCGACCATGCGCGACATCACCTTCGACGTGTCTTCGATCGACTCCTTGCCACCGAGCTGCGATGACTGCGAATCCATGAGGAGCGGGTAGCCGCCCATGTCAGAGACGCCGACCGCGAAGCTGATGCGCGTACGGGTTGAAGTCTTGTCGAAAATGACTGCGACAGTCTTGCCATTTTCGAGCGGACGCGCTGCAAATGGGTCACGCTTCAGACGTGCAGCGAGGTCAAGTACCTCGAGCTGCTCTGCATGGGTCAGGTCGTCATCACGAAGCATGTGTCGAATCATGCGCTTCAGTTTATCGGATCGCGGCGATGTGGCTGCGCGGGGCAATGATCCGCGCCCCGACGTGGCAAGGTTGTAGTTGTGACTATGCCAGCAATTCCCGCCCTGATCGCCTTCGACCTTGACGATACGCTTGCGCCGTCGAAGTCTCCCGTTGAACCGGCGATGCTTGACGTCTTCGCGCGGCTGCTTGACCGCACATCGGTGGCCGTGATTTCTGGCGGCAACTTCGAGCAGTTCGAGATGCAGTTGGTTGATCGGCTGACCGCTTTCTCTGGCACGAGCGAGGCTGCGCTGGAGCGACTCCACCTGCTCCCCACCTGCGGCACCCGGTACGAACGTCGTGTCAATGGCGCATGGACGAATGTGTACCGGGAGAACCTCTCCCCCGCCGAACGTGACGCCGCCTTCGCCGCACTGCGCGAAGAGGCGGAGCGACTTGGCTACTGGGAGTCTGAGACCTGGGGGGAGATTCTCGAAGATCGCGGATCGCAGGTCACATTCTCAGCGCTCGGCCAGCAGGCGCCTGTCGCTGCAAAGCAGGGCTGGGACCCGACCGGCGAAAAGAAGAACACCCTTCGTGCTGCCGTCGCCGCCCGCTTGCCAGAACTTGAGGTGCGCAGCGGCGGATCCACGTCGGTCGACATCACCCGGGCTGGCATCGACAAGGCCTACGGAATGCGCAAGCTCGCAGAACAGACCGGGATCTCGCTCGACGACATGGTCTTCGTTGGCGACCGGCTTGACCCTGACGGCAACGACTACCCTGTGCTTGCGATGGGCGTCGCGTGTGAGGCCGTCGAAGGTTGGGAAGACACCGTCGCGCTTCTCGAGCGGATGCTCGCCGCGTAGTTTCTGCTTTTGGGGTCAGGGCTCTGGGCTCAGAGCTTAGGGCTTAGCGTGCTGGGTGCTGGGCCAGCGGGCTGTTCACCCTCGTCTGCAAAACGGCCGTCGTCAGCATGTTTTCTCGGGATTTCATGCTGATGACGGCCGTTTTCAAGGTTTAGGCAGAGGCACGGTCGAGACGCGGACAGGAGCCAACAACGGCGCCTGCAGCGCCGGCCACAGCACCAAACACAGCAGCTACAACGTTAAGAACCCCGGCCGAGGGCCGGGGTTCTTAACGTTTGCGTGAGCAGCGCTGCCGAGGCAGCTCGAACTTTACGCGGTGAGGTTCAGTGCTGCTGCAGTGCGGTTCAGCGACTCCTGTGCCGCGTTTGCGTCTGCGTTGAGATCTTCGCCGATCGACGGGATCTGCTTCTTGAACTGAGCCTTCCAGCTCTGCTGGTACTGCTCAGGGAAGCACTTCTCGAGCACACCGAGCATTGCGCTCACAGCAGTCGAAGCGCCGGGCGATGCGCCGAGCAGACCCGAAATCGTGCCCTCGCCACCGGTGATGACCTCGGTGCCGAACTGCAGGATGCCGCCCTTGACGGGATCCTTCTTCATGACCTGGACGCGCTGGCCCGCGGTGATCATCTCCCAATCAGCGGTGCGTGCCGTGGGCATGTACTCGCGAAGGGTGTTCATCTGCTTCTCACGGCTTGCAAGAAGCTCGGTGAGCAGGTACTTCTCAAGCGACCACTGCGTCAGGCCGACCTTGATCATCGGGCCAAGGTTGTGCAGGCGGATCGAACCGGGAAGGTCCCACCACGAGCCCTTCTTCAGGAAGTTGGGGCTGAACCCTGCGTATGGGCCGAAGAGCAGACTCTGCTCGCCATCGATGACACGGGTGTCGAGGTGAGGAACCGACATCGGCGGAGCGCCGACGGCTGCCTTGCCGTACACCTTTGCATTGTGGTGCTTCACGATCTCAGGGTTCGAAGTCTTGAGGAACTTACCCGAGATGGGGAAGCCGCCGAAGCCCTTGATCTCGGGGATGCCCGAAGACTGAAGCAGCTGAAGTGCGCCACCGCCACCGCCAACAAACACGAAACGTGCGTTGGTGATGGTGCGGCCGTGGCCGTTGAGGTTGCGTGCGAAGACGTCCCAGGTGCCGTCGCTACGACGCTTGAGCTTACGAACACGGTGTCCGAGGTGCATTGCAGCACCGTTCTCGACAAGCTTGTCGAAGAGCTGACGGGTGACCGAGCCGAAGTCGACGTCGGTACCGCTCACCGAGCGGGTTGCAGCGATTGCTTCGCCCTTGTCCCGGCGGTCGATGAGGAGCGGTGCCCACTCAGCGATCACTGCGGGATCGTCGCTGAACTCGATGTCAGCGAAGAGCGGCTGAGTCTTCAGCAGCTCGTAACGGCGACGAAGGTAATCAACATTCTCTTCACCGCGCACGAACGTCATGTGCGGTGTGGGGTTGATGAAGCTCGTCGGCTCGCCGAGGGTGCCCTGCTCGACAAGCGAGCTCCACCACTCACGAGACAACTGGAACTGCTCATTGATGTCAATCGCCTTGTCGGCCGAAAGCTCACCGTTCTTGCCCTCAGGCATGTAGTTGAGCTCACAGAGTGCAGCGTGGCCAGTACCTGCGTTGTTCCACGCATTCGTACTCTCCGTTGCGACCTGGCTGCGAGACTCGAAAATCTCAATGCTCCAGTCGGGCTGAACCTGCTTGATCAGGGTGCCGAGCGTAGCGCTCATCACACCGCCGCCAATGAGGACGACATCTACCGTGTTCTTACTCACAGTGTGAGTCTACCCCTAGCTCGCAAGTCGTCGCGCCTCAGCCAGGTTTCCGACGCCGGAGTCAATGATTCTCGTGTAGCCCAACCGGCTCGCTTCGTTAGTTCTTTGCGTCCCAGAAGTGACCGGGCGGATCTCGCCTGCAAGGCTCAATTCACCAAACGCCGCAAGCTCGTGCGAGAGCGGGGTGTCGGTCGCCGCAGACACAATTGCGAGCGCAATTGCGAGGTCTGCGGCGGGCTCGATAAGCCGTACCCCACCAACCGTAGAAACATAGACATCTTGGTCGTGCAGGCGCACACCGGCCCGCCGCTCAAGCACTGCGAGAATCATCGCAACGCGTGACGGATCGACACCGCTGGTTACGCGTCGCGGGTTCGGCGTCGCACTCTTTGCGACCAGAGCCTGAATCTCTGCTGGGAGTGCGCGCCGACCCTCCATTGAGACCGTCGTGCACGTACCGCTCACTGGACCAGACCCCTGGCTCAGGAAGAGACCGCTCGGATCAGCAACCTCACGGATTCCATCACCCGCCATCTCAAAGCAACCCACTTCGTCGGTCGGGCCGAATCGGTTTTTCAGTGTGCGAAGGAATCTCAGCGAGGTGTTCGGATCCCCCTCGAAATGACACACAACGTCCACGAGATGCTCAAGCAAGCGCGGGCCGGCGATACTGCCGTCTTTCGTCACGTGGCCAACCAAGAACACCGGGATACCTCGGTCTTTTGCGACTCGAATGAGTGCAGCGGCAACCTCACGCACCTGCGAGGTGCCACCCGCGATGCCGTCGATCTGGTCACTCACAAGCGTTTGCACAGAATCCACGACGATGAACGCAGGCTTCACCTCGTCGATATGGCCGAGAACTGTCGACAAGTCAGTTTCGCTTGCGAGATACAGCGTCTCTTCAAGCGCGCCGGTGCGTTCTGCACGCATGCGGATCTGCCCCGTCGACTCTTCACCACTCGCGTACAGCACCTTCGCGCCGAGACTCGCAATTCGAGCCGCAACGTCAAGCAGCAGCGTTGACTTGCCGACACCAGGCTCACCGGAGAACAGCACCGCAGCACCAGGCACAATGCCACCACCAAGCACGCGGTCGAGCTCACCGATCGTCGTCGGACGGTGCGCAACAGACGTTGAATCAAGTTGGGTGATTGGAAGCGCACGACGCGAGTCACTCGGCCTCGTCACCCGAGTGGTCTTCGCGAGCGAGGCACCAGTGCTGCCGCGCTCTTGCACGGTGTTCCACTGTTGGCACTCACCACAGCGACCAACCCACTTCGTGGTCTGCCACCCACACTCGGTGCATGCATACGCTGCGCTCGTTTTTGCCATGTGTTGAGCGTAGCCGGGACCACCGACATTTCAGATCGCACGGTTTCGATCACAACTTTTTTGAAGAAATTCCGCGCTCGATTCGCGTCACAGTGCGCTGATCCCGTAAGGTCGTTCTCGGTGACGTGTCCGAGCGGCCGAAGGTGCAACACTCGAAATGTTGTGTGTAGTGACCCTGCACCGCGGGTTCAAATCCCGCCGTCACCGCCACGAAAATCCCCGCCTCCTGGGTTTCCAGTTGAGGCGGGGATTTTTGCTTCCGATGGACTCTGATTTGACGCTGTGTCTGGTCGTCCGCGCACACGAAAACGGGTCGTTCTCGCAAAACCTGCACTTTCATGCGCATGAAAGTGGGCTTTTTGTAAAAACGACCCGTTTTCGCGGTGATGAGCCTAGGCGGTGACCAGAGCGGCGGCCGGAAAGGTGACCAGAGCGGCGGCCGGAACGGTGACCAGAGCGGCGACGGAGCGGCGGGCAGCGCGGCGACGGAGCGGCGGGCAGCGCGGCGACGGAGCCCCGGGCAGCGCGGCGTCCAGCCCGGCCGCAGAACCCTAGTACGTCGTTGCGTACGCGTCGTACCGCGCCTCGGGCGACATCGCCTCGACCTTTGCGATCTCGGCACGCTTCACGAGCAAGAAGGTGTCGACGAAGTCCTTCGCGAACCATCCGCGCACGGTTTCGCTCGCTTCGAACTCTGCGAGAGCTTCCTCAAGGGTGACGGGAAGCGGACGGATGCCATACTCCTCGCGCTGCTCAGCGGTGAAGTCGCTCGATTCGCCACTGACGATCGCCGGCGATGAAAGCCCCTCGCGAATGCCTGCAAGACCTGCACGAATGATGCATCCCAGCACGAGCCAGGGGTTCGAGGTCGCATCGGCCGCACGGTATTCAAGGTTGTACTGCTTCTGATGGTTTGCGCCTGGCAGCTCAAACAGCGGGCAAATGCGCAGCAACGCCTCGCGGTTGTTTTCACCGAGGAAGACTCCGCCAGCGCTCCACCGGTTCGGAGCGAGACGCTCGTACGAGAGCGGCGCCGAAGCAGCAATCGCCTGGTACTGCTCTGCGTACTTGAGAATGCCAGCTGCGAACGAACCGGCTACCTCTGAGAGCCCTCCCGGACGCGTCGGATCGTACGTCACGAACCGTTCATCCTCGTCGCGCAGGCTGACGTGCACGTGCACGCCGTTGCCGCCACCGTTCTCCTCAATGATGGGCGAGAACGTAATTGCCTTGCCGAGCGAACTTGCAACGTGCCGCGTGATCTCTCGGAGGTAGACCGCACGGTCCGCTGCAACAAGCGCGTTCGCAGGGGCGAGCGTGATTTCAAACTGATTGCGTCCGAACTCTGGGAGCCACATTTCAGGGTCAAGTCCTGCGTCAAACAGGGCAGCAACGAGACGTCCGCCAAGCTCTTCCTCTTCAAGGAACGATTCGAGCGAGAACGGCGTATTGACCGGGCTGCCGTTGTCATCGCGAAGCATAAACTCGTGTTCGAAGGACGACACGACGCTCAGCCCGGTTTCGTTCTTGAGATCCGCGATTGCGCTCTTCAAGAACGTGCGCGGATCGCACTCCCAGGGCTTCCCTTCAATCGTGTGAATGTCGGCAAGCACCATCGTGGTCTGCTCACCGTGCTCACCGAGTGCAACAGAGGCAATGCTTGATACATCTGGCATGAGTCGGAGATCGCCAACCGAGCCAAACGGGTTCGGCGTGACAATACTGCCAAACGAATCGATCGCGAGGTTGGCGGGCACCCAGCCGCAACCGGTGCCGAGGTACTTCTGGAGGTCTTGCTGCGGGAATGCTCGGCCACGCGCCTTTGCGGCCAGGTCTGCGGTCAGAATGATGCCGAGTGGTTCTTTTCGCACGGTGATTCCTTCGTTGTATTTCTGGGGTCGTGGATCGCTACGTTGCTGATGATCCGCGAACTTCTGTGTGGGTCTTGAAATTGAGGGGCTGACTGGTCACGGTCCTTGTGTTCCGTCAGCTCACGTGCGCCGCAATTCGGGCTCGTGATGGCTCAGTGGGTTGTGGGTTACTCCCAGGAGTCGAATGCCTGGATTCTGCCGAGCGGTTCAGAGCCAAGAGCACCGATTACCGCGGCCACGAGTGTCTCGGTGAGGGCAAGTGACGGCACCAAGGAGTCAAACGGGCTCGGCGCTTCGACCGAGGCAGAGAGCAGGAGGTCTGCGTGCTTTGCTGCAGGCGAGAGCCAAGGATCGGTGATCAACACGGTCTTCGCACGGCTCTCCTTCGCACGTGCGAAGAACTCAATTGTGCTGCTCTGGTATCGACGGAAATCGAAACCGACCAGCACGTCTCGTGGGCCGAAGTCGAGGAGAGCAAGAGACTTGTCTGATTCGCCGCGTCCAACGAAATGGACGTCGGGGCGAAGCATCCGCAGGTGCATCGTGAGGTACTCAGCGAGCATGTTGCTGTACCGACCGCCGACGGTCCAAATCCGAAGTTTTGGGTTTGCAAGCAGCGCGACGACCTCATCAAACTCCGTGTCAGGAATCTCCTCGAACGACCCAGAAAGCTCACGCGAGAACACCTGGTTTGCCTTCGCAAGCAGGTGGTCATCGTCACGCGTAGATTCGCTCTTCGCCGCATACATATCCATCGGCGATGCGTTGCGCTGCGAGATTTCTTCGCGCAGCTGCTCTTGCATCTGGGTGTACGAGTGCAGGCCGATCCGCGACAGCATACGCAGTACCGACGGCGCGCTCACGCTCGCGCGCTCTGCGAGCTTCGCGACTGGTTCGAGACCGGCGACCGGGTAGTCCGCAATAAGTGCGCGTGCGACCTTCTTCTCTGACGGGGTCATCGCGTCGAGGTTCTTCTTCAAAATCCCGGCGAGCGTCTGGTTATCGGGGGTGTGCATGACCATAGTTTCTCCTTTCACCAGCCGAGGAACGGTGCGATGTCAGCATCAGTGACGAGCCCAGCTCGTGCGTCAGCAATGGCCTGGGTGAGTGTCTCAACTGCTCGTTCCGCGTCGCGCGCGCTGAGGTTCAGTGGAGGCGTCAGCTCGATCACATTGCCGCGCACGAGGTAACACACGACGCCGAGCTGCCACATGCGGAAGATCACGCGTCGTGTCAGTTCCGCTGCCGCGGCGAGGTCTTCAGGGTCGCGCGGATCAGTGAGCTCAATTCCGAGACTCAGGCCGAGGCCACGAATCTCAAGAATCTCAGGCCGCTGCAACTGCGCTTCTCGCACGAGTGCGCGCAGCTGATCACCGCGTTCGTGCGCGTGTGCAGCAAGGCCTTCTGCCTCGATGACCTCGAGCACCGCGAGACCAGCGGCTGCAGAGATCGAGTTTCCTGCGGTTGTCAGGAGCGTGCTTGCTGGGGCAGCGTCGAGCACCCATGCTGGCCCAGTTACCGCCGACAGCGGGAGCCCGCCGCCGAGTGACTTGCCAAAGGTGACCAGGTCAGGGGTGACACCCTCGTGCGAGAACCCGTGCCATTTGCCTGTGCGGCCAAGCCCGATCTTGACCTCGTCGCAGATAAGGAGCGCGCCAGCTGCTGCTGCACGCTCCGCGACTCCGGCGAGGAATCCGGTCGGGGGTACCAAGACTCCGCCGTCTGACTGCATCGGTTCAATGATGACGGCAGCAATCGTGCCTGCGGCGAGCGCCCTGTCGAGTTCGGCAAGCACGCGGTCACGGGTGTGGGTATCGCGATCCGCGTCGCCCGTGGCAACAGGGTATTCCAGGAGATGGGTGCCTTCGGCTGCGGGAAGTCCGTCAGCGATGAAGACTCCGCTGACCTGCTGCGCTGCGCCGAATCCGCCGTGGTATCCCCCAGCGAATGCGACGATGCCTGGTCTGCCGGTCGCGGCACGCGCCGCTGCGAGAGCGGCTGAGTTTGCATCGGTCCCTGAGTGGCCGAGAATCACGCGTTGCTCGCTTGGCTGTACTGCGGGCACGATGCTCAGCAGTTTTTCTGCGAGCGCAGTTGCTGCCGGGCTCATTGCCGACAGCACGCTTGCACTGCCACCGGTGACGGCCGCCTCCTGCACCGCAGCGACCACTCGCGGGTGCGCGTGGCCAACTCCGTTTGCGCCCCACGCGGCTGAGAGGTCGAGGAGCTTTCGTCCGGTGTGGTCAGTGATCTCACTGCCCTTCGCTGAAACGACACTCAGTGGGAAGAAACGCAGCTTTTGGTTCGCTCCAATGAACTGTGCGTCGTGCGCAGGCAGATCCGCCCTGCTGGTCCTCATGCCGGCACTCATTGCGCACTCGAATCAAGCAGATCGCACGCGCCGAGGTACGCCGATACCAGCGCGAGTGCGACGCGACGAACCGCGTCGGTATCCGGCAGGAAGTTCGCGCTGTGCAAGCTCGGCTGCGATGTCGTGCCCTCGGTCTCAACACCGACAAACGCCATGACGCCTGGCAGGCGTTCAGAGTAGAACGAGAAGTCATCTGCGCCGCACGAGCGCATTGGCTCGCTGACCTGCATGCCAGCTTCGACCAAGCGACGATCCACAAAGTCGACAAAGTCCGGATCGTTTTCGAGCACTGGCTCACCGGTCGTGATGTTCACAGTCGCGGTCACGCCGAACGCTCGCGCCTGCGACGCGACGTATTCGCGGATCGCTTCGTGCACACGGGGGCGTTCCTCGCGGTTCATCGTGCGCAGTGTCGCGGCGAAGCGCCCGTGCTCCGGGATGACGTTCGCCGCATCTCCCGCTTCGAACAGTCCAACCGTCAAGAGCGCGGGGTGCATCGGCGAGCACACGCGGCGGAGCACTTCGTTGAGGCCTGTCACGATGTGCGCGAGCACGGGGATCGGGTTTGCCGCCTCATGTGGGTACGCACCGTGCCCACCACGCCCGGTTACGACGACTGCGACTTCGTCAGCCGCCGCATTCGTCGGCCCCTTGCCCGTCGCGACCGATCCCACCGGAATACGAGGATGCACGTGCGCCGCAATCACTGCCTGAACATTGAGCCGGTCAAGCGCGCCGTCCTTCACGATGTCGAGCGCACCAGAAGGATAGGCCTCTTCACGTGGCTGCAGGAACGGCACGAGTCCGTACGGCAGGTCGCACTCAGCTGCTGCCTGCGCCACCGCGATGAGCGCAGCCTGGTGCACATCATGGCCGCAGGCGTGCATTGCTCCGTTGGTCGAAGCAAACGAGGCGCCGGTTGCCTCGGTCACCGGGAGCGCATCGAGTTCTGAGCGGATCGCAATCGCTGGCCGGGCTGATGGGCCGATGAGCCCGATGCGGCCTGCGTCTGCGATGCGCTCCATTGGAACGGGCATTCGCTCTGCGATCCAGGCTGCTGCTGGCTCTTCCTCGCCTGAAACGCACGGGGCGGAATGCAGGGACTCTCGATACTCGACTGCCGCTGCTACTTTCTCAAGTGTGCGGGCGATGAGGTCACGTGCGAGGTCGTCACGGTGAACGGTGGTGCTGGTCATGCGGAAACTCCAGGTGCAAGGAAGCGCGGCGTCTCAGCGAGCTCATACGCGCGAACGGCATTGTCATTGCAGATGCGTCGAATGAGCTTTTCGCCATCGGCAACGCTCCATTCGTCAGCGTCTATCCAACCGTTCACCACTTGCAGGAGCCCCTTCTTGAAGAGGTGAGAACCCAGGAAGTACAGCTCAGGGAGTCCCCACGCGTCTGATGAGAACAGTGCCTTATCCATAGGCGTGAGTTCGAGCGACTCAGCGATGATCTGTGGCGAACGAGCACCAACGTAGTTGATCGCGAGCCCAACGTCGCAGTACACGTGGGGGAACACGTGGGCGAGGAACCCTGCGTTGCGATGGAAGGGGTAGCAGTGCAGGAGGGTGACGCGCGCGCCACTCGTGCGGGTCATGCGCAACCACTCGGTCAGCAGCAGCGGATCACAGCGGTGCAGATCCACGTCATCATCACCGAAGCCGATATGGAACTGAATCGCACAACGCTCATCAACCGCAGTCCAAATACCGAACCGAATGAGCACGGCATCCGCAAGCCTGATTGGCGAGCCAGACTCAATCTCGGTGAACCATGCCGCGGCCGCCAACTCGACCTCGCGGTCGCTCGGTCGCGCGGGATCAAAATCGAGTCCGATCCGGTACGCAGCAATGGATTTCACACCGACCGCAGTGCGCAGCTGCTCACGCAGCAGCTCACGGAATCGATCCGCGAACGCCGCGGGAGCAGGCTGCGTCTCAGCAATTTGCTCGGCGAGACGTTCCAAGCGAATGACCTGGTCTGCGGACGCACCCGACCGATCCGCCATGCCCTGCGGGGACAGGATCGTATCGCCGCGGTGTCCGGTCTCGATGAGATAGCGGTCAATCCCCGATGCCTTCAGGAGGAGATCATTCACCTCAGCAGGAGCCAGCTCTGCACGCCGAGCAAGGTACGCTTCGGCCGACGCATGGGGCTCCAGGCCGAGAAGCGGTGCGCAGTGACGGCGGATCGCGACCCCGAGCTGGGAGTCGAACACGGTGGTGCCAACGGGCGCATCCCAGTTCGACTCAGTAATCATGCTCTCGAATTCCCGACGGTCCGGGACGTGCTCAATGACCCCATGACAGTGGTGATCGACCAGTTGGACTTCTGCAAACGCTGACACGTCAAGACGTTGAACGGACATCTAGGTTCCTTTTCGAGAGAGCAGGGTGAAATGGAGAGTTAGTCGAGATCTTCGACTGAGAGGCGACCACCGATGCGCTTGGCCAGCTGCGGTCGCGCAAGGATGATGATGAAGCCGATGATGCACCACGCGCCCGCGATCCATGGGAAGTAGGTGTACGGAGCTTCCTGGCCAATGACCTGAATCGCATAGACGAACGCGAGGTAGATCAAGCCGAGCACTGGCATGATCGCCTCCCACCTGGGGATTCGGTTGCCCTTCGCACGGAAGATGTACACGATGACACCTACCGAGGTCATGCCATACGCAACCACCATGCAGAGCGTCGCAATCGTTGCGTACCAGTAGTAGGCGTCGAAGGCGGATCCGCCAAAGACCGCAATACCGCCAGCCAACAGCAGCGCGAGCACGATCGTCGTGAACACCGCAGCAACAGGCACACCGGTCTTCGGGTTCGCGACGCCGAGGCGCTTCGGGCCAAAGCCGTCACGCGCGAGGGCGTAGATGAGGCGCGCTGCGGCTGCGGTCGAACTCAGCACGGAAGCGAAGGCCACCACGAAAGCGACAAACGCAATGAGCATCGCGTACTCACGGCTGATGTACATGGTGCTGAGCTGGGTGAGCGTCGAGTTCGAACCGGCGAAGGCGGCGACGCCGTCTGCATCAGTTCCGAAGCCGATGGTCTGCGCGAACATCATGAAGGTGTAGAGGAGGCCTGCCACGACGATTGCACCGAGCAGTGCCTTGGGGATGACGCGACGTGGATTCTCTGTTTCCTCACCGAGCGAGGCACCTGATTCAAAGCCAGCCCACGACAAGAAGGCAAAGACCGAGGCAGTCAGAATGCCGACCGCAGTGGCGTTTCCGGGAAGGAACGTGCTCCAGTCAATGGTTGCCCCTTCGACTGGACCAGTGCCGCTTCCGACCTTCGCGAAGATCACGATCGCGAGCACAAGCATCGCAGCTACGCCGAGTGCGCCGATCACGAGCAGCACTCGCGTGACGATCCGCGACTCACGTACGTTGAGGACGACGACGAGTGCAGAGACCACGAGCGCGATGAGGATCCACGGGATATTCGCGAGCGCGCCACCAAACTCATCAGCCCACGCCTGGAAGAAGACGCCCGTTGCGCCGAGGATGCACGCAGCGAAGAACAAATACGTTCCGAGCAGTGCAAAGCCGCCAAAGAAGCCTGCGCGCGGGCCAATTGTCGCGCCAGCGAGGGCGTAGACGGAGCCTGCGTGGCTGAAGTATCCGGTGAGGCGGATGAAGCCGTAGCCGACAAGCAAGGTTCCGATGAACGCGAGCAAGAAGGTGAACGGGACGGACTTTCCGACGAGACCAGCGACACCGATGCCGTTGAGCGCCATTGCCATGACGGGACCCATGAAGCCGACTGAGAGGGCGGTGACTTCCCACACACGAAGCTTGCGCTTACGTGAGGTTTGGGTGTGTGCGGACTCTGCCGCGAGTTGTTGGTCAACCATTACTTGTAAAGACTCCCTTGTCTGTGAATGATTTGACGGAGCAGCACCTGCGGTGCGCCATCGGCAATAGCGTAACTCACGTTACACACTTCAAGCAAACGTGAATTCACGTATCGTTTGGAACAAGTGCCAGAACGCGGCGGTCGCACGCAACGACACGCCAGAATCGCGCCACGCGCGCCACTCAATTCGCGCTGAACGACACAATCCCGTAATCTCGTTCTTGGTGACGTGTCCGAGCGGCCGAAGGTGCAACACTCGAAATGTTGTGTGTAGTGACCCTGCACCGCGGGTTCAAATCCCGCCGTCACCGCCAGTAAAATTCCCCATCTCCTGGGTTTCCAGTTGAGATGGGGAATTTTTGCGTTTGCCCGACAGCAGGTGACAGCCAAGTCGAGCACTCAGCTCAGCAGCCTTGCACTAGAAATGCTCCGAATTACAGGTTTGAGCTTCTTCACATGCAACACCTGTGGGATCTTGCTGAGCCGTCGACACGCGTAGATAGATCACCGCAGGCTTCGGCACGGCGATTGCCCCTCGCTGGCGAAACTCCTGGACTTTCCTTCACTCCGCATGCACGCTCACTCTCCTTTCCAGTTAAGTTCAGTCTCCTGAGACCCCATGCTGACGCGATTAGCCACGGCATAACGAGGGCCGGTTCTCGAAAGATGACCGCATGAGCCCTGGTATCAGAAACAACAACTCACAAATGCTGATAAATGCGGGGTTGGGTCTGGCCATCTAATCATTCACCATTCCCCAACAGTCTGGCGATAGCTCCGAGGTGACTTGAAAGCCAACCACCGCTGCCAATCCAAGAAATTGCCCACTTCGCCCCCTGTGCGGGCGGTTATTCAGGCGGGCGATACACCGGTTGAGATGGCAAGCTAATCAACCTTCAGCTACGGACTAGCTCCGTGCTCGACCCTAGATCTTCACCGAACTAGATATACGAGAGTTGCGCAGTGCGTTCCCGGACTACCCATTCTGAACGGTTGACGAACCTCCGACTCTCCTGCATATTCTGAAGTGGCATGGAACTAACTACGCGCGAACTCGCATCAATTATCATCCTGATCACCTTCGTGGCGCTGGCCGTTGCACTTTCCAGAGACCGCCAGAAGCTCTGGAGCTCATTCGCCAGCGTCGTTAAGGCGTTCCTCGCTTGGAAAGTCTGGTCAGTAATACTCGTCCTCCTCTTGCACTCAGTAGCGATTGTTCTTCTCGCTGCTTGGCTCGGATTCTGGACTGTGGACTTGTTGAAAGACACAGTTCTTGTGGTCTTCTTTACGGGGATTCCTCTCCTCATGGCTTCAATGAGCAAGAAGAGCGGCACCGACCTCATGAAGTACCTCGTCAAGGAAATACTCGGCGTGACAGCTTTCGTGGTCGCCTATATCAACCTCGCACCGTTCCCTTTGTGGGGAGAACTGCTATTGCAGGTCACAGTCATTTTCTTAGTAATGTGTGCCGCGGTTGGACGCCTGGACCCGAAGACAAAGCCTGCTTCGACAGCTTGTGAGATTCTCCTTGGAACCGCGGGAATTGGTATTTTCTTGCACACCACATGGTTCGTAATTTCCCACTTCGATACATTCGACTGGGCCCAAGAAAGCCTGGTGTTTACACTGTCTGTCTGGCTTCCTTTGGCACTTGTTCCCGTTGTGTATCCGATCAGCTTCATCGCCGCATCTGAAACGGCAATGCTTCGTCTCCGGTTTGGTTCCGGCAAGAAGGAGGTCGCTCGGAGAATAAAGCTCGCGATGGTTGCGGGATTCCATGGCCGCTTACATTTCGCATCTCGCTTTCCTGGAGACTGGGGTGCGGAACTAGCAAAGCAAAAGACGTACCGAGGCGCTCGTCACCTCATGAAGGAGTATCGAGCGGCTGTGCGCCAAGCGGCGGCTAATATTCGAGCAAAGAGGCTTCACACAAGGAACATGGCAGGGATGCAGGGCCTCGATGGCGACGGATACTGGCTGGATCGGCGCGAATTCAAGGAAACAAAAGATACTCTCACATCCCTCTACTTCTCACAGATGGGTTTCGCTCGAAACCACAAGAACTGTTTTAGCGAGGATCCTTTAAGTCTTCTCCTGCATTCCGAGTTTGAGGGGCTTCCAGAGCCGCACGGAATTGAAATTCGAACAGCTAAAGACAGGAGAACATGGCTTGCATATCGCAAAACCACTGGCGGTTGTTATCTTGCCATCGGAAGCAAGGCTAATAACCTCACCGAAAAGTGGCAGTACTCGGGGGTAATCGCTCCAGCCGGATTCCCGGGTAGTGAGGAAAGCGGATGGTGCGCCGCAGGAACTGAAAACGATCGGCCCAATGAGTGGGCCAAGAGCGACCGCGAGCTTAGAGATGTACTGGCGCCCGATGAATTGCGGAACTTGGAACACAACGCTTCTAGCCACTAAGAATCTCCGCTGAAGCTATTTCTCCCGACTGCCCCTGAAAAGCCAGCCCAGTCACCCTGAGAGCTCTAGCGTCACGCATCACATAATTCGGAACCAGATAGTTTGGTACCATACCAAATGTGGAAATTGACACGAAGCACGAACTCCTCAGCTCAAGAACAAGCAGTGACGAGGCAAGTTTCGTCATGGGCATGCTCACAACAGTGCGAATGATCGACGCTGCCTGCACGAAACTCCTCTCAGCTCACGGGCTGACCGAAGGACGCTTTGCTGCGCTGCTCGCGGTGAGTGACGAGCCAGGCATCTCCCCCGCGCGTCTCGCGGATCGCATCGGCGTGATCCGCGCGACCGTCACTGGCCTGACCGATGGGCTCGTCAAGGCGGGTCTCATCGAACGCGCCGCTGACACGGTGGATCGTCGCGCCTTCACGCTGACGACCACCCAGTCAGGAGAGGAACTGCTCGCGAAGCTCGTTCCCGAATACGCCACTTGGCTCACCGCACTTACCGCGGGCACCACGCCCCGGGAAATCGATGCCGCTTCGCTTGTCATGTCGCGCATGCAAGAAAATCTCAACTCCGGGACGCACGCATGAGCGGCGCTTCACGAACACGAGACATCGACCCAACGTTTCTTGTCCAGCTGAATGCAGGCACCGTTGAGGCACGCACCCTCACCGAAGCGCTCGCAATCGATCACTCGGTGCTGCTCGCTCATGCAGTGCCAGGCGCCGCCGCTACTTTGGTCGAGGCAGTCACGGCAGCGCAATCACTAAGTGCACTCGCTCGCATGCGCGCAGTCGGCATCGCGCTCCACGAGCATCTCGACGAGGCCACTCTTGCCGAGCTTGCACAGCACCCATCCGACACCGTGCGCGGCTGGTGGTGCTTTGCCGCCGCTTCAAACCCTGCGTTACAGGAGCCGGCAGCACTGTTGAACGAGATCAGAGGTGCTGCAGACGATGCGCTCTTCACCGTGCGGGAGTGGGTATGGATGGCCGCCCGCCCGGTACTGACGGCGCAACTCGATGCAAGTATTGCGTTGCTCGCGGAATGGACAAGCGATCCATCCGAGCGGGTGCGCAGGTTCGCGAGTGAGGCGCTCCGCCCGCGAGGCGTCTGGGCGAGCCATATCGCTGAGCTCAAGGCGGACCCTGCCAAGGGGCTCCCACTCCTTGAGCCGCTACGAGCAGATCCTGCGAAATACGTGCAGGACTCGGTAGCGAACTGGATCAATGATGCCGCAAAAACCAGGCCCGACTGGGCCACCGAGATCGCCGCAAGATGGTCTCGCGAAAGTCCAAGCGCCGCAACAGACCGCATCGTGAAGCGGGGCCTGCGTTCCATTCGCTGATTCCACAGACACAGCCACTCCCTGAAACAAACAAGGATATTCACACATGTCAGTTATCGAAATTATTGAGTTCACTACCCATGAACACGTCACTTCTGAAGCCCTTACCGAGGCATTGGACGCTCTTGACACCGAACTCAAGACCATCGGCGGCTTCCAGTCCCGACAGCTGTTCCGAGATGCAGTGAATGCGAACGGCTGGATCCTCGACTACCGCTGGGACTCCGTCGAGGACGCGCAGTCCTCAATGATGAAAGTCAGTGAAACTCCCGTATTCGGTCAGCTCATGACGCTTGTCAGCAATCCGGAAACGATGCGCATGCTTTACGGCACCCCAGACCTCGTGCCTACCCCGTAACTTTTGTCAAGCAACTACGAAGATCCCCGCGCCCCCTGGTGTTCCAGTTGGGACGGGGATTTTCGTTTGCACCGGAGTCGCCAGTGCCAGTGCAAGCGCCAGTGCGAGTGCCAACTGTTCGAAACGAGTACTTGTTGCCGAAACCAACCGCTTCTGGCGCATGAAGCGGCCAGTTTCGGCGGGAAGTGGGGTTTTCGGCGGATCGGCGGATCGACAACCCGGCAGCCCGGCAGCCCGACGCATAGACAACCCGGAAGCCCGGCGGCCCGGCGACCCAACAGCCAGCCGACCGGCCAGTCGCTAAAGTGCTCGGTGCGTCACGCGCCCACCAACGACCGTGGCAGACACCCGCATGTCGTCCAGGTGTGACGCGGGCATACTCAACGGGTCAGCGTCGAGCAGTACGAGATCAGCGATGTCGCCCCGGCCAGGCACCAGAGGTCCACGCATCGAAGACATGAGCGCAAGCTCAACTGGCACCCGTTCTGACGCTGTCCACGGCGCATCGCCTTGGCGTGCACGGTTCACGGCGGCGTGGATTCCCTCCCACGGATCCAGCGGCGCCACTGGTGCGTCTGAGCCGAACACCAGGCGAGTGCCGCGCGCATCGAGCGAGGCAAGCGGGAACGCGCGCGGCGCGCGCCCGGGCCACACTCGCTCGGTGAGCTCGCGGTCGTCGACAAGGTGGGTCGGCTGCACGCTCGCTTCGACACCGAGCTGAGCGAAACGATCGAGGTCTTCATCACGCAGGAGTTGGGCGTGCTCGATCCGCCCACCGATTCCGAGCGCCTCAAACGCGTCAAGCACCTGGGCACCTGCCCGGTCGCCGATCGCGTGGATTGCAAGGTTCAGGCCTCCGCTGTGCGCGCGACGCATGAGTTCCTGGAGGGCGGGTGCAGACACGAGGGAGCGGCCGAATGAGCCATCAGCGTAGGGGTCGCAGCACCATGCAGTCGAGGTCCCGAGCGAGCCGTCAGTGATGATTTTGAGCGGTCCGACGCGTAGTCGCCCCGACTCTGTGAGGTGGTCTCCACTGCGGTGTTCCGCGGTGAGTGCGCGATCAAGCTGATCTGGATAGACGGCCGCTTCTACCCGCAAGAGGTCGAAGCCTGCAGCCTCCCGTCGCGCCCACTCGTCAAGGCACCAACGCATCTCGAGATCGACGATGCCGACGACACCACGGGCAGCGGCGGATCGCGATGCCCGTTCGACCAACACGTCGAGCTCGTGTGCGGGCCGATTGTCGAGCTCGCGCAGGAGCGCAAAGCAGTCATCCTCGATGATGTGACCGTCGCCCTGCGGTTCCATGCCTCTGGCGCGCATCGCTGCGGAATTCAACCAGAGGCTGTGCAGATCGACACCGATAACCACGAGTGGGGTCGCACCCGCGACCGCATCGAGCGCTTCACGGGAAATCGCGTCGGGCCAGCTCGCGGCGCGGGCGCGCATTGCGACAACTTCCGCCGCCCCAGGTGAGCTCGCGACTGTGCTGCCACTGCCACCCGCACCGGCACCGGCACCCGCACCGGCACCGATCTCAGCCAGCCCGGCAGCCAACAGCTCCAGTGCCGCGCCTGCGTGTGTCGCAGCACCAAGATCCAATCGTGTCGACTGCTCAGCCCACTGCGCGAAGTGAACGTGTTCGTCCCAGAGCCCTGAGGTGAGCCATCTGCCGTCGGCATCGATCACTTCTGTCGCTGCCGTGGTCGGCTGCTCCGGGCGCTCACCGGCTGGGGTGACGGACACGATCCGCTCCCCCGCAATTGTGATGTCTGAGAGTCCCGCATCCCCGAGCAACGTGACATTGCGAATCTGCGCTACTGCGGGCGAAGCCCCCATCGACCACGAACCAGTCATACCCGAGCTTCCTCGTTTCTGTGCGCTACGCGGCCGTTGACGACCGTCAGCAACACCCTACTCTCAGCGAACTCCGCAGCATCGACAACGAGCGGATCACGTTCCCACACCGCGAGATCCGCAATCGATCCAGGTGCCACGAGGCCATCGAGCGGCCGGTCAATCGATGCCCAGCAGTTGACCGTCAGACCAACAAGTGCGCGGTCACGTGACAGTCCCTGATGCGGATCAACCGCGGGCTTCTCCGAGCCATGCCTGCGTCGGTTGACAGCCGCCGCGAAAACACGGCGAGCATCAAACTCTTCAACTGGCCAGTCTGAGCCAAGCGCCACAATGGCTCCAGCTGTATCAAGGTCAGCCACTCGCCAGCCGTGTGCGGCTCGTTCTGATCCGCGCCCCAAGAGCGTTGTCCACATGTCGCAGCCATCTGGGCGCTGCGCAAACGCGTGAATCGGTTGCATGCTCGCTGGCACTCCGAGCGCCACAAACCGCGGAATGAGGTGATCTGGGATCGTTTCGAGGTGCTCGATGCGGTGAGTGACTTGCTGGGCGTGTTCCGGGATTGATTCGACAGTATCAAGCACAAACTCGACCGCGCGGTCGCCGATCGCGTGGGTCGCGGTCGGCACACCGCTCTCAGCGAGCGCGTGAATCGTCTGCGTGAACAGTTCGTTCGGTACCCAGTACGGCTCGAGTCCGCCGCCACGAGTGTCCGCGTCAAAGAGCCAGGCAGAGCCGTTATCGATACTTCCGTCGAGCATGAACTTGACGCCCTCGATCGACCACCTGCGCCCGCCAACTCCCTGGAGCGAGATCATGCGCTGGAGTGTTTCTGCCCACGGGTCGGTCGCGCGCCAGATGGGAGATACACGGATCCGCACCGGGAGTTCGCCCTCGGCCTCAAGCGCGAGGAGCACGTCAATGTCGCCCTCCTCCATGTTCATCTGGTGCAGGGACGTGTATCCCGTCGCAGCGAACTCCTCAAGCTTGCCGCGCACTGCACGCACGCGCTGCTCGAACGGCATGCGCGGGTACAGTTCGGTGACGAGCATCTCGGCGTCCGATTCGATGAGGAAGCCCGTCGGCGTGCCGTCAGCGTCGACCTCAATTGATGAGTTGTTCCCAAAGTCGCGCGGCCCGTCGATACCTGCGAGCTCAAGCGCTTTCGGACTCGCAATGATTGAATGCCCGTCAAACAAGAGCAGGTACCCGGGTCGCCCACCGAACGCGTCCGCGAACGGCGCATTCGATGCTTCGGTGCCAACGAACATGTCGAACGAGAGTCCGAACCCTCGCACCCATTCATCCGGGCCGAGATCACGTACGAACTCAGTAATGCGGGCGGCCACTTCGTCGGTTGTCTCGCAGTCGTGCAGCATGAGCGCCTGGTGACGCGACTCCGCCCCAGAGAGCGGATGCACGTGCGCATCAACAAAGCCAGCAGTAATCGTCGCATCACCGAGATCGATGATCTCTGCGTCACTGGTATCCCAGGTGGCAACATCAGCTCGGGTACCAACCGCGACGATTGCTCGCCCGCTCACGGCGACTGCATTCGGTGCTGCCGTGAGCGCTGGACTCGCATCTGCGGCGAGCGCGTCGCCATTAGCTGCGATCCCAGTGTGCACGCGGCCACCGAGCAGTACGAGGTCGGCGCGGATCTGGGCGGTCATGCGTTCTCCTGGGCGTCGAGGATGGGATGTTCAAGGTTCGCTGCAGCGTCAGCAGTGCGACGCAGACGCTGGACGGCGGGATCCGGGACAGGTACGGCAGCGATGAGGCGCTGTGTGTACTCGTGGCTGGGCGAGTGCAGTACTTCTTCGGTTGGCCCGAGTTCGACGAGGGTGCCACGCTGCAGCACCCCGACTCGGTGAGACAGCATCTCGACGACGGCGAGGTCGTGACTGATGAATAGCGACGCAAACCCAAGGTCACGCTGGAGCGACGAGAAGATCTCAAGCACGCGCGCCTGCACCGATACGTCGAGCGCAGACGTCGGCTCGTCAGCAATCACGAAATCGGGATCGAGCGCGAGCGCGCGCGCAAGACCTACGCGCTGTCGCTGACCGCCTGACAGCTCGTATGGATAGCGATCCGCGTAATCAGCTGGCAGCTCGACCGCGTCAAGCAATTCAAGCGCGCGAGCGCGGTATGCCCGCTTTCCACCGGGCATCCGGTGCACCTGCATGGGTTCTTCGATGCACTGCGCAATCGTCATGAAGGAGTTGAATGATGCGGCGGGGTCTTGGAACACGAAGCCAACGCGACGACGCAACTTGCGCAACGCGCTCTTACGCAGCTTCGTGAGATCCTCGCCAAACACCTCAAGGGTGCCGCCTGAGATGGGTTCAAGCCCACCGATCGCACGACCAATGGTCGACTTGCCCGAGCCTGATTCGCCAACAAGGCCAACCACTTCGCCGCGCGCAATCTCGAGGCTGACGCCCTGCACGGCTCGCACCGGGTTCTTCCCGAATCCACTGCGATACGTCACTTCGAGGCCAGTGAGTCGTACAGCGGTTGCAGTTGCGGGTGCGGTCACGGTCGCAGCTGCGGCGCCTTCGTCCCGCGACGCGGGTGCTGCTGCCGCCGCAGACACGGGGGCGTTCGCACGCACTTCGCCGTCTGGACCCTTGCCGCTGCCGAGCCGTGGCACAGCTGCGAGCAGATCACGGGTGTACTGCTCCTGCGGATTCGCAAAGAGCTCATCGACTGGTGCCACCTCGACAAGATCGCCGCGGTACATCACCGCGACCCGGTCTGCGAGATCCGCGACGACACCCATGTTGTGGGTAATCAGCACAATTGATGCGTCGAACTCGTCGCGGCACTCACGCAGCAGGTCGAGAATCTCGGCCTGAACCGTGACATCGAGCGCTGTCGTCGGCTCATCCGCGATGATGACGCTCGGACGAAGCGCAAGCGCCATCGCAATCACGATGCGCTGCTTCTGACCGCCAGAGAACTGGTGCGGGTAGTCGTCGATTCGCTTCTCAGGGTCAGGGATGCCAACTGCACGAAGCATCTCAAGGGCGCGTGCGCGACGCTCGGCACGGTCTGTCATGCCGTGCGCGCGGAGTCCCTCTTCAAGCTGCCAGCCGATGCGGAACACGGGGTTCAGCGCGGTCGATGGCTCCTGGAAGATCATCGCGGCTTCGCTACCGCGCATGCGGCGCAGTTCAGCGGCATCGACGGTGAGCACGTCCTGCCCCGAAAGCACGACTGCGCCTCGGGTACGCGTGCGCTGCGGGAAAAGCCCGAGCGCGGCACGGGCGGTAAGTGTCTTGCCAGAGCCTGATTCACCGACGATTGCAAGAATTTCGCCCTGCTCAAGTTCGAGCGAGAGGTTCTTCACCGCGTGCACGGTGCCCTGGGGCGCATCAATGTCGATCGTGAAGTTGGTAAAGGCGAGCGGTGACGGCTGCGTTGCGGCGGTTTGCGCTGGATTGGTGGTCATCGTCCTACCTCCGAGTTGTTCGTCTCACGCACAGTGGTGGGCAGGGTGCGCGTACGGCGTGGGCCGACGACACCGAGCAGTCGGGAGAAGATTCCCGGCTTTCCAACAAGCGCGCGTGAACGCTGATCAACGAGGTCACGCAGGCCGTCACCGATCATGTTGAGCGCGAGCACCGTAATGATCAGGAAGGCGCTCGTGAGAATGATCATTTGCGGAGCCTGCATGATGACAGACTTACCGTCGTAAAGGATGTTGCCCCAGCTCGCCTGCGGCGCAGGAACGCCAGCGCCGAGGAAGCTCATGGCAGCCTCAGTAATCACTGACTCCGCGAACGTGAAGGTCGACTGGACGACAAGCACCGACATAGTGTTCGGCAAGATGTGCTTCCACATGATGTGCAGGGGGCCTGCACCCTGCATCACACTGGCAGTGACAAAGGTCTCACTCATCACGGCAAGCGCTCGAGCGCGCACGAGACGGGCGAGGCCAGGCGTGTAGACGATGGAGAGCGCGATGATGAGGTTACTCACGCTCGGGCCAAGGGCCGCGGTGAGGGCAACCGCAAGCAGGATCGCAGGGATCGCCATAAGGCCATCACACACTCGCATGAGGATCGCGTCGAGCACCTTGTTGAACACCGATGCCACGCCAATGATGACACCAAGCACACCGCTCACCAATGCGACAACGAAGCCAACGATGAGCGAGGTTGATGCACCAGAGACGATGCGGGCGAAGAGGTCTCGACCAAAGTTGTCGAGTCCAAAGATGTGCTCCGCAGATGGCTTGGCAAGTCGGTTCGCAGGATCGACCGCGAGCGGGTCCAAGTGCAGCAGAGGCGGCAACACGTACGAGATGATGAAGATCACCAGCACGATAATGATCCCGACCATGAGCTGCGTGTTATCGAGCATGCGACGCCAGATCGAGCTCGGCGCGGCCGCACGCGCCGGAGCGAGCGAGAGCATCTGTGTGCTCGGAAGATCTACAGCCAGAGTGGAAGGCGCGGATCGCCGCAGCTTCTCGGCTCCTGGCTTGCGCGGGTCAGTGGGTTCGTTGGGGGTAGACATTAGTTCCCCTTTCCGACTCGGACCCGCGGGTCGACGATGCCATACAGCAGGTCAATGAGCAGGTTCGTCAAGAGATAGACCAGGGTGATGAACAGGATCACGCCTTGAATGACCGGGTAGTCGCGGCGCGAGATCGCGTTGACGAGCAACTGGCCAAGACCTGGGATGTTGAAGATGGTCTCCGTCACCGCAGCACCGGTGACGAGCGAGCCGAGGGACAATCCCACGATCGTGAGCACCGGAAGGCTCGCGTTCTTCAGGGTGTGCATGAAGAGGAGACGTCCCTCGTCAACGCCGCGTGAGCGAGCGGAATCAATGTAGTCAGCGTTGAGCACATCAAGTACCGCAGCACGAGTCGTGCGGGTGATGAGCGCGGCGGTAATCGCGCCAAGCGCGATACCAGGCATGAGCAATGTTCGAAGTCCTTCAACCGGATCTTCGAGCGGATTCACGTACCCAGAGATGGGAAGCCAGCGCAGCGCAAGGCCGAACAGCAGCATCATCGCGAGCGCAAGCACAAAGCTTGGCACGGTCATGCCGAGAAGCGTGAAGCCAGTCACCGCCTTATCGAATGCCCCGTTGCGATATCGCGCGGCGAGCGTACCAAACGGGATCGACAGCAGTACCGCGACCAGCATCGCGATAAGTGCGAGCTGAATGGTCGGTACTGAGTTGTCGGCAATTGCTTGCACGACCGACTTGTTGAGGAAGTATGAGTCACCGAGATCGCCGGTGAAAACACCTCCGACCCAATGGAGGTACTGCGTCACGATGGGGTCATCAAGACCCATGCTGGCATGGAGTGCTGCAACCGCATCGTCTGAGGCTTTCTCGCCGAGGATACGGCGAGCTGGATCTCCAGGCGTCAAGTGGATGAGCGAGAAGATCACCACGGACACCACGAAGAGCACCGGAATCAGGCTCAATAGCCTGCGAAGAATGAATGTGAACATCAGTGTTCCAAGGTCGGCGACTCACATCGCAAAATACAAGAAAAAAGCGGGGCGGCAGCAAGACAGACGCCAAGCTGCCACCCCGCGATCACTTACTTCCAGGCGGCGTTCCACCAGGTGAAGTGGCCGTCGAACCAAGCAAGATCGAGATCCTTGTTCGCAGCGTACACGTTGTGCGCATCGCCGATTCGGCTCATCGGACGAGTCTTCTCAATGTACGCCTGCATTTCATCGAACATTGCGCTCGCATCTGCCTGCGTTGGTGCTGCACGGAAGCGCGTCAAAAGATCCTGCAGCTCAGGTGCATCCGAGTACCACGCACGGTCAGGCAAGAAGCCAAGCGTCTGTGTCGGGTCCGTCTCGGTGCCGAACGGGAAGACCACAGCATCCCACTCGTCACGCTTCTCGCGGTACTTCTCGCTGAACGCGCCCCACTCGTATGCGTCAAGCGTTGCGTCGAAGCCAAGCTCCTTGAGCTGCTCAACGACGACGACTGCCGAGTTGTACGCCTCAGAGTAATCCTTGTTCGCAAGTACCGTGAGGCTCTTGCCTGCAGCGCCGGTCTTCTTAAGTGCAGCCTTGGCTGCCTCAACATCCGCCTTGTTGAATTCAGCCTTACCAACCTCGGTGTCCCAGATCGCCTGCTGATCGAGCGTCATGTTGTGGTGCACAAGGTCGTAGAGATCTTCGCTGCCAACTGCGGCAAGCATGATCGGATCACGGTCGAGGCCCTCGTTCACTGCCTGACGGTTCTCAACGTTCGCAAATACGCCGTTCGGTGCATCACTGTAGACGAGGTTGATCGGGCCGACCATGTAGGTGTCGAGCTTGATGTTTGCGTCGTCCTTGAACTGATCAAGGCTGTCGAAAGGCAGCTCGGTCGTCGCATCGTACTGGCCTGACTGGAGGCCGAGCGTACGAGTTGACGCGTCAGCCACAAAGTTGAAGATGACCTGATCGAGAACGGCTTCCTTCTTGCCCGCACGTCCGCTTGAAGGGCCCTCGGCTGGAACATAGTCGTCCCACTTTTCGATGACGATCTTCTGGTCGGCCTGCCACTCAGTGAGCTTGTACGGGCCGGTGCCGATGATGTCAGCGGTGTCCTGAATCGGGTCGTCGCCAACCTTGTCGATGACCTCAGAAGGCAAAATCGCCGAGTACGCAGTGCCAATCGATGAGAGGTACAGCATGTGCATGAAGCTCGCGCTTGGCACGGTGAGCTTCACCGTCGAAGCATCAACCTTGGTCCACTCTGCGCCTGTGAAGAGTTCCTGCGCTGCGATCGAGACACGGTTCCAACGGTTCATCGATGCAACGACGTCGTCTGCATCGAGATCAGAACCATCCTGGAACTTCACGCCTTCACGAAGCTTGAAGGTGAACTCCTTGCCGTCTTCGCTCGCTTCAAATGATTCAGCGAGCATGGGAACAACCTGACGATCCTTGTCGATTGTCACGAGCGTCTCAAACACCGGGAGCGTAATCTCGCCCATGATCGAGTCAGTCGAGATCTGCGGATCCAGGCTCTCTGGCTGGGCGGGGGTCACGAGGTTGACGACGTCAGTCTTCGCGTCCTTTGCCTCCGAGCCGCCACCGGAACAACCGGTGAGGAGCAGTGCGCCCGCAGTGATCACGGCCGCACCGGCCATGAGTCGGCGAGCGGTGCGTGGTGCAGTGTGCTTCAACATGCTGTGCCTTTCTTTACTTCGAGTTCTGAGAGTTCTTGAGGGGTGTGATGGAGAGTGTGAGGTCTGAGAATCCGCCTGCGTGCGTCCACAGCGTGCGTTCATCTCGGCGGAGCGTGACCCGATACCCGAGATCCGCGTATTCTGCCGATTCGGGCCGGCTGCTCGGAATGTAGTCAAGCGCCGATACTGTGCCTGTGGATCTCATGAGTCGTTGCGCAAGACGCAGGAGCACTGGGCCAACATTTTCGCCCCCAGCAGAGTGTTCAGGATCGGGCAGCGGATCAGTTCCAGGTGCCGAGTGTTCGGTCCCGCTTCGCGCAATGAGTTCGGTATCAAACCGGTAGGTATCACCAGCGGTGAGCTGATGCCAGCGCACCCCAATCACGGTAGACGCTGAAGTATCTGCGCTCCACTCGGTCTCTTCAAGGTCAATAATGGAGACCCCGCCCGTTCCCACCACTGCACCGGAGCGCTGACCAGGGAAATAGAGAAGCGCGGTGTGCTCGTCAACCCCGAACACGAATCGGTTGCCAGTTGCTCGCCCAAGACAGACGGCCCGCACGACGCGATCCCATTCGTTGAAGTGTGAATCGAGCAGCCCCTCAGCGAAGAACCCAAAGCCACCCGCAGGCAAATAGTGGACGCGTTCGTCGTCTTCGTACCCGACCGTTACTCCGTCATACCAGCCACGCACACTGGTGCCGCCAGTCACCATTCCATGGCCCTGCTGAATCGCAAGGCCAGCGCTCGTGCCAGCGATCACGCCGCCACGAGCATGCAGTTCGCGGATCGCACGCATGACCGGCGTATCAACGCGGTTCTCACCGGGTGGCGTTTCGGCCTCGCCCGGTGTCGCCGCAACGCCCACCGCGTCACGGAACAGTGCGAAGAGGTAATTAGTCTGGTCGCCGCCACCGAAGAACAGGCCGTCAAGGTCTGCGATGAGTTCCGCGAGCTGTTCATCCTCGGCAGATGCTCGCGTATACGTGGCTCCCGTAAACGGTGCTTCCGGCGCGCGCCCAACGGGAATCGGAATTCCGGTCATTCCGTGGCGCGCAAACACCTGTTGGTAGTACAGCCCGTCAGCTTCATCGCTCTCAGTCTCGGGGTCACCGTCGAATGGCGCCATCGCTGGTTCGGACGCGGTGGTGAAGATTCCGATCCGCACCTCATGCTGAGCTCCGGCCGTCGGAATTCCGGTCGATTGCGAGCCACCAGCATCACGTGCTGTGCGAGCAAGCGCAGCGAACCTCTCGAGGAGCACCGGGTCTTCGTCGAGCGCCCCACCAATGAGGAAGAGCGGGCCTGGCAACGCCGAATGCGAGTCGTGCTGGTTGGGTAGTGTGAGCAACGCAGTCTCCGTACTCTCGACGATGAGGATGCGGCGAACCGCAGGTTGCACAAAGTGTTTCACATAGACACCATCTTTTGCAATCTCGAAACAGATATTTCAGGATTTGGTTACACGATTCCATCTGCGCGATTGATACACTCGGGTCGACCGCACCGCCCGCCGTCACCCACTTCGATCGGGCGCACCCAACTGCGCACCAACGATCGGAGCAGCCATGAATCTCGAATCAGGCAACACCCCCGCTGAGCAGATTGAGAAGGAATCTGTCGCATCTCGCGTACGTGAACGCATGGGCGACTACTCCCCCGCAGAACGCAAGGTCGCCCGAACGCTGCTCGCCGCATACCCAGTTGCAGGCTTTGAGACCGTAGCCGGGCTCGCAGAACTCGCGGGCGTCAGCGGTGCTACCGTTGTGCGGTTCAGCACCCGCCTCGGCTTTGGTGGCTTCCCTGATCTACAACGAGCACTGCGCGACGAGCTTGAGCTTCGCAGCGCGTCACCTGCCGCACTCTACGCCCGAACAACGAGCGAGCGATCCGCGCCCCTCGGGGACCTTGCTCAGCTCGGCGAAGGCCCCGCCTCAGACATTCAGGCCACGTTCGCAGGCCTCTCGCAGCACGATTTCGACACCACGATTGACGCACTGTCGAATCCCAAGCGCCGCATCTGGCTGACCGGCGGCCGCTACAGCACCTACCTCGCCGAATACCTTGCCTCAAGCCTTGAGCAGCTACGCCCAGGCGCACGCATGGTTCCACAAATGGCAAGCGTGCGCGCGGCGACAATGATTGATCTCGACGCAAAAGATGTCATCATTGCGTTCGACTTCCGACGCTACGAAGAGCGCACACTGCAACTCGTACAGCACGCCAAGAGCCGCAAGGCCACCATCATTCTCATTACTGACGCTTGGGTCTCCCCCTGCGCAAGTGACGCCGACGCGGTACTCACCAGCCTGTCGGTCGAGCGTGGTGCATTCGACTCCGTGGTCCCGGTCATGGCACTCATCGAAGCGATCTTCACGGCAACCATGGACCGAATCGGCCCCGCTGCACGTGAGCGCATGGAAGCAATTGAACAGTCAGCACAGGAGCATCGCCTCCTGTAGCCGCGGCAATTGCAGTCGCGGCAGCTGCAGGCGCGACAGCAAGCCCGAATCCTCCATTTCTTGAAACGGTATTGAAACGTACGTTTCTTGCATGTAACGTATCTTGCGTACCTGCAATACTCATTGCAGACGCGCAACAATCGTTGCGACTATGGGATTCGGAGGCCCGCGCATGCCCGCACTCGAACTACTGCGTCTCGCTGAAGCGGCGCAGGATACTTACGAGCGCGATCTTGCGACCCTCGTGGGAATTGATTCAGGTTCCCTCGACGCTGCGGGCGTAAATCGTGTCGCTGACTGGGTCGCGGATCGCCTCACTCGAAGCGGCTTCACCGTTGAACGCCAGGTCACCACCGACGGGGTGCACGGAGACGTCGTCGTCGCACGTCGCAAGGGAAACGGCTCACGCCAAATCCTGCTGTTTGCACACATGGATACCGTTTTTGAGCGCGGTGACGCAGCATTGCGCCCCTTCTCAATTGATGAGCGCGGCCACGGCCGCGGGCCAGGCGTCACTGACGACAAGGCCGGTGTCATCGCCGGTATCCACGCAGCGGAACACCTCATCGCGCTCGGCGCTGAGAACTACGGCGAGCTCGTGCTGGCGTTCACGCCAGACGAAGAAATCGGTTCTCCGGTTGGCGCCCCAGCTCTCGCCGCACTTGCCGCTACCGCCGACGCCGGTTTCAGCCTCGAATGCGCTCGCGAGAACGGTGACCTGGTCATCGCACGCAAGGGTGCCGTCGACCTCGACATCGAAGTGCACGGTGTTGCCGCGCACTCAGGCATCGAGCCAGAGCGCGGAGCTCACGCTGCGCTCGAAGCCGCGCACCTCACCATCTTCCTGCAACAGCTTGCAGACCCGAGCCGCAAGCTTTCGGTCAACGTTGGCATTCTGCAGGCGGGCGAACGCACCAACATTGTCCCCGATCACGCACTTCTCAAAGTTGAGATGCGCGCGGCACAGCGTGAGGTTCTCGACGAAGCGTTGGCAAAGCTCAACGCGCGTGCTTTGGCTCCCTGCGTTGAACGCACCAGCGTGACCGTACGTGAGCTCGACTTCTGCCCACCACTCGAGGAGAGCCCTGCGAGCATTGCTCTCGGCGAATCAGCAGTGGCCATTGCGACCGAGTTGGGCTTCACCCCCGGACTCGCACGCACCGGCGGCGTCTCCGACGGCAACCGCGTCTCTGCACTCGGAGTGCCCACGCTCGACGGGCTCGGTCCCGTCGGCGGCGGCGACCACAGCCCCACGGAATGGCTCGAGCTCGCCTCGGTGCCGAGCCGCGTTGCATTGCTCGCAGCGCTCATTGACCGGACCGCTCGATCCGCTGAGCGGTAACCCCGCGAAACCAGCACCTTCTGCCCAAAACGCCCCTTTCATGCGCATGAAAGGGGCGTTTTGGCGAACAAGGGTCGATCTCGCGGTGCTGGTCTGCGCAAGTCTTAGTGCGCGCCCACAGCCTCGGTCCCCTTCGGCGTGAGCACGAACGCGGTGACAGCTACCGCCAGCATGAGAATGCCACCGACAAGACCTGCGAGCTGCAGTGATTCAACGAACGCGACCGCAGCCTGTTCAGCCAGGACCGGGTTGCCAAGCTCATCCGCAATAGCAACTGCGGCACCCAGTGAACCCTCGGCTTCAACTGCGAGGTGCGCGGGCACGCCCGCCACCGCACCATTGCCAATCATGGTTGCGCGGTACAGCAGTGCAGAGATACTGCCTAGCACGGCGATTCCGAGGGTCGCGCCGAGTTCGTACGATGTCTCTTCCAGCGCACCAGCGTTGCCGGCTTTCTCTTCGGGCGATCCGCTCATAATCAATACCGATGCGATCGACAGCGCACCCATACCGACGCCGACGAGCGCGATGCACGCCATCACCATTGTGAGCGTGAGATTATCTGGGCGGATCGCGAGCATAAACATACCCAAGGCCGCAAAGCCGAGTCCGCCAGCGAGCACCGCGCGTGACCCGATGAGACGCGCAAGCGGCGGTGCAGCGAGCGATGCGAGCGCTGCCGTGAGCGCACCCGGAATCATGCGCAAGCCCGCTTCGATGGGCGTCGCACCGTCGACAAGCTGCATCCACTGCGCGATCAGGAGTGACGAGGCACCCATCGCAAAGGTCGAGCCGAATGCCGCGATAATGCCAGCGGTGAAGGTGCGGCTTTCAAACAGTCGCAGGTCGAGCAGCGGGTGATCGCTCCTGATGCTGCGGCGTGCGAACCAACCGAGCGCAATAACAGCGCCAACAAATGCGGCCCATGCGAGCGGCACTGCGAAACTCGCCTGTGCGGCGAAGTCCTTGATGCTCCACACGAGCAACACCATGCCGACGAATGACAGGAGTGCTGCGAACGCATCCCACTTGCCAGGATTCGGAACCTTCGACTCAGGCAGCAGCAGGATGCCCGCAACGACCGCAAGCACCATCAGCGGCACATTCACGAGGAACGCCGCGTGCCAAGAGAAGTGCTCAAGCAGCAACCCACCAACGAGCGGGCCGATCGCACCACCAAGTCCGGACACCGCCGCCCACACGCTCAGTGCGGTCGCTCGCTCCTTAGGATCTGTAAAGATGACGCGGATCAACGACAGCGTCGTCGGCATGATCATTGCGCCGCCGATACCCAGCAGCGCGCGGATCGCAATGACGTGCCCAGCCGAGTCGGCGAAGAGCACGAGCACCGAGGCAACCGCAAAGATCGCGTAGCCGAGCATAAGCATGCGCTTCCGGCCCCAGCGGTCGCCAATTGCTGCCCATGAGACGAGCAGGCCAGCGAGTACGAGTGAGTAGATGTCGACGATCCAGAGCTGCTGGGTCGCCGTCGGGTGCAGCTCTGCTGCGAGTTCAGGCATCGCGATGTTCAGGATCGTCATGTCCATGATGACGACAAAGAGGCTCGCGCTGAGTACGACAAGCGCACCCCATCGGCGTGCGCGCGTGAGCTGGGTCACGGTGTGTCCTTTAAGTTGTGCGGTAGATATATCGTGTGCTGATTGCGGCGAGTGGCGCTAGTGAATTGCGAGCGTGGAGGCGCTTGCCGCGGCAGACGGCTCCACAGCGAAAACATCTGGGAGGCCACCGAGGGCGCGGATCACCGCAACCATTTCGTCCTCGACGGGCATCGCGTCGTGCAGCGCCACATGAACCATCAGTCCGTTGAAGTACTGCTCAAGCGCAGCAGCTGCAGTTTTACTCACGTAGCACTGCAAGATTGAGTGGAATCTTGCTGACCATGCGAGCTCGAGTTCACAGGTCTTCGGGTCAGTTGTCGAGGTCGTCACCAACGCAATGCTCGAACGCACGACGTGTTGGTCAGACAAAAACTCGACCATAACCTGCGTGCAACCCGCGATGAAGTTTGGTGCTGCAGCAATCGTTCGCTCAATGTCGGTGAGCTCGTCATTCAGGTCATCAGCCAGTCGCTGCAGGGATGCCTCACGCAGATCATCGATCGAGGAAAACAGTCTGGTCATCGACCCGAGCGACTCACCAGCACGTGCAGCGACTGCACGATGCGTCAGCGAAGCCGAGCCGCTCTCGATGGTCATCTCAGCCGCAGCTTCGAGGATCGCTTCGCGTCGCGCTTCGGGGTCGCGCTTTCGGGGCTTTGTCTCAGCCATGATCGCTCCTCTCGCTGGCCTCGTTCAGACCATCAGGCCTTACGGTACAAATGTAACGGTACATTTGTACCACAGTGGCGAGGATTCTCGCTAGCCAACGCTGCAATGGCTGAGTCGAGAGGTTCGAGTCCCACGAAACCGCGAAACCGACCGCTTCTGCCGAAAACCCAGGTTTCATGCGCAAAGAGGGGCCGTCTTCGCAGGAAACACCCCTTTTCGAGGTGGTCAGTCAGCGCCTCCCCTCACATGAAGAGATTTGGCGCCAAATGCAGCTCACGACTAGGCATACCCGGAACTGCCACGCTCGTCAGGACGCAGAAACCCCCGCCACCCGGGCACAAAAAACGGGACTGAGTGTAAACACTCAGTCCCGCGCATATCACAGCGTGGGCGACCGAATTGGTCACCCACACACAGATGAAAGTTTAGAGGGGGTGGATCGATGCAGCCTGGGGACCCTTGGGGCCCTCTTCGATCTCGAACTCAACCTTCTGGTTCTCTTCGAGGTTACGGTGACCGAAGCCAATGATCGCGCTGTAGTGTGCGAATACGTCACGCGAACCGTCATCGGGAGCAATGAAGCCGAAGCCCTTTTCGGAGTTGAACCACTTCACGGTGCCAGTTGCCATGTTATTTCCTTCAGTTTGGGTCGTGATCTTACGACCGGGGGTACCGCAGCGACGGCGTCGCCCCGGAGATTGTGGGCGCAGCTCGACGCAGCGACGCCGCTTCCGGGGAAAGAACCAACTGCACTGTTAGATCACCCAAGACGCGAAGGAAGCTGAGGCTGTAAGCCTGGCGAGGTACTGCAAAAAAAGAACTAAAGCCGATCAAGTTGGGCCGCAAAGCGACCGATGAAACAAAAGAGTGCGCAGGCATCTATGACTACGTTCTCACGCGTATGACATTTGAGCCGGACGCTGCATACAACAGTACATGGGATGCGCTCTCAGTGCACTGAATTTTTGCAGTGGTGAAAGAAGTGTCTCGGTTGCGACAAAAATTTGGCACCCGCGGCTACCGATCTAGGATGCCCGTCACAAGTGCAGCGATTGCGCTGCGCTCGCTGCGAGTAAGTGTCACGTGTCCAAACAGGCGATGCCCCTTGAGCTGCTCGATGACCGCGGCGACCCCGTCGTGGCGGCCAACCCGAAGGTTGTCTCGCTGCGCCACATCATGCGTCAGCACGACTCGCGACCGCTGACCGATTCTACTGAGCATGGTGAAGAGAACGTTTCGCTCAAGCGACTGCGCCTCATCGACAATGACAAACGAATCGTGCAGCGACCTTCCGCGAATGTGCGTGAGCGGCAATACCTCGATGAGTCCACGTGCCTCAACTTCGGCGAGCACATTTGGCGAAACGATCGCACCGAGCGTGTCGAACACCGCTTCTGCCCAGGGCCCCATCTTTTCGTGCTGGTCGCCAGGCAGGTAGCCGAGCTCTTGACCGCCAACCGCGTAGAGCGGCCGGAAGACCATAATCTTCCGGTGCTCCTGCCGTTCCAGCACGGCTTCAAGCCCTGCTGCCAGCGCGAGAGCCGACTTGCCGGTCCCAGCGCTGCCACCGAGCGAAACGATGCCGACCTCGGGATCCAGCAGCAAATCGATCGCGAGTCGCTGTTCAGCGCTTCGCCCGGTGACCCCGAACACCTCGCGGTCACCCCGCACGAGTCGCAGCGACTCAGGACCGGTGACCCTCGCGAGCGCGGATCCGCCCCCTGACGACACGATCACCCCGGTACCGAGTGGCACGTCGGCAATCTCCGGGACTGCGTCGAGCTGTCCCTCAGCCCACAGATCCGCGAGTGCAGACTCTGCAATTGAAACCTCGACCACCCCGGTGTAGGAGTCATCCGTCGCAAGTTCTGCACGATATTCCTCGGCACCGAGGCCCAGCGCCGCGGCCTTCACTCGCATCGGCAGGTCCTTCGAGACGACCGTAACGTTTGGCATCTCGCTCGCGAGGTTCAACGCAACCGCCAGGATCCGCGAATCGTTGTCGCCAAGCCGCATGCCACTCGGGAGCGCGGTTTCGTTCGAGTGGTTGAGCTCGACGTAGACAGTGCCGCCCTGGTCGCCCACTGGGACAGGGAAGTCCAAGCGCACGTGCTGCGCACGTAATCCGTCAAGGAGCCGCAGCGCACTGCGTGCGAAGTATCCCAGTTCTGGATCATGCCGCTTCTTCTCAAGCTCCGAGACCACGACGACCGGGATCACCACAGCGTGCTCAGCGAACCTGAACATTGCGCGCGGATCGCTCAAGAGCACCGACGTGTCCAGCACGTAGGTCCGCTCGTCCTGTGGGAGAACCTCAGGCGCAGACGTGCCGGCGAAGCGAGCGGTGCGGTGGGTGCGGGGGAAATCAGTCACGGGGACTCCTTCGAGACGGTTACTTCTCGCAGGGCGGATATCCCTTTCTCACTGCGGTGAAAGTTCACCGCCCCGACCGGGCACGTTGCCCGATACCGCCAACGGTACGAGTCGTAAGAGTCCTGAAACACCACCTGCAGATGAACGAGTGGTGAACCCTCAACGTCCGGTGTGCCCAGCGTGACCGAGTACTCTGGGACGGGTGAGCCGCATTTTGTTCTTCGAACCACGTATCGCCGGGAATACCGGAAGCACCATCCGATTGGCCGCCGGTACCGGCGACGAACTCCACATCGTGAAGCCGCTGTTCGACTTCGAAGACGCGAAGCTTCGCCGAGCAGGTCTCGATTATCACGACCTCGCAAACGTCACGGTGCACGAGACGCTTGATGATGCGCTCGAGGCGCTCCTGCCCGCGCGACTCTTCGCCTTTACTGCGCACACATCAACGCGGTACACCGACGTGCAGTACGAACCCACCGACATTCTCATGTTCGGCCCCGAGCCAACTGGTCTTCCCGTAGAAGTACTCGAGCACCCAGCAGTGACCGCCCACCTTCGCATTCCCATGCTTGAAGGCAGGCGGTCAATGAACCTCGCGAACTGCGCCGCAATTGCGGCCTACGAGGCTTGGCGCCAGCAGGGTTTCCCGGGCGCCAAGTAACTCGCGGCTACACCTGCTCTGCGACTGGCTCCTGACGGTCGACAACTTGACGGCCTGCAGTTTGGCGGCCAGCAGCTTGGCGTCCGAATTCTCGGATCCGCGCTGCCATCGCCGCCCAGGTACGATCACGCACGAAGATCGCATCGATCGCGACCATGGTCAGTGAGAACCACGGCAATCCCATGAGGACTGCGATACCAATGTGGAAGCCCAGGATGCCGATGAGACCAAGCACTCGCGTCGGCCTGCTGAGGAGCATGCATGCGAACGAGGCCTGGATGATGATCGAAGCCCAAGTGCCGAACGCAACCGCAGGCCCCCATGCTGTCAGCCAATCTGAGAGGATCGGCCAGGTGCCGAAACGCTCGGTCTGTAGCGGGTTATAGACCGCGTAGCCACCGGACCACGGTTCACCTGCAGCCTTGTACAGCGCACCTGACACATATACGAAGCAGACCTGAGCGGTAAGCACGACGAGGCCAAGGTTGTGCAGCAGGTTGCCGCCCTGGCTCAGGTACGACTCTGGGTCGAGCTCCGCGCTCTTGGCTCGGCGTCGCGCATCAAGCGACCACCGCGCTGCTGGATCCATGAAGATCAACACCAGAATTGCGATACGGAACATGTTGTCGCCCTGGTCACCCAACATGTCGTTTGCCTCAATGAACGAGACCCACATGATGAGGAACACCGGGAGCACAATCTTCGTTCGCCAGCCCAGCACCACGAGCACAGCGATCGCGATCAAGACGATGTACAGCGCCGTGTAGAGCACGTCATTCGTGATCGCATGATGGAACACACTGAAGAGCCAGACCTTCGGGAAATCGCTCTTAGGGGCGATCACCTCGCCGTTCCATACAGATCCAGAACCGAAACTGTACAAACGCGTCGAGAAGTTCGACAGCAGGAGCCCGAGTGCTGAGACGCCGAGCAGAATTCGCGTGACCGCGGTACCGTACAGCGCCTTTCGACTGTCAAGGAGCCAACACTCAACGAAGTCAATGCCCCTGATGACGGTGTCGCGGATCAGGCCACAAACGTGCACAATAAGCAGCCGCAGGAAGGCGAGCGCCACGGTGACGGGATTGCGTCGCTGCGGCTTCATTGAATTGTCGCTCACTTGGTCGCGCCTTCCTCGTGGATGCGGTTGTACTGCTTCATGAAGGTATTCGCGAAGGCTTCGTTACTCTGGCCTTCGCGAACCACGGTCCCTCGCCATCCGGTCTCGACGTGCTGTAGCCCTGGGCGCTCAGCCTCGGGGTTGTTACGCTCTGCGAACGGAATGACGTTCTGACGAGTCACGTGGTACTGCAGACGAGTCACGTTTTCTTCGCCCCACATCGCGTAAGCCACCTGGGTTGAATACGCAATTGCTTGCTGTTCCGCGGTAACGAAAGCCTCAGCCAGCTCAGCGTCGCCCGCGTCTTCGAGGCCTTCAGCCAAGCGGGTATCCCACTCTGGCTTGAAGTAGTTCAGACCGGCGACCTTCTTCTGCTCGTCTGAAAGTGCATCGAAAGCGCCCTTGAGCTGGCTCGCAACTTCGACGCCACCGATGCCCGCACGTGGCGGGAAGAGGTTGTACTGAATCATCGAGATCTCGACCTCGGTCGCGTCGACCCACTCGGTTGCGACCTCTTCACCATCTTTTTCAATGACTGCTCGCACCGAAAGACGGTAGTCACCGTTAATGGGTTCAGGTGCAAAGACGCTCCATGACTGTCCGAACATCGGAAGCATGTAGCTCGAAAGAGCATTGCCAGGCACGACCTCGCGCAGTGGCGAGTACGGCGCGATCCAAAGGAAGGACGCAAAAATGTGCCAGGCAACAAAGACACATGCCCCGACAAGGGTGATGCGGATCTGTGTTGATCGACGCTTCAATTGTGGTTTGGCGGTTGCCATATTCCGGATTCTCCCAAGAGTGTGGAGGTGTGCTGCCCCGGCAAAAGCCGAGGCAGCACACCAATGAGCACCGTTACGCGCGCGCTCGTACGCGGCTGGCGATCAACAGACCGCCACCCATGAGAACCACGAGCACGCCGCCCGCGATCAAGCCGAGCGGAAGAGCTCCGCCCGTGTTCACCAGGTTGCCAGTCGCCGGGTCAGCATTCGCGTTTGCTTCAGCCGAAGCTGCGGCCTTCGAACCTGCTTCAGCGTTTGCGCCCGCGTTCGCGTTCGCAGCAGCCGAAGCGTTTGCAGCAGTCTCGGCATTCGCAGCAGCAGCAGGGTTTGCGGCGGCCGAAGCCGAAGCGTTGCCCTCTGCAGCAGCATCTGCTGACGCGTTCTGCGAAGCGCCTGCCTCAGCATCAGCATTTGCAGCAGCCGAAGCCGCAGCCGACGCATTTGCGTTCGCCTGCGCAGTTGCAGCAGAAGCGGCCTGCGCGGTCGAATCAGCGGAAGCCTGCGAAGCTGCAACAGCGGCAGCATTCGCCGCGGTCGTCGCATCTGCCGAAGCATTCTGCGTTGCGTTTGCCTTCGCAGCTGTTTCAGCCGCAGCATTGGCGTTAGCCGTTGCCGCAGCCTGTGCAGCGGAGCTTGCATCCGCGTTTGCAGCAGCAACAGCAGCAGCCTGAGCTGCGGCGTTGTTGTCGCTATCTGCCTGCGCCGATGCCGAGGCAGATGCCGCAGCGTTGACATTCGCATCAGCGTTCGCTGCCGCGTTTGCGTTCGCGTTCGCAGCTGCACTTGACGAAGCATCTGCCGATGAGGTCGCGTTTGCGCTCGCCTCAGAAGCTGCCGATGCGTTCGCGTTCGCAGCTGCCGAAGCAGCGGCGTTTGCGTCCGAATCAGCGGCAGAGTGCGCAGCAGCCTGAGCCGACGCAGCAGCATTTGCCGAAGCCGAAGCCTCGTCATTCGCCGACGCGTTGGTCGAAGCATCCGCATCAGCAGTGCTCTTCGCAGCAGCCTGAGCTGCAGCGTTCGCCTTGCTG
>NZ_VXCR01000006.1:0-116484 GCF_052850455.1 Leucobacter sp. 1207-22 | reverse complement strand
CTGGTTTCGGTGAAACCGCAAACCAAATCAACCAGGCCAGCTTTGCTGCCCGGCTGCGTTGCGGCGACAAGGGAATACATTACGCCGAACCCCGACCGAACGCAAACCAGAACAGAAACACGGGCGTGTTCCGAGACAGATCCGCCCGAAAACTCATTGGCTGCAAACAGCAGCTACCGTTCGACTTGCTCCGCTGAAGAATTCGCTGAAGAATCCGCGACTGATTCAGCGGACTCTTCTGCACGGCCCGCGCCCGCATTCTTGCTCGCGATTGCTGCCGCCCGTCCAGCCGAGCGCCGAGGCTCGCGTCGACGTGGCGTTGTGCTCCAGAACACGTACGCGCCAGCAATCACCACAGCCCCACCGAGCCCAACTGCCCACCACGGGAACCCTGGCACACCCGACGGCTGTCCGGCGGCATCGAGGTCGCCCTGTGGCGTTGGAGAGATCCGCTCCCCCGTCACAAGGATGCGGTGCGAGTTCACGCCGAGCGGCGTACACGTGATGAGCGTCACAAGGTCCTCACCAGCTTCCTGGTGCAGGGTCTCGGTTTGATCAGGCTCAACCACCACGGTTTCGCGAACCCGGTAGGTCAACACCTCACCGAAGGTCTCGATCGTAAAGGTGTCACCCTTCTTCAGTTTGTCGAGATCCGTGAACATGCGCGAGCTCGCAAGCCCACGGTGACCGGTGATCACTGATCGGGTGCTTTCGCCACCGACCGGGAGTGAAGTTCCCTCAAGGTGGCCAAGTCCTCGCAGCAGTGTCTCTTCGTCAGTGCCGTGGTAGATCGGAAGGTCGACGTCGATCGAGGGAATTCGGAGCCTTGCCATCACTCCGCTCGGAGTGCTCAGCTGCTCGCGGTATTCCGTTTCCTGTTGCGAAAGCTCTCCCGATCCAACTGCGACATTTGCTCCAGCGGGGAGGAGTGCGCCAGCCGACAGGCTCTCGTTGTACCGGTACGCCTCGCTCACCTGGGTTGCAGGGTCCGGGGTCGTCTGGGCAAGCTCACGATCGTACAGGCCGATGATCGATGCCTGGTTGAGCTGTGAAAACCACGCCGCAGTGGTCGGGTAGAGCATGACGCCGACTCCGAGCAGCCAACACGCAACCGTGATCCACGTAGAGGCAGTCGGCCGCTTGCGCTTCTTTACGCTTGCGACCGACTGCTGATCCCGCCGTTTTCGCGCACCACGCTGCGAAGCCTCTGCGATGGGGAGTTGCTGAGACTGCGCTGCGTGGCGATTCATAAGACTTCCTACGGTAACGGCGAGGCGTCGGCACGGGGCGGGTGACTCATTTGGGGGAAACAGTAACTTCCCCGCACCGACGAGTACAAGGCTGGGGGCGCGAACGCCCCCAGCGGAGAGGACTTACGCCTCTGAGTTCTGTCGGCGACGAGCGATCATCACCGATCCTGCTGCGATCGAGACAAGCGCGAGCCCGCCGACGACCATGAGTACCTGGCCAGCCGCACCGGTCAGTGGGAGTGACGGCACTTCCTGCTGGCGGTTCGGGATCTGGTTCTCGACAGGAACAGTGGTCACTGCACCAGCGCGAACAATGACCTGAGTCTTTGCGTCGTCACCGGTCGGAAGCACGAAGCCGTTCGGTGCCTTGATCTCTTCAAGTACGTAGCAACGTTCGGTCAGACCGTTGGTCTTGGTGCCGCCCTTGAGTTCGTCATCGCCGATCCACAGACCAGGAATCTCGATTGCGCCGTCTGCGCCCGAAGTCGCGATGTAGTCCGAACCATCAGCATTGGTGACGGGAGTCAACGCATCGTCGAGGCGGCAGTCTGCTGCCTTCTCGCTCATCCACACACGGAACTCAGCGCCGGTCAGGCCCTTCGAGGTCTTATCTGCATCGATCTTCTGCATCTTCACCTGGCCCCAACGGGTCCAGACCTCTTCAGTGGGGGTACCGGGGTTGCCATCGCCATCCATGTCAAGGTCATTCACGTTGACCAGTGCCTGGTTGGCGATTTCACCGTTTCCCAGTGACTTTACGGTTGCCTGGAAATCGACCTGCACCAGGTCACCTTGGGTGAGGTTTGCGAGTGCGCCGGTGAGCTGCACCGTGAGAGTTGAGCGCTCTGGTGTGCCCGCCTGTGACCAAGCCGCGGTGTAGTCAGTACCTGCGACGAGCGCAGTACCGTTCAGCGACACAACTGGCGCTTCGGTACCGGTCAGGCGCTCATCGAGCGTATCGGTGACCACGAACTTTGCGTAGGTGTCACCGGTGACAGCGGGAGCCTTCTGGGTGATCGAGTAGCTCACCTTCGATCCGAGCACGAAGCCGTTCTCAGGCTGATCCTGGATGGTCTTGTGTGGCTTGTCGCCAACATCGTTCTTCGGGTACAGATTGACGTCGTATACCCAGCTGCCGTCACCAGCACCCTGGTTCACGCCGGGGGTCGGAAGCGTCACGATGAATGGCTCTGCCTTCTTCGTCACGTTCGCCGGAGCTGACTTTTCACGCACGACATACGCACCAAGCGGCATGCGCCCACTCTTCGCAATGCCATCGACCGTTGCTGGCAGCTCGGTGCAACCTGAGAGCGTGTGTGCACCAAGAGCAGTACCGGTGCGAGCTCCGATGAGCTGCGCGTCCGTGACCGCACGCAGGGTGTTCCAACCCGCATTCGAGCCATCGAACAGGTTGATGCCGTCGACCTTGCAGTACTCAAAGACGACGCCGTCAATCGGCTTTGACGATGGTGCGGTACCGCTGCCGTCAGGGTTCATTGCGCCCCCGCCCGGGTTTTCAAACTTGTGGATCGTCAGCGATCCGTCCGCAGCAGTGTCAATGTTCTCGGCGTAGGCTGCCGAACCGCCAGCAAACAGACCCAGCGCGCCGACAGCGAGCGCCGCCGATGCTGCGAGGCCGCGGCGCAATGCGCGCGGTGCAGAGTTCTGAGACATGGATATTCCTTTCTGAGCTACCGATATTCGGCAGTGGTGTGATCCGCGCACCCGCTGAGTTACTGGGCGCGGAAGAGTATGAAACTTGTGTGATTAGGCGGTGCGCTTGGCTCGTGCCGAACGGGTCACGAGCAGTGCCGTGATTCCGATCAACAGGCCACCACCGATGAAGAAGAGGAACGAACCGATTCCGCCGGTAAGTGGCAGGCCGGGAACCTCAATCTGGGTATTGGTGATCTTGCCGATTGACACAGCAGTGTCTCCCGCGATCTCGACGACGATCGGGTCACGCAGCTGCACAAATCCTGGTGGCGCCTTGGTCTCAACGAGGTGGTACGTCCCCGGCGGAACATTGGTGAGCAAGAACTTGCCAGCCACTGGGTCAGTATCGCGTCCGGTACAGTCGGCTGCGTCGTCGCGCACGCAGTCGGTCACTGCAATCGCCTCGGCCCCCGCAACCGGTTCGCCTGCGGCGTCGACGGGCTGCAACTCCCACGCGGATCCCGCGAGTCGCTGCTGCTCCGGATCGACCTTCTCCCAGCTCACATTCACGCCGGGCTTGAAGTTGGAGATGGTTCCAAACTCGTAGGTCCATGACGCTTCATCGAGTTTGCCCGGCCCGATCACGATTCGGATCGGCTGCTTCGCCAGCACATAACCCGAGGGCGCCTTCGTTTCAACGAGGTCGTAGGTGCCCCACGGAATTCCCGCGAGCGTGAAGCGTCCAGGCGCAGCGTCCCGATCTTCACCACACGAGCTCGCGAGCTCGCAATCAATGATCGTGCGCGGCCATTCGCCAGTGGGCATGCGTCCACCCTCTGCAACGACCGGAGTCAGCGTCCATTCTGAACCGGCGAGCAGCGTCTGACCGCTCGCACCGTCAACCTTGCGCCACGCGAGATCCGGGGCAAGCTGCAAGCCAACCTTCGACGCTTCACTCGGGAGAATCGCGGTGCCGTTCGAGTTGCGGTTTGCGGCAATCGCGACGTTGTTCCAGGCGATTCCGGTCAGGTCACCGTTCTCACCAGCGACCGCTGGGAAGGTGCCGACGAACGCGTCGGCCGGCTTCCACACTCGTGCTCCGAAGTCGATACGAATACCAGTGACATCTGCCCAGTTTCCGGGTGCGGCTGTCGTCCAGTCATCAATGCATCCGCTTGGTGCACTCGTACGGCTTCCGCCGCCGTTGCCTGCGAGCTCGCCGCGGCACGGATTCGTTGATTTGGAGTACTGCACCACAGCGTCAGCTGGGAGGCCGGTCACCGCACCAGTCATGAAGACGTCAAACTGCGAACCACGAGCGTCAGCACCCGGGCGAACACCATGGTCACCCACGCGTGGCAGCAGGTCGTAGACCACTACGTTGCGCATGTCGACGTTGCCAGTGTTCACCACTGGAATGCGGTAGGTCGCAACACCAGTGCGGTCAGTTGAGCCCACGCCCGGAGAAGGAACGAACTGTGCGTCGTGTACGCCCTGTACCTCTTTGTGCGAGCCCATGCCTGGGCCCTCAACAACCGTGTAGGGCTTCTCGGCACGACAGCCAGTGTCAGCGTCAGGACCCTGCACCTTGTTCGCGAAGCTCAAGTCGCCCCAAGTCGTCGACCCGTTCAACACGTTTGGATCAGCGTAGCGACCAGGTGATGCACACACGAGGTATCCCGTCGCAGCTTCAGCGGCCTGGACCAGGGTGTAGTTCTTGTACGTCGCAGCGGGCACGCTGTCCTTAACGCGCACGTCGAAACCGACGGTCAAGACATCACGAATGTTGAGCTTTTCGTCGTAGATCTTCAGGCCGCCACCGGCAGGCACATTCGGAAAATCAACGACGATCTTGACGCGAGTTTTCCCATCAATCTGCACGTTCGTCACCGTGACACGTGGTTCACCGAGCTTCGCGATGACCGCGTCTTCGCCCCGCATCGGGTTGCCTTCGAGTGCAAGGTGCAGCTTCGACGAAGGATCGTAGGCCAGGTTCTCTGGCAAGATCTCAGTGATTGTTGGGGTGAAGGTTCGCTTCTTGTCAGCTTCGTACTCGGAGTACCAAGTCTCGCGTTGAGTAACGACCTCAACTCGCAGTGCATCGCCTGGTTTTGCAAGCGGCTGCGCGTTCTTTTCGTCGATCGTGTCAGCGGTGAGCGGGTTGTACATGCGCTTCACGGTGTAGATGTTCACCGGATCACGCACGATTCGGTTGTAGCCGCAGCGCCCCTCTTGGTTTGAATCGACAAGCGCGCCATTCCGCGTCATCGATCCGCCATTCCACTTCACCGTGTTGTCAACGGTGCAGTTCTCAATGGTCACCCACAGCGGATGCTCTGATGCGGGTGTGACGCCGCGCACAGGTGTTGGTGCGGCGGTACCTGTGGTGAGGAAATGGGGCTGGTAGACGCCATCGGCCACTGCCTGCGAGTTGTCCAGGGGAATGTCGTCACTCACCGTTCCAAAGAGGAACAGCTTGCCCTTGGTACCGGCCTTCACCGGGTTATCTGCGAGCCAAAACTTTGTGATCCACTCGCCGGCAGCCATAGGGATCGGCTGTGCTTCGCTTGCACCATCACAGAAACGCACAGCGGAGTCGCCAACGACGTTCCCCTCTGCGATCGTGCAAATTCCGGTACGACCCTGATTCGTCTGCCAATGCACCTCAAGCTTCGACATGCTGCCGTTTGAGCCGAACGAGATCTGCTTGTAGGCAGGCTTTGCGCACTCAGTGGACTGCGGATCCGTTGGCGACGTCCAACCGCACGGCAACATGTCCATCAGGCTCCAGGTTCCGCTCGCGTTGCCTGTCCCTTCAATGCTGAACTGGTGCAGGTAGCCTCGCACCCAGTCACCATTCGAGCTCTCGGCACCGCGCCAGAACTGGCGTGAGTTCACATTCGACTGTGCATATGAAATGCCCTTTTGCACAGTGAATTTTCCATCAGCACCGATACGGACGTAATGCGAGGTCGATGCCGCATCAGTGAGTTCGGTATTCGGGCGCAGCCAAGGCGTCGAAGTCGCGGTGACGTTATTGGTCTGCTTGATGTGATTGTTCGCAGCATCAGTAAACTTTGTGGCCGGGAAGTTCACGGTCACGAGCATGCTCTTGTTGAACGTTGATGAGTCACACTTCGCAATCCCCATCGCGTCTTCGGATGCAGAGTTGCCGAGGTTCCAAGTCACAGTGTGTGCTTGAGCGTCATACACGCCACCAGAGGACGCAGATTTGAACACGGTTCCTGGTGGCAACTGGTCAACAACGACGAGATCCTTCATCGCCCAGAAACCCGGCTCCTGACAGATGTTTCCATAGGAGGTGAACGACCCGTTTGCACTCCACTGCTTCGGGTACCCGGCACGCACCTGGTACGTGACGTCGCTATCGACGTATGGATCCTCAGCAGGTGCAATCTTCACCTTGTCGACCTTCAGCGCAATGTCTGAGCGGATCACTGCTGGTGCAGAAGTTGCCGATGCAGTGCCAAGGCTTGAGGTGAGCGTCGCGGTCGGGGCGACGGTCGTGCCATCGGGAGTCACCCAGTTCTGGGTCTTGAGCATGAAGGTCACGGTGCCGGAGTTCGAGCCGGTCATCGTGGCTGGCATGTCCCATACGAGTCTGCTTTCGGCACCGCTGCCAACCAGCTGTACTGGATAGCTCTGGCCGTCTACGGTGACAGCGGTAAAGCCCTCGACCTTGAACACCAGATCATCGGGCTGACCGAGTGGTACCGGCACCTCGATCTTGCCGCCGTTACACTGCGGCGAGTTGGTGCTGCCGCACTGCCACAGCACCTCGAAGGTGATGTTCTCGCCTGAGAGCACTTCAGTGTCAATCGGGCGGATCGCAACCGAAACATCACTATCCGCAGCAAATGCCGAAGCACTGAGCCCGGTGCACAGCACCAACAGACTCATGACCCCGGCAATCACCGCGTTCATCACTCTGCTGCGCCGTACATGCCGTCGCTGTGCAGCCATCTTGTCCCCCGCCCCTGCGTTCAAACTAACGAGGCAATTTTTCCCGATAATTGCCACTCAAGGGAAGAGAGAAAGAGATGAAGTTAATGTGACGCGGTTAAGTAAATATTTTTCATAATTTATTTTGCGACAGTGTTTTGCCTACGCGTGAGGAGCAACAGACCACCAGAAACCACTATCAGCACGCCACCACCGGCCAGGAGGTACGGGCTCGGACCGCCCGTATTGACCAGCGCAGCCCAGCGACTGCGGGCGTTAACGATGGTCACCGGCTGTGGGTGCTCACTCGTGAGTACTGAGCGCGCAATCACCTCTGTGCGCGCAGCCTGACCGCTCGGCAGCACATACCCCCGTGGCGCGGCGATCTCCTCAAGCACATAACACCGCTGCGACAGGCCGTTCTCCATCGTGCCGCCGTCACGTTCGTCATCGCCCACCCAGAGTGCAGGAATCTCAATGAGTCCCTGTGCGCCAGAGACCACGATGAAGTCGCTGCCGTCAGGTGCCGCAACGGGAACCAGGTCGGCGCTACTCACACAGTCAACGGCTTGCGAGCTTGCCCAGAGCCGAAAACGCGCACCCGCAATGCCACGTTCGGGATCACTCGCGTCGACTTTCACCGCTTGCACGCCGCCCCACCGTGACCACACCTCGTTCGTCGGGGCGCCTGGTTCTCCGTCACCGTCAAGATCGAGGTCGTTCACGTTCACGTGAGCGGAATTTGAGAACTCCATCGTCGGCGGCAGGCCAGGCTGCGCCGCCTGGATGTCATCCACGCGTGAATCGGCGTCACTTGCCACTTCCGACGGCGGATCCTGCGCAGGATCCGCCGCTGTCGAGCCATCGGCCGCGCTTCCAGCCGAGTCGGCATCCAGCCGCTCGCCCTCAGACCGGCCAAGACCACCTTCACCATCAGCGTCGGTCGCCGCATCTGGCTCCGCTGGCGGAGATTGGATCTGCTCAGGTACCGGCATTGGCAACGGCGCAGGTGGTTCCATGAACATCGGAATCGCAAGCCCTGCCGCCACGGCGAGCACGCCGATGGATGCTGCTGCAGCTCCCGTGCCGACGAGCGCACTGCGCTTCCAATTCTTGTTCACAGCGATCACACCGGCACTGACCATGCCAATGACCGCAGCCTGCTCGACGAACCGCTTCCAGCGGGAACGGCACGCCTGGCATCCCTCGAGGTGTGCTTCGGCCTCACCTCGTCGTTTGCCGTTCTTTTTACCCCAACGAATCTCGCTAAATTGGGCGACGCACTTTGCGCAATCGCCATTCAGTTCGGCCGGTGGATGCATGCGTTTCAGCCACGACTTCCGCAGCCCTTCTTTTGCACGCTTGAGCAATACCGACGTCGAGTTGGGTGACATCTCGAGTTCAGCAGCCACGTCCTGCACCGAGCGCCCGCCAACCTCAACTTCGAGGATCACGTAGTTCCATCGCTCAGGAAGATCACGCAGAGCCGCTGCCGCTGCAAGCTGCTCTTCACGTTCCGAGAGCAGCACATCGTTCATGGGTGCCGTGGGATCAATCACCACGTCGAGATCTTCGGTGCCTACTGTCCGTTTTTCCACGGTCCAGTGCTTGGAGAAGCCGGTGTTGATTGTTCGAAAGAGATAGCTACGGAAGGAATCGGTTGGCCCCTTACCGCGTAGGAGCTCGCGGTATACCGCGTCAAATGCATCAGCAACAATGTCCTCAGCGGCCTGCGGGTCTTTCCCCTTCGCCCACCGCAAGGCAACCTCGTGATGCCGTTCCCAGAGCACAGCAAGCGGCCAAGCATCGCCCTCGCGGATCACGTCACACAATTCGGCGTCGCTGAAGGCCGCCTCAGCATATCCGAGATCTTCTATCGCCACAGCTGCTCATAGTAGCAATTGACTATGACCGCGCTGCAAGGTTACACAGGACTACCAACGCGTAAGCACGACAGCAGCGCCCACTCACGAGCAAGAGCGGGCACCACCGGGCGAAGACCGGCATCAAACAGAAAACCCCGGTTCCGAAGAACCGGGGTTTTTACCCTGTGGCGGATGCGAGATTCGAACTCACGTAGCTTGCGCGGCTGATTTACAGTCAGCTCCCTTTGGCCGCTCGGGCAATCCGCCAGGTTGAACGCGCGAACGCGAACAAGCATTAACTTTAGCGGCTTCCTCCCGGAAATGGGAAATCGAAGCCAGCATTTTTCTCACTCGGCATGTCGCGCACGACCAATGTCCGGCTGTTTGCACCACCGCCATGGCAGAATCGGCGCATGACACCAAGCAATCGCCAACTCACCTCTGGCCTCACCCTGCATACGGCACACGGCGTCGACGAGCTCCCCCCAGCAGCGCTCTACGGCATCATGCAGTTGCGGCAGGAAATCTTCGTGGTTGAGCAGAATTGTGTCTACCTCGATGCTGACGGTCGAGACCTCGAACCGACAACCATGCAGCTGTGGGCGGTCACCGAAGAAGGCACGATCGCCGCGACGGTACGCGTGCTCGACGAGTCCGGTGAAGAGCCAGGTCTCGTCGCTATCGGACGGGTTGCGACCGCACCTGAGTGGCGCGGCAAGGGTGCTGCGGCAGATCTGATTCGTGAGGCGCTCGCACTCACCGATGGCTCCCCCGCGATTTTGCACGCTCAATCGCACCTTACTCACTGGTATGCACGGTTCGGATTCGTCACGTGCGGCCCAGAGTATCTCGAAGACGACATCCCGCACACTCCCATGCGACGTGAGGCGACCGCCTCCGCACGGCAAGACTGAGTGGGCGGATCCGCGCAGCTCACAAGCAGCAAATGTAGGGGCGGCCCCGGGAAATGCATCCCGGGGCCGCCCCTACTGTGTCAGTCCTGCTTTTCCTCAGTGGCGCAAGCAAGCTTGATTTTTACCTTGGACCCGCTCTTCACCGCGGTACCTGAGGCCGGATCTACGCTCACAACCTTGTTCTTACCTGGATCTGGCTTGTCGCCGGTCTCGCAAACGAACTCGGCGTTCAGGGAGACGGCCGCGAGTCGTTCGCCCGCAACGTTTCCGGTCACACCAGTGAGCCCGTCCGGCACCTTTGTCATGTTGCCAGAGCTCTTGAAGAGCGTGATCGTCGCACCCATCCATGCGTCGCCGCCGGCACCTGGATCCGTGCGAGCCACGAGACCACGAGCGAGCTCAGAGTCGGTGTCACCACCGTCAGCCACGGTGAAGCCCTGCGCCTCGAGGATGCGCGTCGCCTCTTCCACGGATTTGCCCTTTACGTCAGGTACGGTAACCGCGGTTTGACGGAGAGCCGACTCACTCGGTGCGGGGAACGCCTCTCCGCCGTAGATGTTGTCGGCGACCTCGAAGATGCGGGGCATGATTGCGTGACGCGAATTGTTGTAGCCGTAAGGAATCAGGCTGACCTTGCCCTCGACGTTGCCCACCCAGACCGCGGTCGAGACGCGCGAGCTTGACGCAATGAGCCAGGTATCAACGTAATCATCCGTCGAACCGGTCTTACCGAGGTGCGGAACGCCGATGTATGACTGAGCAGAGCTTGCCAAACCACCGTTCACGGTTGCTTCAAGCGCGTATGCCACACCAGCTGCGACCTCGGGTGAGATCGCCTCGCGGCAGTTGCCGCCGGTGAATTTCATTTCTTTACCATCAGAGTCGGTGATCTTTTCGATCGGGACCGCGTCACACACGGTGCCGTCGCCAGCGAATGCCGCGTACGCGTTCGCCATGGTGACAGGTGCGACCTCATCAACACCCGCGAAGACGCCCGAGGGCACGCGGGTCAACTTTGTGGTTCCGTAGTTGTCGAGATCTTCGTTCGTCATCGGAGCAGCACGATGCACGCCGAGCTTCTCTGCAAGATCGAACGTGTCACAGAGGTCCATCTCTTGCTGCATCGAGATGAAGCCACCGTTGACCGACCACTGGGTTGCCGTCAGCACCTGCTGGCCGCCCTTGTATCGGTTGTCATCGTTCTGGAAGCCGAACGAACCGTAGCCGTACACACCGTCGGGCATGCACTTTGCGCTGAAGGAGCTTTCTTGCACGGTACGTGCGTCAACATTCACGCGGTCTCTCACCGAGTGACCAGTGCGGATCCACTCCGCGAGCGTAATCGGCTTGAACGTCGAACCAACCTGGAAGCCGCCAGACCCACCGTAGTCATAGTCCGTGTTGTAGTTGATACTCGTGTAGCCCGGGTTCGCTGCGAGAACGTCTGGGTCCTCACTAAACGGACGGTTCTGAGTCATCGCAAGAACTTTGCCCGTTCCCACCTCAACACTCACCGCGGTCGCACCAATTGAAATGCCGTCCTCGATTGCGGGAACGTTGTCACGCACGGCCGAGGTCGCCGCTGCTTGGAGCTCAGGGTTCACCGTAGCGATGATCTGCCAGCCGCCACGGTTGAAGTTGTAGTCGCGCTCCTGCTGAGTCGCGCCGAAGTTCGGGTCGTTCTGGATATACCGCTGCACGTAGTTGCAGAAGCTACCCATGCCACGTGCTTCTGCCGCAGAACAACCAGCCACGCGAGGCGTGATGTGAGGCTCAACCGGAGTTGCAATGGCCTCTTCGTACTGAGCCTCGGTGATGCGGCCGTGCTTGTACATCGAGTGCAGCATCAGGTCACGACGCTCTTTGTTCGCCTCGAGGTTGTCGGGGTCGTCGATCGCGAGCGCGTTCGGGGCATTCACGATAGCTGCGAGGCTTGCAGCCTGAGGCAGCGTGAGATCCTTCGCAGTCGTGTTGAAGTAGTAGTGTGCAGCTGACTCGATGCCGTACACGCGGTTACCGAACAGTGCAATGTTCAGGTACCCCAGAAGGATCTGATCCTTCGTGTTCTTCTTCTCAATCGAGATCGCGTAACGCATCTCCTTGAGCTTGCGCTCGACGGTCTGCTCCATCGCATCCTCGTACGCTGCCTCACGGTCAGCCTCGTCTGCGTGGGCGAGCGACTCCTGGATGAGTACGTTACGCACGTACTGCATCGTGACTGTCGAAGCACCAGAGAAACCAGAGCCCGCGGCGTTCTGCAATACTGCTCGGCTCGCAGCAAGCACGTCGACACCGCCATGGGTGTAGAAGCGCGGATCCTCCTCAGAGACGACCGCGTCCTTCACATACTGGCTGATCTCGTCCCACTCAACGACCTCGCGGTCCTGCGAGTAGAAGTCAGCGACCTTCTCAAGACCGCCCTCAACGTTCGGATTCTTCGCGTAGATCGTCGATGGCTGAGGGAGCGTGCCTGGATCAATGTGTTCCGGCAAGTTCTCGAACAAGCTCACTGCTGAAGACGCAGCAAAACCGCTCACTGCGACGACTGGCGTCACCGCAGCTGCCACAAGTACACCGGCAACAACGCTCATCGCAATTGCACCAAATACGCCGCTGATCTTGCGGCCGGTACTCGTGGTCACGGTGCGCGCGCGCGAGCTTTTTGCGCGCGTTTTCGTAGGCCTCTGTTGAGTCATACCCTCCAGATTAGGCCACGGAGCTGACGATCAGCTTCTGGCTGACTGAGAAAGTTCGCCTGCGCCGTGAAGATTCTGGCAACAGCGAGGCTCCGATCCGCGCTCCGTTGCGCAACTCGTTAGTGCTTCGCAGGAGATGCGAGATCTGCGGGGTCAGCCCCGCGATACAACGCCTCAAAGGTGTCGAGCGTGCGATCAATGTCGTGCACCTTGACCGCTTCGAGGGACGCAAGCTGCATCTTTTCGTACTCGGCTGGCGACGCAGTAAACACCCTCGTGAGATAGTCAGCAAGTTCGCGATCGTTACCAGGTTGGAACAGGAAACCGTTCTTCCCCTCATCGACGAGGTGCGGCAGCGCCATCGCGTCAGCCGCAATGATCGGCAGACCGGAGGCCATCGCTTCCATCGTCGCGATGGACTGCAACTCCGCGATCGAGGCGATCACGAAGACACTCGCCTCAGTGAGGTTCCGTCGCAGTTCTTCGTCAGTGACGCGACCAGTGAAATGCACGCGGTCTTGCAGGCCGAGCTCTGCAACGAGCTTTTCAAGGTTCTTGCGCTGATCGCCGTCACCAACGATGGTGAAGGAGGCGTTCAGGCCCGCATCGAGGCGACCGAGCGCGCGAATGATGACATCGATCTCCTTTTCCTGAGTGACGCGACCAACAAACACAATCTTGTTTTCTGAGCGTGGGCCCACGACAGCCTCATAATCAGCAGCACGCAGACCACAGCTCACTGGCAGCACGCCACGGCGCTCGGTACTGCGCTCGAGGAAGTCAGCGGCACGGCGGGTAGGCGTCGTGACCGCGCGAGCACGACGCAATACCTTGTCAGCAGCTTTCCAGCCCCAGCGCACGAACGAGCGCTTGGCAATTGGCGGGAGCAGGGTGAAGTCGAGCACGTTCTCGGGCATCACGTGGTTCGTTGCCACGATGGGGATACCGCGCTTTTCGGCTTCCTCGGAGACGCCCTTACCCAACACAATGTGTGACTGGATGTGGATGACATCGGGCTGCACCTCATCAAGCACGACCTTTGCGTAGTGCCGTGCACGCCAGGGCAGCACGAACCAGAGCCAGTCGTGCGGGTACCAGCGGTAGCTCGGGATGCGGTGCACCGTCATCGTCTCGCCCTCGATCGTCTCGACAAAGCGGCCCTTGCGCTTGTACGAGGCAGAAGGCGCGATGACATGCACGTCGTTGCCGCGCCGCACGAGTCCGGCAGAAAGTCGCTCAGTGAACCGTGCCGCGCCGTTCACGTCGGGCGAGAACGTGTCACATGCCTGCAGGATCCGCAGCGGTCGCTGGTCTCCCTTCACAGGCGCAGTTCCGGCGTCGCTCGGTGTAGTTCCCACGGTTCTCACTTTCAGTACATGAGCGGATGCTCACGGTTTCACTACTTCAAGCTTACGAAGCTAACAGGGATTTTTCCTACGCCGCTCGGCAACCTGCCTGCAAGATTGCTGCGATTCCTGCTGCGTGGGCGCTGCCCTGTCGGTCGCGTGCATATGCTTCAGCGGCCTGACCGGCGGCGTCAAGCGCGCCACGATCGATTGCGAGACCGATAAGCACGTTCGCAAGCGCTGCCGCGTCGCCAGACTCGGTTCCGTCGCCCGCCGCGTTGATCGCAGCTTCGCCAAACTCACGTGCAAGCACGGGATCACTCACGATCACGGGACGCTTACGCGCACAAGCCTCTAGCGCGATCATCGGCTGGTTGTCGAATCCGAGCGATGTCAGCACGACGGCGTTGGCGCGTGAAATAAGCTCGCCAACTTCGTCGCTCTCAAGCCGTCCGTGATAGGTGACGCCCGGCTCAAACTCGCCATGGCCACCGGCGATATCGATGTGAATGGCGTTCTCTCCAGCGCCGGCGCTCGCAAGGCCAGCCCGCGCGAGGCGGATCCCCTCAAGTACCACTTCAATTCGCTTTTCTGGCGCGAAGCGACCCGCCCAGACCAGCCGAAGATGGGCTGTGTCAGGCGCGTGGGGTTCACCGTCGAGCCCGTCGACACCGGCCTCTGGCGTAGTTTCTGAGACAAGCGGCTGCACGACATTCGACAAGGCATGTACGTTCTCAACCCCGGCAATACGTAGCGCGTCAGCCTGATGGCGTGACGGCGAAATGACCGCGTCCGCTTCGACTGCCAATCTGTGGGTCATACTGCGGAGGGCATTATTGATGGTCGTGCTGCCGCGGAACTTCTGCTTTCCAGGCAGCCCGGTCAGCGTGCGGTGGAACGCCGTCACCACGGGAGCGACCGGTGCGAGTGCCTTCGGCGCATCCCAGAAGTAGGTATGCACGGTGTGTAGAAGTGGAACATCCAGCTCTCTTGCCGCTTCCAGCGCTGCTGCCGCAAGGGCAAATTCCGAGTGCACGATGATGCCATCAATGTTCTGTTGCTTGCCGAGCTTCACAAGCGCACGGCTGAGTCGGCCTCGGGTCGGCAGCATTGGCAAGTCGAGACCGGGCAGCGTAAAGAGCACTTTGGGGTCGCGAGTCGCGAGGTTGGTTGGGCGATCCGCCCGGAACGTCTGCGTGGCATCTGGCGCTACAACAGTCACGCGCCAACCAGCATCTGCAAGCGCCCGGGCTTGTCGCACGAGCGCGATCTGCGCACCACCAAGATAGCTCAGTGAGTAGTCGCACACGATCATGACGCTCGGTTCCGGGTGCAGTGAGTTGCTCATGCGTTTCATCTTCCCACCGCTAGATGCGGAATTCGCCATACGCTCGCACTAGGTTATTTTTCCCTAGGTGTAAAGACATTGGTGTTATTTGTTCAATACGGGCACTCTTGGGTACGTGCCCAAGATCCACTCACAGGCCGCCGTTCAGATCGGCGTCCGCATGCGCACTGCGCGCCAGGCGTTTGGTATTTCTCTCGAGGATCTCGGTGAGCTCGCCAATATCAATTGGACGACAATCGGCAAGATTGAACGCGGGGCCTCAAGCCCCACCGCTGAGACTCTCGTGCGAATTGCCTCTGCCCTCGAGATTGATCCCGCAACGTTCATTACCGGGATCACTTCAGATTTGTACGGGCCAAGCACACATCAGGTCACCGCACGTGACCTCATCGATGAGCGCGCCCGCAAGGCCACTGAAGAGCAATAACGAGCCGGTCAGTTCACGTCACGAAGTGCATGAGACAGCGAGCACGGTTCGCTCATTCGCGTCTTCACTGGGCGCGGATCGATGACAGCACGGTAAAGGTTTTGTCTCTCGCAACCTGACGGGTTGTCCCAATTTGACGCTCCACGAGCGGACGGTACCGCATGTGTGAATTGAACACGATGCGTAGCTCGCCGCCGGGCGCAAGCGCGCGTGCGCATGCCTTAATGAGCCGATGCGCCACCTCAGCATGCACCGTTGCACCGGTGTGAAACGGCGGGTTCAACAGCACCAGATCAGCCCAGCCGTCTGGCACGGCCTCCATGCCATCAGCACGGTGCACCGTCATTCGATCCGCGATGTCAGCCCCCGCACGCTCCGCAGTGAGTGTGGTCGCCGCGACAGCGGCCTGCGACTGGTCGGTCGCAATGATCTCAGCCTCGGGGTACAGCAGCGCAGCAGACACCGCGAGCACCCCGTTCCCGCAGCCGAGATCGACAATACGTCGGGGCGTGGATCGCAGCGAGGCACTGCCAGTGTGCTCAGCACGGAGGCCGGCGAGCAGCAGGCGACTGCCGTGATCAAATGTTGGCCCACCGAAGGTCGCCCCAAACGACGCAAGCTCAAAGCTGAGTTCTGGGTCGCGGCCCCATCGAGGGAACGCAACACCTGCGGCATCAGCCCGAGGTTGCGTCGCCGTCAGCACTCGTGCCTTACGCACGCCACGGCCAGCGGAAACTTCACCGAAATAGCGAGCAAGAATGTCATTCATAGAACGGGACATATGCTTGTCGCGACCACCGGCGAACACTACGACATCTGGAGCAGCTTCCGCAGCAATCCACGCAGCAATCTCGTCAAGCGCATCGAGAGCGCGCGGAAGCTGCAGCAGCACCACACGCGCACCTGCGAGCAACGCAGAATCGAGCGAGTGCGACGTGTAGACCTCTCGGGCAGTCGCACCAGTGAACCCAAGACGCTCTGCGTTACGCGCGAGCGCCCGTTCGCCGAGCACCGGGTCCTGATAGGTACGAATCCCGCGCTGCCCTGAGACCTGGGCAGCACCGAGCGTTAGCGCGCCGTGGCGGTCACCAATCACGACAAGTTCGCCCGGAGCCAGACCGCCCAGATGTGGCGCCGCGGTCTCAAGCAGGAGGTGATCCGCCGCGTCATACGCGAAGAGCTCGGGCGCGTCCACATCTGGATCGCGCCCGAGCATCGCAAAGCACTCGTCGAGCGTCATTCGCTCTTCCACACCACTCCTGGCTGCCAGACCATGACGTCGGCATTTCGCTTCGTACGGGTGCCACGCTTGAGCGTGACTGCCGCGCCAGCAGAGCCCGCAGCGAACACACGTCGCTCAGGGCGCTGCATGCGCTCCTGCGCGAGCGCGCGCTCAAGATCGTGCACCTGGTCTTCAAGGTCTCGCACGCGGTCCTCCAGCTGGAGAACGCGGCGAATCCCCTCAAGACTCAGCCCCTCAGCAGACAGACGAGCAATCGTCTGCAGCTGCGAGACGTCGTGCAGCGAGTACCGCCGAGTGTTGCCCCGGGTGCGCTGCGGCACTACGAGCCCAATGCGGTCGTATTGCCGCAGCGTCTGCGGGTGCATCTCAGCGAGTTCGGCCGCACCCGCGATGGGGAACATCGGGGTGAAACGATCAATCTGCGGGTTTGCCATTGTTCTGCCTTGCCTTAGCCGCGCGCCCGCGCGAGGAGGTCCTCACGCGGATTCTCTGCGGGTTCAAGGTCGCGGAACGCTGCAAGCGCTTCCTTCGCTTCGTCACTCAAGTGCGAAGGAACAACCACCTGGATCTCAGCGAGCAGGTCGCCGGTCCCCTTCGAGCTATTCACGCCACGGCCCTTCACGCGCAGCACGCGGCCACTCGGGGTGCCTGGCTGCACCTTCAGCTTCACAACCGACCCACCAAGCGTCGGCACCTCAACGGTTGCGCCAAGCGCAGCCTCAGTGAATGTGACAGGCAGCTTGAGCTTGAGGTTCAAACCATCGCGCTCGAAGACGGGGTGCGGACGAACGCTCACTTTGAGCAGGAGGTCGCCTGCAGGACCGCCGTTCGGGCTCTTCTGGCCTTTGCCGGCAGCGCGGATCTTCTGGCCGTCGCTCACACCAGCTGGGATCCGCATTTTCACGGGTCCATTTGGCGTATCGAGTGTGACCGTCTTGCCCTGCGCTGCAGTCTCAAAGTCGAGCGTCGTCGACGCAGTAATGTCTGACCCCCGCTGCGGACCGCGCGGAGCGCCACCACCGAACATCCCGAAGATGTCCTCGTAGCTCTGGCCGCCACCGCCGAAGCCTGCGCTTCGGCCGCCACCGCCACCAAACATGCCGCCAAAGACGTCCTCGAAGCCCTGACCACCATGGCTGCCCGATGTGAATCGTGCGCCACCGGCACCCATTGCTCGAACCTGGTCGTACTCTGCTCGCTGTTCAGCGTCAGAGAGCACCGAGTATGCCTCGCTGATCTCTTTAAACTTCGCCTCAGCCGCCGCATCTCCCGGATTTGAGTCTGGGTGATACTTTCGCGCGAGCTTGCGATAGACCTTCTTCAGCTCTGCGTCGCTGACATCCTTCGAGGTGCCAAGCGTCTTATAGAAGTCTTTATCTAACCAATCTTGACTAGCCATCAGCTCCCACCGCCACCGCTACCTTCGCGGGGCGCAGCTCAACGTCACCGATTCGGTATCCGCGCTCAACCACGTCAAGCACGGTTTCACCCTCGGCGCCGGGAACCGGCACCTGCGCGATTGCTTCATGGATCTGCGGATCGAAGGTTTCACCCTTCTCGCCGAAGCTCACAAGCCCAACGCGCTCAAGCGTCGAACGGAGCTTCTGCGCGATTGCTGCGAACGCGCTGCCCTCAACGAGGTCACCATGCTGCTCAGCACGATCAAGATCGTCGACCACCGAGATGAGCTGAGTCACGACGGCAGCGGTTGCGCGCTGCTTGTCGATCTCAACGTTTGCCTCGGTGCGCTTGCGGTAGTTCGCGTACTCCGCGGTGAGACGGCGCAGGTCCTCAAGATACGAGTTCTCTGCGTCGTCTGCAGCATCTGCAGCAGGAGCAGACTCGTCAGCGCCTGCGGCTGCGTCAGTCTGCTCAGCGTTCAAGATGTCCTCAACAGTCAGGTCGTCCCCCTGATGCGGCTGAGGGCCGGATGCATTCGCCTCCGGCCCCGCCGCCTGGGGAGCCTCACCGTTGTTGTGCTGCTCCTCATTCGTCATGGTTACTTCTGCTCCTCGTCGTCTTCAACGACCTCTGCGTCTACGACGTCCTCATCAGCGGGAGCGTCAGCCGCATCAGCGGTCGGTGCTTCTGCCTGTGCTGCAGCGTAGATCGCTTCGCCGAGCTTCTGCTGGCTCTCGCCAAGCTTGTCAGCCGCGGTCTTCACTGCTGCGTCGTCTTCGCCTGCGAGTGCCTGCTTGAGAGCATCGAGATCGCCCTGGACCTCAGTCTTGACGTCTTCAGGAAGCTTGTCTTCGTTCTCGGAGATGAGCTTCTCGACCGAGTATGCGAGCTGCTCAGCGTTGTTGCGCTGCTCAGCTGCCTCGCGGCGCTGCTTGTCTTCAGCTGCGTGCTCCTCAGCCTCGCGGACCATGCGCTCGATGTCCTCCTTGGAGAGGGTCGAACCACCCGAAATGGTGATGGTCTGCTCGGTGCCGGTGCCCTTGTCCTTCGCCGAAACCTGAACGATGCCGTTTGCGTCGATGTCGAAGGTGACCTCAATCTGAGGCACGCCGCGCGGAGCCGGAGCAATACCGGTCAGCTCGAACGTACCCAGGTTCTTGTTGTCACGGGTGAACTCACGCTCGCCCTGGAACACCTGGATAGCAACCGAAGGCTGGTTGTCATCAGCAGTAGTGAAGGTCTCCGAACGCTTGGTCGGAATAGCGGTGTTGCGCTCGATGAGCTTCGTCATGATGCCACCCTTCGTCTCGATACCGAGGCTCAGGGGGGTCACGTCGATGAGCAGAACGTCCTTACGCTCACCCTTCAGCACGCCTGCCTGCAGAGCTGCGCCGATTGCGACGACCTCATCAGGGTTCACACCCTTGTTGGGCTCCTTGCCACCGGTGAGCTTCTTCACGAGCTCGGTCACAGCGGGCATACGAGTCGAACCACCAACGAGGACGATGTGGTCGATGTCGCTGACCTTCTCGCCTGCTTCCTTGATGACGTCCTCGAAAGGCTTGCGGGTGCGCTCAAGGAGGTCCTTGGTGAGCTCTTCGAACTTTGCGCGGGTCAGCGTCTCGTCGAGGTTCGCAGGGCCGTTCTCAGTGAGCGAGAGGTATGGCAGCTGAATCTGGGTGCTCATCGAGTTCGAGAGCTCCTTCTTCGCCTGCTCAGCAGCTTCCTTCAGACGCTGGAGAGCGATCTTGTCGCCAGCAACGTCAACACCGGTCGACTGCTTGAACTGAGTGATGAGCCACTCGACAACGCGCTGATCCCAGTCATCGCCACCGAGGCGGTTGTCGCCCGCGGTTGCTCGCACCTGAATGGTCGAGAAGTCGTCGTCCTTACCTACCTCGAGGAGCGAAACGTCGAAGGTACCGCCACCGAGGTCGAACACGAGGATGAGCTCGTCCTCATTACCCTTGTCAAGGCCGTAAGCGAGTGCCGCTGCGGTCGGCTCGTTGATGATGCGGAGCACGTTGAGGCCGGCGATCTCGCCAGCTTCCTTCGTTGCCTGACGCTCAGCGTCGTTGAAGTACGCGGGAACAGTGATGACTGCGTCGGTGACCTTGTCGCCGAGGTAGGTCTCTGCGTCGCGCTTGAGCTTCATGAGCGTACGAGCGCTGATCTCCTGCGCGGTGTAACGCTTGCCGTCGATCTCTTCGGTCTTCCAGTCAGTGCCCATGTGGCGCTTCACCGAAGCAAGGGTGCGGTCAACGTTAGTAACGGCCTGGCGCTTTGCGGTCTCGCCGACGAGCACCTCGCCGTCCTTCGTGAACGCAACGATCGAAGGGGTCGTGCGGAAACCTTCTGCGTTTGCGATAACCGTGGGCTCGCCACCCTCGAGAACCGAAACGACCGAGTTCGTGGTGCCGAGGTCAATACCTACTGCACGTGACATATGTGTTCTCCTTTACCTAACTGCTGGTCGGCCAACTGATCACACTGGGGATCGAACGACCGAATTCTTGTCGACTCAAAGCTGAGCCTGATGCACTCAAGTTTACTCAAGTCGGATGTCAAGTCAAGTACACCAAGGCAAACTTGAGCCAAACTCACTCAACTTTCAGGTAACGCACAAGTGAACCTCCGGAATGCAGTGTGATCCGCGCCCCAGCGGGCGCCACGACACCGGGTACGCTCGCTCTTATGAGCGCAACGATCACGACCGAAGAGGCCACAATTCCCAAGCGGACTGTGCGGTCGTGGGCATTTTGGGACTGGGCTACGCAGCCCTTCAACTCCGTCATTCTCACGTTCGTGTGGGTGTCGCTGTACCTCGTCTCGGACGCGTTCCTCGCCCCAGAAATCGCCGCGCAGAACGCGGACGGCACCATCACGTGTTCGCAATCAGCGGATGCCTCGACCGCGTATTGCACCGGGCTCGCCGACCTGTCAGCAACGTACGGCTGGATCACCTTCGCCGCTGGCATCATCGTGCTGCTCATTGCACCGATCCTTGGCCAACAGGCTGACGCACGCGGCAATAAGAAGAAGTGGGTTGTTGGCTGCACCGCTGCGCTCGCGCTCATCCAGTTTGCGATGTTCTTTGTTGAGGCGGATCCGCGCTACTTCTGGTTCGGCGCAATCGCCGTGGCGGTGGGCTCAGTCGTCAGTGAAATCGCAGGCGTCAGCTACAACGCGATGCTGTTCGACGTATCTACGAAAAAGACTGTCGGTCGTGTCAGCGGCCTCGGCTGGGGCCTCGGATACATCGGTGGAATCATCGCGCTGCTGCTCGTCGTCATCGTCACCGAGCTCGAGTGGTTTGGCATGGATACCTCGAACGGCATGGCCTACCGCCTCATCGCCGTCGGTGCTGGCCTGTGGACAATTGTCTTCTCGCTGCCATTCTTCTTCTGGGTGCCAGAAACCGCCGCACGCACCGAGCGCCCCCGCGTCGGATTCTTCCAGAGTTATGCGGTGCTCGTGAACGATCTGCGCGGCCTGTTCCGCCAGGATCGCCAAACGTTCTGGTACCTCATCGCAAGCGCAATTTACAGAGACGGTCTCGCCGGAATCTTCGCATTCGGCGGCATCCTCGCGGCAGTCTCGTTCGGCTTCTCAGCGACCGAGGTCATGATCTTTGGCGTCGCGCTCAACCTCGTGGCTGGTGTTGCGACCATTTTGGCTGGTCGACTTGACGACCGTTTCGGCCCGCGCGCAATCATCATCTGGTCGCTCGTCATTCTCATCGCGAGTGCGCTGTTTATCTTCTTCCTCCGAGAAGAGGGCAAGGTGATCTTCTGGATCGGCGGGCTCGTCCTCTCCGCAGCAGTCGGACCAGCGCAGGCCGCAAGTCGTTCGTTGCTCACACACCTCACGCCAGGCAACATGCAGGGCGAGGTCTTCGGCCTCTATGCGACGACCGGCCGTGTCATGAGCTTCCTCTCACCGTGGCTGTGGTCGTCGTTCATCCTCTGGTTCGGCGCAACGCACTTCGGCATCCTCGGCATCACGATCGTGCTCGTTATCGGCCTCGTGCTCATGGCCTGGCTCGTGAAGAAGCCCGTTCGCCAGGCCCCTGCGCAAATGTGAGCATCAAAACAACGCATGCCGCACCTACCTCATAAACCAAACCTGCCCACGGCAAGGGTGGCCGCGAGGTCACCCGCGGCAGCATCATAGGCGGCATGGCACTGGCCAGGGCTGACCGAAACTGGCTGCCGCAGTTGGTCATTCGACCAACCTTGCCACTAGCTTGCCCTCGCGCAGCCGCAAGTTGGGCGCGCAGTCTCCCTGCCCTTGCATCAGTCAGGACTGGCCGTGTCAACAACTGCCTAGATCTCGAGATCGGCCATCCTCCAGACATTTTCGGCGAAATTCATGCTGAGGAAGGCCGTTTTCCAGACGAGGGCAACGTCGCGAACCCGAAGCAGCAGACAGCAGACAGCAGCCAGCACCCCACCCACTACACGACGGGCATGCCGCCGGTATCGAGACTCCGAGCCTTGTCGCGCCGCTCGAGCCCGATACTCACGAGCATGAGCACGAGACCAGCAGCCGCAAGCAACGCACCCACCCAGCCCGGCGCCAGGTAGCCGAGGCCAGCCGCGATCACGAGTCCGCCGAGCCACGCGCCGAGACTATTGGCCATATTCGAGGCGGCATGGTTCATAGATGCACCGAGCAAATCTGCCCCATTGGCCACACGAATGAGGCGTGCCTGCACCGCTGGCCCAAACATCATGGTTGAGGCACTCACGAGGAACGCGAAGACAAAGAGACGGATCGGCGACCCAGCAAACAGCGAGTACGCGATGAACACGGCCACCGCGAGTGTGAGCCCAAAGATCGCCGCGCGGTTGAGGTGTCGGTCTGCAAGAACTCCGCCGAGGAAGTTTCCGATCACCATGCCAAGGCCAAGCGTCGCGGTCACCCAAGGCACGACTTCGGGTCCAAGACCAACTTCACGCGTCGTGACGTCTGCAATATAGGAGTAGACAGCGAAGAAGCCACCACTCCCCACCGCGAGCGTGCCGATCATGAGCCAGACGCGGTAATTGCCGAGTGCGCGGATCTCGCCTCGCGCCGTCCGCTCTGGGTTGCCTGGCAACTTCTCGACGCACAGCACCACGAGCAGCAGTGCGAGCGCGAAGAGTGCGGCGACAACGCCGTAGACCCAGCGCCAACCAAAGGCTTGGCCGAGCATGGTCGAGGAAGGCACGCCAACGACGTTCGCAGTCGTGAGACCGATCATGGAGATGGCGATGCCCTTGCCCATGTTTCCCGGCCCAAGCGTCTTCGCAGATAGCAGCGCTGCGACACCGAGGTAGATGCCGTGGGGCAGCCCCGAGACGAAGCGGAAGGCAGACACCAGCTCAAACGTTGGCATGAGCGCGGATGCGAGGTTCGCCGCCCCGAGCACGACGAGCGCCCAGCGCGCGAGGGTCGTGAGCGACATTCGCACGCACAGGATGGCGATGACCGGCGCACCGATCACCACTCCGAGCGCATAGAGCGAGATGATCGTGCCGGCCTGTGCGATGACGCGTTGCGGGTCGGCTTCGTAGCCGTGCAGCATGTCACTCGCAATGTCGGGCAGCACCCCCATGGTGGCGAACTCGGTGATACCGATGGCAAATCCACCAAGTGTGAGCGCGAAGAGAGCGAGGAATCGTTGCACCAGTAAATTATCCCCCGGGCGGCCAGCAGCGCCCCACCGAAACCGGGTACCCTAAATGGGTGTCGCGCCCCGAACTCAGCTCTGAACAACTCTCGGTCTACGAGAAAATTGAGCACACCCGCGAACACATTTTTGTCACTGGCCGTGCTGGCACGGGTAAGTCGACGATCCTGAATCACCTGTCGTACAACACGTCAAAGATCATTGCGGTCTGCGCCCCCACGGGTGTTGCCGCGCTGAACGTCGGTGGTCAGACGATCCACTCGCTGCTGCGCCTCCCCACTGGAGTGATCGCGGATCACGAGCTTGATCAGCCTTCCGAGCTGAAGAAGATGCTCGCTTCAATTGACACCCTCGTGATTGACGAGATTTCGATGGTGTCTGCCGATCTCATGGACGCGATCGACCGAGCACTGCGCCTCGCTCGCGGCAAGAAGCACGATCCTTTCGGTGGCGCACAGATCATCATGTTTGGCGACCCGTTCCAGCTGCCACCGGTGCCGCCGCGGGATCCGCACGAGCGCGCCTACTTTGACGACACGTACCGTTCGCTCTGGTTCTTTGACGCGAAGGTGTGGGATGCCGTTCCGCTTTCGGTCATTGAACTGAACGAGGTGCATCGCCAGCGCGATGATGCGTTCAAGCGAATCCTCGGAGCCGTGCGCCACGGCATCGTGGATGAGAACCAGGCCAATGCTCTAAACAAGGCGGGCGCGCGACCGGCTCCGCGCGATGTCATCACGCTTGCTTCGACCAACGCGACGGTGAACCGCATCAATGCCGAACGTCTTGCCGAGATTCGCGGATCCGCGCTCCGTGCAGTGGCCGAGGTAACGGGCGAGTTCAAGGAAAACCTGTTCCCAGCTGACGAGGTACTTGAGCTCAAGCCTGGCGCTCAAGTGATGTTCTTGCGGAATGATCCAGACGGCCGTTGGGTGAATGGCACGATTGGCACGGTGTCACGCGTCGAAGGCACGGTCTGGGTCGAGACGGGCGATGACGAGTACGAGGTTGAGCCCGCGGTGTGGGAGCGTTTCCGCTACCGCTACGACGCCGATACCAAGAAGCTTGAAAAAGAGGTCGTCGCCGAGTTTGAGCAGTTCCCGCTGCGGTTGGCTTGGGCGGTCACGATCCACAAATCACAGGGCCACACCTACGATTCGGCGTGCGTCGATCTTGGCCCGCGTGCGTTCACCGCCGGCCAGACGTATGTCGCGCTCAGCCGCGTGCGGTCACTCGAAGGCCTGTATCTCGCGCGCGATCTTCGGCCGAGTGACGTGATTGTCGATCCGAACGTGGTTCGCTTCATGCGAGAGCGCGGCGCGAGCGCACCAGCAGCGTAACTCCCCGCTCACCTGGGCAGCGCGACGAACATCTCTCGGTGCAGCGCGCCGACATGCTCGCGGGTGATGCGCACGGCTTCTACCGGATCGTTTGCACGCAGCGCGGCGACAAGCGCACGGTGTTCGTCGCGTCCCTGCACAAGCTCTTCGAGCGGATACGGCACGAAGTACTTCAGCAGCGCATCATAGGTTGCGAGATAGGTCGGGATCGAAGGCAATCCACTGATCTCGGCAATGAGCGTGTGAAATCGCGTGTCTGGGCCGTGATGTTCGAGCCAACTTGGGGCATCCTGGGACTGCTGAATGAGCGCGTCGAGCTCGTCACACTGTTCAGGTGTCGCACGCAATGCCGCTTCGTGAATGATGCCGCACTCCATGAGGCTTCGCTGGTCAATGAGGTGGCGGATCGCCTGCGCGTCAGCGCGGTACGCCGTTACCGCAGAGTCATTGAGTTCGGGTGGCACGTCGGCAACGAAGGTGCCACCGCCACGTCCGGGGCGCCGAACGAGCACGCCGTCTTCGACGAGGCTTTCGAGTCCGCGACGGGCGGTAATGGCGCTCACCTCAAGACCCTCTGCAATGTGCTGCAGCTTCGGCAACTTGCTTCCTGGGGCGAGCAGACCGTGCTCGATGGGGAGCAGGATCCGCGCCCGCACGGTCTCGACAGCAGAGAGCCTGGTCATTGCTGCTGAGCCCGGAACGACGAAGAGGGCATCCACTTCTTCCGCGGTACTCACGGCAGCTTCTGCCGAGGAATTCTTGCTCATAGTTTGATCCTAGCGAGACTCGTGTCTATAGTGATCAAGTTGATCATGATCAAAATGATCAGTTTGCTTGGACGCACGGACGTGCGCTGGACAAGGAGGTCGTCTTGACTACCCGCGGAATCGAAGTTGCGCTCGCGCAGCGCTCCCCCGAGCCCATCGACGGCACGCTTGATGGCTTCGCCGCCGACGTCGCCGCAACGCTCACCGAGCATCCGAACACCGGTCTCCTCGTATACCCAGAGATGCACCTGTGCGGCACAGAGCACCTGCCAGAGGCAGACCGCCCAGCAGCACTACGTGCAGGCGCGGTCCCCCTCGACAGCGAATATGTCGCAGCACTTGGCGCTATCGCCGCACGCCACAATGTCTGGCTTTGCCCGGGCAGCATCGGCGAGATTGGCTCAGACGGCAACTTCTACAACACTCAGCTGTTGTTCGCTCCCAATGGCGAACTCCAGGCGACCTATCGCAAGATGTTCCCCTGGCGCCCCTTCGAACCACACGTTCCTGGTACGCATTTCACCGTGCACGATCTCGACACTTTCCAGGCCGGAGGGAATGGACAGGACGAATCAGCAGCGCAGCCAACCGGCATCGTTGGCCTCTCAATTTGTTACGACGCGTGGTTCCCTGAACACAGCCGTCAGCTTGCGTGGCTCGGCGCAGAGCTCATCTTGAACATCGTGAAGACGACGAGTCCTGATCGCGAGCAGGAGCTTATTCTCGCTCGAGCGAACGCAATCACCAATCAAAACGTCATGGCCAGCGTCAACTGTGCTGGCCCGGTCGGCCGCGGCCGCAGCATCGTCGTGGGCCCAGAAGGCTTCGTCATCGCTGAGGCTGGCATCGGTGAGGAGACACTCACCTTCACGTTCAACCCCAACGACGTGACCGAGGTGCGCGAACGCGGCACCATGTTCAGCAACCGCGTGTGGAACCAGTTCACCCCAGAAGACGCACCGGTCGCCCTTCCTATGTATGACGGTCGAATCAACCCGACCGAGTGGGCACCGCCTTCGCGGCAGTCCTAACCAGGCGGCGCGGTGGCTGCCCCGCTTTGCGGCAGCCACCGCGCACCGTATCCCTGCCCCAGACACACGTAACGACAGAGGAGTCTCCGTGTCATCCAGCCCAGCAACATCCGCAACACTGACTCGCACGCTCAAGCTCCCTTCGCTTGTGCTGTTTGGCCTTGCCTACCTCACCCCGCTCATTGTTCTCGGCATCTTCGGTGTCATCGCCCAGCAGACGGGCGGAGCAAGCGCGAGCGCCTACCTCATCGCGCTCGTCGCGATGCTCTTCACCGCGAGTAGCTACGGCCGCATGGCGAAGGCGTACCCGGTTGCCGGATCCGCCTACACGTACGTGCGCCGCACGATCGATGGCCGCGTGGGTTTCCTCGTGGGCTGGGCGATCATGCTCGACTACCTGTTCCTCCCGATGGTGATCTGGCTCATTGGCGGATCGTACCTGCAGGCGCAGTTCCCTGCGGTGCCAATGCCGGTCTGGATCTTGGGCTTCATCGTCATCACAAGCGCGCTGAACATCATCGGCATTCAGATTGCTGACAAGGCGAACCTCATCCTCATGTCGTTCCAAATTCTGGTCATTGCATTCTTTGTTGCGCTCTCGATTGCTTCGGTCGTGCGCACCGACGGCGCAGGCGGACTCTTCAGCAGCGGCCCCTTCGTTGGTGACGGCGTTGGTTTTGTTGGCATCGCTGGTGGTGCCGCCGTTGCCGCATACTCCTTCCTTGGCTTTGATGCGGTGACGACGCTCACCGAAGAGACCGTGGATCCGAAGCGCACCGTGCCACGCGCCATCCTGCTCGTTGCACTCATTGGCGGCGGCATCTTCGTCGTCGTTGCATACGTCACCCAGCTCGTGCAGCCAGGCGGCACCTTCGCTTCACCCGATACCGCGGCATTCGACATCGCCACGAAGATCGGCGGTAACCTGTTCGGCGCGGTCTTCCTCGCGGCACTCGTTATCGCGCAGTTCACCTCTGGGCTTGCTGCCCAGGCTTCGGGTAGCCGCCTCCTCTTCGCGATGGGTCGCGACGGCGTGCTTCCGAAGCGGTTCTTCGGCGCGCTCAACTCGCGCTTACACACCCCTGTGCTCAGCATCCTTGCGATCGCGGTTGTCGGCCTCATCGCCATGTTCATGAACGTCGCGACATCGACCTCGTTCATCAACTTCGGCGCGTTCCTCGCGTTCATCATGGTGAATACGTCGGTCATCGTCTATTGGGCCAAGGAACGTCGCGCTGGCCGCGCACACAACCCGGTCCTGTACCTCGTGTTCCCAGTGATCGGCATTCTGGTCATCGCGTACTTGCTCGCACAGCTCGACCTGCACGCGATCACGCTTGGGTCGATCTGGCTTCTTGTTGGCGTTGCTGTCCTAGCGATCACGACTCGCGGCTTCCGTGTTCAGCCGCCTGAGCTCGCAGTCGATTCGGCAGAATAGCCAACTTCAACGGGCGGATCCGCGGCGCAGCCGCCCAGCTTCCCTCGGCAGTGGCCGGTCATGCACCTCGCGTGCGTGACCGGCCACTGCTGTGTGGTGTGCGGCCCGCCGACAGTGAGGCTAGTGGTCGCCTGGGATCCGCGCCCGTTCTGCACGAAGCTCGACGCTCGTGAGGATCAAATCAACACCGTGCGTAAAGAGCTGCTCGTTGCGCGCCTTGCCCGTTGGATGCTTGTCGATCAGGGCATCAAGTGACGGATGCAGTTTGTTGCGCGCGAAGATGCTTTCGGGCGACAGCGCATCAAGTGCCGACCCGAATGCGAACGCGTCGAGAGTCTCAATCGTGACGAGGAGTTCGTCGTCTGGCACACCTCCGAGTCGCAGCGCTGCGGCAATATCACCATAGAGTTCGAGCGTTTCTGGCTCTTCGATAATGACAGTGAGCAGCAGCTGCAGAGTGCGCGGGTGGTCTGAGTACAGGCGCCACAGCGTGTTGATGAGCACGCGCACCTGTTCTTGCCAGGGCAGCCCCGCGACCGACGGCGGCGCATACTCGGTCGAAAGTGATTCACGCATGGCGTGGATGATGCCGTCACGGCCATCGACGTGATGGTAGAGCGAGGAAGGACTCACCCCAAGCTCACGGGCGAGCGTCACAATCTGCAGATCGCGCCCAGATTCCACGATGTCAATCGCTTTTCTCGCGATGACGTCACGGCTCAACAGGGCCACCTTTGGACGCGCCATGAACCCTCCTCGGTGGTACCGGTCGCTCGGTTTGACAATGCGACCCCTTGCAGTGGATCATATTGCCAAAACCGAAATCAATTCGGTTAATGCTGTGAAATGCAATGACGCACTGAGAAAGGACTCTCACGATGAGTTCGAACACACACGCAATCCAGGGGTCCGATCCACGTCACCCGCTCGGAATCAAGAACGGCGCAGCCACCTTCATGCTCGCGCTCGCCGGACTCATGATGGCGAACCTCGCACCGCTCATCATCACCGCGCTCGAAGGACTTGGACTCTCCGGCATTGACGCTGGGGCGGTATTGACCTGGGGCCTGCTCGCGTCGGCCGTCGTGGGCCTTGGTAGTTCGCGCCTTGCCGCAGGGAGCCGACGTCGCATGCTTGCCCTTGCAGGCCTCGCAGTTGGCACCGTCGGGTTCGCGCTCGCGGCGTTTGTCTCAGACCAATCGGTTGCCGTCACCGCGTTCATCATCGGCGGCGCTGGTGTCGGCGCAGCGATCTCAACGTCGGGTGCAGCAATTGCCGCGCTTCGCAACCCCAACCGTGTGAGCGCGATGAGCGGCATCATTAACCGAATTCTCGTGATGATCGTGCTCGCCATCATTCCGATCATGGGGCTCAGCCAGGTCAATGTCTTCGGCGCACTCGCGGTTATTTCACTGCTCGGTTTCATTGTTGCAGCGTGGCTCCCTGATGCTCCCGAGCATGCAGCACCTGTCGATGTCACCCAGTCGCTCAAGATTGCTGAGCCCCGCCGCATTACTTGGGCGGGAATTGCCATTCTCATCGTTTTCCCGCTGTGGGGAACGAGTGAAGACGCCATCTGGACCATGGCAGGCGTCCTCGGCGACTCGGTCGGCCTCGCGCCAGCAGCACTTGGCACCGCTCTCAGCGCTGCAGCAGGCGGCGGTCTCATCACCATGCTCATCGTGCTCATCGCAGGTAAGAAGCTTGGCCGCGCAGTCCCGCTCGCACTCGCGCTCGCGCTCGGTGGCGTGCTGAAAATCTGGGTGGGCTTCACCGCGGATCCGACCACACTCGCGTGGCTCATCATCCTCATCAACACCGTCTACGCGTTCGCGTTCTCACTCTTCATCGCCACCGCTGCTGGCTTGGATGCTCGCGGCCGCTGGTCAGCTCCGCTCTCTGGCGCTTACCTCGTCGGATCGAGCTTCGCACCGCTCATCGGCGCGTGGCTCATTGAGACCGTTGACATCTCGACCTTCTGCTTGCTCATGGGTATTGTCAGCTTCATCGTCATTGTTCCGACCGTCATCATCGCCCGCGTCTCGGTGAGCGCAGAACGCGCGCTCGAACGCGAACACGCAGCAGCGCACCGCACCAATGCCACCGTCAACACCAACCCGGCAGGAGTCACCAATGACTAACGTCACCCTCTACCGCAACGCCAGCGTCTTCACCGGTCTCGCGGATCGCCCCCTCGCAGAAGCCTTCGCGGTTTCGGCAGGGCGCATCACCGCGGCGGGAACGCTTGCAGCCGTGCGATCCTCACTCGGCACCGGAGCCCAGCCAGCAGACGTGACCGAAGTGGACCTCGCTGGAAGCTTCGTCATGCCGGGCATGATTGAGGGGCACTCGCACCTGCGCATGCTCGGCGAAGCACTCGACAAGGTGCAGCTTCGCGGCTGCGAGACGCTTGCTGACATTCAACGTGCGCTGAGCGAGCGTCGTGCAGCCCAGCCCGATGCGCCCCACGTGCTTGGGGTGAGCTGGCTGTTCAGTGCGCTCGGCGATGAGCGTCCGACCGCTGCCATGATCGATGAGGTCATCTCAGATGTACCGGTGCTGCTTGATGCCAACGATCTGCACTCAGTCTGGGTCAACACCGCCGCGCTTGCAGCGATGGGTATCGACCGCGATACCCCCGACCCGGTTGGCGGCGAGATCGTGCGCGACGAGAATGGCGACGCGACAGGCTTCCTGCTCGAGACTGCCGCGATGCAGTACGCGTGGAGCTACCTTGAAAGCGTCACCTCAGAGGCTGATGAAGACCGCTACCTTGAAAACGCGTTCAACGTCTACCTCGAGACGGGCGTCACTGGGGCAACAGATATGGCCTTTGATGAGAGCCTGATCCGCCCCCTCGTGCGTCGACTGCGCCGCGACGGCAAACTGCCGTTCCCCATCACAGCGCACTGGCTGTTGCGCGCATCGGGCGACTCAGCAGAAGATCTTGCGCAGGTCGCGACTGCGGCTCGGTTGCGCGACGAGATTCACGCAGAGTTCGGCGATGAGTGGCTGCGCATCAACGGCGTGAAGTTCATTCTCGACGGCGTGATCGACGCCTGCACCGCAGCGATGCGCGCCCCGTACGCGAACGGCGAGAACGCTGCTCCCATTTGGAGCTACGAAGCAGCACTCCCCGTTGCGCTCGCAGTCGATGCCGCTGGTCTCCAGTTCGCGTTGCACGCGATCGGCGACGCTGCGAGCGAGATGGCGGCCGATTTAGTCGCGGAATGCATTCGCGTCAACGGACCCCGCCCAGACCGCCGCCCCAGAATCGAGCACCTCGAGTCGGTCGGCACCGACACCATCGCACGCATGGCCGCGCTCGGCATCACGGCCTCGATGCAGCCGGTCCACTGCGATCCCGCAATTCTTGATAACTGGATCGCAATGCTCGGTGACGAACGTGGCGAGCAGGGTTTCCCGTGGCATACCTTCTGCGAGCACGGCGTCACGCTCGCGCTCGGCACCGACGCCCCGACGGCCCCCCATCACGCACTGGACAACCTGTTCATTGCGTTGACCACCCGATCTGCGCTCGATGCATCACTGCCCGGATATCACCCCGAGCGCGCATTCACACCGGGTGATGCGCTGCAAGGACTCACGCACGGACCGGCATACGCCGCGAGCCAGGATGCGGATCACGGCACCATCGCCCCAGGCAAACGCGCGAACATTGCGGTGCTCAGCGTGAACCCTTTCACCGATGCGCCAGACGCGCTGCGTGACGCACGCGTACTCCTCACACTCGTCGACGGCGAGGTCGCCTACAGCGCCTAGGTTGGCTCATTTCCCGTAGGGCGTGCGCACACCAGTGGTGGCGCGGATCGACCAAGTGATCCGCGCCACCACATTGTTTGAGTTACGCAGCGATGAATGGTTCAGACGATCCGCGATGACGGTGAAACCGCTACCTGAGTCAAACTGCGGACCATTCTGAACCGTTTTCCCTGCGATCAGGCTCCCCATGTTGTACTTCTACATCCCACCATTTCAAAGATCAGGATGGTTGAAGATGTCGTTGAAAGCCTCCATCATTCCTCACTGCCTCTGGCAACAAGTCGCACCGATGCTTCTTGTTGGCCTACTCACACTGTCAGTTACAAGTCCAGCGCGGGCTACCCCGTCTGACTCTCCTCAAGAAGCTGCAGACGCCTTAGCTGCGCATATCGAAGCGGTTGCACCTGACGCTGGGGTTCCAACGTCAGGAAGCCTGTCGAATGATCAGGTCACTACGGAAACCCATTTTGGTGAAGTCGTTATCAACCTGGACCCGGCCGAAGGCATATCGATTTCGGGTGAAGTTAGGAGCAACCTCTTCGAAACCAAAATACATCTGCCAGACAATGTCGACATAGCAAAAGGCACAGTGGCTCAAGACGGCACTGTCGTCTTTGCTTCAGATCTTTCATCTGCGGATACACAGCAAGACGCGATTGCAGTACAAACACTTGACCAGCGCTCCACCAGAATTCAAACCATTATCGCCACTGCCCAAAGCGAACATTCCTTTGAGTATCGCATGGACGGCCTAGTGCCGTCCCAGGCCGACGATGGCTCGTGGATTTTCATCAGTCCTGATGGTTCAGGCCTCTATGTTCCGGTCGATGCGCCCTGGGCGGTTGACGCACATGGCAGTCCAGTAGAAACATTCTTCGAGATAAAAGACGATGCCTTGGTGCAAGTAGTTTCACCCACAGATACCGTTACCTACCCGATTACCGCCGACCCAACCTGGCAGTGGAATGGTGGCGGGTACGGTTTGAAACTCAATCGCACAGAAACGCGCAATGTGCGAACGTACGCAGCCGCAAGCGGAATGTGCACCATCATGTCCCGACGATGGCCTGGCGCAGCAGTGGCTTGCGGCGGCTGGACTGCTTACTTGGTGTTGCAAGCGAACTTTGCGGAAAGTGACAGGCCACGGAGCTGTCTCTTTGCAGTCGCCGTCCCCGCGCCAGGGACTATCTGGCGAGTGAAGTGCTGAGAAGATCGTATCCTCGAGCGCCATCGCGTCTGACATGCTTCTAGACTCAATTACCAACACCCCAGCGGGTGTCTATACAAGTAGCGCCATCGCGGGTCTGCTTGTCGGAATACTTCTGGCAGACTCAAGCTTTCCCGTCAATCGATGGCTGCCAAAGCTCACAGCTATCGGTGGTGTTGGCTTCTACACGCTTTATGCATTCGCGGTTGTCGAGATTGCGCCGTTCTCCGCACCGATCTTCGTTTTGGCCTGCACCATTGCGAGGTGCGTCTGTACGGCCTGTCTCCTGAAGAATGATCCAAGCATTTCTCACCTGACCTTTGTCAACAGACTGCGACTCTCTGTGAAAGTGCAGTACCGCCCTCCTCACCCGTAGCGCGTGCGCACACCAGTGGGGATGCGGATCGACCAAGTGATCCGCACCCCCACTGGTGTTGCTCCGTGATGAGGACTTACCGCAGGCATGCGGGGATACGACCGTGCAGCGTTGCGAGCGCAGAGAAACGGCCAGGGCCGAGGAGCGCAAGCGCGACCAGGGCAGCGGCGATGATCGCTGGCAGCTCCCAGCCACCACCGTCAGCGTAGAACCCTGCACCAGCGTGCGCCGTCACAATCGCAACGAGCAGTTCGAGCGCTGCAAGCACGGCGAGGGGGCGCACAAAGACGCCAAGCACGAGAAGCGCGCCGCCAACAAGCTCGAGTACAGCAACGACCACCGCTGCCACCTCTGGCATCGGCAGACCGAGCGAGCTGAAGAAGAGACCCACCTGGTCAACTCCCATGCTGAAGAACTTCTGCCATCCGTGTGCAAAGAGGGCGCCACCGAGTGCAATGCGGAGCAGCAGCTTCGCGATATCGTCCGACATCACGGCACGGGCGTCGGTGGGGGCAGGCGTCTGGGTCATAGAGGTCTCCTTCACTGGCGGCGCGGACATCGCGCCCAAATCTAGTGTTGGCCCAGGCGTCGGCGTGCCGGTATCCCCCAACTGGCCGAAACGCGGCACCAACCGGCTGAACTCTGCGCACACCCAGTGAGGTTTGGAGCCGCGCGACCTAGCATTGCCTTATGTCACCTCAGCCTCGGGACCAGAGCATTGCCGTCGTCATCATCGATGATGAGGCGCTTGTGCGGCAGGGACTCACCCTCATTCTCGAGGCAGCGCCCGACCTCACAGTCGTCGGAGCAGGTGACGGTACCGAAGCGCTCGACCTCGTTCGCGACTGCCGCCCGCAGGTCGTCCTGCTCGACATCCGGATGCCTCAGGTCGACGGGCTCACGGTGTTGCGCGAGCTTTCTGCGCTGCCTGATCCGCCCCACGTGATCATGCTCACGACCTTCGACATGGACGACTACGTGCGCACCGCGCTCGACCTCGGCGCCGCTGGGTACCTGCTCAAAGACACCGACCCCGAGCAACTCCCCCAATACGTACACACGGCCGCAGGCGGTGGCGTTGTACTCGCCCCAATGCCTGCGCGCCGCATGCGCGAGGCCGTACGCGAGGGCGGCACCGATCACGAGGCAGTGGCGCGGATCGCACAGCTCACCGAGCGTGAACGCGAGGTGCTCGTCCGCCTCGCACACGGCGACTCAAACACCGAGATTTCCCGGCAGCTCTTGCTCAGCGTCGGCACCGTCAAAGACCACGTCTCAGCAATCCTCGCAAAGCTCTCAGTTTCTGGCCGCGTACCAGCCGCGTTGCTCGCCGAACGAGCGGGAATTCTTCGAACGGAGACCACACGATGAAGTCGCTCACCCCAGCGTCGCTTCCACGCTGGACCGTCGAAGCCGCACTGCTCGTTGCCGCAGCAGCAGAGGCGGCGATCACCCTGTTGGATTCTGACCTCCTCAGTACGGTCTTCTCGTTCGTTGCTGCTGCTGGCCTGCTGCTCAGACGCCGCGCCCCGTGGGTATCCGTGGTACTCGCGCTTCCCGGACTCGTTTTCGGCTGCGCCTCGATCGCCGCAGTCATCGCGCTCTATTCACTCGCGGTGCAGCGACCACGTCGCCTCGTGCTTGGCGGTGCCATCGTGGTGATGTTCGTCGCGCACGTCATCGGCGCAACGTGGGCGGAAGCCCCGCAACATCCCGTCGGCCTGCTCACGACCGCAGCCATGTTTGCGCTCGCACCCGCCGCAGTTGGCGTGCTCGTTGCGACCCGCTGCCAGCTCGTCGACAGTCTTGCTGCGCTCAGCGATGCGCACGAGGAACAGCGCCAACGCGCCGCAACCGAAGCCGTACGTCACGAGCGCGAACTCCTTGCGCGCGAGATGCACGACGTCGTCTCTCACCAGGTCAGCCTCATGGCGGTACAGGCCGGTGCACTCCAGGTGCGGGCAGGCGACGAAGCATCACGCACAGGCGCGCGAACGATCCGCCAGCTCTGCGTCACCACCCTCGAAGAGCTCAGGACCATGCTCACGGTGCTGCGATCTGGTGATCGATCCGCGCCCCAAACTGCACCGCAACCCTGTCTGTCAGACATCGCCGCGCTCACCAAGGCTTCGGGACTCGACGTGACCGTCGATCTTGAGCTACCGGAGGATCTGCCAGCTCCCGCCCAGCGCGCGGCCTACCGCACGATTCAAGAGGCGCTCACCAACGCGCGAAAGCATGCCCCAGGAGCCACCGTGCGCGTCAGTGGCCACGTAGCCGACGGCGAGCTTGAGGTTCAAGTGCGCAACTCCGCACCGCACATGCCTGCGCTCGGACTCCCCGGCTCCAAGCTTGGGCTCGTTGGCCTCAGCGAGCGCGCCCACATTCTGGGCGGGTCGGTCATCTCAGGCGAGACCGCTGACGGCGGTTACGAAACCACCCTGCGAGTTCCGGTGGAGGTGGTGACCCGAGGCGGGTGGACGAACGCCGTCAAGATCGCGAGCGCCGCACCAACGAGCGTATCGATGACACGCACCTCAGCCGTCGCTCCCATGCCAGCGCCCGAAGCCGCCGACGCAGCCGACGAAATGAACAGCACAAGCGGCGTAATGAATACGAGCGCAAACGCGTAATTACGCACGACCACGATCTCAATTGCGAACTGGAAGATCGCGATGATGAGCACGAACATCCACGGGTTCGCACCGAGCGGCGCAATGAGCATGAAAAGCGCGGCACCGAGGATCGTTCCAAGTGACCGATGCAGACCGCGACCCACGGAATGCCTGCGCACTGTGCTGAGCCCGATCACGGCGACACCGGACGAAACCGTCCAGTAGGCACGCGACGGCTCGATCCACAACTCGCTCACGACCGTACCGACGATGGCAACAATCGCAACACGAAGCAGCAGTTCTTGCTCGCCCCTGCCCAACCAGAACCTTGGGATGATCTCGCGGAACGGTCTCGTCGGGCGGTCCCGCTCCACGCGGCGAAGGAGCGGCAACAACGCAATCACGTAAGCAAAGACAATGCCCACCGCGAGCGCCAGCAAAAACTCGCCGAGTGGCACCGGGCTCTGCGGGCCGGCAATCGTGCCAGCAAGTCCGTACATGAGCACGAAAAACACCGGGCCAGGCGGGCCAAAGCGCAGACCATAGCTGATCGCGCTCGAAAGCACCGCGGCGAGTACCAGACCAATCGCTGACGCGAGCGGCCACTGCGCGAGCCAACCGCCAAGCGCAGCGCAGCCGAACAACAGGGCGCCAACGAACGGCAGACTGCGGGCACGCTCAGCAGCGGGAAGATCCGCGAAGAAGAGCGCAGTAAACGCTCCCGTGCCGACCTGCAGGCCGATGCCAGGCCCGCCAAGCAGCGTGCCAATCGCGAGCGGAACCCCCATTGAGGCCGCTGCGCGTAGCGCGATCCACTGGCGTGGGCCGGGGCCTGCGGGCAATGCCCACAGACTCCGGAAAGCTTCGGAGAGCACTTGGCGCAGGTTTGCTTTCCTGCTCATGCGGCTCCCTTCAGCGGCACTCAGTTTGCTGCTCGGGCAGCCTTCTGCTTGCCCAGATCAATGAAGACCTGCGTGTTGAATGCGTACGCCTGGCGCACCTCGTCGCACATGCGCTTCTGCTCTTCCTCGTCAAGGGTGTCGCCAAACGAGTCAAGAACGGCACGGTAGTTGGTCTTGAACTCAACAAGGTCGCCGAGCTCAGCGAAGTTGTAGAACGAGATGCCGCGACCGTCTGCAAAACCATGCTGCTTCGCAACGCGCTTCGCAATCATCTGGCCGCCCGACAGATCGCCGAGGTAACGCGTGTAGTGGTGCGCAATAACGCCAGCTGCCCAGCCCTCTTCTGCGATCTCGGTAATGCGAGCCGCGTATGCAGCGGTCGCGGGAACCGCCTCGATCTGCTCACGCCAGTCAGCGCCGAGGAGGAACTCAAGGTCTTCCTCAAGCGCAGGAAGACGGACAAGCGCCGCAGGGTGCAGCTGCTCGGCATCGTCGCGAGTTGCGAGCTGGGTCGCGGCAGCCTCGAGCGCAACGTACATGAAGTAGTGCTGGATGACGAGGTCGATGTAATCCTGCTTCGTGGCGACACCGCGCATGATGTCTTCCATGAAGGTCGCACCCTCGCTGTCAGAGTGATCGCCCCACGAGCTTTCACGGATGACCTGCGAGAACGGCTTGGGGCCGGTGTGCTCTGCAGCAGCCGCGTGCGGGTTACCGCCGTGTGCGTGGGGGTTGCCACCGTGGCCGTGCGCGCCGTGGCCGTGGGCGGATCCGCCATGACCGTGATCACCGTGCGGGTTCGCATCAGCTGCAGGCTTGTGCTCCTCGCGCGCAGGAACACCGAGCGTCTTGCACGCTGCCTGGTACACGAGAACGACGTCGCGACGAATCTGGGGGCGCTCAGTCAGCGGAGCGTTCGGCCAAGCGACCGTAATCTCGCGAACGCCTTCGGGACCCTCTGCTCGCCAAACACCGGCATCCTGGTTCAGATCCGCCATCACACTGGCAGTTGCACCCGGATAACCGTTTGCGCGTGCGATGAGCAAATTGTCATCGTTGTGGTCGTCATTCATGTGGGCGAGCACTGCGTCAATAACGGCGGCATCAAAGTTCTTCACGACACCATTCTATTAACGACTTGATCAAAGAGGCCATTTTCACGGGTTACCGCTGGTACCACAGAGTAGACTTTCACCGACTTTGCCTCGCGCAACCAGTAAGCAGGATTGGCGGTTTTCGTGTTCGCAACCTTTGCCCGACGCACTCGCGTCGCCACCGTGGGTGCCCTCGCGGTCGTCGCCCTCAGCCTCACCGCATGCAGCGGAACGGGTCAGATCGGCGGTGATTCAAGCTCCAGCACCGTCAGTGACGGCCTTGCAGGCAGCTTCGAGACCGCAGTCAAGAACGCCATGGAGAAGAGCGGATCGACAGAAGCCGTTGTTGGTGTCTGGACGTCCGAGGGCGAGTACGTACAGGGCTTCGGCGAGGGCATTGACGGCGGATCGCAGTTCAACGCTGCGCAGACCGCGACTCCGTTCGCGTGTGCCATTCTCCTCGACAAGGTCGGCAAGGGTGAGCTCAAGCTCGATCAGCCTGTCGCCGATGTGCTGTCGCGTCAGGCTCACCTCGACGACATCACCTTCGAGCAGCTGTGCACGCAGCGTTCGGGTCTTGCCGACTACAAGAAGGGCTTCGAGAACATCAACCTCGTCACGCCCGAGCGTCGTTTTGAGGAGCAAGAGCTGCTTGCGAACACCTTTGCACGCTCGCCCCTCTCCTGGCCAGGCCTTGACTTCCATGAGTCAGATGCGAACGCACTTCTTTTGAGCCGTGCACTTCGCATCGACTCAGCAGTGTCAGAACGTGACCTCTACGCAGACTCCCTCTTCGGTGTCGTCGGCATGAAGTCGTCGTACATTCCCGCCGTTGACGAGGTACACCTCGCTGAAGATGGTCTCTCACCGCTCGCTTACCCCAAGAGTGGCGGCGATGTTGTGTGTGACGCAGAAGATATTTCTGTTTCTGGCGTCAGCACTTCGATGATTTCAGGCCCAGGCGCGGCAGTGACCACGGTTACCGACATGAAGCGCTTCTACGACGCATACTTCGACGGCACCTTCGGTGGCCCGAAGCAGGCGGGCGTCACCACCAAGGTTGAGCCAGCCACGAACCCTGAGCGCGACAAAGAGGGTAACCCCACCAACGAGATCGAAGCAGGCGGACCTGAGTGGGGCTTCGGCGTCGAGAAGGTCGGCCCGCTGCTCGGCCACGCTGGCACGCTTACCGGCACCATGAGCGCCGCATACCAGGACCCCGAGACCAAGTTCACCGTCGCAGTTGCGCTGAACAACTCGACCGCTGGTACCGGTTTCGCTCGCGCGCTTGCGTTCGAGCTCGCTGCAATCGCAGCTGAGAACGGCGCAGCGCCCGAGATGGGCTGGACCGCAGAAGCACAGGCGAACGTCATCGCCGAGAAAGCAGTCTGCGGCGCATAATTACGGCGTCAGAATGGGGGCTTGCGGGCTCTCATTCTGATACGCTCGTAGGGTTGCGGCAACGCAATCTGGGATCGTCGTCTAATGGTAAGACATCAGCTTCCCAAGCTGAGAACGCGGGTTCGATTCCCGTCGGTCCCTCTGATGAAGGTGGTGGGTCTCGCTGGCGCGAGGCCCACCACCTTTTGTGTGTGCCGCACTGCCCTTCTCTGAGGCGCAACTCTGCCAGCTTTTGCCCGTGTCTGGCCTCATCAGCCCTCGTCTGCAAATCTGCCGTCGACAAGACGTTTTGAGCGATATTCGTCTTATCGACGGCAGATTTCAAGAGGTAGGCAGGCCCCGTCGTCAACCACGACCAGAAATGGCCGAGCGTGACTGAATCTGAGCAGCACCCGCCCTACAACAGCCGCCGCGACAACGCCCACGCGGTAAGTTCATGCCGGTTCGACAGCTGCAGCTTGCGCAACACCTTAGAAACATGGGTTTCCACCGTCTTTACCGACAGGAAGAGCTCAGCAGCTACCTCCTTGTACGCATAGCCACGGGCGATCATGCGCATGACCTCCTGCTCGCGGGCAGATAGCCGGTCAAGCTCGTCATCGGCAGCCGCGGTCTCACCCCCGCCGGTTCCAAAGGCATCAAGCACGAACCCAGCCAGCCGCGGCGAGAAGACCGCGTCGCCACCGTGCACGCGCACCGCAGCGGCGGTGACTTCTGCGCCAGAAGCCGCCTTCGTGAGGTACCCCCTGGCACCAGCGCGGATCACTGTCACCACATCATCTGCAGCATCAGAAACGCTCAACGCTAGCGCACGGGCGACGGCGCCTGAAGGCGTGCCTGCGATGCGTTGCAGCACCTCGGCTCCGCCGCCACCAGCGCCGCCAGGCAGGTGCACGTCAAGGAGCACCACCTCGGGAAGCGTCTCAGCAATTACGGCGACGGCCTCGTCAACGGTTGCTGCCTCCCCAACGACATCAAGTTCCGGCCCGAGTTCGGCACGCAGTCCCGTACGGAAAATCTGGTGATCGTCCACGATGACGACGCGGATCTGGGCACCCGGACCGCCCTGACCACCCGGGACGCTCTGGGCACCTGGAACGTTTTCGGCACCTTGCAGCTCAGTCATTCGTGGTTCCTTCCGGAGAATCTGGGCTCGCGGCGGCCGATACCACCCGAGGAATACTCAATCGCACCGATGTGCCTCCGCTCGGGCCCGGCACGATCCGCGCCGTGCCACCGGCACGCTCCATGCGCCCGAGGATCGACTCACGCACCCCCATTCGACCGTCAGGGAGGCTCGTCAGGTCGAGGCCGGGGCCGCGATCAGTGATGTCGATGCGGATCGTGTCTGCGGTCGCCTCCAGGTACACCGTTACGTCACCGCCCGCATGCCTCGCCGCGTTGAGCATCGCTTCGCGAGCGGCACCAATGATCGATTCTGGGGCGATGCCAGCGGAACCCACTTCGACCACCTCGAAGCGCACCGCATGCGCTTCCTCGAGCACAGAGGCATGGGCGCGCAGCTCTTCGCCAGCGAGTTCTCGCTCGCGCGCGGGAGCACCATCGCCAGCGCGGAACAGCCACTCGCGGAGTTCGCGTTCTTGACCGCGGGCGATCCGCGCCACTTCACTCCCGGGTGTGGATCGCTGCTGGATGAGCGCGAGCGTCTGCAATACCGAGTCATGCAGGTGCGCCGCGATCTCGGAGCGCTCCTCTTCGCGGGCGCGGGCGGATCGCTCCGCAACAAGCTCCCGGTTCAGGCGCAGGAGCCATGGCGCGATGGCGAGGGCGACTCCGGCCAGCACGGCAAAGGCTGCGCTGATGACGGTGAGTGCGCTCGGTTCGCGAGAGGTGACGAAGAACATGAGCACTCCGGCGGCAACAAGCGCGAGGGCGCCGAGCACCCGGGGCACCATGTTGCGTTCGGGATTGCGGCGGTCGGTGAATTGCCACCAGGTGAGTCCGACGCCAACGAGCACCGCGAGTGCGGGAAGGATGAAGGTGAGGTCGAAGCGTACGCCGAAGCGGTCGAGCACGAGTGCGATTCCAGCGATGAGGAATCCTGCGCCGAGGAGGAGTTCGGCGACGGGCCAGCGGAACACATTCACACGGTCAGGGGCTGGCGGATCGCTCAGCTCCGCCACGGCAGGCCTGGGAGTGGCCTCGGGCGCTGCGGGCACGGGGGCAGCCGTCGACGGTGAAGCCACACTCACAGCAGCCGCCACAGCAGCCACATCAGGCGCGGCAACGACTGCAGGCGCAACAGGTGCCACACCAGCACCAGCAGTTGCCGCGGCCGTCGCTCCAGCACCAACGCCATTACCCGCCCCCGCATCAGCAGCTGGCCGCGTCAACGCCCGGCGCAACGGCACAATCGGCTGCAGTTCTCCCTCGGGAGGCACCGTTGCCCACAGCCACACGTAGAGGAGTGGCCCCGCGCCTGCGGCGAGCGCGAGCACGGCGAATGCGATCCGCACCCCGATGACTGGTACGCCGAGGTGCGCGGCGAGGCCAGCACAGACTCCTGCGAGGACACGGTCGTCCTTCGCGCGTACGAGCGGGGGTCTGTTCATGGTTCTATCAAAGCAGCCAACGGGGGCACCCCGCACCCTCAGGGGCGAGGATCAGGGGTCGCTCAGGGGAAACCCCGATGGCAGGGTTCGCGCGCATCCAGCAAACTCGAAGTATGAACACCACACCCGAACCGAATCAGAACGGCAATGCCCCCTTCGGCACCCCGTTCTTCACGTGGCTACGTGGACTCGGCATCACCCGCGGCAGCGACCGCTGGTTCGCCGGCGTTGCCGGTGGCCTCGCGGCAAAGGCGGGCATCGATCCGCTCATTGTGCGCGGAATCTTTATCGTGCTTGCCGTACTCGGTGGCCCCGGCCTGCTGCTGTACCTTGCAGGCTGGCTCTTGCTGCCTGATGCCCATGGGCGTATCCACCTGGAGGAACTGTTCCGGGGGCGAGCGTCGGCCGGAGTCGTCACCGCCGCAGTAATTATTGCGGTCGTTGTGGTGATTCCGGCGATCTTCCGAATCCTCTCACCCGGCTCGGTAAGCCCGTTCGGCCTCTGGAACTGGGGCTGGGGCTGGAGCACCTCGATGTTCCCTGACTGGCTGCAGGTGCTCTTCACCATCGCTCTGTGGGTTGCCATCGCGAGCGGCGCTGCATGGTGGATCAGCCGCGTCGCGCTGAAGCACGGTCGCAAGCAGAACGCAGCGAGTGCGGCTACAGATGCGACTGCAAACATGAACGCAAGCCCGGGCGAATACACGACCGCGGGTGAGCCTACGGCGACAACGGCCACACCCACACCTACGCCCACGCCCACTGGAGAGCCAACGGCGACGACCACGCCAACGGCGGCTGGGTTTGCTGCGTCGGCTGGCGGATCCGCCCCCACAGCTGGCACCACCCAGCCCACCTGGGAACAGCGCATGAGCGGCTGGGAACAAAATGTCTCTGAGTGGGGCGAGCGTACCGGTGAAAAGGCATCCAAGTGGGGTGACGACGTCGGACGCAAGGCAGACGAGTGGAGTGCGCAGTATGCAGCACACCATGACGCTCGCAAGCTCGGTGCAGGTCACGTCATCATCACCCTCGCGTTTGCGCTTCTCGCCGCTGGTGCCTGCGCGATCTGGGCACTCACATTCAATGCGCATTTGCCGTTTGAAACGGGAGTGCCTGCCTCACTCGTCGCGGGTATCACTGGCGCACTCGTTGTGCTGGCGGTATCGCTCATTGTCGCTGGCATCCGGGGCCGCAGTACCGGGGTCGTTGGTTTCTTTGCAACGGTCGGTGTCGTTGCGCTCCTTGTCACGGCAGTGTTCCCCTGGGGTTCGCGGTTCCAGCCGTTCGGCAACATGTACGTTCCCGCTGGCCAGGCTCCCGGTGCCGTGGTGATTGCTGGCGACATGGATCTCGACCTCACCGACCTGCAACCAGAAGACGGCGACCTCACCGCTTGGCTCGGCGCCGGACGCGTGAATGTCTCGCTCCCGGTCGAGACGCCTGCCATCGTCACGCTACGTGTGCTCGCTGGCAATATCGAGGAGCCGGGTATCGCGGGCGCCAGAACCGCAGGACCACTGTTGAGCCGAACCATCGAAGTGAATGGCACCGACCGCCCTGGGCGCAAGGCTGCTTCTCAGTCGGGCGCGGATCTCCCCCACATCACCGTCTACGTGTTGGCAGGCAATATCCGCGTTCTGCACCAGGTAGCGAGTTCAGAAACGTCGTCATCTTCGTCAACGCTTCGCTCGGTGGACGAAGATGCAGAACGAGTGAAAGCCGAAGAAGCGGCTCAGCGAGCTGCCGAGCAGATTACCGAGGAGCTTGATCACGTACAGTGGCAGCTCACCGAGCCTGGCCTCTCTAACAAGAACCGCGCCGAGCTCGAAAACCGTGAGGCCGAACTCGAGACGAAGCTCGCCCGCGTTGAAGAGGAGGTCAGCCGATGAGTCACACAGACGAGAATCTGCCAGCCGCAGACTCAGAAAAGAACTCAGAAATTACCGCGGAAACTGTCGCGGAGCCAGAACAGCAAGCGGCAACAGCCGTTCTGCCAAGTCAGGAAGAAGCGCAGGCAGCGCCCACTCAGGCGCAAGCGACAGCAGCTCCGACTCCGACTCCGGCTCCGGCTCCGGCTCCGGCTCCGGCTCCGGCTCCGGCTCCGGCTCCGGCTCCGGCTCCGGCTCCGGCTCCGGCATACCGTACCGGGCCGCGCACCGGGCCCATCATTTGGGGCGCCCTGATCCTCGCGTTCTGTGCATACGTTGGCCAGCGGGCGTTTGGATCAGGAAGTCTGGATGCGATCACCTGGATCACCATCACGACAATCGGACTCGGCGTGCTGCTCCTCATTGTTGGTGTCACCGTCGTGCTGCGCGGCCGTCGCAACAAGTAGCGTCCCCGCAACGCAGGCATCCTGTAGCAAGAAGGCCTGCAACAGCAGTGGCCCCTGTAGAACATGTGTTCTGCAGGGGCCACTGCTGTGTCCGAGGACAGGTCGTGAACGAGTTACTTCACTGCTCGACGACGCAGCAGCATGACGGTGCCGCCCGCAAGCAAGAGCGCTCCCGCTGCACCAAACAGCCAGGCGCTCTCGGCACCTGTGTTCGCGAGCCCAGTCGCTCCCTGGGTCTGAGTATCCTCAGGGAGGGGCTTACTCCCGGCGCCGTCGATGTGTTCTTCTTCACCGTCGGTATTCGTGCCGGGGAGCTTGTCCAGTGTCACCGTGAAGGTGGCGGTCCCCGTCACCGAGTCGAACTTCCATCCAGCGGGGAGATTTGCTCGATCAAGTGCAAACCCGTTCTGCGGGGTTGCGGTGATGGTGACCTTCTCCCCCGCTTTCGGGTGCGCATTCGAAAGCGTGTAATCAATACCGTCGGTGGTGGCGAGTTCGAGGCGCGGATCAATCACCGAACCGTCCGCATTGCGAACCGCCTGGGAAACCTTCGGATTCTCCGGTACAGCGAGCTTCTCCTTCACCGTGTTCGAGAAAGCACAGTTCACAGAGGTTCCGCCCGCAACCCTCGCCTCAGCGACCAGTCCGGTACCAGCAGCGACCTTCGCACCACCCGCGTCAACGCAAGCCCACGATGTGGAGTATGCATCAGCGTTCGCCGAAACCTGCTGCGTCACGGTGTAGGTGCCGGGGGCAACGGGCAACGTCAACTGTGCGTTGAGCGCACCTGGTGTCGTCGAAGTGTTTCCGAGCTGCGTTCCTGCCTGGTCTGCAACGCTCATGCTGAAAATGTCATCGTCGCCAACCAGTGCCGAAACCTCAAGCGATGCAGAGAAACTGGTTGCGAGCCCTGACCCAGCAAGGTCGAAGGGGTAGAAACGTGCCTCGTCGTTCCCCAGCGCCGGGTCGAGCTCAGAAACAGCAATCTTCGACACCGATTCAGTGCCCGGAATCGTCGTGAGCGTGGTCACGTCGAGCTGGTTGAACACGGCCTGCAGCGGCGCCTCGGCTTCATGGGTGAGCCCAATCGACATGACGTACATGTCACCTGAACCGGTGTATGCCGTTCCCATGTAAACCGGCTGCGCAGCGTTCTGCGTGTAGAGCGTCGGCTGAACATCAACACGTGGCACCGGAAGGTACTTTGCCGCACCTGCCTCACGCCATGTGCCAGGGATCGACTCGAACTGGGCCGCGGGAAGCACCGCAGACAGCTGCTCATTCGATTCAAAGCCTGGGTTCTCGTAGCTTGTGTACAAGATCATGTTTCCGTCAGCGTCGAACGCAAGATCGCCGTACAGCTGGATGAACGCAGCGTTTGTAAAGACCTCTGGGTCCACCGCGATGTCAATATGTGCCACTTCACCAGAGCGCTCATTCGGCTGCGCCACTGCCTGCGGGTCGGAGCCCGGGGTGAATGCATAACGGTAGAGGTGGAAGCGCACGACCTCGCCCTCAGCGTCGGAGTTGTCTGCCGCAGTGTTGCGTGAGAGGTATCCGAAGTAGTACTCACCGTTGGGCGCCACCGCGCCAGCGACGACGTTACCCGTCGTGGGGCTATTCATCGACATGTTTGCCTGAACAATTTCAGGCTTGCTGTCGGTGTTCGGGTTGTATCGATACACGTCGACCGAGCTTGGGGTTGCTGACGTGTTGTTATTCGAAACGAAGTAGAACGAGCAATCCTGCGATACGCCGAGCGCGTCAAAAGGCGCGACCTGCTGGCCTGGAACCTTGTTCTTCGCCGTCATCATGTCACTGAACGGCGTCCAGCTGCCACCGTCGACGACACCATTCGAGTCAACCTGGTATTCAAGGATCTGCCCCTGAACAGTGTCAGACATGTCGTACAGGTTGCTCAGCGCATAGAGAGAATCTGGCGAGCAAGTCTGTGCCGGTGCCGCCTGAGCGGGAGCCGCCACCGGAGCGAGAGCAGCGATTGATCCAGCCATCACCGCGGTAAGCGAGAGCATGCCAATCGATCTGAACTTCATTGCTAAACTGTTGTTTTTTATATGTTTAGGCATACTTTCTAGACTACAAGTGTTTATTAAAATCAAAAAATCGTGATGAGCACGCTGATTTCTTGGCGACTGAGAAAGCTGAGTAGACACACAAAAACGCAGGGCCTCCGCAACTGTCATGCGGAAACCCTGCGCAAGACCCCCTCAACGCGGGGCCAAAAATCCTTACTGACGCGGTCGCAGCGTTGAGTGCTGCATGACCCAGTTGTGCATCGACACTGCGGCAGCCGCAGAAGCGTTGATCGATCGCGTCGAACCGTACTGCGTGATCTCCACGACTGCTTCAGCCGCTTCGATGGCTTCCGCACTGAGGCCGGGACCCTCCTGCCCAAAGAGCATGACGCACCGCTCGGGCCACTCGAAGGTTTCGAGAGGAACACATCCGGGAACGTTGTCGATCGCAATGATCGGCAGGCCCTCCGCCTGAGCCCAGACAACGAGGTCGGCAACGGTCTCCCGATGCTCGACGTGCTGGTAGCGGTCAGTCACCATCGCACCGCGCTTGTTCCAACGACGACGGCCCACAATGTGCACGGTGTCTGCAGCAAACGCGTTGGCGCTACGCACGATCGAACCAATGTTCATGTCGTGCTGCCAGTTCTCGATCGCGACGTGGAAGGGATGCCGATGCTCATCGAGATCCGCCACAATCGCGTCCATCGTCCAGTATCGGTACCGGTCGATCACATTGCGTGAATCACCGTTCTCGAGCAGCTCTGGGTCGTAGTACGACTCGGTCGGCCACTCTTCGCGGCCGCCAGGCCACGGCCCGACGCCTGGACGGTCTTGGATGGGTGCGCTCTCTTCAGTCACACCTCTATTCTTTCAGGCTTGCTGGCTAGCCAACCGCGCCACCGAAAATCAGGCGAGCGGCAATAACCACCATCATGATCGCCACAATCCAGTCAAGCACCTGCCACGCACGCGGAGTCGCGAAGAATCTCGTCAGCAATCGAGCGCCGTACCCGAGCAAGAAGAACCAGCCAATGCTCGCGAGTGCGCCACCGAGAGCAAACCACCACCGGCCAGGGTCACCCTGCGCGTTACCAATCGACCCCATGAGCACCATCGTGTCGAGGTAGACGTGTGGGTTCAGGTACGTAATCGCAAGACACGCAAGCACCGTGCGCTTGAGCGAAGATTCCCCGGCACCATCTGCAACGAGCGCGGACGGCTTCATTGCACGACGAGCAGCCGAGAACGCGTACCAGAGCAGGAAGATCACACCGCCCCAGCGGATGATTTCAAGCAGAACGGGAGCACGCTCAACAACGAACCCAATGCCAGCGACACCAAGCGTCTCAAGCACCGCATCAGTGAGGCCACAAATGAGCACGACCGGAAGCACATGCTCTCGTCGGATTCCCTGTCGCAGCACAAATGCATTCTGCGCGCCAATCGCAACGATGAGAGAGAGGCCACTGCCGACACCGACAAGAAGTGGAACGATCACTCTGTACAGGGTACGTGCCCGCCGGTGGCGCGAACAGTGCCTCTGATTTCAACTCTGCAACGGTTCGCCTGAGTCAGCACGCCTCGCCGCATACGATTGACCTGCGGGCTTGACCCCGCACGATCTAGGAGGACGCGTTCATGTTTGGCGTATTGCAGGGCTTCACCGTCATCCTCGTCATCATCGGAGCGGGGTATCTCACGGGGCGGCTTGGCATCGTCAAGGGCGAGCAACGTCGGGTGCTCAACAACGTGGCGTTTTACGTCGCGATGCCGGCGATGCTGTTCGGGGTGTTGTTGCGCAGCGATCCGAAGGTGCTTACTTCTCCGGTCATGCTCGTCACGACGCTCTCGGCCATCGCCGTCGCCCTGCTGTTTGTTGTCGCCTCCAGACTGTGGTTCAAGCGTGACTTTGCTGCGACTACGCTCGGCGCAACCGCTTCTGGGTATGTGAACTCGAACAACCTGGGCTTGCCTGTCGCCATGTACATTCTCGGCGATGCCGCATACGTCGCTCCCCTGCTGCTCGTGCAACTCATTGTGTTCGCCCCGGTCACGCTGTCGATTCTCGATTTCGCCCGGTCTGGCGGATCATCCTCAGTTTTCAAGACCGTCACACAGGCGCTCGGGCGCACACTCCGCAGCCCCATCATCATTGCGACGGCAGCCGGATACCTCTGCGCGCTCTTCGCCGTCCCCGTACCTCAGCTCATCGTCGAGCCTCTCGACATGCTCGGCGCCGCCTCAATCCCGATGGTGCTCTTGAGCTTCGGCATCTCGTTGCACGGGCAGCGCCCGCTCAGCGCGGGAAGCGGACGCGCTGCCGCGTTCACAGCTTCCGGACTCAAGGTGGTCGGCATGCCCCTCGTCGCGCTTGGCCTGTCGATCGCGTTTGGCCTTGATCCGCACGCCACGTTCGTCGCCACGACAATCGCCGCGCTGCCCACCGCGCAGAACGTCTACACCTATGCGGTGACATACCAGCGCGGTGAGGTGCTCGTGCGCGACACCGTCTTTCTCACCACATTCGCTTCGCTGCCGGTGCTCGCAGCAATCGCATTATTGCTGGGCTAGTTGGCCGTCGTCGGGTCAACAACCTCACTCGTCGCGACGACTTCGATCGAACTTGCTGGAATACTCCGGCAACATCTGATGTTGCATCTTTCGTACATCACCGTATGAAGGAGTAAGCCTCAATATGAGCCCCCGTACCGCGCAGACCAGCGCCCCCATTCTTGACACCCTCAGCAACCGCTGGAGCCCCCGCGCATTCGACGCGAGCCACGAGTTCCCAGAGAACGCACTTCGCGGCATCTTCGAGGCAGCTCGCTGGGCACCGAGCGCAAACAACGTTCAGCCTTGGCACTTCATCGTTGCTCGCCGTGGCTCCGAAGGCTTCGCCAAGATCACTGACGCGCTCGTCGGCTTCAACCAGGCATGGGCTGGCAGCGCATCGGCACTCATCGTTGCCGTCGCAGAGATCGCTGACGAAGAGGGCAACGAGCGCCCCTGGGCACACTACGATCTCGGCCAGGCAGTCGCGCACCTCTCCATCCAGGCGCAGAGCGAAGGCTTCTACGTTCACCAGATGGGTGGTTTCGACCCCGCAGCTCTGAAGGAAGCATTCGGTCTCGGCGACAACCAGGTCGCCGTGACCGTTTCGAGCCTCGGCACCCTCGCCGACTCGGTTGATCACCTCCCCGAAATGCTCCAGGAGCGCGAGACCGCTCCCCGCGAGCGCCGCCCCCTCGACGAGATCGTCACCGTCGCGGCATAGTTGGCACCCACGCGTCAGTGTAGGCACCTTGTGACCTCACAGACGTGACGAGGGGCGCGGATCAGACAGGCAATGTCCGATCCGCGCCCCTTATGTGTCTGCGCGAGTGCGTGCCGTTAGATTCGTGCACCCGCGATGCGTGCGCCTTCACCGAGCGACTCAAGCTTTGCCCACGCGATCTGTGGGTGAACACGACCGCCAAGACCGCAGTCGGTTGCAGCAATGACGCGTTCTGGGCCGACAACCTTTGCGAAGCGCTCGATGCGCTGCGCGACGAGTTCAGGATGCTCGATGAGATTTGTCGAGTGGCCAATCACACCGGGAACAAGAATCAGGTCGTCAGGGATGATGTCCTTGTTTTCCTCCCACACCGCCCACTCGTGCTCGTGACGAGCGTTCGCGGCTTCGAACGAAATCTGGCCGACGTTCGCGCTGAGGATGGTCTTGAGGATGTGCTTGAGCTCAATGTCAGTCGAGTGCGGACCATGCCACGAACCCCAGCACAGGTGCAGGCGCACGAGTTCCTTCGGCAGACCCTTGATCGCTTCATTGATCGCATCAACGCGGATCTGCGTGAACGCGAGATAGTCCTCGATCGAAGGCTCCGGATTGATCTGATCCCAGTTCTCAGCAAGCGAGGGGTCATCGATCTGCACAATCAGGCCTGCGTCGGTGATCGTCTTGAACTCTTCGCGCTGCACCTCGACCCACGCGTCGATGTGTTCCTGCTCAGTCTGGTAGTACTCGTTCTCGATGCGCGCACCACAGCCGGGCGCGAGCGAGGTGATGAACCCCTGCTCACCAGGAAGCAATGCGGCCTTGAGGTTGCGCACGTCGCTTGCCACAGCTTCCTGGCCGATGAAACTCAGTGGGCCAGTCGTCGCAGGGAACTCCGTCGCGTTCTTGCCGGTGCCGATGCCCGACTCCGGGTCCTGGTACGCATCGGCAAAGATCGTCCAATCACGACGGTCGGGGAACGAGGTCAGCTTGACGTCTCCGGGGGCTGAACGCTGCACTGGCGCGGTGAAGATGTTTCCACCCGTGAGTGAGAGACCAGCGGTGCGTTGGAACGAATACGCCCACCACGCGCCGTAGTCCACAGAGTTCGACATCGCCTTGCCGAATTCTCCGTCGCCGGGCTGGGTAATGCCGAGATCACGCTGACGCGCGACGACATCGCGCACCGCCTCTGTGACGAGGGCTTCAAACTCGGGGGTCGACTTGAGCGTGAAGCCGTCGTCCTCGAAGGCACGCGCCTTGTTCGCATCAATGAGCGCCTGGGTACGGGGCAAGCTACCAGCTGTGGTGGTCTCGATCTTCGTCATGAGTCGAACCTATCCGCGGGCCCATTCGGGCCTCAAAACTGGTTTCGCCGCGTGACGACTTGTGTCGCAGGGTTACGCCGGAGTGGGCGGTGAGCTGGCATTGGGTGGTGTGGGTGGTGTGGGTGGTTGTTGTGAGTGGGTTGCTGGGGCGCTCGACCCGCACGGCCGCTCAGCCCACTCAGCCCACTCAGCCTTCCACTCCACCGAAAAGGGGCGCTTCTCACGAAACCACCCGCTTCATGCGCAAGAAACCCCTCGTTTCGACGGAAACTGTCGATCTCGAGGGGTTGCGAGCAAAGCAACACAGAACGCGAGAAAGCAACACAGAACGCGAGAAAGCAACACAGAACGCGCGCAAAACAGCACCCTCACTGCTGAGGGAACCGTGAGAGCAATTAGTCGAGCATGTCGCTGTGGTCGATGGTTGCTTCGACCGCGTCAGCGATGACCTGCTGCTGCTCAGAATTCACGACGTCTGGGGAGCGAAGGCCAAGCTCTTCAGCCGCACGGATCGTGTCGGGGCCGACGCACGCAAGAATCGTAGTCTCAGGGCGGTCAGGGAATTGCTTCTCGACCTCAACGGCGATCTTGGGCGATGCAACGAGGATCGCGTTGATGTGCCCAGATTCGACGTCTTCACGGATCTGGATACCGGCTGGGACGCCAACGGTGCGGAACGCGAGCACCTGTGAGACGTCGTGGCCGCGGCTGATCAAGCCTTCAGTCAGCACGGGACGTGCAACATCTGAGCGAAGGGTGAGTACCTTGAGGATCTTGTCCTCATCGATCTCTTTCCATTCGTTCAGCAGCTGGTGAGTCGTGTTGTTGAACTCATCAGGAGTGAAATCTACGGGGTAACCTGCGTCGCGGAACGCGACAGCGGTTGCCTCACCCACGAGAGCCACCTTGGTGTGCTCGTGAATGACTGCACCGTGGTGCTTCAGGACGTCTGCAACGGTTGCGCTCGTCGCGGTCATCCAGTCAAACTCGCCAGCCTCAAGACGCTGGAGGTTTTTGACGAGTGTCTCTTCCTCACTGGTGTGCGCGAAATCCACGAGCGGTGAAATCACCGTCTGTGCTCCACGCTCGCGAAGTGCCTGCGAGACGAGTTCGCCCCACGTACCTCCACGGGGAACGAGCACACGAAGGCCGCTTAGCGGCTTCGTCTCATTCGACATAATCCCCACTTCAACACATCAACGGACTGAACCACTGTATACGAATCCGACGCCACAACGAGCGACGAACCGATATCTCTTTTCCACCACGCTACCCGCGAATTCGTCTAAAACCGAATCGAGCGTTTTGTGGCGGATCAACTAACGCATCAGCGTTTGCGTGTCAATCCAGCCGCGATTGCCCAAACAACAACGCCCGCAGTCACCGCTGCTCCTGCGACGATTGCCACTGCTTCGACGGGCTTTTCGCTGCGCAAACGGGAGAAACGAGCCTTCGTGCGATCTACTGCGTTGTCGATGCGCTGCGCATAGTTCAGTCGGTCTGTAAGGAGCGAGAGCGTGTCGTACAGCTCTGCTCGTGCGGTCTGCGCCTCTGCGACGCCCGCGGCACGTTCTTGCTGATTCATCGCCAATTCCCCTGTTCGCCAACCTGCGGTACTCGATGCGCTGATGGCTGCGGCTTTGCGCTCGCGTTGATCTGCACTTCACTGAGAGCTTCAAGGTCGCCGTTCAGGCGGCCAAGGGTCTCGTCAGGCACTGGATTTCCACGGCGGATCAGTGCAATGCCTCCAGCAATTGCGCCAGCGGCAAGCAACAGCAACGCACCTGCAACGGTGAGCGCAGCAAGCCACCAGGGCCACACAATCGCGAGTGCGGCAATGGCCGCGATCACGAGCGCTTCAAGCATGAAGAACAAGAAGAACAATGCGATAACGATCGCACCAGCGCCGATTCCAGCTTTCTTCGCCTTGGCGATGACCTCAACCTTGGCGTTGTTGATCTCAGCCTTCGCAAGACGAACAATCTGGTACGGAAGTCGGGCGATCAGCTCGACTGTTCCGGGGCTGCCGTCTTTACGGGGACTCATTACTTCGCCTCCTGCTCAGCTACGGGCTTCTCAGCCGCCGCAGCCTTCACGTCGTCCGATGCAGGCTTCTCAGCCGTCGCAGACTTGGCAGTTGTCGTGGGCTTCGTCTCGGTGCCGTTCACGACAGCGGTGAACGCACGCTTGCCTGCGTCGATCAGCGTGACTTTGACTCGCTCAACCTGCGCGCCGACGGCGCCGTTGACTGCATCAACACCGCTCTGCACCGGTGCGGACTCCCACACCTGTGTCGCGCCGCGCTTAATCTGCGCATACCGTTCACGCCCAGCTCGCGTACCCAGTACGTAGCCGACGGCCGCTCCCAATACGAAAGCAACTTTGCCCTTCATGTATGCGCCTCCCGATCGCGGGTGAATGTGTGCATTCGCAAGCCTATAACGGACTCTTGATTCACCACTGGTGTCTTTTGTGAAGTTGGTGATTACTTGCTAATTCCAACGAGTCGGCGGCGCAGAATCTGTGCCTGCGCACGCGCATCGCCAACAGCTGCGGCCAAATCTGCACCGTGCAATGCTGGTCCGCATATGAGCAAGGTCAGTTCAGCCTCTGCAAACTCAGCGCACGCGGCTTCTGCTGCATCACGCTCAGCGCGCCGCGCAAACGGTGCGACTTCGATCCGCGCACCAATCGCTTCGCGCGGTTCAAGCGCCACGCTCTGAAGCGCCTCGCCCATGCGCATCGATGCTGTCTCAGCTGTCAGCATGTCTGCCCCGACAGCGAAAACTTCACCGGCGATCTCTGCGTGCCAGGTGCCGTCATCGTTCTTGCGAGTACGGATCGACCAGGTGTGACCCGCGCCATCCGTTGCAAGTTCGAGCGATGCAAGTTCACGGTCTGGCGAAGCAATCACCGTTTCTGCGATCGCTCGGTGCTGCGCTGGCTCAGTGGAGAGCGCCTGCAATGCGTCTGCCAAGTCGCCAGGAGTTGAGGCAAGTGCATGGTCTGCGTCAACGATGACCGCGTCAGCGTGGAATTCGTGGCCAGTGATGTCGCGCCCGACCCAAGCATCGCCGTCTCGGCGCAGCGACGCCAGTGGCGCAGGCAGCATCTCTGCGCCGTACGGCTCCAACCGTTCGAGGAGTGCGGCACGCAACTCGTCCCAACCAGCGACCGGGCGCACGAGTGTTTCGTGCGCTTCAGCCTCGGGGGCAGTGGCAAGTACGGCACCCGTGAGTGAGCCGACGCGTGTGAGTGCCTCGTTGAGGCCAGGCGCTGCCGTTGCTACCTCGACATCAGTTGACTGGCGGCCAAAGCGCTCAAAGACAAACGGTTCAACGAGGAGTTCACGCGCCACAGCGCCAACACGAGTCTCGACGAGGTGACTGAGCTGAGATTCTTTGCCGATGGTAAGCACTGGCTTCACCCGGTCAAGGTACGCACGTGCTGACGCACGACCACCGATCAGCGCGGTCGTCTTCGTAGCGAGCGGCACTGCGGGGATGCCAACGACCGAAGGCCACGGCTGCTCTCCCCACGATCCAGTACGGCCGCGAAGGGCCACCGCTGTCGGCGCGGTACGGTGTGGACGAGTGCGCTCTTCAGCCGCGCCGCCCTCGCCAATCGGCGCTGAGACGTGCTCAAGAAACTCGGTAAATGCACCGTGCTCATCTCGAACGCCTGCGCTGCGGATCCCCAGCGGATTCGGCTGCTCGCCTTCGGCCTCCGGCGCGATCCGCACTCGGATGCCAACCTGCGCGCACTCAAGTGCCGCTGCAAGCACGGTGGTGCTCGTGCCGGTGACGATGACTTCACGCATTGGGGGTGTCCTTCAGAGAATCAGAATCAGTCGAGGTGGGAGCATCGGGAGCCCCAGGGGCTTCCGGCGCAGCGGGTGCCGCATAGGCAACTGCCGCATCGGTGACCGGCACTTCGCGCACGACCAGGTCAATGCGTTCGCGGCCGTAACCGTGCTTCTTGAAGCTTCGAATGACCAGCCACGCGAAGAGACCGAGACCCGCGACTTCGCCAATGATCGAGCCGAGGCTTCCGCCCTCCGCAACCTGCGCGGTCTCACCGCTCGTGCCACTTGCCATGAAGCCAAACGCAACGAGGTTGTTGATCACGTGGATCGCGATTGCTGCTTCAAGGCCGCCTGTGCGCCAGGCCAGCCATGCAGCAACGAGACCCATCAAGCCAACCGCAAGCATGCCCCAGATGTCGTAGATGTGCGCCATGGCGAACAGCACCGATGGAACAAGCACTGCAAGCCATGGTGACTTCACCCATGAACCAAATACCTGCATACCGACACCGCGGAACACCACTTCTTCAGCGGTTGCCTGGATCGGCACGAGCAACAGAATGAAAATGCCAGAGAGCAGCGCCGCATTCAGGCTGAAGTCGGGGAGAACATCGTCGCTTGTCACTGCAAATGAGCTCGGATCAAGCGCATACGTTGCTGCGATACCGACGATGTTCATCGTGGCAACGCCCGCGATCGCAAAGAGTGTGGTGCGACCAAGCAGTCCCCAGCGGATCCGCCCAGCGACAGACCACACACGACCAGTTGGGCGAATGCCCATGCACAGCATCGCCAGGATGACTGCTGGCAGCATCGAAGAGATCGCGAGGAGACTGTACAGCACGCTCAGCGGGCGCTGGGTGTCAAGAACAGACTCGCCACTCGCTGTCTGCATGAGGAACTCGGGATCGAACGCCATGATCAACGGCATGAGCACGAGGCTGAGCAGCAGGCTGAAAGCGATATAGAACGCACCCGCAAGCAGCACCAGCACGAGCGGCTTCCACCACTGATACTTCGCAGCACCGCGGTACAGACGGTGGTATTCGAGTGGCTCAGTTTCGACGACGCGGGGCACCATCACCTGTGCAGGCTTTGCCCATGCCCAGCTTTGCGGAACTGCCGCGCCAGGTGCTGGCTGCGGAGTTGGTTCAGGCTGAGCGGCTGGGTCTGGGTTGTTCTGAGGTGTTGAAGAGGTCATGCTGGCCTTTCGATGCGCTCAGAAACCGTTGCAGGGCGCTGAGCTGCGGGTGGTGCGATGTTCGGGTTTTGGCCCGAAACAAGCTGGGCGGAGAACAACCTGTGTTGTGCTCCGCCCAGCCTCATGTCTTACGCGCCGCGAAGACGCTCTGCGAGGAACCCGAAGAGCTCCGAGCGCGGGACGCGCGTCTGCTCCATCGTGTCGCGCTCGCGGATCGTTACCGCGTCGTCGTCGAGTGAGTCGAAGTCAACCGTGACACAGAACGGGGTGCCGATCTCGTCCTGGCGACGGTAACGGCGGCCGATAGCACCGGCGTCGTCAAAGTCGATGTTCCAGTCTTGGCGCAGGTCCGCAGCGATTTCACGCGCAAGCGGCGAAAGCTTCTCGTTGCGGCTGAGGGGCAGAACTGCGACCTTGACGGGCGCGAGACGCGGATCGAGGCCGAGCACGGTGCGCTTGTCGGTGCCGCCCTTCGAGTTCGGCACTTCCTCTTCGCGGTATGCGTCGACGAGGAACGCCATGAGCGAGCGAGTCAAGCCTGCCGCGGGCTCGATGACGTATGGGGTGTAACGCTCGTCCTTGTTCTGGTCGAAGAAGCTGAGCTCCTTGCCCGAGTGCTTCGAGTGCGTGCTCAGATCAAAGTCGGTGCGGTTCGCGATGCCTTCAAGCTCGCCCCACTCGCTGCCCTGGAAACCGAAGCGGTACTCGATGTCTGCGGTGCGCTTCGAGTAGTGCGACAGCTTCTCTTTCGGGTGATCGTAGAAGCGCAGGTTATCTGCGTCGATGCCGAGGTCGACGTACCAGTTCCAACGCTCGTTCATCCAGTATTCCTGCCACTCTTCGTCAGTGCCGGGCTCGACGAAGAATTCCATCTCCATCTGCTCGAACTCACGGGTGCGGAAAATGAAGTTACCCGGGGTGATCTCGTTACGGAAGCTCTTGCCGATCTGGCCGATGCCGAAGGGCGGCTTCATGCGAGCTGCCTGGAGCACGTTCGCAAAGTTCACGAAGATGCCCTGTGCGGTCTCTGGGCGCAGGTAGTGCATGCCAGCTTCGTCATCGACGGGGCCGAGGAAGGTCTTGAGCAGACCCGAGAATGCGCGCGGCTCGGTCCACTGACCGCGGGTGCCACAGTTTGCACAGACGATGTCTGCCATGCCGTTTTCGGGTGCGCGGCCCTTCTTCTCTTCGAACGCTTCGAGGAGGTGATCTTCACGTTGACGCTTGTGGCAGCTGAGGCACTCAACCAGCGGATCGCTGAAGACCTCAACGTGGCCCGATGCTTCCCAGACCTGCTTCGGCAAAATGATGCTCGAATCGATGCCGACGACGTCGTCGCGCTTCTGCACCATCGACTTCCACCACTGGCGCTTGATGTTTTCCTTCAGTGCGGTACCGAGGGGGCCGTAGTCCCACGCAGAGCGCGAACCACCGTAGATTTCACCTGCCTGGAATACAAAACCGCGGTGGCGGGCAAGCGCGATGACTTTGTCGAGACGGGACTGTTCAGCCATGTGAATATCACTCCAAGGGGCAAGCGGGGATCTTGGTCCTGCGTGCTTCTGCACGCACGCCCTCCAGCCTACTCTCTTGCCTCTGCGAGCGGGCTTGACGGCGGAATATGGGTGGGTTGGGCTGGCTACGGCACGAGGATGACTTTGCCGGTAGTCTCCCGACCAGCGAGCGCACGGTGAGCGTCAGCCGCATCAGCAATCGCGAACTTCGCGCCAACGCGTACGCGCAGTGTGCCTGCATTCACCGCGTCGAACAGCTCGTTGTACCGCCACGCGCGCTCCTCTGGCGTCAACATAAAATGCGTCAGCGTTGGGCGGCTGATGCGCAGCGAGCCACCGGAGTTCAGTCGCTGCAGGTCGAATGGTGGCACCTGTCCACTCGCGCCACCAAACAGCACCAGGTCTCCACGTACGCGAAGCGCCGCGAGCGAACCGTCGAAGGTGTCACGGCCGACGCCGTCATAGGCGACCGCAGCACCTTCGCCATCCGTAATCTCTCGGACTCGCTCGGCAAAGTCTTCGTACGGCAGCGCATGCTCGGCCCCAGCGGCCAAGCACAACTCGCGTTTTTCATCAGTCGACGCGGTCGCAATCACCCGCACACCGTGCGCAACGAGCAACTGGATCAGCAGCTGACCGACGCCACCGGCGCCTGCGTGCACAAGCGCCCACTCGCCAGCCTGTGGCTGCGCCGCAGAGAAGGCGAGGTAGTGAGCCGTGCAGCCCTGCAAAGGCAACGCCCCCGCGACCTCAAGATCGATGCCTTCTGGCACGTGCACTGCCTGGGCAGCATCAACAACAAACTGCGCTGCGTAGGTGCCGTGAGCGGCTGCGGTTGCGACACGGTCACCGACAGAGAATCCATGCACGCTGTCACCCACAGCAACGACAGTGCCGGCAGCTTCTGCGCCAGGAATATGCGGCAGCTCCATCGCGTAGACACCACTACGCTGATAGATCTCAATAAAGTTCACACCGACGGCGGCGGTCTCAACCACGAGTTCACCGGGCCCAGCGACGGGAGCCACCACATCTTGCGTGGTCAGGACTTCTGGGCCACCCGTTTGGGTCACGACGATTGCCTGCATCTTTGCGTTCCTTGTCTGCTTGAAGTTCTTACTATTCAGAGTGATCTGTTCGTGCTGCGCGCCCAGCCGTTCGGGTTAGACCGTCACAAGATTTTCGAACGCTTCACCCGCGCGCAGGTGTTCCACCTGGCGCAGCACGAGCGCACGCATGCGAGGCAGCATCGAGCTTGCACCGCCGCCAACGTGCGGCACCACGATCGTTCCAGGCGTGCGCCAGAGCGGGTGATCAGCCGGAAGCGGTTCTGGGTCAGTCACATCAAGCGCCGCCCGAATTCGACCAGTCGACAACTCTGCAACGAGCGCATCGGTGTCGATGACCGGGCCACGCGCAACGTTCACCACAAGTGCGTTATCTGGCAGCGCAGCCAAGGCGGCAGCGTCAATGAGATGCCGGGTCAACTCAGTGAGCGGCGTGATGAGGACCACGACATCGGCCTGCGCGAGCCGCTCGTGCAACTCATCAAAGCCGTGCACGTGGACCTGCTCCCCCGCAAGGTTCTGTTCGACTCGCGAGCTACGGGCGAGGCGTGAAATCTCGACCTCGAAGCCCGCCAACCGCGCCTCGATCGCCTTGCCGATACCGCCGTACCCAACAATGAGTACCCGACGATCGGCAAGGCTTGGCATGGACGCATACTGCCACCGCTGCTCATCTGCTGTACGAATAAAATCTGGCAACCCACGTTGTGAGGCCAGCATGAGTGCAACCGCGAGTTCTGCCGTCGACGTATCGTGCACGCCTGACGCGTTCGCCACGAGCTGCCCCGGCTGCAGATAGTCACCAACGCCTTCGTACCCATTCATCTGCAACTGCACGAGCCCAACCTCACAGCCAGCGAGGCGTTCAAGGCGGCGAAGCGAACTACGGTAGGGCGGCACCACGATGTCGAAGGCACCGCGCGGAGCAGGACCATCGCAGTCCCAAGCGACCAGGTCAATGCCGGGCAGGCCGACCAGAGCGTCGTACAGCTCACCGCTCGGCACTGAGACTGCGATATTGCGCTCGTTCGTGTTCATGAGTTCATTCTCCTTGCACCCACCGACATTCAAAAGCCCCGGCCTATGCGCCTGGCCCGAGCACCAGGTTCACAGGCGCTTCTCCTGACTGCAAACGCGTGATCTGACGACGAATCAGTGCCGCCATGCGCGGCAAAAGCGCATCAGTGTCGGCGCCAGCGTGCGGAGTAATCAGTACGTTCGGTGCGCTCCACAGCGGGTGATCCGCTGGCAGCGGCTCGGGGTCGGTGACGTCGAGTGCTGCCCGGATCCGCGCCCCTGACAACTCAGCAACAAGCGCATCAGTGTCAACGACGCCGCCGCGCGCGACGTTCACCAGAAGGGCGTTGTCTGGCAGCGCTGCCAACGCTGCTGCGTCGATGAGGTGGCGGGTTTGGGCCGTGAGCGGCACCGCAAGAATCACCACGTCACTCACCGCAAGGTTCGCGTGCAGGTCAGCGAAGCTGTGCACCTCGACCTCATCACCGGCAAGGTTGCGTTCGGTACGGGCGGATCGTGCCATGCGCGTGATCCGCGCTTCGAAGCCCTGGAGTCGCGCGTCAATGGCTTTTCCGACGCCGCCGTACCCGACGATGAGAATTCGCTTGTCGCACAGGCTTGGCAAGAAGGTGCTCTGCCACTCGTGCTGATCCGCGGCCCGAACGAACTGCGGAATGCCACGCTGCGCCGCAACCGTGAGCGCAACCGCCAGTTCGGCTGTTGGGCCGTCGTGCACGCCTGCCGCGTTCGCGAGCGGAATACCCTGCGGGAGATAGGCAGGAACTTCGTCGTAACCGATCCACTGCCACTGCACGAGCCGCGGGTTCACCTCAGCGAGATGCGCAAGTCCCTCGAAGTTTCCGAAGTTACTCGCAACCACCAGATCGATATGAGATTCGGGTGCTGGGCCGGTGAGATCCCAATCAATGAAACGAACATTGCGCGGATCACCAAGCGCTTCACGGAGTCCCGGATCCTGCGGCAGTGCAACAACGAGAGGTTCTGTCATGACCAGAGTGTATCGACGAGTGCGCGTTGTCAGGGGTCCCGTCTACCATCGAAGATATCCGGCAACCACCCGCCCCAGCGAGAGATCAAGAGGCCGACATGAGTGCAAGCACCAACCACGTGAGTTTCCAGTCAGTGAATTACGTCGATGACTACGACGTCGAGATCTCGGCATACGCCTGGCTTCCAGACAGCACGGTGAACGACGGCGAGCTCCTTGGCGCGGTACAAATCGCGCACGGCATCGGTGAACACGCGCTGCGATATGACCACTTCGCGCGACGGCTTGCTCTTGCTGGGTTCGCCGTTTACGCCGACGACCACCGCGGTCACGGCGAGACGGGGCGTGCTCAGCACGACGGCGATCTCTCGCGGCTTGGCAAGCTCGGGCCGGGCGGGCTGCGCGCAACCGAGGCCGCAATTGTGCAGTTCACCGGGATCATTCGAGACCGTCACCCTGGGCTGCCCGTTGTCATGTTCGGCCACTCATGGGGTTCGCTCATGACCCAGCGCATCTTGAACGAGCACCCCCGGTTGTGGGATGCCGTTGTGCTTTCGGGTTCTGCGTTGCGCAGCCTCCGCTTCATGGAGTCTGGCGATCTCAACGCGCGCTGGGCAGGCGATGGTGCAAGCGGGTTTGAGTGGCTCAGCCGAGACCCAGAGAACGCAGCACGGTTCATTGCTGACGAGCTTTGCTTCTCAGCAGACATCCTCAAACTCTTCGGCGTCGCAGACGGCCTTCGGCTCTTCGGCAAGCCTGGCCACGGTCTCGCGTCCGACGTGCCACTGCTGCTTGTCGCTGGCGATGACGACCCGCTCAGCCGCGGCGACGGCCTCAGCCGGCTCGCAGACCTGTACCGACAGCGCGGTGTTCGCGACGTCACCCTGCGCGAGTACCCAGGCGCGCGTCACGAGATCCTCAAAGAAACCAACGCAGACGCGGTTGAGACAGACATCATTACCTGGATTCTCGAGCGCGTCGGCGACTAATAGGCGTACCCTGAAATCATGAATGTACACGGCGAATACAAGGTCCCTGGCGGCAAGCTAGTCGTCGTCGATTTCACGATCGTCGACGAGAAGATCGCAGACTTCAGTCTGTCTGGCGACTTCTTCCTGGAGCCCGACGAAGCGCTCCTCGATATCAACGCTGCGATCACTGGGCTCAGCCCCAACAGCACCATCGAAGCCTTTGGCGATGCGATCCGCGCAGCGCTCCCGGCAGAGGTGCACCTGCTCGGTTTCACTCCTGATTCGGTTGGCGTCGCCATTCGACGTGCAATCACCGGTGCGGCGCACTGGCGGGACTACGACTGGCAGATCATCCACGAGCGTGCGGTCGCCCCCGTACTCAACGCCGCACTTGACGAAGTGCTCACAACCGCGGTCGGTGAGGGCCTGCGTGGCCCAACGCTGCGCATCTGGGAGTGGGATCGCCCTGCCGTATTCATCGGCAGCTTCCAGTCAGTGCAAAACGAGGTCGACGAAGAGCAGCTCAACGCTCGCAACGCACAGCTCGTTCGCCGCATTTCTGGCGGCGGCGCCATGTACATGGAGCCCGAGGCGTGCATCACCTACGCGCTCTACGTACCGGGTGAGCTCGTGCGTGGCATGAGCTTCGCCGATTCATATGCCTTCCTTGACGAGTGGGTGCTCGAAGCGCTGCATTCCCTCGGCATCGATGCGGTGTACAAGCCGCTCAACGACATCACGAGCCCGCAGGGCAAGATCGGTGGCGCTGCGCAGAAGCGCATCGCGTCAGGCGCCGTCCTGCACCACGTCACGATGGCGTACGACATGGACCCTGTCGCTATGACCGAGGTCCTGCGCATTGGCCGCGAGAAGCTTTCCGACAAGGGAACCGCAAGCGCACAGAAGCGAGTCGATCCGCTGCGCAGCCAGACCGGGCTGAGCCGTGAAGAGATCGTTGAACGTCTCGTGGAGGTCTTTATCCGCAGACACGGCGGCACCCGCAGTGAGGTCACCGAGGGTGAGTGGGACGCGGCAGAACAGCTCGTCGAGAAGAAATTCTTGACGGAAGACTGGATCCGCCGGGTCCCCTAGGCGCTCCAGCGGCCCCCGCACTGCGTGGGCACCGCCACCAGCCGTCCATTCAGCAACCCGACCCTAATCTGGAACTGTGCCTACGAAGTCGACCCGAACACACAAACTGCTCACACGCGGGGTCCCCGTCATTGCCGTGCTTGTCGCCGGTGCCTACGTCGGTGCCTGCGCGCTCGCACCGCTTGATACCCCGACGCTCAAGGTCTCCATGAACCTCGAGCAAGAGGTCACCAATGACGCGCAGATCGCACAAGACTTCGTCAACACCTACAGCGCTCCCACCGCGGTGAGCTGGTCCGATGGCACAACCTGGGTGAACGACGACACCGTACGTCCGCTTGCGAGCATCTCGAAGCTCGTGACCGTGCTCGTGAGCCTCGAGAAGCAGCCTCTCGCTGCCGGCGAAGACGGCCCGATACACGTCTGGTCACAGGCAGATGTTGCACAGCAAGACATCTACCGCCTTGACGACGGGATTCTGTACGAAACCCCAGTCGGCACCGAGGTGACGACGCGCCAGATGCTGGAGCTCTCGCTCATCATGTCGGCGAACGACTATGCATACGCCTACGCAATGTCGGTGTTTGGCAGCCAAGACGCCTTCCTCGCCGCGGTTGACGAGTGGAAAACCAAGCACGGCCTCGACTCACTCACCTTTGTCGAGCCGACCGGCATGGATGCTGGCAATGCTGCTGCCCCGACCGACATTATGAAGATCGGTTGGCTCGCAGCTCAGAACCCCACAATTACTGAGATCACCAGCATGTCATCCGCGACCATGCCGTGGAGCAGCAAGCCCGTCGAATCAACCAACTGGTTGCTCGGTGATGTTGCAGGCACGTTCGGCCTCAAGACAGGTTTCATTGAAGAAGTTGGCTACAACTTCGTCGTCGGCCAGCATGTCGAGGTGAACAGCCGCCCACTCACCCAGCTCACCGTCATGCTTGCCCGCGACAGCGAGGAAGAACGCGCAGACCAGGCAACCGACATTGCGGCGTCGCTGCAGACGCTTCCCAAACAAGTTGATCTTCTCACCGAGGGCACGAGTGTCGGCACCATGACGAGCGTCACAGGTGAGTCAGCTGCAGTGAAGGTGGGTGGATCCGCGCAGGCCACTCTCGTGCCAGGTGAGACCGCGACCGTCACCGTCGACTGGCAGAAGCCGAAAGATGGCACCAAGGGCACTGTCGGCACGGCAACCGTCACGAGTCCCGAGGGCACGACCGAAGTGCCGATAGAACTCACCAAAACCCTTGAAGGTCCCGACCTGTGGTGGCGTCTCACCCATCCCGGCGCAGTGACTGGCGCATTCTTCGGCTAGCTCAGCACTTGACCCAGCTGATCTGATCGTCAGTCCGTCACCGAGGCCAACACCTCACCGAGCACCTGCGCTGCACGCTCATACGCTCCGGGATTTGGTCCGGAATAATTCAGTCGCAGATACTGGCCAGTCGGTTCAGCCGGGAACCAGTCGTTCCCAGGCGCGACGATGACTCCGCGCTGTTCGCATTCGCGAGCGACGGCGGCAAGATCCGCGCCATCAGGCAACCGCAACCACAGGTTCAACCCGCCCCTGGGAATGTGGGCAAGGTAGGCCGTTGGCGCATACGTTCGGAGCGCATCGACCAGCAGGTTCCGACGCGCGGCGAGTTGCCCACGCAGTCCGCGCACGTGGGTGCGCCAGGCTGGCTGGGTGACAACGTCGAGTGCCGCCGCCTGCAGCACGCCGCTCACGTACATGGCTTGGGCTTGGGTGTCGGCAAGGATCCGCTCACGGGCCGGACCGCGCGCGACAACGCCCGCAACCCGCAGTGCGGGGGAAACGCTCTTCGTCAGCGAACGCACGTAGACCACATGACCGGAATCGTCGAGTGCGGCAATCGGGGTGATGTCTTCATCGATACTGAAGTCGTGCGCCCAGTCGTCTTCGATGAGAAAGGCTCCGCGCGCACGCACAATATCAAGCACACGTTCCGCAAGCGCAGGTGACCAGTGCGCACCCGTTGGGTTTGCGAAGTGAGGCTGCGCATACAACGCCCGCGCGCCGGTTCGCGCGAACGCACGATCGATCTCATCAGGATCTGGCCCGTCGGGACCACTCGGGATCGGGACCAGCTGCACCCCGACCTGCGCAGCAGCAAGAATCGCGCCCCAGTAACTCGGTGACTCGATGAGCATCGGTTGCCCGGCCCCAACTAGGGTGCGAAACAGCGTGCTCAGTCCGGCCTGGCTGCCTGGCAGAATCACCACGTCACTCGCCAGTGGCGGGGTCACACCGCCAGGTGTATCGGAGGCAAGCTCTGCCGCAAACCACGACTGCAGGTCGGGCAGACCGGCGGCCGGAGCCCGCACCACCGCAAGCTCGCTGCGGGCCGCACGCGCGAGGGCAGCACGCACCTGGCGCTCGGGCAGCAGACTCTTGTCTGGGTACCCAGAATGCAGTCCAATGACATCGTTCGCTGTCGTACGTAGCGCGCTCGAAAGCTGAGGCAACCGCTGTTGCGGGGCACCGAGCGCTGCGGTCTGCCAGCCAAAATCATGCGGCTTCGGGGCGCGGATCCCCCGCACGAACGTACCAACGCCAGGCCGGGATTCAATCACACCCTGGGCAACGAGCGTGCGCAAGGCTTGCTGCACCGTCACCGGACTCACCTCGTGTTCAGCGACGAGCGCACGCGTCGACGGCAGCTTCGCGCCCGGAGCGGCGTTCGCAATCCACTCCCGAAGTATCGCCACAATTCGATCACTGCTACTGTAGGACATGAAGCAACATAGTACCGCTACTGTGAATAATCAGCTACCGCTATCGCATGCGAAGCGTGCGAGTGGCACTGGGCGCGCAGGCCTCTGGTGGGGCCTGCTTGGCGTGACCGCATTCTCGTTCACCGTGCCCCTCACTCGCGTTGCCGTCGAAAACGGCCACATGTCGCCGCTATTCGTCGGTTCCGGTCGCGCCGTCATTGCTGCACTACTTGCCGCGGCGGCCCTGTGGCTCACGAAACAACGACTCCCCCGCGGCAAACAATGGGTGCAGGTCACCATCGTTGCTGGCGGATCCGTCATCGGATTCCCACTCCTCACCTCCTACGCACTCACGAGCGCACCGGCAAGCCATGGCGCTGTCGTGATTGCCGTCTTGCCTGTTGCAACCGCAGTCATCGCAGCCCTTCGCACCGGCGAGCGTCCTGCCCGTGCCTTCTGGATTGCCGCCCTCACTGGCGCAGTCGCAGCGGTGGCGTTCGCAGCAATCCAGGGCGGCGGATTCGCGGGCCTTGGCATCGCAGATCTGTTGCTGTTTGCTTCGGTGCTTGTCTGCGCAATCGGATACGCCGAAGGCGGAGTACTTTCGCGCACACTCGGATCCTGGCAAACCATCTCATGGGCGCTAGTCCTTTCGGCACCCGTCTCGATCGCGCTCACCGCATTCGCGATCGCCGAACACCCGCCCACCGGCACCATCACCGAGTGGGGCGCGTTTGCGTACCTCGCATGCATCAGCATGTTTCTCGGCTTCTTCGCCTGGTACCGCGGGCTCGCAATCGGCCCAATGGCGCAGGTCAGCCAGGTGCAACTCGCGCAGCCGGTCATGAGCATCTGCTGGGCCGGACTGCTGCTTGGCGAACACATCGGCTGGGCAACCATACTCGGCGGGCTCGCAGTCGTGGGGTGCGCGCTCCTCGCCGTTCGAGTGCGCAATCGAGACGTGCGTGCGTGAGACACGCAGGGAGAGCTAGTCCTCCCCGCGCAGTTCGGTCGCGTACCACCGCACTGACGTCACCTCAGGCACGGGAACCACATCAGCAATCGCGGCTTCGAGCGCAGCATCACTGCGTTCGAACGCAGTGATGCGCGCGGTCAGTTCGACCTCGTCACCGCTCAAGTCGGTTGCTTCAAGCGCGTGCATCGTAAATTCGGGACGCTGTAGTGCGGTCACAATCTGCGACCGCACGCTCACTTCGGCATCGGTCGCGGATCGCACCACAAAGACATACTCCGTGGCAACTGGCTCACGGCTTCCGGCACGCACATTGCGGTCGAGCAGCCGGCCGATCGGCCGCAGCAGCAGGTTCGAAAACACCACCGCAGCAGTGCCACCAATGGCAACGAGAATCATGCCGCCACCCGCAAGCGCACCAATCGCGGCCGATGCCCACAGCGTCGCAGCAGTATTGAGTCCCGAAATCGAAGCACCCTGCTTCATAATCACACCGGCACCGAGAAAGCCGATACCGGAAACAATCTGCGCGGCAACGCGAGTTGGGTCAGCGCCAGGCCCATCAAAGCTAAACGCACCCATGATGACAAAGAGTGCAGCGCCAAGACTCACGAGCGCGTTCGTGCGCAGCCCTGCGGTGCGGGAACGCAGCTGCCGCTCGAAGCCAATAAGCACGCCGAGCACCAGCGCAAGCGCAATACGCAGGGCAAGATCTAGGGTCAGTTCAGTCACGAGAACCTCCGGTGGGTTCGGCACCCAAGGGTGCGGCGGATCGCAACAGGCAGGCACGGGCCTGTTGCACACGCTTCCACGTCAGAGCTTTGGCACTGCGCGACGTATCCACACCACTGGAATCCGCTTGGGGCCAACCCTTAATCCGGGAAAGCCTGTCCTCATCCTGGGCGTCTCTCGACGTCGTCGGATGAGCGGACTGTGTTCACGCAGGAGCCTCGCCGAACGAAGCGCTACTCCCTCCACTGTAGCCGAGCACGCACATTTATTCAACACTTGCGCAAACGCGCAAGTGTTGTACGCTTGAAAAGGAAACAGCGCCACGCTCGCTGAGCAGGTGCACGAACATCACTCACCACGAGGGGGCGCACATGCGCAACACCAGCAGGTTCTCGAGCCGTCCAGACCAGACTCAAGCTCTCTCGCCCGAGCGTTCGTTCTCAGCCCAGCGTGAGCTTGACGAGGCTGACTTCCAGAAAGCTTCACGGCGCATCTGGCTGCGCAGCCTACTCGTCGTCACCGTCATGTTCCTTGTGCTTGCTGCAGTCATTGAGTGCGCGGCACTCGCGCTCGGCCGCTCCGGGTCATGGCTCACAGCGCTTGCCTGCCTCGCCGGCGCGCTGCTCGTCAGCGCAGGCCTCGCAGTTACGCGCCAGCGATAGCCGCGCGAATCACCACTTCGGTGTTTGGACATCCGTCGATGTGCAGCAACTGAAACTTCATGCGTCCATTCTCAGGCATCTCGCCGTCAATCACCCGACGCACCAGGGGCGCATCTGGCCCTGCCAGATACGCCCCTGCGATGTTTCGTTCGAGATGCGCAGGGGCTCAACTGCGGTGAACCCCTGCGTTGCGCCTAGCGCAACTGCCCCGCCCGTTTGACCGTGTAGATCGGCAAGACCGCGAGACAGAAGACGCCAAGAATCTGGATCCAGCTCGAGAACTCCCAACTCAGCTCTGGCATGTTCTCAAAGTTCTGACCATACCAATTGATGAGTGTCGTGCCAGGGATCAAGATTGCCCAGAGCACGGTGAAGATCTTCACGATGTTCAAGTCGCTCGTCGAGATCTGCTGCGAGGCACCCTGCGAGTGGAACCGGTGTCGCCCGACAAGAAATTCAAGCCGCCGAGTGAGCGCCTCGCCCTGCTGCACGAGCAAGTCAACCTGTGGCCTACTCACGTCAGCGGAAGCGCTGAGATCACGTCGCAGCAATCGCGCAAACTGCACAAATCCGTTGATGGACAGCGACACATGCGAGAGCGCATGGTCAATATCGATGAGCATCTCGCTCACCCGCGGCAGGTCGCTCACGCCAAGACTGCCGGCAACTGCTGCCTCGCGCTCGATACGAGCCATCTGGCGCCGCACCCCATTCACGTCGTGTTCGAGCAGCGCGAGCACACCGACGTTTGCCTGCAAACCGGCCTGCGCGATCTCGAACCACACACGTTCGATGCTTTGTTCTTCACCTTCATCCCACTGCAGTCGCGCTTCAACATCTTGGAAGACTGGAATTCCTGCACCCGGCTCAATAGTGACGAGCTGGGTTGGCGAGGCGAGAACTGCGAACTCGTACACGCGAACCGACGCAGCCTCGGCGGCAACGACCCGAAGTACGAGCTGGTGTTCTTGGGTTTCGTCATAGTCTCGCAGCCGACGAGCGATCAGGCGATCCGCCATCTCAATATCGTCATCGGTGTCCACAAACGCGCGCGTCCACGACGACCGGGTGATGCTTCGCATGCTCATCGCAGCCACCCCTTCTTCTTGATGTACCAGAGCGGCACCAGCGCAAAGATCGCGGTCGTTCCCATGACGAACCACTCGCCCCACGGAAGGGCAAGCTCAGGCATGTTCGCAAAGTTCTGCCCGTAGTACGCAGCGATCAGCGTTGGCGGGGTGAAGACCGCCGTGACGACGGTGAACACCTTAATGATCTGGTTCTGCTTGAGGTCGAGCGTCGTCATCAGCGACTGCTGAATGTTGCGCACCTTGGCATGCTGGAAGCGTGCATGCCTGCGGCCACCCTGCATGTCGGAGAGGATCGTCGAATACTCTGCGCGTGATGCGCCGTTGACCCGTCGGCTCCAGCGCGCGGCGCGCTCAAGCATGAGCTGCCCCTGCACCGTGCGAGCGATGAGTTCTTCAGCACCTCCAAGCGACACCGCGGTTTGGGCAATATCAGCAACACCGACCTGACGCCCCTCCATGCGGAAGCCGCCGCTGCTATCAACAGCTTCGTCGGCAAGCGTGTTCAGCACGAGCGAGATACGGGCAACCGTCTCTTGCATCGCATCATTCAGCCCTTCAAGGATCTTCTGAATCGCGGCCGCACTTGTCACTTCTGCCGAGTCACGCGCGAGCCGTTCCTGTGCCGCGCTCAGCGCAGCAATGGGCATATCCGGCTCGACGGTGATCAGCACGCCACCCGTGAGCACGAGCAGAATGCGTGCCGCCGAGAACGACGTGCCGGTGCCACCGTCTGCGGTGTCAAGCAATGGCAGTTCAAGCGGCAGCAAAATGAAGCCCTGTTCTTCAACGGGGTGCCGCACCGGCAGGTCAAGTCGCACACCGTACTGACGATAGATACTCGCAAGCATTTCGGTATCTGAGGCACGCACGCGAATCCATCCGTGCTGCGGCAGCTCACGCGCTTCTTCTGGCGCGGCGATAACCGTGTTCTCTTCCATGTTTTCACTTTCACAACTGGATCGGTGCCGCTCGTGGGCCCCATCGCTGACTGGGGGTGGCTACCCGAGGGTGAGGCCGAAAATGTGCAGTCCCGCGAAGCACGCGATGAGTCCCGAGTAGAGGACGACGACAGCCCAGATGATTTCTTTCTCAATTTTTGAGCTGCCTTGCTGGCGCTCGGCACCAGTCTCAGAGGTGATTTCAGCGGCTGGCCCATTGCCAAGGTGCTGAATGTCGAGGCGTGAGCTCCATGCGACCGGGGTCGTTGCCTGTTCGGTGGGGGAAGTATTCTGCTTGGACATGTGAATTCCTTTGTCTAACAAGTGAGTGGTGGATCGCTTACCGCAACCAGCCGCGCTTACGCACGTAGATGAGCGGCGCCAAGGCGAAGATGAAGCTGAGCACGATGATCATTGGTTCAGCGTGCTGCCACGCGAGGATCGGCATGAACTCGAAGTTCATGCTGTAATACGTCGACAGCAACATGACCGGCAAGAACACTGCAGTGACCACGGAGAAGACCTTGATGATCTGGTTTTGCTTCACGTTCAACGCAAGGTTGTTCGTCTGCTGCAGCAGGCGAACGCGGTCGTGCACGAAGTCAATATGCGGTTCAATCGCTTCAATATCGTCGATCAGCATCTCAAGATCGGTACGCGCCTCGATGCCCCGGCTCCAGAGCTTCGCGCGCAGGTGGCGAGCAGCCTCAGCAAGTTCAAGCTGGCTCTCCATGCAGTGCGAGAGCAGCTCCTCCATGTCAGCAAGTTCCTGCTGCGTGTAGGTCACATCACTCACGCCGAACTCACGTGATTTCTTCGCCTCAAGGCTCTGCAGAATGGCCCCGGTTTGGGTCATCATTCGTTCGGCGCCTTCACTCATTGCGGTAACGAGCTCGTCAGTGGCGTCTGCCATTGCCTGCAGCAGACTTGCCACGATTTCCAGGGGGCTGTCTTCTTCGCGTCCGTCGCGCTCCATGCGGGCAAGCGCAAGATCGAACGGCGTCGCTGAACCCACCGGTTCGACAGTGAAGACTCGATCCTCACTGACTGCGATGAGCACGCGGGTGGTCTGGAACCCCCGTCCCGATCGATCGACGAACGACAGCGGCATGTAGCTGTAGCCGCCCGCGGAGCTGAACGAGACGTTCGCGCCCCCCGCAAGGTCGACGCCATAGCTTTCGCGCAGCTTCGCCATTACCTGCGCGTTATTGCCGCGCATTCGCTGCCACCGGCCGGTCAGCAGGGACTCGACCCCTGCCTCGCGTGTGGCCGTGTGCTGGGAAGTAGTCATGTTGTACTTTCTTGGTCATGCGCCCGAGGGCGCAAGCGATATCAGGCCCGATGCGGGGCCTACTTCTCGTCTTGCTCCTTGTAGAAGCCGCCGTGAGTGCCTGACGTCGACGACGTCTTGGTCTCGAGGCCGTAGTTGAAGCCGTACAGGCTTGCGGTGACGACGAGCACCAGCACGCTGCTCACGAGCACCATGGTGGTCGTGAAGCGTTCGTAGCGAGTGGCGCGGCGCTTGTTCGCGCGTTCTTCAGGGCGAGGAGCAAACAGCTGGCTCTGCCAGGTGGGTGCTCCGCGGTGCGGATCCGGCTGCGCAGACGGAGTCTGCGCCACCGGGAGAGTGGTGGAAGACGATGCTCCCCCACCCACCAGCGAATCGGTCGCGGATGAGATCAGGAGGTGTTCGTAAAGTGCTGCACGCATAACTGTCTGGTCCTCTCAAGACAGGCCGAATCAGCGATCGGCTCGGGATCGCGCCTCCATGTCAGAGCTTCGGCATTGCATGACGTAGTCGTAGTGCAGCCACTTGGGGCGTTCCCTTAATCCGAGAACGCCTGTCCTAATCTTGGGCATCTCTCGATGTCGTCAGATCAGTGGCCTATGTTCATGCAAGAGCCTCACCGAACGAAGCGCACTGCAAACATATCAATACTCAATCACTTGCGCAAGTATTGATCTGTTTTGTGAATCCGCACGCACAGCAGCGGAGCAAAATTACTGAAATCTAGCGGTCGAGATCTCCATCGAGCAAGGCAGCAATTGCCGCCGCAACCTCAGAGAGAATCAGTTCACCCGTGTTCGCGTCGAAGTCATACAGCTCACCGTAACGCCCCCACTGGATCGCGGTGTCGAGCTGCTGCTGCGCATCTTCGGCGGTGAATCCACGCAGCAACAAGTCGCGGAAGAAGTCATCACGCAACGCGCCATCATTACTGTTTTCCAGGGCCCGCACAATCGTTCGCACGAGTGGCGCGTGCGCAACGGCGAGCTCGGCAAACACCTCTTTCGAGTCATGCATGCCAGCAAGATGCCAGCGATACCCCTCCGCTGTGAGAAACGCTTGTGCGCCCTCAACTTCGAGCAGACCCAGCATTCGCGCTGCGTCAACAAGTGGCATGAGGTCATCGACCTCGAACGAGAGTTCGTCCGCAAGGTCTGGGAGATCCGCCTGCCCATCATGCGAATAGACAATCTCAGTGAACCCGGCAAGGCCGCCCACGCTCGCGTCTGGGAGTGGGTGCGTCAACGGCCCAGGAACCGAACCTTTCCGGGGAGCAGCCGCCTCGTCACGATCAGCGAGAATCGCGTACAACCGATCCACCATCGCCTCAAACGTTGGGCTTCGCCGGTCACGAGGCCGCGGCAGCAAGACCGGCACTTCGGCCTTGATATGCCCAGGGCCAGAGCCCAGAACCAGCACCCGATCGGCCATGAGCACGGCCTCTTCGATGTTGTGCGTCACGATGCAGATGCACGATGTCGGGAAGTCAGGACGCCCCCACAGCATCATCAGTTCGCTGCGAAGATTCTCGCCGGTCAATGCATCGAGTGCCGAGAACGGCTCATCCATCATGAGCACGTCAGGCTGCAACACGAGTGCGCGCGCAAATCCGACCCGTTGCCGCATGCCACCAGAAAGCTCTCGCGGGTAGGCCTTTTCAAATCCTTCGAGGCCGATTTGTTCGATTGCGGCGAGCGCGCGCTGTCGCCGATCCGTCGCCGATACTCCCGCAGCACGCAGGCCCAGCTCAACGTTTTCGAGCACCGACAGCCAGGGCATGAGCGCGAACGACTGAAACACCATCGCAACCCCGGGGTTTGCGCCTGTCAATTGCTCTCCGCGGTAGCGCACAGCACCACTGCTCGGCGTGATGAGCCCTGCAAGGGTACGCAACAGCGTTGACTTTCCCGAGCCTGACTTCCCGAGAATCGCGACCACTTCACCGACTCGGAGCGTCATGTTCACGTCGTCGAGCACGTGCAGGATCGATCCGTCAGCTGCAGGAAATGAGGTGTGCACGCCGACTGCCTCCACGAGCGCATCGTGCGCGCTGTGCGCGTCGGGCGACTGCTTGCTCGCCGAATCACTGCTGTGTGCAACCACGTGCGCCACATCCTCTCCCTACACAAGCCGGGCGCGCATGCGACACGTCACACGCGATTTGCCCGACGCCTGACTGCTGCATCATGTGAACGAATACCTCCGCTCAGCGAAGCGATACATCCGCCGCCAGAACACTCGATTTACCGTAACAACGAATACGCTCATCACGGTGACCCCCACGAGCGTGCGGGCAAAGTCGCCCGCAGCCGTCGACTGCGCAATATACGAGCCAAGGCCAAGCGCCGTGATGGTGGTATCGCCGTAGCTCACCACCTCAGCAACAATCGAGGCGTTCCAAGCACCGCCTGCGGCGGCAATCGCACCGGTCACCCACGACGCAAAGACCGCAGGGCCGTACAAGGTTTGCCAGCGCTGTCGCCGGTTGAGGCCAAGATTCACCGCGGCCTCCCGAAGGTCATTCGGAATCGCCGCGGCTCCCGCAATGACGTTGAACAGGAGGTACCACTGTGAGCCGAGCGCCATGAAGAGGATGCCGACGGTGTTGAGATTGCCACCGAGCGAGACGAGCGCAATCGTGAAGAGCGGGAAGAGGAAGTTGGCGGGAAAACTCGCGAGAATCTGCACCAGCGGCTGGGCAATGCGTGTCACTCTCGGGTGCAGCCCGATCCACACCCCGATGGGTACCCAGATGAGCGAGGCAAGCACCACCACCACGAAGACACGCGCCGCAGTGATGAGGCCGAGCACCCCAGCAATGCCGAACTGCTGCAGGCCCGTCTGCGCGCTGACGTACGAGAGCATGCGCCAAAGCCCGACACCCACGACCAACGCAACGATCACCAAGAACAGCACGTCACCGCGGCGACGCCCTGGCTGCTGCTCGGCTGTGCGCGCGGGACGCGTCGTGACACCGAACCCTCGCGTCGCGCGGTCAAGCCATGCCCCAACCGGCCGCAGCGCACGCGCGACAAGCCCTGGGATCGCTGAGCGACGCAACAGGTCGAGCACGACGCTGCGCTGTTGGTCAACGGTCACGGTGTCCCCCGTGCGGAACCGCTCGACCCACGCTGTGAGAGGTCGCCAGAACACGATGTTGACGCCAAGCACCATGACGACCATGACGCCGATCGCAAGCACGAGCCTGCCAATTTCTTGCTGCGCAGAGGCAGCCGCCACATACGAGCCAATGCCAGGCAGGGCGTACACACGGTTGTTCACACTGATCATCTCGGAGGCCACCAAGAAGAACCAGCCGCCACCAAAGCTCATCATGCCGTTCCACACGAGCGGGATCGTCCCGTGTGGCACATCTACGTTCCAGAACCGCTGCCACTTGGTGAGTCGCAGCAATCGAGCCGCCTCATCAAGATCTCGCGGCTGCGTCACCAGTGATTGGTAGAACGCGAAGGTCATGTTCCAGACCTGGCTGGTGAAGATCGCAAAAATCGCCGCACACTCGACCCCGAGTTCGGTGCCAGGAAAGAGCGTCAACCAGACGGTAAGCGTGACCGACAGGAACCCCAACACCGGAACCGACTGCAGCACGTCCAGCACCGGCAGCATGACCATTTCTGCACGCCGCCACCTCGCAGCGATCAGCGCGTATACAAAGCTGAAAACGAGCGCGAACCCAAGCGCGATAAACATTCGCAGCAGCGAGCGTCCCGCGTAGTACGGCAAGTACACGGGGTCCGTCGAGATCGTCGCTGCCGTCGCCACCTCGTCAATCGGGCCTGCGATGCTGCCAGAGAATGCAAGCACCAGCCAGAACATGACGACCACAGCAGCAAGCACCACGAGGTCAACCGCGAGACTACTGCGGCCACGAATCGACGCGTCATTGCCCGTGTAGGTGAACGGACGAAGAGACGCCATCACGGAATTCCTTTCGCCGCTTCCCTCGGCTCCGTGTACCGGGAGAATACTGTGCATTCAGCTTAGTCAACACTCAATAACTTGCGCATATTGCAGATCATTGGATGATAGAGGGATGGAGTCTCATTCTGCGCACCAATCCGTGACCGACGAGCAGCTCGCCGCAGCTGCCGCAACGTTTGGCATGCTCGCGACTCCATCACGACTTCACCTCGTCTGGCTGCTCGCTTCTGGCGAGTACGACGTCTCGACGCTGGCCGAGCTCTCGGGCTCAAACGTACCTGCGGCAAGCCAGCACCTCTCGAAGCTGCGAGCAGCGGGTATCGTTACGGCTCGCAGAGAGGGTCGCCGACAGTTGTACCGAGTCGAGGATCCCCACATCCTCACGGTCATCGAGCAGATGTTCTCGCACATTGCCCCCGACGGCACGCTCGCGGCCCCGCTCGACGAGCGCCGCCCACCGCGGCTGCCACGCTTCGAGCCCGCTCCGGCGGCGTAGCCGACTTCACCCGCGAAGCACCACGTGCCATCTCGTCCCGTGAGCACCGCAACCGCGTCTACCGCGCAGATGCCAACTTTCATCCCGTTCAACGTGCCCGCGCGCGGAGCCTTTCACCACGAAGCAGCACTTGCCCTGCTCACCGCACACGCTGTTCCCGGCCTCGAATGTGTCGATGCCACTGTCTACGAACGGTTGCTGCAGATCGCGGGCACGCACTACCGGGTGCGGATCACCCTGCACGCCGAAGGGGTCTCAGGCGAGGCGGCAGTGCCAGTTGAACTCCTGCCACAGCTCGTAACAAAGATCAGCGCTTGGTTCGATCTTGACACTGACATTGCAGGTATCGAACGAACGCTCGGCACGGATCCGCTCCTCGGCCCCCTCATTGCCAAGCGACCTGGTCTGAGACTCATCGGATCACCGCGCGAATTTGAGGCGGTCGCCGCGACGATTATCGGGCAACAGGTCTCACTCGCAGCCGCACGCACCTTTGCTTCGCGCATGGTGCAGGCCTACGGCGAGCGCCACGGTGATCTGCACGCCTACCCCACACCACAGGTGCTTGCAGCGCTCGATCCAGAGGCGCTGCGGGCGACCATCGGGCTCACGAAGGCACGGGCGCGTACACTGCATGCAGCCGCTGAACGCTGGGCCAAAGGACCGGTGTTGGCCGGCTTGACCGCAGACGAAGCACGGCCGCTCTTGCTGGCGCTGCCGGGTATCGGCCCCTGGACAGCTGACTATCTGCTGGTGCGCGAACTTCAGGATCCTGACACATTTGTGCCGACCGACCTGGTCGTACGCCGCGCGCTCGCACTCGATGCACGGGCCGCAGCGGATCGCTCAGCATCTTGGGCTCCCTACCGCTCATATGCACTGCTCCACCTGTGGACCGAGGCGTCATACTTGTAGCCCCGCGCAGTCAGGCAGGATCAGCGACCCGGCAGTGACGCCCAGCAGACAGTCTGGGCACGTGGCAGATGCGTCGGCACCACCCCAAGCTGTGGTGCCGACGCAGGCTCACTTAGTGCGCGTGCACGTGCGGGACAGCAACACCGCTGAGTTCGTTCGGTGCCGCATCAAGCTCGGTCTCAGCCAGTACCTTGCCCGTTGCGCCGTCAATGCGCAGCACCTTCTTCGTCTGCGGCTCGGTCACGTACAGGTCGTGACCACGCGCGAACAGTGCGGGGCGCGCAGCCTGCCAGTCCATCGGTTCCTGCCAGCTTGAAACCACCGGCCACGATTCAGTGACCTTGCCTGCAGCGGTGTCTACGACGTGGATCTTGCCGTCAGTTCCGAGGATGTACGCCTCACCGTGTGCACCTCGGCCGAAGGAACGGAAACTGTAGCTTGCTCCGTCTGGCATCTGCACCACGTCGAGCTTCTCGTGCTCGGTATCGACCAACGCGAACTGGGTCGGGAACTCACGCTCGGCATCGGGATCGACCTTGTAGTCACCAAGAATGATGGGCGACTCCTCGCTTCCCGCCTGCGTCGACACCGCCGCGTATTCAGCAGCGCCCTGAATCTTCACAAACTCACCGTTTTTGAAAAGCAGTACTCCGTCTTTGCAACCAAAGGCAACGGTCTCGCCCTCTGCAACAGCTTCACCGTGCACCCCTGGGCAGGATTCACTTCGCGCGAACTCCTTTCGAGCACCGTCGAGTGCGATGGCTCCCGGCCGCTCTTCGGCGTTCCCCAGCGTCGTCACGAGTGTGCCGTCTGCGAGTTCGACCGCTACACCGTGGTGCGCTTCAGCCGACAGGTAGGTCTGCGCTTTCGGCTGCCCCGCCGCAATGGCGTCTGAGTCGAACGAGGTTACGGTGCCCGTGCCGTCATGGAAGAGAATAGTCTTCCCCTCATGCAGCACCACATGCCCGGGTTTCTCACCGGGGAAGGTCGTGCCAGTAAACTCACCAGTTACCGCGTTGAGGACGTCAAACCCGTCTGCCGTTGAGACAAACACATGCTCGGCGTCACCAGCGCCGTTCACCCGGTTAAATCCTTCGAGCGGGACCGTGCGTTGTACCTCAAGGGTCTCGCCATCGAGCAAGTAGATGCCGCCGTCATACGTCACCGCGATCGGTTCGTGGACCGCAGCCGTGTCGCTCTCGCCCTTCGCTTCGTCTGCGGCAGCACCTGTTTGCGGATCGGCAGCGCAGCTTGAGAGCAACGCCGCGGTAAGCAGCGCTGCGAATGGCGCAAGCAGCAGCCGGGTGGTGGAAGGTTTCATGTGCATTATTGCCTTTCTTGTGAGTGGTTTCCGCAGATCGCGGAAGGGACCGTGCCCGAGCTCTCTCGGCCACGAAGTCTTATGTGAGCGCGTCTGCAATCTCGGCGCTGTTGAAGCGCATCATGTGTAGGTAGGTGTCACCGTCGCTGCCAGGCACACCGAGCGATTCGCTGTAGAGCTCGCGAATGTCGACCTGCACACCGGCTTCTGCAGCGAGCACCTCTGCCAGTCGGGCAGGGTGAGAGGAATCAATAAACAACGCATTGATCTCGTTCTCCTGCATGGCCGACACCAGTTCGGCGAGGTCGGAAGCACTCGGCGAACTCAGCGTGGTTCCACCCGGAATAATCGCGCCGACGACAGTGAAGTCATACGCCTCTGCGAGATACGCGAACACGTGGTGGTTGGTGATGAGCTTGCGCCGCTCGGCAGGAATCTCCGCGAAGGACGCCGACATCTCGTTTTCCAGGGTCTGTATTTTCGCTGCATACGCCACCGCGCGTTGGTGTACGCGGTCTGCATTGATGCCGGGCACCTGCTCGATGACGGCATGCTCAATCACGTCGACCGCCGCGCGCATGCGGCTCGGATCCGTCCAGAAATGCGGATCCCACTGTCCCGAGCCTTCGCCGCCAGGTGCGGGCAGCGGATCAACGTGCTCACCCACAGCAAGTACCGCTATTCCTGCGTTCGCTGCGGCATCAACATGATGCTGCAGCCCCTCTTCGAGTCCAAGACCGTTGCTCACAATGAGTGATGCCGAGCGCAGCGCGTTTGTCTGCTGCGCCGAGATGCCAAATGAGTGCGGATCAGCGTTCGGTTGCATGAGCACTTCAACGCTCGCTTCTTCGCCGACGATCTCGTGCACAACATCACCAAGAATGTTGGTCGTCACTACGATCTCTGGCCCCGCAGGCGTGCTGGCGCAACCGGTGAGGAGCGTGCCCGTTATGCCGCATGCGGCAAGCAGCACAACGAAGCGACGAACGAGTCCAACACGGCCAAGGGCGGACCGCGTTCGAGTGTTTGCAGCCTTCATCGTCCGATCTCCAACATAAGGTCAGGCTGCTGCGACAGCTCAAGCGTGCGCGCGACGCGCAACTCATCGACGTAGTCGATTTCGGCGACCGTACGCGGATCAGCCGCCACAACATATGCGCGAGAGGGATCCAGCGAAATCACCCCGTTGGATGAGCCAGCGGGGTGTTCTTCGGCGGGCCTACTCGCAAACCCTGGTCGCGCGGCGACCTCTTCACCGGTATCAAGCTCAACGCTGCGCAACGTCCCTGCTTCACCAAGGCTGAGGACGTGTGCTGAGTTTGCTGGCGAGGCAACGGCTGTCGCGGGCTCGGATAGCGGCACGAACGTCAGGGTTTCCCCTGCCGCATCCACGCTCCAGGCTCCCCCTGTGCCTGCAACTGCAGCAGCCTCGTTGCTGCGAGGGCGTGAAACGAAGGCCTCCGCTCTGGCATCAGATCCGGTGTACGGCAGCAGTGTGGCGGTCACTTCAACCCCGGTTGACTTGACGAGCAGGACTCCGTTTTCACAACCAATCACTGTGCCGCTGCGCAGGATCGCCCACCCAGCAGGGTCGATACATTCAGCACCAACCTCGGAGACCACGGCTCCCTCCTCGTCAACCACGGTGACTCCGGTTGCGTTTGCCAGCAACAAGCGCACGTCAAACGGCACCGCAAAATCACTGTCTGCGAGCGTGCCAAGCTCACGAAGCTCACCGTTTTCAAGCGCGTGCCGGTCGAGCAGCTTCACATCTTGCCCTGCGCTCACAGTGGTGCGCGTGCCATGGCCGATCACGTCACGCACCGGTGCATCGAAGTGCAATACCCCGAGAGAGCGCGGCTCTGCTTGGTAGTAGTGCACGTGGTCGCCGTGATCCATCGTCCACACTCCGGTATCAATCACCTCGAGCGCGCCCCGCGCATCACTCACGTATACGAACCGCCCGTCTTCGTACATCGCTTCTGCAGTGACCTGCAGCGCTACCGTCTGTTCGGTCTCCGTTGCGAGATCAAACAGCGCCAGCTCTCGCGCGCCGTTCGCGACGTAGGCGAGACCCGTCTGCGCCTCACTCATTTCGGCAGCGCCCTCGACATATCCGTGAGGCACAGGAGCATCAGTTTGTGGCGGAGTTGTCACGGCGCATCCGGCGCAACCGGCTATGAGCGCAGCAGCCACAGTCGCGCCCCAGATGAGCAGCGCCGGTGACGAACGAGAGGCCCTGCGGGCGGCATGTGTGTACATATGAGTCTTTCTAGTGAGGAAACGAAACGGTGAGTGGCTTGGATGTGGCTGCTCGGCTACTCGGCTACTCGGTCGCACGGTGAATGCGGAGCCAACGCAGGCTCCCGACCACAAAAAACTGCGCAACTGCGGCGAGCGCGATCGAAGCGCCAGCCGCGGTGCCGAGGTACCAAGAAGCCAGCACGCCGATGACGGTCGCTAGGGAGCCAAGGACGAATGCACAGAGCATGACCACTGGGATTCGTCGAACCAGGAGGAGCGCTGTCGCGCTCGGAGCGATAAGCATGCCGAACGAGAGCAGGGTGCCAACCACGTTGAACGACACCGAGATGGTGACGGTCAACGTCACGAGCATTGCGATGTTCGTGACACCTGGTCGTATACCGAGCGTCTGTGCCTTGCGCGGGTCAAAACTTAACGCGACAAAGGAGCGGTGCAGCAGGAGTGCCACCGCCGCGACCACCACGAGAGCGACGGCCAGCATGCTGAGATCGGCTGGGGTGATCGCAAGCACATCGCCGAACAAGAAAGCCGTGAGGTCGGTGGCAAACGACTTCGAATGCGACACAACGATGACACCGAGTGAGAGCATGCCGACAAATGCGAGCCCAATGCCGGTGTCTTGCCCGAAACTCTGCGTCTTGCGTAGCGCATTCACTCCAAGAGCCATCGCGAACGCGCTCACCATTGCGCCGATGACGACGTTGCCACCAAGCACCGATGCGATCGCAACGCCGGGCAGCATGCCGTGACTCATTGCTTCACCGAGAAACGCCATCCCCCGAACGATCACCCAGACCCCGACGAGGGCGCTGATCGCAGAGACCAGCACGCCACCGGCGATGGCCTGCAGCACGAATGTGGCGGTGAACGGGTGCACGAATCCACTTCCTTAAGTGATAATGAGAATGATTATCAGTAACATAGCAGACGTCCACCACTTCCCCACGCCGGGAACCCGCTCGCCACCACCAGGAGCCACTGCATGACTTACATCCACCCCACCATCTCGGTCCGCCACGCGAGCTTTTCGTACGGCGCGGCGCGCGTCATTGACCGCCTGTGGCTCGATCTCTTCGCCGGTGAAGTGACAGCCATCCGCGGTAGCAACGGCTCAGGTAAAAGCACCCTGTTACAGCTCATGAGCGGCACGCTCAGCCCATCTGCAGGCACCGTCACCCGGCCGAAGCACCCACGCATAGCCGTGGTCTTTCAACGCTCACGCGCCACCGATGCGCTCCCGCTCACCGTGATGGAATGCGTGCGCATCGGACTCACCCGCCCGAGGACGCGTTGGCAACCATTCGTTTCGCGCGACCAAGCAACCGTGCAAAACACCCTCGAAGCACTCGAAATTGGCCACCTGCGTCGCCGCCGACTTCGCGAGCTCTCCGGCGGTCAACGGCAGCGCGTGCTCATCGCCCAGGCACTCGTGCAAGATGCCGATGCACTTTTACTCGACGAGCCAACAGCAGGGCTCGATGCCGCAGCTTCAGAACTCATCACTGCCCAGCTGCACGCACGTGCGGCTGCCGGAATGGCAGTCATGCACATCACCCATGAGCAGTCAACCGCAGCTCAGCGGCGCGACGCTCACCTCACCGCGCTTCACCTCGATGACCGGGTCATCACACTCGCGGGTGGCCGCGTGTTGAACGATGTACGCAACAGTTGACTGGCTTCTCGTCCCCCACAGGCTTCCTCATGCTCGGGTTCATTGGGGCAATGAAACTGCGACGAGCATCAGAATAATCCCCGCAATGAGCGCGGATCGTTGGATGATAGAGAGATGGAGCCCGAACCAACGCAGCACCCGGCGCGACCCGCAACCACTTCGGCAACCGTGCCCGATCTCGCTCACGCTGAGTCAGTCCCCGTGGCCGAGCCTCGTCACGCGCTCGTCGAGTCGGCGCTCGGCAACGTGACGATCGTTGCCATTGAAGATTCACTCACCGGGCTGTACTTCGATGAGCACACTCGCCGCCCGCCCGCGGACTCGTTTGGGCAACGAGTCGACCTCGCGGCAGACCCAACGCTCGCGGCAGCAGCACGGCAGCTGCACGAGTACCTCGCAGGCACGCGCACTCAGTTCGAACTGCCGTTTGCACCGGCGGGCGACGACTTTCACCAAGCAGTGTGGTCGATTGTTGCGCGGATCCCATTCGGCGGCACCATCACCTACGGCGCAATCGCGACCGAGCTCGGCAACCCGGCGCTCGCGCAGCGCGTCGGGCAGGCCGTTGGCGCGAACCCACTGTGCGTGTTCATTCCGTGCCACCGGGTCGTTGGCTCAACGGGCAAGCTCACCGGATACGCAGGCGGCATCGAACGAAAGCACACCCTGCTCACCATCGAGGAGCCCGCTCCCGAGATCGCCGGTCGACTCTTCTAGATTGTGAGCAACGCTGAGCGCAGTGCGTGCCGCACGGCATCGAGATCAGCATCAAGCAGCAACTCAAGTGCGCGCGCCGTCGATTCTGACCGCGCTCTGGCATACTCGCCACGATCGCTCGACGAGCGGGCAGTCCAGATACTGAGATTCACGGCCAAGCGACCGATCGATGCCGGGTAGAGCGCGTCGACCTCGGCGCACGTGAGTGACGCGGATTCGCCTGCCCGCACAGCCTCAGCCCAGGCATTTCCCCACCCCGCAGCCACTTCGAGGTACGCGGCAACCGGATCTGCGGCGCGGCGGCACGCATAGCCCGCAGTGATTGCGAGGTCCGCGATCCGCGGCCCAGAGACCATGTCACCGAAGTCGAGTACACCGGTGACGGCGCTGCGATCAGCGTCGATCAGCAAGTTTGAATCGTGCATGTCGTGGTGGACGACCGCGCGGGGAAGATCCGCGAGAACTGGCGCGACCCGCTCCAGGTACAGCACACGCGCACGGGTGAGCAACGCTGAAATGCGCGAGTCCTCCGCCGCCCCCATGGAGGCGTCGAGCGATTCGATCGTGCGCACGAGTTCCCACGGATGCGTCACGGGAGCTGGCGGCTCAGGCCACTCAGCAAGCGCGAGCGTAGCCCTGGCCGCGGTTTCGCCGACGGCGCGAAGCAGCTCGGGGGTCAGCGGCGCGGCCTCAAGCGGCACTCCGGTCAGCCACTCCCCAACGTGCGCAATGACCGGGCCAGCTGGCGACGCGACAACTGCGGTCGCTTCGCCCGCAAGCGAGGGGAGCGTACGCCCGGCAGGGATGCCAAGATCCTGCAGGTGGTCCATCGCAGCGACCCGCCACCGTGCGAGTGCGTGCTCATCATCGGTGTGGTGGATCGCTTTGAATGCGACGCAGCGTCCATCGGGCTGGCCGTCGTCGCCTGCGAGCGCGACGCGGTACACCGTCGATAGCTCGCTTTGGAAGGGCTGCATGCTGGCCGCTCGCAGGCCATATGCGCCGACCAGGATCTCCGCGACAGCCTCGGGTGCGAGTGCGAGCGAGTTCGGTGCGATCGTGTCAGCGGTCATGCGAAGTCCTTACGTCGTTGTGGAGACGAAGGAATCGTATCGCAAGATTGGTCATCAATCCAAGGGTTGCGTGCGCTCTAGTAGGCCGAGCAGGTAGCGCTCGTTGAAATCGATGTGTTCGAGAATCGCGCGCTGCGCCTCAATGACGTCCCGCGCCATGAGGGCTGCGTGGATCGTGCGATGGTCGGCGATGATTTGCTCAGGCGTAAGCCCATCTACGCTCTCACCGCGGCGGATCACCGCAAGCACCATCTCCATCTCAGGACTCATCTGTGCGTAAAAGCCACTCAGTCTGGTGCTCCCAACGAGCCCAACAACTGCGCCGTGGAACGCGAGATCCGCATTCACAATCTCGCGCGAATCAGTGCCGTGCACCGCGTCGTGCAGACGCTCATACGCCGTCTGCAACCGGGCACGGCCTTCGTCACTCGCGAGCGGAGCACTGCGTGCGCCCTGCAGCTCAAAGGTTCTACGCACGCGGTACATGTCAATGACGTCCTCGGCGCCGAGTGATCGCACGGTCGCTCCGCGGTTGCGTTCGTGCACGACGAGCCCCTGCGATGCGAGCAGCAGCAGGGCCTCGCGCACCGTTCGACGTGAAACGCCCTGCGACTCCGCGAGTGAGACCTCACGCAGCGGAGCGCCTGGGGCAATATCACCCGAATACACCGACTCACGGATCTCTGCAGCGAGACGCTCGGCGGCCGATCCCTCGGCGTCGTGATGGTCTTGTGGCATTGATCCGCTCCCTGCATTGCGCACCAGCAATCACCGGCACTGCTCACCACCCTAACCTTGCGAAGGGCATTCTCGTGTGACAAACTCAGAATATTGGTCATCAATCTACGAGGGAGTGCGGCCAAATGAACGAGTCACCGGTGCACGCAGGCGTCCACATGGCAAACGGATTCGACCCCACGAGCGGCGTTGAACTCGACAAGGCGGCGGCCGATCTGCTCGCCCGCCGCGACCGCGTGCTTGGCCCGTCATACCGTCTCTTCTATCGTGAGCCCGTCGCCATCGACAGTGCCTCCGGCGTCTGGCTTTACGGAGCTGACGGGCGCACCTACCTCGATGCGTACAACAACGTGCCAGCGATCGGACACAGCCACCCAGCAGTCACCGCAGCGGTTACCGCGCAGCTGTCGAAGCTCAACACGCACACCCGATACCTCACCGAGCCGATCATCGCCTACTCTGAGCGGCTGCTCGCGAAGTTCCCAGCCGAGCTCGACCGCATCACCTTCGCGTGCACCGGCAGCGAGGCAATCGACCTCGCCGTACGCACCGCACGCGCGGCCACCGGCAAGCAGGGCATCATCATCACCGAGCACGCGTACCACGGCACGACGGTTGCCGCGGCGGGGCTCTCCCCCTCGCTCGGGCCGAACAATCCGCTCGGCGAACACGTCGTCACCATTCCCTCAATTGACGCCGCGCGTACCCCCGCCGATGAGGTCGGGCCGCGACTGCTTGCCTCGGTGGAGTCGGCGATCCGCGCCCTCAATGCGAGCGGATCAGGCGTCGCCGCAATCATTCTCGATTCGATCTTCTCGAGTGACGGCGTACAGACGGATCCTGCTGGTTTTCTTGCGCCGGTCGTTCAGGCTGTGCACAACGCTGACGGACTGTATATCGCCGACGAAGTGCAGCCGGGATTCGGGCGCACTGGTGCGTGGTGGGGCTTCGAACGTCACGGCATCGTCCCTGATCTTGTGGTGCTCGGCAAGCCGATGGGCAACGGCATCCCCATTTCTGCGGTCGTCGGTACTTCAGCTGCGCAGGAAAAGTTCGGCTCGCTTGTCCGGTACTTCAACACGTTTGGCGGCAACCCTGTGAGCATCGCTGCCGCAACGGCCGTGCTCGACGTGATTGAACAGGACGATCTCGTCGCTCACGCGGCGACCGTCGGAGCGCAGTTGCTCACAGGCCTGCGTGAAATTGGCGCATCGCACGAACAGGTGATCGACGTGCGTGGCGCCGGGCTCTTCCTCGCTATGGAATTCGGCGCTGATGATGCCACCCGCACCCCCGACGCGGATCTCGCCGCTCGTGTCGTCAACGGCATGCGGGAGGAAGGCATCTTGATCAGCGCTTCTGGTCCTGCCGCGAACGCACTCAAGATCCGCCCGCCGCTCCCATTCAGTTCTGAGCACGCGGATCAGCTGCTTGAGACGCTTGATCGGGTGATTGGGCGGGTGGCGTGATCGGTTCGGCCCGGACACGGCACAAATGACCCTGTCTTGATTCGCATACAGCTCGCGAAGCTGCCAGCGAGCGAGTTCAGACTCGATCTTTCCAGTAATTTGGCTTGCGTCGATTGTGAGCAAAGGCGACAAGGACAAGTTCGCGAGCTGTGAGGTAGTAGAGCGCTTGGTACGGGAACCTTGCTATCGCTTGGGTGCGCACGACAGGTGTTTGCTCCCAACGCGAAAACACCGGAGCAATTCGCGGCCAGGCAAGAATCACGTCGAGCGCTTCTTCACCCTGCTCAAGGAGATCATTACCGAGACCAGGTTGTTGGTCTTCGTACCATTCGATGGCCGCTTCCAGTTCTAGCTCCGCATCAGGATGGAAACGACGAACGAGTGTCATTACGGACGCGCCGCGAGCTTCTCACGCATCCGAGTAAACACGTCTTCAGCGGGGACGGTGTCGACTCGTCCGCTCTGAATATCATCAACGCGCTCAGCAAGCTCGTCGCGCCAAGCCGCATCGATCTCTTCTTGCGAAGCTTCTGTGTCACCGTGATCAAGCGCCTGAATGCCGCGATGAATGAGCGCTGCAAGTTCGCGCCGGTCAAGCGCAAGCATCGCTTCTTCAACCTCTGCGACATTCATGGACATGACCTCATTGTAAAGCAGCGTCTCAACAGCGGCTACAAGGTTCAGCAAGTTGGTGGAGAGTCAACGACCTCGAGTCAGTAATGATGGTTCCGGTCGGAATTGGCCTCGTTTATTGAGCGAGACCGGACGAAGTCACCAGGTGATCTCAGTCGTCACCTCAATCGAGCTGATCGACTCAACAGCTCGAGTAAAGTTGCCTCCCGTTGTCATCGGGACCTGAAGAGCAACGGCCAGGTCGAAACCGGCTTTCAGTGTGTTAGTAGACTCCCGAAGACCGTTGATCTTCACTCGGTGCTTACGGAGTGGGTTCCCGGTAGCGCACAGGTCGATCAACCCAACAACATCAGGATCGTTCATCAGCCGACGCGCAATCATGAACTCACGAGCGCCTGCTACGTCGGCTTCCTTTCCTACATATTCTGTACTCGCATCGAACCGGCCCTCCAAGTTCTTCTTGACCGATTGTCCGACATCAGCAGCACCTGTGACTGCTTTCATATCCGACTTGACCTTGGTCAGAAAATCAGACTTCTCCTGCTCGATCTCAACCTTCACAAACTTGACAGATGTCGCGCCGAGCAGCCCCGCAATCGAAGCCAGATGGTAGTACTTAGCTTTCACGAACGTTTCAACAGCCTCGTCCGCAGGAGTGTACGCGGACACATCGTAGGGATTTCTCACAAGCAACTGATCGACGTTCAACATGTCACGAGCAATGAGCTTGTCTCGAACGGCCAAAACGCTTTCAGCTCGGGCGACGGGCTCGGCAGAATATGGCACCACCAAGGAGTCAGGTGCATCCAAGAGATGAACTCTGAGGGGATCACTCGCGATCGCCCGATACGCCTTATCCGCGACGACAATTGCCGCCGGTGGCAAGGCAGTGACGATTTCAGTCATATGATCAACCCTTCAAGTCTGAGCACGGTGACGTTCTGTGCTCGTCTGCAGAAATGTAACGGCGCCTAGTCTTGGAAACAATCTGCAATTCGACGCACCAGTTCTTGAGCTGACTCTTGCGACCCAAGATCACCGACAATAATGTCTGCGTTTCCGAGCTTCACTGCTTGCAGCCGCAGCGCGTCAGACGCCCTGACAAGGCCCACAAACTCTTTTTCCCCAAGCCCTTCGTCTCGCTTATCTGCGAATAGACCAATGAGCAGGATTCTCGGTGGCGCTTTCTTGGCGGCGAGGAGATCACCGCTCCAATCAGCCAGATATTCCAAGTCACTCTTGACCCGATTCACCACTGATTGGTCGCCAGCGACGATGAGGTCCGAGCGGAACACATACAAAACGTGATCTGCGGATTCAACGCTTCGACGCCAATGCTTCCGGCCAGGTCCCGCATAACCCGAAAGGTCTTTCGACACACGGAAAGTTCTCGTGCTCGGCCCCGGGGTATGCAACGTGAACGAGTAACCAACGCTTGGCTTCGACAACCTCGTTTTCTTCTCCGAGATGTCATTTGCAGCGAAGACCGTCAAAAGCTCAGTCTTGCCCACGCCTTCATCACCAAGGATCGCTAGGTTCTCTACCTTCGCATGCCTCTTGAATTTCTTCACGACGCCAGCCTTGGTACCAGCCAACGCGACTGCACCGATTCCAATAGGAATCAACAAAGGCAACGGCATGCTACTCCCTAGAATTCAAACACTGATTTGAGCATACGATCAAAGTCGAAGAAACGCAGGCATTGTGGCACCAGACCTTGCACCCCAGCGCCTAGCCCCGCGCCCACTCCGCATCATCGCCGAGTGAGATCTCACTCGCCATGTCGTCGAGGAACCGCGTCACAACCTGACGCTCCTCAGAGGTCAGTCGAGCCGCAGCGAAAAAGCGGCGAGCGTGCTGGCGTCCGACCGACTGCATCGCGGCCTCTCGCGTCTCAGGCGTGATCGAGATCGTGAGCGCGCGTCGGTCAGACGGGTGCGGAGCCCTCGTAATGTGCCCAGCTCGTTCAAGCCGGTCGAGCAGCTTCGTCGTTGATGCGCTCGAAATGTTCAAGTGAGCCGCGATACCGCTCGGGGTCGCAAGTTCGCCCTGGTTGCCCGCGACGATGAGATAGTGCAGCGCCTGCATGTCGGTGCGACCAAGCTGCATGTATTTCATCGAAGCTTCGGAGACCTGCTGTTCAGCGTCGCGCAGGCGCCCGAGCGCACCCATGAGCTCGCTGATTTCAGCGACTTCCGCTGGCTGCAGCGCCGAACGATCAATGAGTTCAGAGCGTGGATCACTCTTATCCAAGTGGTACAGGCTCGCCGGAGCCGCTTCACGGGGCATCTCGGCTGCGGTCATGGGTTCATTCTATCCGGGGCAAGTAGCTAACTTTTCATATTGCTAGCTTGGCTAATAATATGCTTAGGTTAATACAGGTCGTCAACCCCAACGAGTTGCACGATCCACGGCACAAGATCGACGCCGAACGCAAGGCCGTGTTTGGCCGCCCAATCACCTCTCTGAATGGAAGCTCTCATGACTCGAACACCAAAATGGCTCCGCGTGTTCTTGCCGGCGGTGTTGATCATCGCTTGGTTCGCCGCGGCTGGCGTTGGCGGACCTTACTTCGGCAAAGTCAGCGAAGTCTCATCAAACGATCAGACCACCTTCCTGCCAGAGTCAGCCGATGCCACTCAGGTGCAAAAGCTGCTTGGTGAGTTCACCGATTCTGACGCGATTCCCGCGATCGCAGTTGTCGTGGGTGACCATAAGCTGACCGCAGCACAGGTCGAGCAGATCAGCGATGCGGTCGCGGATCTCACCTCACTCCCCGGTGTCAGTGACGAAGTATCGCCCGCACTGCCGTCAGAAGACGGTATGGCTATTCAGGCGTTCGTCCCGATCCAGTCGGACGCCGAGCTCAGCGACACAGTAGCTGCGGCGAGCACAGAGCTGCAGGCCAACGTTCCCGACGGAACCTCCGTGTACATCACTGGCCCCGCTGGCCTGAGCGCCGATCTCAGCTCAGCCTTCGCAGGCATAGACGGGCTCTTGCTCGGCGTCGCGCTTGGCGCGGTGCTCATCATCCTCATCCTGGTGTACCGGTCATTCCTGCTCCCCATCGCCGTCCTGTCGACGAGCCTCTTCGCGCTCTGCGCAGCGTTGCTCACAGTTTGGTGGCTCGCGAAGTGGGAGATCCTCATGCTCAGCGGGCAGACCCAGGGCATCCTCTTCATCCTCGTAATCGGTGCGGCAACTGACTATTCGCTCCTGCTGGTCGCTCGCTACCGTGAAGAACTACGCGTCAACGAAGACAAGTGGACGGCAACACTCAAGGCCGTCAAGGGCTCGGTCGAGCCGATCGTCGCATCCGGCGGAACCGTCATCGCCGGTCTCCTCACCCTGCTCCTCAGTGACTTGAAATCGAACAGTGGTCTCGGCCCGGTAGCCGCAATCGGCATCGTCTTCGCGATGCTCTCTGCACTTACGCTGCTTCCCGCGCTGCTCTTCTCGTTCGGCCGCGCGGTGTTCTGGCCACGCCGTCCGCATTTCGAGCCCGAGGTTGTCGCAGCGGAGAACGGCATGCCCACAAGGAGTGTCTGGACCAAGGTCGCTCGTTTCGTGCAGAAGCGCCCACGCACGATCTGGATCGCCACGACCGTCGTCCTCCTCATCGGCTGCCTCGGAATCACGCAACTCAAGGCCGATGGCGTCCCCGCCTCCGACTTGGTGATTGGCACCTCGGAGGCACGCGACGGCCAAGTTGCACTGGGCAAGCATTTCCCCGGCGGATCAGGCAGTCCCGTCCAGGTCCTCACCGACGAGTCAGAGCTCGACACCGTTGCTGACGTGCTGCTCAGCAATAACGGGATCGCGGGCGTGAGCGTCACCTCGGCAGACTCGCCGACCGGATCCGCGCCCATTACTACCGATGGCATCACCGCGTACGGACCTCCCGGCACCCCCGCGCCCGCCCCGACCGTGGTCGACGGCCAGGTGCTCGTGCAGGGTACGCTCAACGCGGCGGCCGACTCTGACGAGGCAGCCGACACCGTGCGCGAACTGCGCGCCGAGTTCGCTGATGCTGCTCCTGGCACCCTCGTCGGCGGAGTCACCGCGACCGCCATCGACACGAACGACGCGTCGATTCACGACCGCACGCTGATCATCCCGATCATCCTGGTGGTGATCCTGCTGATCCTCATGCTGTTGCTGCGCTCGATCCTCGCGCCCGTGCTGCTCGTCATCACGACCGTGATCTCGTTCGGCACCGCGATGGGCGTCTCGGCGCTCGTATTCAATGGCGTCTTCGACTTCCCTGGCGCGGATCCCGCTGTACCGCTCTTCGGCTTCGTCTTCCTCGTGGCCCTCGGAATCGACTACAACATCTTCCTCATGACCCGCGTGCGCGAGGAATCAATCAAGCACGGCACCCGCGAAGGCGTACTGCGCGGACTCACCATCACCGGCGGAGTCATCACCTCAGCAGGCATCGTCCTCGCGGCGACGTTCGCAGCTCTCGCGGTGCTCCCGATCCTGTTCTTGCTGCAGCTCGCGTTCATCGTGGCATTCGGCGTCCTGCTCGATACCTTCGTGGTGCGCACGCTGCTGGTTCCGGCGCTGACGTACGACATCGGCCAGAAGGTCTGGTGGCCTTCGAAGTTGGGGAGCGGATCGGAAAGGCCTCGCGGGGTTGAGGTCGAGGCACCTGCCCCTGTGGCGCGGTAGGCCGGCCGGCGCCTGAAGCTAGAGGGGGTGTTGCCCACAATTTGTTGCGGGCAACACCCCCTCGTTCTTTACACGCTCATCTGTTAGGAACTTTCGTGTCCAATAAGCCTGATTCGCTCTTGAATCTCTTCGCTGGTCATTGGCGCGGATTCCCCGAACTGGAGCCACGCTGGCTTGGCCACGGTGCCTCTGGCTCCGCACATGAAAGTCCGTGGACCGTTCTCATTCGTACCGTCCGCTGCGAGGAGCACAACTCCGTCTTCACGCTGCACGATGAGAGCCTCTGCCCCAAGGGCGATCGTCCGAACAGCCCCCACATAGCTCAGGGATCGCAAACCTTGTTCAACTCAAGCCCCCATCAAAGCGATTCTTCAAGTGACTGCTGGACGTGGAGCGGAGACAAGACCGGCACAACAGTTGGAGTCCCCGCTTGACGAATCCAGCCTTCTACTTCATGACTGGGCAGAACCAAATCTGCATACCAAGTGCGCCCCTTTGTGTATACAGAAACATCCTTGCCATCAATCGCTCTTTCAACGTCACGGGCTCTTACCAGGCCACATTCCGCTTCTAGGCCGTACTTAGAAAGCGGTGCCTTCTTCATAACGTCTTGAAGCAGCAGCAGCAGGCGCTCCCGATCAGCTTCCGTCACCCCATCATCGATAATGACCGAGCACTCGATCGCCCCATATGAAGTTCTCGCAGGCTTGTAATTCACAGATTTCACATCCATCAGGACAGCATTAATCTGGCCAGAAGTGAAACCACCCCTGAGAAGCTGTTTTGCAAGCTCTTTGGGGTACTTGAGCATTCGCAGTTCCAGGAGTCTTTGAGTCATAAGGCCCACCGGCTTAGGCTCCGGCTTGACTTGGTTCTCTAAGCGAACTTGGTCATGGAACCGCGCCACATAGTCTTGGTTGAGTTCGAGCCCCAGTCCCTTTCGGCCTTCGCGCGTAGCCCCGTTCACGACCGAACCGCTTCCTGCAAAAGGATCAAAGACGACATCGCCTTCGTTCGATGACAACAGAACCATGCGCCGCACGAGTTCCGGCGGAAACGGACAAGCATGACGGAACGCAGCGTCGTTCCAACTGCCTTGAACAGGAATCGGAATTTCCCAGACGTTGTCCGGAGACATGCCCCAGGGGTTGTGACGTTCGGGATATTTCACCCACCAGGACTTGAGGTTTCCAGTATCACGGAGCCTATCCTCGTTAAAAACGTAATTATTAGATTTTACAAAAAAAAGAACATACTCGAACCCGTTACGAAGCTTGCCGCGATGAGACCAAGGACGAGTCCTATCTTTTCTCCAAATCACGACTTCACGCAATATCCAACCAACAGATTCCGCTTGCGCAGCAAGTTCAAAGGGAAGTGGCACTAGCCGTGACGGCTTTCCCTTCTTCGGCCGACGCTCAAGCAGACTGTCGGCCACAACCCACATAGACCCCGTGTCCAAGGTCCATCGGTAGAGACTCTGGAAAATCGACTTACACGATTCAAGGTAATCTTCGTAGGACTGTCCAAATCCAATCTGATTGTCACTGCCATAGTCAACGAGCGTCGCATACGGAGGAGACGTAATCGTCGTTTGCAGGAACGGCGTATTCTTGTCAGCTGCTGCTCCGCTGAGCAGGTTGTCGACATCCCTTGCGTCACCTTGGTGAACAGTCCAGAAAGCAGACTCTGATGCGTCAATGCCAGCCCATCCAGGCGCACCGGCAGCATCAACCATTATCTTGCCTTCTCTCTGCCGAACACGTTCCAGCTACAGGCTCACTCTAATGGCTCCCCCAAGCAGCAAATACCCACGCGCGCCGAAACGACATACACACTTTTCACAGGATACGCTTAGCTCGCCCGGCGCTGATGTGTGCAGCCGGTTCGGATCAAGGGGGGAGCCGCTAGTGACAAGCCCAACACCCAAGTCAAAGTCTCAGAAAAAATCGAGTGCCGCTAAAGACGGTCAGAAGGAAGCTGCTAAAAAACGCCGCTTCGCTCGTTCGATCAAGACAGTGTTCACCAATATGGGATTCACCTATGTACCCGTAGAAGGCAAAGAGGCCAGGTTCGCAAACAAGACCGGTGAGTTAGATGCGGTCTTTGTTTATGAAAACATATTGCTCATTGTTGAAGACACAACCACCAAGAACGTCTTCGAACACGCAAAGAACAAGAAACTCCTCGCAGAGCAGATCCTAGGCTCGAAAGGGGCTTTCATCGATTGGTTGCGCAAGGAGTTTCCCGAGCACGAAACCGCACTTAACGCCTACACCCCCTCGCGTTTTAAGGTTTTCTTCCTGTACATTCCACTACTGGATTTTAACCGCGGTGAAGAAGACTTGGCTCTACTACACCCAATGACTCTAGTGCCTCCGAAAGCTTTGAGCTATTTCGAAAAGCTCGCTAAAACGATCCAGCACTCCGCAAAGACGGACCTTTGGCGATTTCTTGGCTTGACTTCGCGTGACATTGGGGCAACGAATTCAACTAGTGACACCAAATTGATTGACACGGCAATCATTTCGCCTGATGAAAGCACTGGCTTCAGCAACGGTGTCCGCCTCGTGTCCTTCATGATCTCAGCTGACGTACTTCTCAGAAATTCCTACGTCCTTCGAAAAGACAACTGGGGGTACTCTAAGGACCTCTATCAACGACTCATTGATGACGGGCGGCTAAGGAAGATTCGCGAATACGTTGCAACCGAAGGTGCCGCCTTCCTTAACAACATCATCATCGGGCTTCCTTCAGGGGTAATGTTTCAAAACTCTGACAAAGTGCTCATTCCACTTGAGGAAGCACAGGACTATGGCGCGTACCGAATGATGATTCCTGATGAGTTTAATTCGTTGTGCATAATTGACGGCCAGCACAGGGTCTTTGCTCACTATGAAGGCACGGACAAGCTGGAACCAAAGGTCGCCGCGGTTCGAAGCAAAGTTCACCTGCTAGCAACGGGCTTGGTCTTTCCTGACGGCATGAGTGATCATGAAAAGCTAAAGCTTCAAAGCTCGATATTCTTGGACATCAACTCGAACACCAAGCCTGTTGCCCCAGACGTACTCCTCGCGATCCAATCGCTTCGTGAACCTCGCGCGGACGATGCAGTGGCGCGACAAGTACTCGAACGCCTAAACGACATGAGTGCATTTAAAGCGATGTTCCAGCTTTCCCAAATGGATCAAGCTCCTATCAAAATCGCCTCTATCGTAAAATTCGCTCTTCGCTATCTGGTAGATATCAATTCGAAGTCAGGGCTATTTGCAATTTGGGCCAAGGAGGATCCTTCCCGAGAGAAACTTAGAACAGAGGACGACTTGTCTCTCCTTGGGAACTATGTCGACTACTGCGCGGGTGTCCTGAATCTCTATTTCAATGCACTAAAGGTCCACCACAATGAGGCGTGGGCAGACCCGAACTCCAAGATAACGTCTACGACGGCCATCAATGGAATGATTATCGCTTTTCGACGTTCTCTACCTGCGCTCGGTGTCCTGCCTTTCGACATGTACAAACAGCTTGCCGGCGAATGGAACATCGACTTCGCAAAGGGCGTATTCCCTTACTCATCAAGCCAATACGCGCGGTTCTCACAAGATGTCCTCAGGGACATGTTCCACCTGATCGAGGTAAATGGCGAATGGGGCGCCGCACCTGAGCAAACAGAACAGTAGCCACATCGCATGCCTAACCTTAAGCAATAGGAAGCTCGCCTCAGGCGAGCTTCCCTCAAGGCGAGAATCTGTTCACGTCTCCCAAACCGTAAAGCCAGTGTCGCTACGAACCATTGACTACGCAACAAAACAGGCCCTAAAGGCAGCTAGATCCACCTTCAGGGCCTGTTTACACGGTCCAACCTTAGAAGTCCCAGTCCTCATCCTCGGTAGCAACTGCCTTACCGATGACGTACGACGAGCCCGAGCCTGAGAAGAAGTCGTGGTTCTCGTCAGCATTAGGCGACAGAGACGACAGGATGGCCGGGTTGACGTCGGTCATCTCCTTCGGGAACATCGGCTCGTAGCCGAGGTTCATGAGCGCCTTGTTCGCGTTGTAGTGGAGGAACTTCTTGACGTCTTCGGTCAGGCCGACACCGTCGTAGAGGTCCTGCGTGTACAGCACCTCGTTCTCGTAGAGGTCGTAGAGCAGCGAGAAGGTGTAATTCTTCAGCTCTTCCTGGCGCTCAGGAGTCTCCTTCGCCAGCGAGACCTGGTACTTGTAACCGATGTAGTAGCCGTGAACTGCCTCGTCGCGAATGATAAGGCGGATGAGGTCAGCAGTGTTGGTGAGCTTTGCGCGGCTCGACCAGTAGATCGGGAGGTAGAAGCCCGAGTAGAAGAGGAACGACTCAAGAAGCGTCGAAGCGATCTTGCGCTTCAGGGGGTCATCGCCTTCGTAGTAGTCGACAATGATCTGAGCCTTCTTCTGCAGGTAGGTATTCTCTACCGACCAGCGGAACGCATCATCGATCTCCTGCGTCGAGCACAGGGTCGAGAAGATCGACGAGTAGCTCTTTGCGTGCACCGACTCCATGAAGGCGATGTTCGTCATGACGGCTTCTTCGTGCGGCGTGATTGCATCAGGAATCAGCGAAACAGCACCAACAGTGCCCTGAATCGTGTCGAGCAAGGTGAGGCCGGTGAAGACGCGCTCGGTAAGACGCTTTTCTTCATCAGTGAAGGTCGCCCACGACTGTACGTCGTTCGACAGGGGCACTTTCTCAGGCAGCCAGAAGTTGTTCACCAGACGGTTCCAGACCTCAAGGTCCTTCTCGTCTTCAATGCGGTTCCAGTTGATCGCCTGGACTGCATGACCCAGCTTGAAGTTCATCGGCTCCCTCTGCTTCTCTGACGCGCGACGCACCCCAGCAAAACGCCCTTTCGAGAGAAAGCACGGAGGGTGACGTCGCAAAGACATCGGGCACGCGAGCGCGAGGCGCGGATGCGTGCACTGTCTACTGATCTTACTCGGCAGAGCACCGCGACGCCATACGCCGCGCATACCATTTGAGTTCAATATGTTGTGCTTCTTACCTCCGTCAACCCCTACATGATGTGGATCACCGCACAACGCTCCGGGGGTTGGGGCGGGGCGGATCCGCGCACAAAAATGCCGGGACCCACTGCGTGAACAGCAGATCCCGGCACATTGCCGAGCAACAGTGCGAGTTAGAACTCGCGGAGGCTCGTGAGGTTGTTCTTCTCGGCCGCATCGGCCTGAGTGCGGAGGTAGTTCTGGAAGGAGCGCACGACGCGCAACCAAGCCCGTTCTGGCCCATCGCCAACGTAGGCACGGGTGCCAGCGTCGACCCACTCAACCAGGGTCTCCTTGTCGGCTTCGCTCACGACGCCCGTCTCAGGGTTTCGCAGCTGGTACCGAGTGATCGTCTGTTCGGTCTTGCGGCCTCCGCTGTATCGCACCGCAGTGATCTCAAACAACATTCGAGAGTGTTCCTCTGACCTTCCTTGAAACCTGTCCCCCGTTTTGGCCCACCGACGCCCTCCACCTCACCCAAAGGAAAACCCATGCAAGGTAGCTCGTTCAGAACGTTTGAAGGCTGAGCAGGTTGTTGCTGCTAGTGCGATCCGGGACCGTTCGCACGTACTTCGCAGACCCGGTACCCACTACCTGGACTGCAACTTGGGAGGAGCCAACTCCCACATAAGCTTTGTTACCCCTTTGAAGCCAAGCGATCATCGTGGGCTTGTCCCAATCGCCGGTACGCCCCATGGAATCCCGCCACCGGTAAGCGACGATAGTTTCCTCCTTTTTCGGGAAACCACCAAAACGAACTGCGTAGATTTGAATACTCATTAGACGAGCTTCCTTTCACTTACTAAATTGCCTAAAAGGCTCGGATGAAGCCCTCGAAGCCCGATCAGGAAACCCCAAACGGTCATGTAGTAGAGTGAACGAGCCAAGATCTCATTTTGGAAGTTCACGGTCTACCACCGAGGGCTATTAAGGTCGAACGTTGGCGCGTTCGACCTTAATTCTTTTACAACATGCAGCTGACGCACTCGGTCATGTCAGTGCCTTCAAGCGCGAGCTGACGCAGGCGGATGTAGTAGATCGTCTTGATGCCCTTACGCCATGCGTAGATCTGCGCCTTGTTGATGTCACGCGTCGTCGCAGTGTCCTTGAAGAACAGCGTGAGCGACAGACCCTGGTCGACGTGCTGCGTTGCCGCTGCGTACGTGTCGATGATCTTCTCGGCGCCGATCTCGTAGGCGTCCTCGTAGTATTCGAGGTTCTCGTTCGTCATGAACGGAGCTGGGTAGTAGACGCGACCCAGCTTGCCTTCCTTACGGATCTCAACCTTCGAAGCGATCGGGTGGATCGACGAGGTCGAGTTGTTGATGTACGAGATCGAACCGGTCGGCGGGACCGCCTGAAGGTTCTGGTTGTAGATGCCGTGCTCCATGACACTTGCCTTGAGCGCGAGCCAGTCTTCCTGGGTCGGGATCTCAACGCCAGCGTTTGCGAACAGCTCAACAACACGGTCAGTCTCGGGGAACCAAGCCTGCTCGGTGTACTTGTCGAAGAACTCACCCGAAGCGTACTTCGAATCTTCGAAGCCACCGAAGACCTGCTTGCGTTCGATCGCGATCTTGTTCGACGCGGTGAGCGCGTGGAAGAGCACGGTGTAGAAGTAGATGTTCGTGAAGTCGATGCCCTCAGGCGAACCGTAGTGCACGTGCTCACGTGCGAGGTAGCCGTGCAGGTTCATCTGGCCAAGGCCGATAGCGTGCGACTTCGCATTGCCGTCTTCGATCGAGCGAACCGACGAGATCGAGCTCATGTCGCTCACTGCGGTGAGCGAGCGGATCGCGAGGTCAACGGTCTCAGCAAGGTTGCCGCCGTCCATCGCAGTGGCGATGTTCATCGAACCGAGGTTGCACGAGATGTCCTTGCCGATCTCGTTGTAGCTCAGGTCTTCGTTGTAGGTCGTCGGAGTGTTGACCTGCAGAATCTCAGAGCAGAGGTTCGACATGTTGATGCGGCCCTTGATGGGGTTCTCGCGGTTCACGGTGTCTTCGAAGACGATGTACGGGTAGCCCGACTCAAACTGCAGCTCAGCAACGGTCTGGAAGAAGACACGTGCGCTGATCTTGCTCTTCGTAATACGAGCGTCGTTGACCATCTCGTAGTACTTCTCGGTCACCGAAATGTCGCCGAAGGGAACGCCGTAGACCTTCTCGACGTCGTACGGCGAGAAGAGGTACATGTCTTCGTTGCGCTTTGCGAGTTCGAAGGTGATGTCGGGAACAACAACGCCGAGCGACAGCGTCTTAATACGAATCTTCTCGTCAGCGTTCTCACGCTTGGTGTCGAGGAACTTCATGATGTCGGGGTGATGTGCCGAGAGGTACACCGCACCAGCACCCTGACGCGCACCGAGCTGGTTTGCGTAGCTGAAGCTGTCTTCGAGCAGCTTCATGACGGGAATGATGCCAGACGACTGGTTCTCGATCTTCTTGATCGGTGCGCCAGCCTCACGAATGTTCGAGAGCGAGAGCGCAACGCCACCGCCACGCTTCGAGAGCTGCAGCGACGAGTTGATGCCGCGCGAAATCGACTCCATGTTGTCTTCGACGCGGAGGAGGAAGCACGAAACGAGTTCGCCGCGCTGCGCCTTGCCGAGGTTCAAGAAGGTCGGGGTCGCAGGCTGGAAACGACCAGCGATCATCTCACGCATGTAGCCACGTGCAAGGTTCTCATCGCCCTGCGCAAGACCGAGCGAGACCATTACGACGCGGTCTTCGAAGCGCTCGAGGTAACGCTTACCATCGAAGGTCTTGAGCGCGTAAGCGGTGAAGAACTTGTATGCGCCAAGGAATGCGGGGAAGCGGAACTTCAGGGCATATGCCTCGTCGGTGAGCTGCTCAACAAACTTGGGCGAGTACTGATCGAGAAGTGCCTTCTCATAGTAATCGTTGTCGATGAGGTAGCGCATGCGCTCTTCGAAGTTATGGAAGAACACCATGTTCTGGTTGACGTGTTGCAGGAAGTACTGGCGCGCAGCTTCACGATCTTTATCGAACTGAATCTTGCCGTCTGCGTCATACAGATTCAGCATCGCGTTCAGCGAGTGGTAATCCATCTCACTGATCTTGGACGACTCGTGATTGGTCGCGACGTCAGTTGCCACTTTCCCCATCCATCTGCGCGGGAGCGCTGTCTTAATTCTTCCGGTAATTCAAAACTTCAAGGCGGCGCAGCGTGCACCGATACTTTTCTGGGGTTCCCCGTGCGCCATTGCGCGGGGAACCCCAGAGTCAGTATGTGAACTCGCGGTGCCCTCTGCCGTAGAACGCCCCGTGAGATACGGGCTTAGGCCAGGCGGCTTGCCAGCTCGGCGATCTTGTCGGGGCGGAAGCCCGACCAGTGGCCGTCTTCGGTCACCACAACGGGAGCCTGCAGGTAGCCGAGCTCTTTCACCGTCTGCAGTGCAGTCTCGTCTTCTGAAAGGTCGAGCACGTCGTACTCAATGCCCTTGCTGTCGAGCGCCCGGTAGGTCGCGGTGCACTGCACGCACGAGGGCTTGGTGTAGACCGTAATAGCCATGAACTTCCCTTCTCGCAAAAACTTCGGTGACCTCGGTGAGGCACAACATCTAGTGAACCACATGACTGCCAACCACAACATGATGTAGTTACAAGGATGTAGTTATCCACCGATTTTCCACCGGTGGATAACTCTGGCTGGGGAGAACAATTGGCGTAGTTTCGCCCCAATTTCGGAGTTATCCACAGGCACTGGACCTCACATCTCGTTTCTCTACACACCCTCTTGCGGCGTGTCGCCTCTAGTGGTGAAACTGGCTCTTGACAGTTAGAACGCAATGGGCCACAGCAGCTCCTCTCCATCGGGTTGGAACCACCTCAGCATGAGCATTGCGCCACCTGCATCAGCGATATCAGGATCGTGAATACCGCGCACAATCACCCGCAGTCGGTCGCCTGGTTCAAGGGTGCACGGCAACGACAGCGCAAGCATGCCGGCGCCCGCGAGCGCAAAGCGCGCAAGGAGCAGCCGGTCGGTACTCCGATTCTCGATCTCGATCGCCCGCGCACTTCGATCAATCACGCGCACGGGAACGCGCACAGGCAAACTCACCGGGGTTGGCACTGACCTTCGCCGCCCGGAGGCGCCACGTGCGGCAGCAGCCACCGCCAGTGATCGCTTGCGCACACGCGACGATGCGCGTGAGCACTGAGATGCTGACAGGTGGCGCGTGGCGAGGCGGATCGGGTTCATGTCAGTAGCGTAGGTGGGACCACTGACATTTCAGGGTTGGAGCTGATCCGCGCCCCGCGTGCGCTGGTTACACGTGGTGGTACGGGCGGTTGCCCGCGATCTCCTGCGCGCGATACAGCTGCTCAGCGAGGATCAAACGCACGAGCTGGTGCGGGAACACGAGCGCCGAGAGGCTCCACACGAAGTCGGCGCGCTGGCGCACCGAGTCGTCGACGCCGTAGGCGCCGCCGATGACGACCACGACCGAGCGTCCAGCGTCGAAGGCGCCCTGGAGCGTGCGAGCGAGCTTCGGCGAATCAACATTCTTGCCGCGCTCGTCAAGGAGCACGAGAAACGCGTCGCGGTCGACCTTGGCGAGAATTCGCTCGGACTCCTCGGCGCGGGCATGCTCACCCTCGCGAGATGAGTGAGGCAGCAGCTGCCAAGCAACGTCGAAGGGCTTACGGAGCCGCTTCTCGTAGCGCGCAATGCCGTCGCTGACCCAGCTCTCGTGCTTTTTGCCAACGGCCAAGACTTTTACGCTCACATCACAAGATTACCGTTGCTGCTCGGTGAGCTCCGCGTATGCGCCACCGCGAGCAAGCAGCTCAGCATGGGTGCCAGACTCGACGATCCGCCCCGCTGAAACGACGTAGATGCGGTCGGCACCGACGATGGTCGAGAGGCGGTGTGCAATCGCGATGGTCGTGCGCCCGGTGCGTGCAGAATCGAGCGCGCGCTGCACCACGCGTTCGTTCACGGTATCGAGTGCGCTTGTTGCTTCATCGAGCACGAGCACACGCGGATCTTTGAGCAGCACACGCGCAATCGCGATGCGCTGCTTCTCACCACCAGAGAGCCGGTAGCCGCGCTCACCAACAATCGTCTCGTAGCCGTCGGCAAAGCCGACAATCGTGTCATGGATGTTTGCCATGCGAGCAACACGTTCGAGCTCTGCGTCTGTTGCGTCTGGCTTCGCGTACCGCAGGTTGTCTGCGATCGACGCGTGAAACAGGTAGGGCTCTTGCGTCACCACACCGACGCGTTCAACGAGCGCCTCGTGCTGCAGTTCGCGCACGTCATCACCCGCATACTTCACGGAACCAGAGGTCGCATCATAGAGCCGTGGAATGAGTGACCCGATCGTCGTCTTGCCCGAGCCAGATGGGCCGACGAACGCGACAAACTCTCCCGCGCCGACTGTGAACGAGATGTCGTCGAGCGTTGGTCGCTCGTCGGGTGCTGCGTCGTCGTAGCTGAAGGTAACGTTTGCGAATTCCACACAGCCAGCACGGCCATCGGCGTCTGATGGCACACGCGCCTGTTCAGCATCGCGGATCGCGGGCTCGAGATCGAGGTACTCGAAGATGCGAGCAAACAGTGCCTTCGAGGTTTGCAGGTCGAGCGCCACCCGCATGAGGTTCGTGAGGGGGAAGAGTAGTCGCGCTTGCACCGTGGTGAAGGCAACGATCGTACCCGCGGTGATGTCGACGGCACCTGCGCCACCGCGCGCGAGGATCCACCCGGCACAGAGGTAGACAATCGCCGGCACGGCAGACATAAAGACGGTCACAAGGGCGAAGAACACCTGGCCACTCATCGTCTGCTTCACCTGCAGCGCGATCTGATTGCTGTTCTCTGCCGCGTAACGCTCGCTCTCCATACCCTCGCGAGCGTAGGTCTTCGCAAGCAGCACCCCAGATACCGACAGTGTCTCTTGCGTGATCGCCGTCATTTCTGACAGGGATTCTTGCGTGCGCCCCGCGATGCGTGCGCGCACCTGGCCGACGCGACGCTGCGCGATGACGAGCACGGGCATGATGACCACCGCGATGAGCGTGAGCTGCCAGCTGAGCAGCAGCATGGCGACAAAGGCCGCAATCACGGTGACGGTGTTGCCGATGACGCTTGAGACGGTGTTCGACAGCACCCCAGCAACGCCGCCAACGTCATTTTGAATGCGCGATTGAATCACGCCGGTTTTTGTGCGCGTGAAGAACGCGAGCTCCATCGATTGCAGGTGCGCAAAGAGGCGCTCACGCAGATCACCCATCACGCGGTTGCCAACGCGGGCGGTCATGTAGGTCTGCAGCACCCCAATGCCACCCGACACGATGAACAGCGTGACCATGATGACGAGCAGCCGAGTGAGCTCTGGCATGTTTGGCCCGCCGCCATCAAGCGGGAAGAGCCCAACGTCAAAGACCTGCTGTGTGAGCAACGGTGGCAAGACACCGAGCCCAGCTGCCGCGATCACCAGCACAATGATGATGACGAGCGGCACGCGGTAGGGGCGGAAGAGCTCTGCGATCCGCGCACCGAGACGGTCAATCTTCGGGGCCTCGCGGTTGCGCTCACGCTGGGCAGCGGCATCACCTGACGCCACGCGACCGCCACCTCTGACGCCGCGTGCTGCTGGCCCGCCGTGCATACTCATGATGTTTGGAGCGTACTCCGCACCACTGACATTTGGCGGCGATTTCGCGGCTGGCGTTCCTGCGTCTGACGCTGCAGTGAGCGCGGCAGCACACACTGCGGCGAGCGCGCATGTCGCCGCGTGACGCTGAGGGTTCCGTTCAGGGGCGCGGATCACAATACTGGTACACAAGCAGCAGCGAGAGGATTCCCCATGTCAGCACAGGACCCGCAAGCATTCGCAACCGAGCACGCAGCTTGGCACGACACCGTTGAGGCGGGCCGCACGAGCGCCCACGGGCCGCTGAGCATGACGGCGTTGCACTGGCTGACGGCTGAACCAACGGAGCTGCCGGGCCTTCCCGGTGTCTGGAGCGCTGCGGCTGACGGCGTCGTGACCGTCGAGTTCTCGGCGGCTGACGGCGTTGCTCACAATGGCGAGCCTGCGGTTGGCGCGATCACGCTCGGCCCGTTCGAAGAGCAGGGTGCAACGTTGCTCACCTGGGGCGACGTGAAGATTTTGGTTGCAGAACGCAGTGGGCGGATCTCGGTGCGCCCGCAAGATCCGGCATCGGAGATCCGCGTCTCATATGAGGGAACTGCAACGTTTGCCGCCGATCCTGCGTGGGCGGTCACTGCGCGCTTCGAGTCACTCCCCCGTGAACGCATCGAGGTGAACTGCGCGATTCCCGGCGCGAAGCAGTACTTCGACTCTCCCGGTCAGGCGGTGTTCGAGGTCGATGGCGAGGAGCACGCACTCACGCTCTTTGGCTCTCCTGGCAACCTGCGCGTCCACTTCACTGACGCCACGCGAGGCAGCGAAACCTTTGAGTTTGTGCGGTTCCTCGACGTACAAGAACAGCCAGACGGAACCTTGCTGCTCGACTTCAACCGCGCGACGAACCCGCCGTTCGCGTACAACCCCAACACGACGTGCCCATTCACCCCGGCAGAGAACGATCTCACCATCCCGGTACGTGCGGGCGAGCGGCTTCCTGCCGCATAACGAGGCGCATCTCAGGCTCCGCCCGGGGCAATTTTTCGCCCCGGGCGCGCCGTTCCGCAAGGCGGCGCAACACACATCACGCGAAGCAATAAGTAACCCGACGAAATCTAATGGGGCATGGGGGCTCTTCACTCTGTAGGCTCATGCGCACAGACTCAGTGAATGGAGAGCCCCATGCGTCCCCTCCCCTCGATTTCCCGTGGCCGCGGCCGAGCCCTGCGCGGCGCCGCAATTGCTGGCACGCTTGCTGCCGCACTCGCGCTGACTGCCTGTGGCAGCGCCGGAGGTGGCAATGATGCCGCTCCCGCTGACAGTGGCAAGCAGCTCGACTCGGTCACCGTCGGTTTCCCCGGTTCGCTTGCGAACCTGTCGATCACGCAGGAAGCCGGAATTCTCAACTACAACCTCAACGCGACCGTGCAAGAGGGCCTCGTCGGTATCTCGACAACGGGCGAGATCGTCCCTGCTCTCGCGGCTGAATGGACGACACCAGACGACACCACCTACGTCTTCACACTGCGCGCAGACGCGAAGTTCGCGAACGGCGACCCTGTCACCCCGGCAGACGTGGTCTTCAGCCTGAAGAATGCGGCGGATCCCGCAGCAGCGCCGGGCACCAACTATTACCTGACGGGTCTCGCCTCGGCAGAGGTCACCGGCGACAACGAAGTCACCGTCAAGACGAAGGCACCTGAGGCAGCGTTCCTCGCGAATCTCTCGAGTGCTGGCGCGCTCGTGGTGACGTCCGAGAAGTACGCGGCAGAACACGACAACAAGCTCGGTACGAGCACCTCGCTCCTGATGGGCAGCGGCCCGTACCAGGTCACCGAGTTCTCACCCGATTCGCACGCACTCCTCACGCCGAACGAGCACTGGACGGGTGACCCGGTCAAGGCGAAGGAGATCCGCGTCGATTTCATCTCTGATGAAAACACCCGCCTGCTCGCCGCGCAGAAGGGCGATCTCGATATCGCGCTCAACGTTCCCCTCACCCAGGTGAGCCAGTGGGAAAAGATTGACGGCGGCCGCGTCGAGGCGCTCAATGACTTCTCATACGTCGGCCTGCAGTTCGATCAGACCGTTGCTCCGTTCGATGACCCGAATGTGCGCGCGGCTATCGCAAGCGCGGCAGATCGCGACGCCATCGTTGAGAAGCTGCTTCGCGGCTACGGTGAACCAGCAAACACCATCATGTCGCCAGAGACCCTGAGCCAGGTGTACTCGCCTGAAGAGGCTCGCAAGGTACTCGGCGAAGTGAAGTCGCACAGCTTCGACCTCAAGAAGGCCGCAGAATACCTCGCGAAGTCGTCAGTGCCAGAGGGCTTCACGACCGAGCTGACCTACCCGAACACCGGTCAGCAGCTCGGCACCGCGGCACAGTCGCTCGCAGAGAACCTCAAGACGATCGGCATCACCGTGAAGGTGCGCGAGGTTCCCATCGAAGAGTGGCTCGCAACCGTCGGCGACGGCGAGCACGGGCTCGGCTTCATGTGGTACCTGCCGACGACCGGCAACCCTGCAGAGATCAACAGCTACCTGGTTGGCCCAGGAAACCCGAACCACTTCGAAAGCGAAGAGGCCGCAAAGCTCGTCGCAGCTGCTGGCGCTGCAACCGATCCGAAGGAGCGCATCGACCTGCTCCTCCAGCTCGAAGAACTCAACGCTGCTGAGACCGTGACCGCGCCGCTGTGGTGGGGCCAGAGCCTCACCTATTTCTCTGGCAACGTCGGCCTCACCGACTTCTCGCCGTACTCCTTCATCGGACCGTGGGGCGCAGAGCTCTACGCGGCTGAGTAAGTCAGACCCCGACAGCGTATGAGCACAACCCAGACGGACGCCACTGCCGTCACCCTCGCACCGCCCCGACGCTCCGGCGCCGTGGGCGGTGCGCTCGCTCGCACGATTGCGGTCCGCCTGCTCGGCGTACTCGTGATCCTGCTCCTCATCTCGTTCCTCACGTATTCGCTCGTCTACCTTGCGCCGGGCGACATCGTGAAGAACCTGCTCGGCAACCGACCTGCTTCACCAGAAGCGGTTGCTGCGATCCGCGCCCAGTATCACCTCGATGATCCGTTCCTCGTGCGGTACTTCGACTGGCTGTGGGCTGCGTTGCAGGGTGACTTTGGTGAGTCGATCCGCATGCAGCAGCCGGTGACCACGGTCGTTGGTGACCGGTTGGGCAGCACGGTTGCGCTCGTCTTGTTGTCGTTCATCGTCGCTGTCGTGACTGCGATTCCTCTCGGCATCATTGCCGCTGCACGTGAGGGCAAGGCAACCGACCGACTGACGAGCGCGCTCGCGCTCCTCGGTCTCTCGGCGCCGTCATTCGCACTCGCGATTTTGCTGCTGTACCTCTTCTCGATGCTCATTCCGTTCTTCCCCGCGTACGGTGGCGGAAAGGGCGCACTCGACGTGCTCTGGCATCTCACCCTTCCCGCGATCGTGCTTGCCTCAGGCATCGGCGCGATTCTCATGCGCATGACCCGCGCCGCGGTGCTGCGCGAGCTCGGCAGTGACGCGGTCACGTTTGCCCGCTCACGTGGCCTCTCCGAACGAGAGGTGCGCACCATTGCGCTGCGCTCAGCCGCGATCCCCATCATTACGGGCGCAGGCCTGATCCTCACCTTCATCGTGGGTGGCACGATCATCGTCGAGACGGTGTTCTCCTTGCCTGGCATCGGTTCGTTGCTGCAAGAGTCGGTGCTCTTCAAGGACCTGCCCGTCGTACAGGCGCTGACGCTGCTCATCGCGGCAACGATCGCGATCATCACGATTCTCGTGGACCTCAGCTACCTGCTGCTCGATCCGCGCGTGCGAGGAAGGGAGCTCAGCGCATGATTCGCCCCACTACCTCGCTCTCGCAGGCGCAGTTCTCACAGGCTGGCCTCGGCCGCAAGCGCCGCGGCAACACGGTGGTCATCATCTCACTGGTGTTCCTCGCACTCGTCGCCGTGCTCGCGGTGGTCTCACCGTTCTTGCAAGACGCGGCGACAAAGCAGAGCATTCTCGACTCGCTGCTCCCCATGGGCTTCGATGGTCACCCGCTCGGCACCGACGAGCTTGGCCGCGACATTCTCCTGCTGACGCTCGCGGGTACCGGTTCTGCAGTTGCAGGCCCCCTTGCGATTGCTGCGGGCTCGATGATCCTCGCGATCATCTTCGGCACGCTCGCTGGGTACCTCGGCGGATTCACCGATACTGTCATCGGGCGGATCGTCGACATCCTCCTCTCTCTGCCGGTTATGCTCGTCGCAATCGTCGTCGCCGGTATCTTCGGTGCCGGGTACTGGGTCACCGTCGGCATGCTCATCGTGCTCTTCGCGCCTTCCGACATTCGTATCGTGCGCGCCGGAGTCATCGAGCAGGCTCCACGCCCCTACGTCGAAGCTGGTCAGATGCTCGCGCTCTCCCCCGCGCGCATCATGTACGTGCACATCGTGCCGAACGTGTGGCCACTCATCGTGACGAACTTCATGCTCAACCTCGGCATCGCACTCGTGACGCTGTCGTCACTGTCGTTCTTGGGTATCGGCGTCGCGCCCGGCACACCTGACTGGGGCCGCCAGATCGCTGACGGCCGCACGCTCATGCTCGACAACCCGTCGATGCTGCTGCTCCCGGCGCTCCTCATCATCGCGGTGACCATGGCCGTGAACCTGCTCGGCGATCACCTCGGTGAACGCCTCCGAGCGAAGGGAATCCAATGACCCACGCAGCTGTCACACGCGACGAGGCCGCTCGTGCGGTCACCGTGCGCGGACTCACGGTCGAAGGCCCAGCTGGCACCATCGTGCAGCCCCTTGACCTCGATATCACCGCTGGCACCACGCTCGCGATCATCGGCGAATCAGGCTCGGGAAAGACCATGACCGCGCGCGCAATCACCGGTCTGCTCCCCCGCGGGACGGCCGCTGAGGGCGAGATGCGGATCGACAGCGACAGCTTCGACCTCGCCAGCACCGCCGAGTCTGACTGGGCAGATATCCGCGGGCGACGTGTCGTGCTCCTGCTCCAAGATCCGTTCACGAGCCTGAGCCCCGTCATCAGGTGTGGGGAGCAGATCGCTGCGACGATCCGCGCCCGTGCACGTCACGCAGGGACCAAGCTCAGCAAAGCCGAACTCGCAACCGAGGTCACCCGGCGTCTCGCAGAGGTGCACCTGCCAGCGGAGGTTGCGCGGCGCTTCCCGAGTGAGCTCTCTGGCGGCATGCGGCAGCGCGTGGCAATCGCCGCCGCGCTTGCTGCAGAACCGCGACTCCTCATCGCTGACGAGCCAACGACCGCGCTCGACGCGAGCAACCAGGGCGAGGTGCTCGACCTGCTGCGCGAGCTGCAGCGCAAGCATGACATGTGCGTGTTGCTCATCAGCCACGACCTTGGCATCGTCTCGGGTCGCGCCGATGAACTCGTCGTCATGCGCGGTGGCGAGGTTGTCGAGCGCGGACGCACCGATGCAGTGCTTGCCGATCCACGGCACGCGTACACGCGCGCGTTGCTCGCAGCGAACCCCTCGGTCACTGATTCGGGCGATGGGCGCGGATCCGTCAGCCCCACCGCGCCCGCCGTGCTCAGCGCGCGCGGCATCGCAAAGCGCTTCGGGTCACGCACCGTGCTGTCGAACGCTGAGGTTGATGTCGCCGCTGGCGAGATTGTCGCGCTCGTTGGAGAGTCAGGCTCAGGCAAGTCCACCTTTGCCCGCTGCATCGCGGGTCTCGACGTGCCAGACGCTGGCACGGTGACGCTCGGTGGCCGACAGCTGTCTGCAGGTCGTCGTGGGCGCAAGCCTGGCGAGATGCAGATTGTCTTCCAAGATCCGTACTCGACGCTCAACCCGGCCTTCACTATCGGTCGCTCACTCATCGAGGCATTGGCAGCGGTCGGCCGCCCCGCCTCAGACCTGGATGAACTCATGCGACTTGTCGAGCTGGACCCGACGTTCGCGTCGCGTCGCCCAGCGCAGCTCTCTGGTGGGCAACGGCAGCGCGTTGCCATCGCTCGTGCGCTTGCGCCAAACCCCGAACTGCTTATCTGCGATGAGAGTGTCTCGGCGCTCGACGTCTCGGTACAGGCGCAGATCCTTGAGTTGCTCACACGCCTGCGAGATTCGTTTGGCCTCGCAATTCTGTTCATTACGCACGACCTCGGAGTCGTTGCCAGGGTCGCCGCCCGTACAGTGGTACTTCAGTCAGGCAACATCGTTGAGTCGGGGGCAACCGAACAGGTGCTCCGGGCTCCCGCGCACCCGTACACGCAGATGCTCGTTGCAGCGGCAGAACGCGAAAGCGTTGCGGCGAGCGCAGTTGCACCGTCCTCCACAGCTTCGAAGGAGCACTAAAGGTATGTCACTCACCACAACCGTCGTCTCAGGTTCGGTGGCACCCGCCGAGCTCACCGTGGCAGACGCAGCAGATCGCTTTGCACTCTGGACGATCGAGCGCGACCACTGGTCGCCCCGCACCGTGACGGTTACTGATGCCAATGGCACAGTGCTCGCAGCCGCGCTTACTGCTGGCCGCCCACACACTGCCTACCGCAAGATCGTTGACCTGTTCGTTTCGACTGCCGCGGGTGAGCACGCTGCGGCTGCCGCGCAGGCAGCACTCGAGGCAGCACGTCATGACCGCGTCGCAACCGATGATGCTGCGCAGCCTGAGCCGATCGTGATCCGCTTCGAAGAGCATCCCGCGCAGGCTCCGCTGACCGCGGCTGTCCGATCCGCACTTGAGGCAGTCGGTTTCACCCGCGACGCTGACCCGCTGCCCTCTGTGCCAAGCACCCGCCCAGCAGACCCTGCGTACACCCGCAGTTGGTCACTGTGGCTTGGCGCGGCGCCCACTCACGCAGTGCCGTACTACGGCCAGACCACCGACGTCACTTGTGGCGCGGTGACCTCGCTCATGATGTTCGAAGAGCACAACCTCGGCGACCTCGGTGACAACGGCACCGATAACCACACGGTTGAACTCGATTTCTGGCGGCGTGCGACGAACATGCCGGCGTGCGAGCCTGTTGGCCTCGCGGTCACGACCGCAGAAGAAATGCTTACTCGCACTGGTGACGCCGCGCGCAAGCCTCGCGTGATTCTCAGTGCTGAGGGCCCGGTCTTGCTCGAGTGGTACACCGACTTCTACGAGCGTAAGCTTCGCGTACAGCTGCAAGAGGAGTCGCTTCGCACCGCTGAGACCCTCGGGCTTGAGGTTGAGCGCCGGTGGGCGTCGACCGAAGAGATCCGCGATCTCGTCGCCGCTGGCAACGACGTATTCTTGCTCATTGCGCTCGAGCCACTCATTCAAGATGCCGCACCGCACTGGGTGCTCGCACACGACGTCATTGGCGACAGCATCGTCATCTCAGACCCGTGGGTCGAGCAAGAGCACGGCGAAAGCTGGGTAGACACGAGCGCGCTGCCAATTCCGCTCGCTGGTATCGATCTCATCACCCGCTGGGGTGACCCGGCGTACCGCGGCATCATCGTCGTCCCGCGCTAATTCACCATTGAAATCAACAACGGCCGCGAGCCCAGGTGTGTACCTGAGCCGCGGCCGTTGCCGTTCACAGCTTTGCATTGCGCTCACCTGAGCGCGGCTGAGCGAGTTTCTTAGCGACCAGCGCCAGCGAGCGATCCCTCGACGAGGCCAGCGGGGTCGTATGCGAGGCAGTACACCTCACGGTCGTTCAGGCCTTCCCAGCTGCCCTGAGTCGGCGACATGGGCCACCAGTCGAGTTCCGACGCGTCGTACGAGACGCCGACGAACTGTTCGAACTGTGCCACACAGGTCTCTTCTGCTGCTGCCATGACTGCGTCTTCGCCTGGCCATTCGCCATCTTCGAGATCAAACGCGTGGTAGACCTCGTTGTCGTGCGGCTCTGCACACGGCACGACGGGAAGCACGTCTGCCTCGGTGCTCGCAATGTCGTTGGTGCAGTCACCAACGCGGATCGCGAAGACGCTGTCCTCGCCAGCCTCGGTGACCTCACGGGTCTCAGCATCGCGGGCTGCGGGCGCGCCTGAGCAGCCAGCGAGTGCGCCGGTAAGTGCGAGCGCACCGATGAGGATAGAAGCAGAGGAAATACCACGGAGGCGCATCAATGACCCTTTCGAGGAGCTAAAAGTATTCAGCCGCGCGTTCCAACATTTGTTGTCTTCGCACGGGCAGCAAGAAGTCTATGTATTTCCCGGATTCTTTCCAAAATAATCACACCCCAAACAATCAAGACTGTGTGTAACACACAATGTTGGCTTAGGCGTCCCGTATGAATCCCTTTGTAGACCCCTGATTTACGCGTCACTTGTAATTCTGGGTTTAGCCACGTTTTGCAACTTAAAACTTGGCCAGACCGGCGCCAAAGCAAGGCTGACGCCACCGCTCATCAGAGAGTTTCACTCGCCGCGTGTTGTCGCAATCGACTGTGTGGCCCCTACTGAGCTGCGGAATCGTCGAGATCCCAGCCAGCGAATAGTTCTGGTCCGGCGCCTTCCGCTGCATCACCTGCCGCGTTCCAACACTCACGCCATGCCCGTCGAATCTCAACGGGCGACCACGCCTCGGTACGCAGCTCAGCAGGAATCAGGGGATCCTCGCGCACGGCACGCTCAAGCGCATCAGCCAAATACAGTCTGCGCAGCGTGAGGTTGGGCTCTTGGCGCAGCAATTCGACCTCTTGAGCGAGCGTCACATAGGCCGGCATCGTGTCAGCTGCTGGCCAGAGCTTTGCTGCAATCGCGCGCGGATCACGCAGACCTCGCACCACAAACGTGTGCGCGGTTGCTGCCACAACATAGGGTTCGGTGGCGGGCGAAAGAAGCTCGTCAAGATCATGTGGGGTGACGTAGAGGCCAGTCGCACAGGTGACGGCGCCCAGTGACCGCATTTCACGCCTGAAAGCATCGCGCACCGCACGCTCACGCTCAGGAGCACTCAGACTGTACAGGTGCCACTCACCATCCCACGGGGCGACTCCTGCGTCTTGCGCGCTGAGCAATCGCAGCGCCTGCCGGTCACGTTCGAGCGCGAGATGGCCTTCCGCGGTGAGAGAGATCTGGCCCGACCGACCCCGACCCGTCTGCGTTATCTGGCCCGCACCGATTGCTCGGCGGAGTGCAAGCCGCAGGGGCTGGTCGGCTATCCCCGCAAGGTTCGCGGTGTCATACACGACGCCTAACGCAACAGCGCCCGCGGCAGGCAACAAGGCCTCGATCACCGTGCGCGGCGAAACTTTTGGCGTCATCCACGCACCTCCTGCTCCATAACCGTGTACCCATCGAAACCGTACACGCTCGCGAGTCCATGTAGCGAACCACCTGAGACAGCACGATACCCCTCGCGTCGGTACAGTGCTGCTGCGCGTGGGTTGGCGTCGATGACGGTCAGCCTCACCGCACGCATGTGACGCTCGGCCGCAAGCGCGTTCGCAGCCTGCAGCAGACTGGTGCCAATCTGCCGCCCGCGCCAGTCTGCCGCGACGCAAATGCCATCAAGCACGAGCGTCTGCGCCTGTTCTCCGCGGGCAAGCACGCCACAGACCACGAGTGCGCGGATCGCCTGCCACCTGCCAAGCACACGTCGCAAAGCTGCCCAGGTGAAATCAATTGCTCCTGCACCAGCGAGCTGAAAGCCGCACATGCCTACGACTTCACCACCGATGCGCGCGACGAGCACACGATCCGCGCGCATGAGCTGCTGCATGACACGCAACCCCTGGTCGGCGTCAGTGAACGCATGCCGAAACTTGCGTGAGAACGCTTGCCAGTACAGTTCACCGATGCGCTCACGCTCGGCGTCGGTGAAGCCCAAGTCGATAACGGTCGCTGCCATGAAAGAAGAGTATCAAAATTGTCACGTTCGTGTGGAATGGGATACATGCTCAACAACAGCCTGGGTGACCACCGCTACCATTTCTCAAATGGTATCATCTAGAGTACGATCGTGAGCAAAAAGAGAGTAATGCAGTGGTTGAAGATCGTCGTGAGCGCGATCGTTGTCGTCGGAATCCTCGGCACCGGCGCCGTGCTCATCGGTAACCACTTCCGCTTCACCGAGACACAGCTGCGCATTTCGGTCCCCTCTGGTGAACTCGAAGGCGTCCTCACCCTTCCTCGCGAAGGTGATCCGCGCGGGCTAGCAATCATCGTGCACGGTGATGCCGCAGTCACAGCGACGCACGACGGCCTGTATGCGCCATGGTTCGAAAGCGCAGCAGATGCTGGCTATGCCACCATTTCGTGGAGCAAGCGGGGCGTCGGCGGATCAGCAGGCAACTGGCTCGATCAGTCTCTCACCGATCGCGCGACCGAGGTAAGCGAGGTCATCGATTGGGCGAAGACGCAGAATAATATCCCGACCGATCGCATCGTGCTCTGGGGCGCGAGTCAAGCGGGATGGGTGCTCCCCCAGGTGGTTCACCAGCGAGACGACATCGATGGGGTTGTCGCCGTTGGCACAGCAATCAACTGGCTCGATCAGGGCCGGTTCAATCTACTCGCAGAGCTCGACTATTCTTCGGCTACCCCGCAGGAACGAACGGCCGCCATCAAGGCAAGCGACGAGACCCGGGCCATGCTTGAGCGTGGCGCATCACACGAGGAGTATCTTGCCGTCACTCAGGATGATCCGCCCATGACCGCAGACCGCTGGGCCTTCGTCGCGCGCAACATGTACGCTGATGCGACCGAGGATCTTGCCAAATCAGCGACGGCTCACATTCCGATCCTGCTGCTCGTCGGCGAACACGACCGCAACGTTGATGTGGCTGAGACCGAGGCTGTCTATCGTGAGATCTTTGGGGCAGATCTCAGCGTGCTTCGCGTTGATGCCGTTCACTCGATGGCGCGCCCGATCATTGACAGCAATGAGCCCCTCGCACTCGCCACGGCGGTGTTTTGGCCGCGCGCGCTCCTGGCGCCCGAGGCACTCGACGGATACCGTGGCTTTCTGACCGAGCTTGAGTGAGTTGACTCAGTGACGCCCCCCTAGGCACGCTTCGCATAGGTGATGGATCGATCACGCGGCGCAAACCCGAACTTCGTGTACATCTGCAACGCACCACTCGGGTTTGCCGCGTCGACGTCCAGCGCCGCGTGCTGAAGATCCGCTTCCTTGTAAGCACGCAGGGTCTCAGTGATGAGCGCGGAGGAGAGCCCCCTGCCACGCCACGCACGCACCACGCCAATGGTGGCCATGTAGGCAAACGGTCCACCGTTCTTCTCCCACTCAGCCTCATCCATCATGCTGAGGACCGCGCCAACGACCTCGAACGGGCGCTCATCTGTGCCGTCTCCGACCACCGCAATGCGTGACAGTGACGCAGCGAACTCGTCGAGGGCGTGCCAATCGTTCCACTCTTCCTGGGTGGTGGGCTGCGATCCCCAATGGTCACGAAACGCGTCATTGATCGCGATGCGAGTCGCCTCAGACAGCTCGCTCGTGAGTGGGCGGATCGTGACGCCCTCCGCGAGCTGCTTGCTTGGAATTTCTTCTGCCAGCGGTCGCCAGAGCTCCATCCACCAACGCACCGGCTGAAAACCGGCGGCCCGGTAGAGCGCCAGATGACCAAGGTTCTCTTCTCGAGCACCAAGATCAAGCATTGCCGGAAGATCACTCCCAGTTTCCGCGAGCAGCTGCCGAGCTCGTGCCTCCTGCCATGCGATGAGCGCACGCCCGACACCCTCCCCGCGCCAATCAGGATGCACAGTGCCGTCAAGCGATATCGCGGTCTCTGTCTCCGCAGTATCACCAAGGTGGGCCTCGCCATAGGCAATCGCCTCGCCTGCGTTGTTCAGACCAACGATCGTGTCAGTTGCGAGAGTGAATCTGTCGCCTTTGAAACCGAGCGCGATCGACGCTCGTGAATACACCTCGGTTGGGTGGTCGACGCGACCAGACGCCACGACCAACTGCTGCACGAGGTCTACGTCATCAGCTGTCAGTGCACGCCAGTGGATCCGCGCCCCTCGCACCTCGGCTGGCAACGCGGGCAGTTGCTTCGGCGCAAGCGCGCGATCCGCAATCGGAACCCCTACGCCAGCAAATGCCCTGGCATAGATCTCTCGGGTGACCGCCTGCTTTCGCTCGTTGTAGGTCACGACCGAGTTGGTTGCCTCGCCTGCGGCCTCGCGTTTGCGCTCGGCGTAGAGTTCTCGGTCGGTCGTGTGTTCGCGCAACCAGTCACGGAACGGTAGGTGTCGCGCTGGTTCCGCAGCACCAACACCATAGACGTGGAGGTTCACACGCGGATCGAGGCCCCGCAACATGCGATGCTCTTCGAACTCAGGCTCACGAACCGTATGCACATAGCCGAGCGCTTCAAGCTCAGGCAGGTACGAGGCTTCATCTGACGCGTCGACAACGATGAGGTCGATGTCGACAACATCCTTTGCGGGAAGCCCTGCAACCGCCGTGGAGCCAATGTGGTGCAGCTCCTGCACCCGATCACCGAGGATATCACGGATATCAGCGGCGGCCTTTGCAAAGCGTTCCTGCCATTCAGGACGCGGATCAACAACCGCAATGTCTTCCGTGGGCGCGGCACCACTCACCCAGGGATTACCCACTTGCTGCCCATCGCGGAAGTCCGCGAACCCTACTGGGAATACTTGAGACATACGCCCCTCCTCATCGCTGCACGCCAGCGTGGTCACGCGCCAGAGCTCGCCGAGCTGGGCACCCATACAGCGTATAAGCGCTCGGGTGCCCAGCTCTAGCGGTCTCTCGAAACGCTCAGCGAATCTTCGGTGGTGCGACCGTTATTGTTCCGGCAGGTATCGACCTACCGACCGGAAATGAGCATCTCCGCGAAACCGGTCGCGCGCAACACCAGATCGTCAATCCGACGTTCACGCGCCGCGGCGACGTCGTATCCTTCGTAGGCCGGGGGCGGATCATTACGCACGTTACGCGAGCACTGAAAGTCGCGACAGATCAACGTTCCAACCGTGTTGCCTTTGCGTCCCGCAGCGCCAACACGTTTCGCGCTCCAAAACACGACATCATTCGGCAACCGAACGTCGCGACACCAATTACACATCGCTCTCGACCTGGGGCTCGCCTCGGCCTGCTGCAGCAGAACGCCCGCGGGAGCCTCATCCAGTCGCGGAAGTATCACGTACGCGCGACGAACAAACTTGGGATCACGCCAACCAAGATAATCGAGCTGTTCCCAGTCGGCTTCTTGCAGCGCAAGGATGGCGTCGGTCACCTGCATTTCAGATGACTCGCGACGCGAAGCATTGATCAGCGACGTACGCAGGTACGCCTCGGTAAGGGGTTGCATGAGTATGCCTTTCGAGCGTGCGCATAAGAACGCACACGAAGAGTGGGTGACTGAGACGATCACCGAGGGCACGAATGGGCTCGGTGATGCGACTACGGCTAGTCACAGTCGGCGATAAGTTCGCCGACGACCTCCTGACGCTGGGAGTACAGCTCTCGATAACTCACATTGCTACTGTAGCTCCCCAAGCTGAGTATGAGAGCTTCCCTGGCGCTGGCGGCGCCTGCGGCGTGCAGGCCTCAGCACG
>NZ_VXCR01000005.1:0-131118 GCF_052850455.1 Leucobacter sp. 1207-22 | reverse complement strand
GCGTCTGCCTTTGCCTCCGCTGTGCCGTCATCGGAAGCGGCCGAACGCACCGTCGATGACGCGAGTGAGACCTTTGCCACGCCATCGCCTCCAAGAGCATCAGGCAGTAGTCCTAGAGAAATAGCGCGGACGGTGAAGCTACCAGCACCAAGATCACCCTCCTGAGCTGGCGACAGCTCAGTAGGTTGTTCGTTAATGCGCAGTGTAACGAGCTGATCGAGGACACCACGCAGTACCGGCTCAAGTGGGGCGGTTACTGCCTCAACAAGCGGGTTGACTACGTTGCCAAGGCCAGCAGAAACAGTGTCAAGAACGCCCAGAACCGCTGGGCCTGTAACGCTAGCGATGGTGTCAACTACAACCGCGATGACCGGGTTCAGCAGAAGTCCGAGGTCAATGCCAACAAGTGAGAGCGTAGTGGTAACTCCAGGCGCGGCGCTATCCGTGCCAGCGAATTGTGCAAGGGAACCGTCGATGTTTACCGCACCGTGAGCAGTGCAAATACCGGTAAGAGGTACGCAAAGCGCCGAAACATCAAGATGCAATTTTACTGCAAGATTATCGAGTACCGACTCCAAGATTGTCGTCACCTTGGTGGTGATGCCAGCGAGTGAGTCTGTGATTCCCTGAACGATTGCCTGCACGAAATCGGCCGATACCACATTGTAATTGGCGGGCAAATTGTTGATGTCAGAGCCATCCGCTTCCTGGATTAGCTTTGCGATATCGAGGGTAATCTCACCGGTACCAAGGTCGATCGATACCGACCCGCTGTTGTTGGCGATCGGGGTGCTAATAAGTTGATTTACTACAGTGTCACCGACATCGTCAACGCCAGCGATCGAAACCTCGGCACTATTTACCTTGACGCCGAGGCCACCGAGGCTAAGAGAATTTACCGTGCCCTTAACGGTATTGAGCAAACCTGCAAGAGCGCCGCCGGGAGCGACCAAATCGCTAACGGGCTGCACTGCTGTCTGCACAACCGAGCCAAGCCCTGTTGCGAGCTCACCAATTGCAGGACTGCGAAGCTTCAGAGTCGCCCCCGCGAGCACATACTCGCTTGTGACAACGTCGTTTGTGCTCTCAGCAGCGGTAGCGATGCCACCTACTTCAAGGCGAGCCTGGTCTAGGAGTGTGTCTGTGAGCCCGCTGACGCTGAGCTGGTCGAACAATTCCGTCAAGTCAATGTACGCCGGATCAGTGCCGGTACCGGTATTGGGGCTGACGGCGATTGCTCCGCCTTCTCCGAGGACGCCTGACGAAGCCTTCGAGGAGGTGTTGCTGGTCGATTCGCTATAACTACTAGCCGCACCTAACTGACCGAGCGTGATGAGCCCCTTGCCCGTAGAAGGGTTCTTCAGAAGGGGTAGCTGAATACCGTTGCCCAGACTGATCGTTTCGTTTTGAAGGAGCCCCAAGTCGAGCTGACCGGTGTCTGGGCCAACGTCAGCCGGGTAGCTTGTCTGTGTGAATGCGAGCGATGCCAAGTCGGCTGTCAACGCATCAATGTTGATTAGCTGGCCTTGGGCAGCTGAAGGAGCAGTCGGGTCAGCGTCGGCTGCGAAAGCCGTCTGTGACATAAACAGAGTAGGCGCAAATGCCATTGCTATTGCTGTGCCGACAGCAACGCCGCGCACGCTCTTTCTTCGGCGTAAAACCGCATCATTGAGATTCTGCAAGATATCCCTCTCTAATGTGGTGCGTGCTGCAGGTAGCTGTGCCTGAGGCTTCTAAATACTCCCCAACCCGCATGAAACACACATTAAGTTTTGACTGGCAGCAGCCGTCGTCAGCATATGTAGTGAATGTGCGCAAAACAATGGATTGTTTTGCCTGAAATACGCGTTTTCCTTGTGGGGTATCTGTAAAAGCCAAGGCCTATATGGGATGTTGCGAACCGGGGATGTAAGCGCAAGCGCTGAAACGTTAACAAACCTTTACTTAAGAACTGTTACTACTGGCAGCAAACACTTCTATGGCCTGGAGCTGCACGTAAAGAGTCTTTCCAAGTTGGGGACTTCGACGTCAGTTCTCTCTATAGGAAGGGGTTGCCAGTTCAATCCTGGTTCGGGGCTATGATTCTTTGGTCTTCGGGCCGAGTAGCTCAGCTGGTTAGAGCGCACGACGCATAATCGTGAGGTCGCGGGATCGAGTCCCGCCTCAGCTACCAGAGCCACACAAAACCCCTGCTGATGGTGGTTCCGGCAGCGTTGATGCGCGTGTGCTGATGTTGCGTTTTCAGAATGGCTGGCGGAATACAGCGTCTGTGTATTTCTTGCACGAGTCCGCCTGGGAAACGTTTTAGAACTGTTTGCCGGATCGTGGGTTTGTTCTCGGCGGCATCATGTCGTATGAAAATGAGACGAAAGGCGGGTCGTGATGACTCATCAGGTTTACGGTTACATGCACCTTGACTACAGCGACGAGAACCTCGACCGACGTGTGGAAACATTTGGCTCGGCGACGATTGTTTGTGATTACGGACCACGGAATGACACTGCGAGAGTCAACCTGAACCGGCTGCTCGCAGAGACTCAGGCGGGTGACTTTATTTATGTGGATAGTATCGACCGGATCGCGGATTCCGTGTCCGATTTCTACGATCTTCTGAAATTCCTGAAGGCGCGTGGGGTCGGGTTTGAGGCGTTGGATGATGCATTCATCTTGAAGCCTGCGACGGATTCGGAAGGGAGTGCGGCGAAGCGGAAGAACCCGTGGAATGTACCGGCACTAGACGAAACCCTTGAACTGATTGGGCGTATGGCCGAGCTTGAGCGGGCGACGACAAATCGTGGGCCGCGCGGTTTCGCATTTGATTTCGTGGCTGCTCAGGAGACTCTGCCGTTGTTGACGTTGGAGCAAGTGTTGGGCGCTGAGCAGCAGCTCGCCGCTGGGCTGCCGCTCGCGCGAATTGCTACCTCCTTGCGGGTATGCGTGGTGGAGCTGTTCAAAGCGATGCGACGCGATAACGAGTACGCGACGTATCTGAAGATGTAGCCTCGGAAGGAGCGAATGACCCGCCCTGTTAGGTGCTGATGGTGCTGAGCAGGGCGGGTCTTTCTGCGTCTGTCGCGCGAAAGGGATGGGATGAAGCTGTTTGGGAATGATGCCGTGTACCTGGATGGCTGCTTCTATCGCTTCGATTTCGGGTATCGCAATGTGTCGGAAGCGAAGCTTCGTTCTGAGGGCCAGGAGATGATTCTGCGAGGTCTGCAACGGTGCATGATGCCGATCAACGCGCCCTATTCTGACGCGGAGATGTGGGCGGTTTGGGCGCATGATCCGCGTCCGGAGTGGCAGGCTGATGGTTCAGTCAAGGTCAGTACGATCATGAAACTTGAGCAAGAGCGGCGGTTGAACGCCACGGCTGAGGTGCTGGCGGCTGCGACGACGGTGGCGGTGGTGCGGTTCCCGAAGCAACATATGCTTCACGGAGCGATAAATTTGGGGCTTCCTTCTCCGATGTGGCTGATCGAAGTTGATCGGCAGTATGAGGCCGGTTGGGTACTCTCTCGCCGGGTCGCTGACATCGATGAGGAAGCCAGGAGCTGTCGTGATGCTTGGAAAGCACAGAGGAACGCGGCCGCGGAGAAAGCCGACTTTGCATCGTCGCGTGAGGAGATGCAGAGCAGTACCGTTGAGACCAAGGTGATGGCCGCGTTGGCTGACCGGCTCGGCGGTCATGTCGTTGAACGGTACTTGAACCCGTTGCATGTGCGGGTGAAGCTTCGCATGGTGAACCTGTTCGAGGGGTGGCCGCATGTCGATGAAGTCCGGCAATGGCTTGACCAGGGACACAGCGAAGAGGTGTTACGTGAGGCGGGGGAACAGTCGTATCGACAGATGCAGACGTTCCACGGACTGAGCCGTGCGGAGGCGAGAAGAACGGCGACGCAAAAGGTACTGGCGACGTGATCGGAGAACACAGCGCAGCGGGATGGGTACCGATGAAGCGTGACTACAGCTGGGCGCCCGAGTCAGAAAATGGCGTGCTCGAATGGGCGTACACGGTGCCAGAGACAGAGCTTACTTCGACCGGGTACGAAGATTCCGAGGAACTCTGGCAGGCGCTCAAAGACAGAGAGTTGGCAGCCCGCGCGGGAGTGAAAACTGAAACTGACATTTCGAGTGCTGAGCGTAGAAGTAACTTCCCTGAAGCTGAGGTGTTTGCGGCTGCTGATGTCCGAGCCGAAGGGTACCGGGCGCAGATTCAGGCTGTTGCAGAGGAAGCCGTGGCGCTGGTGAGGGAACGGAATATTTTCCCGATCATCTACTACTCGACCGCTGGTGCTGAACTCGAAGTGCTGAAATGCGTGGAACACGGTCTGGGTATCGATCGTAGAACCAAAAAGAAGGCAGGGTCGCCGAGTGACAATTATGCAATTGTGTCGTCGGCGCACACAGAAGGTGCGGATTTGTGCCGGTGGATGTTCCCTCAACTTTTCGATGTCGGCAGGAAAGGTGGTGGGAAGACCTGGTTTCAACAGTTTCAACAGATACACGAGCCGGGGAACCAGGTGCTTGTGAAGACCTTGCAGCGAACTGGACTGCCGAAGAACATCACATCGTTGAGAGGCCGGGTGCGCAATGGGAAACCGCAACCGACGAACTTCTACCCGATGGCTGCACAAGAGATCTACCGTAGGTGGGCACCAGAAGGCGGGGTGGTGTGGGATATGAGCTGCGGATTCGGGGGCAGGATGCTCGGCGCGCTGACTTCCCCAAAGCAACTCACATACGTGGGGACCGATCCAGCGAGTGAGACGTTCCACAATCTGGGCAAGCTCGGGGAGCTTATCGAATCTGTGACCGGAAGGCGGCACAGTTACGAACTCCATAAAGCCGGGTCCGAGAAAGATATTGGACTGGTGTCTGAGGTCGATTTCGCGTTTACGTCGCCACCGTATTGGAATCTGGAATGGTACGAGACCACCGATAAGAAGCAGAGCTTGGAAGAGTGGTTCGACAATTATGTGGTCGGCACTATCGACCAGGTATTCCGGGCGTTAAAGCCTGGAGCCAGATACGCGGTGAATATCGCAGATTTCGACATTGAGGTGGCGACAGGAGGCAACGGCGGGAAGGGGAGCCGGGAGATGCAGCGAGTGAACTACGTTGACCGATGGGTGAGCGAGAGTATCTCGCGCGGTTTCCGTTTCATCCGTCAAGATTCCCTCGAACTCACCGCCGATGCAAAAACCGCACTGCAAAACAAGGCGAACAACGCTACTCGAGGTATCTTGCAGCTCGCACCCGCGAAGAAGTCTGAACCCCTCCTACACTTCTACAAACCTCATACCCTCGCCCGGTAAACCTTGTCAAGCAATGTGCGAAGTCGGTTTAGGTGAAGGTGAAAAGACCCAGTGGTGCAAGTCTGGCAATAAATCAGCAATCTAAATGTTGATATCTTGACTCTCTTTAATAAGGCTATGTTGTTTTTTGATCGTGAATTTGAGGGAATTGTGAGGTCGGGTCACATTGCCTGTCAGGCGCTCAATGGCCATTCTTGCTACTCACGCAGCTTCAGTGCACCTGTGCATCGTCCTCAATCGCGCGACAAGGCATCTCTCGCGGCTTTGCAAGTCTTTCTGGTATATACCGCCATGTCGTTGGCTTCGTCGCTTGTGGCGGCGTTTCGCGCGTGCTGTCGTCGGCTGGCTGGGTGCTCGGTGAAGTTGGCTGGATGGGGGACGGGCACCTGAGTTGGCTTGAACACGTTACTCCGGGGTAAAATCGCGCGGTTGGTTTTTGTGGTGCACACCCAATCGCGGCGTTGGCGCGGCTGACTACCCGGGTTTTCTGGGCACCCGCGCTATCGCGCTAAATATTGGTCTGTTACGGATTCAGACTGAGTATCGTGAGGCAGTCTCTCTTAGAAAGGTAGGGCGACGGGAGCTATGACAGAAATGAATAAAGGAGGGGTGGATAGGAATCGGGCAATTGTTGACCGTCCTCTGGCTGGCCGTGATTCTCCCCGTTAGTCGCCGAATCGAATCTGGTGCGACTCGGTGAGCGAACCGGGGTGAGTACCAACTGGAGATTGAACCGCCACCGCCGCCTGGGGTATCGCTGAGATGGGCGAGTGAGAGCTGTTCCTTATCCTCGAACGAAGGTAGTTACCTGATGCCCGTCGTACCAGTCCAACCGTTCAACATCAGAGCCCGGAACAAGATCGGACTGGGGTTCGTTCCCCGCGCCGATCGGGCAGTAGACGAAGAAGTTACGCCTAGGGTCTGCAGCTCCTTTGTCGGTGAAGAAGAAACAGTCGGTATTGGAGTCGATGATGCGACTCCCGAACTGGTCGGCGGTGGGGGTATCGATGAACTCGATACTGCCTGCCTTGCGGCCCGAGTCGTAACTGTAGGAGCTGGAGGTCATCTCAAGCCGGTTGCCCCCGGTGGAGAGATGCATGACCCAATCGCCCGTAACCGAGTCCGGCCGGGGTCCTACTGAATCCTTCACCTGCCCGGTGAGGGTAACGAGTCCTTCCATCGTGTGCCGTAGGTCGGTCGGATGCGCTTTCGGGTCTTCCGTGAGGGTTTGGGCATTGCTGATTGCTTGTTCAAGCTGGGTGACGAGTTCAGCGTCACCATTCTCTCGGGAGGCGTCGAGTACTTGCTCGGCCTTCTCGATCTGGGTCGTGAGTGACTGTGCTGCGGTCTGCCGGTGACTATCGAGGAAGAACGCTGATGCGTCAGCCAGCTGTTGAGTGACTTGTTCGACTTCGTGGGTGGCTTTCTGGATGCGCTGGGTATCGTTGCCGAGCTGTTCGTTGCTCGTGTCAGGGTTCGCTTTTGTGAAGTCGATGTGTGCGAGCGCATCGGCTGCGCTTGTTGCGGCTTTGAATGTGTCGTTCACGGCTTCGAGGTTGTCGAGCGAGGTCGCAGACATGGCCGCGTGATCGTCTCGGGTATCGGTGTTCTGTCGTTCAAACTCCGTCCATGCGGTTTCGTATGCGGTGATCGCGTCAGCATGTTTGGTGAGCGCTGTCTCGTGCGCGACAGACTGCTGCACCACCAGATACCCGGCAGTACCCCCGCCAAGAACTAGCACCACGACTGCGATGATCCACACCCACACTCGCCGCTTCTTCCTCGGGGAATCCGAATCGCTTAGCGACTTAGCCACTTCAGGCTCCGGAATGGTTTCTGTGGGTGCCGAGTGTGGGGGCGTGCTGGCTTGAGGGGGTGGTGGGAGTTGTGACAGGTCTGGCGTGTGTGTGGTATCGGGGGTGTGCATGGTTGATCCGTTCAAGAGAAGAGCTAGCAGCCGTAGTGTTCCCAGCTGCGAACGATTTGGTTGAACCCTTCACCAGTAGCGGGAGTGACGATGAGTTCGTGCCCGTTGAGGAAATAGGTTGTGCCGTCAGTGTTGGTCATACGGTGTCCTGAAACTCCGCCGCCTGCAGAAGTAACGGGTACTGCTGGGAGTTCGAGGTAGCCAAGATCACTGTTTCCTCCGACATAGATCCAGTCACCGGTCGGGTTGTCAGCGTTTTGGAACAGGTAGAACTCCACCTCTTTCGTGGTCCCGAAGACACACGCCTTTCCAGCCTGCTCGGGTATCGGTGCTGCCCCGCTACCTGGAAGATCACGCTGCAACCCCGATTCCAGGCCCGACTCTGAGGAGTTCTTGTCTGGTTCTTCCGCGACCGGTTGCGGCTCTCGTGGATGCTCCTGCACAGGCGCTTCAGGTGCTGGCTCTTTGGCTGTGACTGGTGCAGTGGTAAACAATCCGGCTGCTGACAGCGCGACGATCACCCCAATCAGTACGGCTGTTACAGCGCCAGTGATGATGAGCCAGCGACGGCGGGGCCGCTTCGTGGGCTCACGAACCGCCGATGCGGTCGGTGGGGGTAACTCAGACAGGTCCGGTGTGGGCGGTGAGCTTGCGCCTGTGGTTTGGGGCGGTGGGAGTTGTGAGAGATCCGGGCTGGTGTTTTCTGGATAAGTCATGAAATCACCGTGGGATCCTCGGGTATCGCTGCACGCTCGTGTTCGGTCCACGCCGATCCGTCCCAGTACCGCTCAATGCTCAGATTTGTGGGGTCTGGATACCAGCCTGCAGGGGTATCGAGAAGTTCTGCCTCGCGCTGTCGGTTCTTCCCTCGTATAGAGAGGTAGACGATCACGAACACCACTATGGCGATCACGAGCAAGGGGACAAGAACAATGAGCCAAAGAATCGAACCCGGACCGCTACCGCTCATGCTTTCACTTCCGGTGTTGAACATCCCCACCTCCTGAGAACTGGGTGAGGTGTACGAGTTTCGCGGTGTGCTGCGACGTGCGAATCTGCGCGATAGTGACTTCAAGCGCGACCCGGCAGAACATGATGGTCAACAGCACCCCGACCGGGCCAAGCACGAGCTGGAGCACACCGATGCCTTGCAGGAACTGAAGGTCGGAACTTTGCCCACCGACCGTGAACAAGAGAATCGTGCCGACAAGCCACCACAACACCGACAGGATCGACACCAGTAAATAGATGAACCTGGCAAACGAGACCGTCACCACACGATCTGACGCGAACGACAGATCGAACAAGCTCCTGAAGAACCCCGTCTCACGATTCGGACGCTGCGGCACCGGCTGTGGACGCATCGAAGCAGGCGGAACCGGACCACGCGACAGCGAACTTGGGCCAGGCGGGGTGGACGGTGCGGCCTGCCTGGAAGGTTCCGGCGCGGGTGTTGACTGCTCAGGTCCGGCGTTGTTTGTCGGGGTATCGCTCCCAAGCTTCGGTATTACAGGCCGGACTTCCTCAGTCCAGGCGGTGCCGTTCCAATGGCGGAGTCGACCGCTCGCTGTTGGGTCGGGATGCCACCCAGCAGGCGGCAAGGCAGGTTGTTCACTGGTCATTTGCTGTCCTTGTAGCTCGGAAACGTGCGTGAGCTGGCGCAATAGGCACTGCGCACGCACAGAACATTATCAGGTTTATGCACGAAAGCTCTGGCAGTGTTGTCACCCCGTGCTGAGGTTCGGTTGTTCTGGTGCAGACTCCGATTCCAGACCCAGATTTCACGCAACTACGATTTGTCATTGCGCGTGCCCGCGAGCAGCGAAAAGTCACTCAGGAAGAGTTGGCTGCACTCTCCGGAGTCAGCCGACAGGCGATCCTTGATATTGGCAGCGGCAAGACGAGGGGCAGTATCGAAACCTGGGTACGGCTAGCAAGGGCTCTGAACATCTCGGTTGACGAACTCACTGCCCCAATCTGGGGTATCGATGAGACTGGCACGCAAAGTGACCCAGTGAATTGAGTGAACACCATGGCTTCCATCGATTCCAGGTGCTGAGATGTCAGCATTAGAAACAAGAATGGCAGTATTAGAAACTTGAATTTCTGACCCGCCGACTGATGCTTTCTCCCCTCGGCAACCTGCGAGATGCTATGTCTGAGGGCCTTCTGGTCGGGTGCGGAGGTGCTGAGAATTTCATGCTCAGCCTTCGTTGTTAGTTCTTTCTTGTTAGCTCCTGCTTACAGGGGTTACCTATCATGTTGATTTTTCTGTGGTTTTTAGCCGGAAAACGTCGCTTCTGGCGCTCGGCAGCATCCTTGTTAGCTTCAGCATGCTCGTCGTGCTTACTCATTTCACTGTCTCAACGGTGGGGCTCAAAAGGTCTCGACCCGCTTAGCTAGAGCTCGTTCAGCTTCTACTACAGAGGTTTTCAGCTCTATTCGGTGAATTCGTCGCCAGCTTTCTGGATGTGTTCATCGGGGTACACCTCGCCGGGCAGTGAGCGTGCTGTCTGAAAGTGTGTTGTTCAGGGTGGCATTCCGCTACAAAACACACTTACGCATGGAGGTCTAGACATGGCCGGTCAACTCATCGGATACCTACGAGTCAGCAGCACTGACCAGAACCCCGAACGGCAGGTCGAGAGCATCGGTCCGACCGACCGGAACTTCATCGACTATGCATCCGGCGGCAGCACCAACAGGCCAGAACTGCGCGAACTCATCGGATACGCGAGAGCCGGCGACCGGATCCGAGTAGCGAGCATCGACCGCCTCGCACGCTCCACCCACGACCTGCACGAGCTGATCCACTTCTTCACCGGCGAGGGTATCGGTGTGGAGTTCGTGAAAGAAGGACTGAAGTTTGAGCCCGGCGCGGACGCGTCTCCGATGGATCAACTCATGCTTGCGATGCTCGGTGCTATCGCCCAGTTTGAGCGCGCCTTGATCCGGGAGCGACAGGTAGAAGGCATCCGGGCTGCGAAGAAGCGCGGCGTGTACGACCGTGCACCAAAGCTCTCACCTGAACAGATCTTGGAAGCAAAGGCATTGATTGCTGCCGAGATCCCAAAGACGCGGGTCGCCGAACGCCTCGGTGTATCCCGTTCGACTCTCTATGACGCGTTAAGAGGTGCGGGGCGGTACGCAGCTCGCTAGCACAGTTCACCTAGCAGCCGAGGGGGCCGGGCCATGTGACACTGCAATCAATATCAACTCAGACTTACGCTCGCCAGGGCCTTTCCTCTAGTTGTCCGATGCGAGGCCAGTAGACGCGCGTATGCCTCCAAACCCATGGAGCGGCCACTGGAACGGGTCATCGCAACTAGTCCCGTTGAGCTTCGCGCCAGCTCTGGCCCACTATCTCCTCGAAGACTCGAACTACCGGGAGCTTGTCAAATGCCTGTTCTAGAAGCGCATTGGTGCGCTTAGTTGTCCCGTTGAGCCACGTCGACACATTGATCGCGTTATTACTGCTTACATGCTCAGAGACACGTACTCCGAGCTCGTTCAATTCTTCCTCAGAGCAACCAACCAACCCCTCAAGCAGTTCGATGTCGAGAATGGCTGTAGGAATGTCAGGGGTGGAGAGTCGGTCTCGCACAAGCGTGTCGTTGGCTGAGAGAAAAGCTCCTAGAGTTACCAAGATCCCTATGCGGGGCCTATCGTTTGGTATTTCATTGAACTCTGGCCGGTCCGCCTTGATAAGAGCTGCCGTGCGGTTTAGCTGGTCAATCCCTTGACTTAATACGGCATGCTCGTCCAGAAAACTGTCTTGCCCCTCCATCAATGAGGCATTTGGGCGAAGCGTCTTGCACTCGAAGAGGAAGACGACGTCTGGGAGTACCAAGAACCAATCGATGGACTTCTTTTCTTGCTTTTTCTCACGGTAGGAGATTTCAGGGACCAGGATGTCCGGCGCAAGATCGGCTAGTTGGTTGCCAACATACTGCTCGAAGAGATGCCCAGTGTCGCTTGCGAAGTCGCTACCCCATTGCCTCATCCCATCAAGAATTACGCTGGTTGCCGACGTACGGAGATCGAGCACAGGAACGCAAGGTGCAATCAGCCGATCTTCATAGATACCGCCAATGAGTGGGCGGAACGCTAGGAAGTTCACGGCCCAAGGCTCAAATCTGTACGCTTCAGCTGATGTCAGGTTCCATCTATCAATATGTGCGCGCCTCCGCTGTTTGAATTCCACCAAAGGTGCAGCGAAATGCTTTGATATGACATCTGTCACCACAGCATCACCACCAAGCGCCGCACGTAAAGCCGTAGTCTTTCCAAGCCAATCAATTGGAAAAGCCAACCCCTTGTTTGCCATTGCTGTAGCCCGGAGCATAAAACCAACAGACAGAAATACGTCAATTGAGCAGCCGTATAGCCTTTTGTCCCAGCCAGGACTCATGACCCTTGGGCTGCGTCCTTCGGGAAAGTTTGTGTGTGCAAATAGAACGCTGGTGCGCGCAAGCGAATTGAAGTGATCGGCCTGATATGGGACTTGCTGATATGCAAAGCGGCTTATTAGGCGATAAGCGTAGTCGTCTGCGATGTCATCGCCAGGGTGTTCTAAGCGGCTGAATGCGTCACAGAGCAGTCGAAGGTCCCTTACATCGGGTTGCCTCTTCCCTGACGTCCCGCGCCCAATAACTACCGATGCCACACCGGCGATGTCCCACGGGCGGAAGGGAGCCATCTTGCCATCTGCGTCATAGATCCGCCCCCTCCACTGGGTCGAGACTTGCGCAAGCGAAAGGAGCAGCTGATCGCGATCATAGCGCCGCACCATGGAAACGAAATCCTGATACCGAATCAGATCCCTCTTACCGTCTTTAGCTACAGTCCCCACCAGAATAAAACCTCTTCGTCTGAACGACAACAATTCGCTTCTACTGTCTGAACACTATCTCCAAGGCGAGATTGGCAAGGGACCTTCCCTGCAGCCAGATGACGCTAACCAATGGCCAGAGGCTGTCTGAGCATTCCTGTTGCGGTTTGTGTGACTTCTGATCGTTAATCAAGTTGTTGAGATTGGTCGCGACTGGATCGCTACGCGGGCATGATCGAGACCCCTTGGGAAGCAGCCAACCCATGGCTGCCAAGGGCAAACGATCAAGGAACCACAACCAATGGCACTTAAAGCCTCAAAACTCATGCCCCGCACCTACGCGCCGGAACGCGAGCCCCGCGTGATCGGATACCTCCGTATCCACGACACCGACACCGAACCAGAAGCACAGGAAGCACTCCTCGGCACAGTCGAGACCCTATTCATCGACGCCACCTCAGGTATCAACGGCTCGCAACCACAGCTCAACGCAATGCTGACTGTGGCAAGGCGAGGCGACGTGATCAGAGTCGCCACTATCGACCGCCTCGGCACCACCCTCGCTGATGCAATCGACATGCTGACGCTCCTCACCGGGATGGGGTTGGAAGTGCAGTTCGGTGACCAGAAGCTGATCTGCCAGCCCGTGACACTTGAACGCTCAACGGCAGAGGAACGCGACTGGTTCGTACTCAGCCACATCCGCGACGCAGACCAAGCACTCCGCACCGCCGGAACCATCTGGCACAACCACATGTTCGGTCACGGCCGAGACGAGCCCACCAAGCCCGCACTCTCCATCGAGGACGTGGAACTTGCCGAGCGGCAGATCGAGGCGCACATTCCCCGCAAGAAGGTAGCGGAAGGTCTTGGGGTATCGCCAGCGACCCTCTTCCTCGCACTCCACCGCCACGGAGAGTATTCCAACTACCCCTAAGCGTTAAGTCCTTCTCGGGCATAGGTCCAGTTGAGGCCGTCGAGCCGGACAGCGTTGTGCGCCTACGTGATTACTTCCACGTAGGCGCACAACCTCCACTCGGGCGTAGCACTATCGCGAGCAATGTCAGAGACGAGCAAAGCGGATCGGTTATAGAAGGACACCAAGAAGAAGGTCCGAGCGGGAAGACGTCGTTGGAATTTCCCGTCTTGCTCGACATTTCGGACGCAGTCATTGTGCTCAGCGTGTGAAGCGGTGCTCATTGTGACGCATGTGTCTGAGTCGCTTCTCGTAGGTGGCAGCCCGCACCACCCCACACCGGGGGAGATGTCAGCCGCCACATCTGTCAAAGATTCAAGAAGGAGAATCGCAAATGATTCTAGAGAGGCAAGAGCACGCACCGGAGTCAACGGAGGTCGCAGTCGGCACATACACAGAGACCGAGACCGCGACGCGCATTGGCGTTGACCGCACTTCGGTACGACGAGTCGCACTCACCAAGCCCGATCACCCCATCGCTAAAGCGTGTCTCACGATCACCGAGAACAAGCGGGTCTACTCGCGCGAACTCATTGACGCATACGTAAGCGGGCAGGGGGCAGCTAAATGACCGTCAAGAAGCACGGCAACCGTTGGCGGGCGATGGTACGCAAAAACGGCGAGTATCTCGGATCGAGGGTGTTTGATCTGAAGCGTGACGCGGAGGCATACGAGCGGAAGCTCTTAGAAGAGTGTGCTGACGGTATTGATGTGCGTCAGGGCAGTCGTCAGGTGTCTGAGTATGTGGCTGATTTCCATGAAAATAGGGAACTCATGAACCGAGTATCTGAAGCAACACGGGAAACCGATAAGCATATGTTCAAACGAGTTCCGACATGGTTCCTGAGCCTCCGAGTGAAGGACGTGAAGACTCACCACGTCGAGAAGGTGCTAGCCGAGGACGCGCGAGAGCATACGCGGAAAGAAGGAAGCATCATCCGGTATCGGACGACTCTATCTGCGTTCTTCACCTACTTGATGAACACGCGGCAGATCATCACACGGAACCCTGCACGAGCCGCGGCGATCCCTGGCGCGCAACTGTCACCAGAGAAAATCCCGTGGCTGAGCACTGAGATCCATGAGCGCTTCCTGATTTGGAGGGATAAGGATAAGGGGATGGCTGAGGTCGCGTTGGTGATCTACTTCCTCGCACTGCGCTGGGGTGAGGCTCGCGCGATGGAAGTCGGTGATGTGGTGCTTGATGGTCAGCCGCGCGTGCTCGTTCAGCGGTCGCTGTCAGAAGGGAAGACTATTCCGAAGAGCACGAAGACGAATAAGGCTCGTTGGGTTCCGATCTCTAACGTGGTTCTGCCGATCCTGCAACGGAAGGTGGATGGGCGGGGTAAACGGGAACGCCTCTTTCCTGCGCTGACGCGTACTCGTTTCAAGTGGCGGCTGCGCTGGGACGAGACCGGGCAGGGAAAGAATCTGCACTCGCTGAGGCACGGAGGAATTACGGCGTGGGCAGAAGCCGGGGTACCTGTCCCGCTAATGCAACGCTGGGCTGGACATGCTCGTGTCGAGACCACAATGAAATATGTGCACCTGGTTGGTGACCAGGCAAGCGCTGCGGGTATCGCAATGCTCAACGCCCAAAACCAACGCCTCGGAATTACAGCCAAATAGGTAATTGGGTCTGGTGCGTGCTGAGAAGACTGGTCGTCTTGGCACGCATCAGGCCTGCTGGCGTGGAGCTACTCTTAATTTTGTGAGCAACCAGCATCCGAAGAGGCATCACTTTGTTCCTCGGTTTTTGCTTAACAAATTTTCCTCCGACGAACAGCTATGGGTGATGCCAATCGAGCAGGATAGAAATCTTCCATACAAGGCATCGGTCAAGAACGTTGGCCATGTCAATGGCGGACATCGTATGACCAAGGCCGATGGCGGTGAAGATTGGACGACACTTGAAGCATCTATGGCCAAGCTGGAGGGCGCTGCAAGCTTAGCGATCACACAGCTCCATGAGGACAAAAGCATTTCCTTGGTTTCGCGTGAATTGAAAGAGCCCCTTGCCTGGCTAGCCGCGCTCCAGAGAGCACGGAGCAGGACGTTCCTGGGCTCAGTGGCCCACGTCCTGGGCGAGGCGCCAAACGAAGAAGAACTCAAAAGTACTCAGTTCGAACTACAGACCAGCCTTCTTCGAACGGGACCGTGGAACCTTTTGGGTAAGTGGGCGGTTCAGGATAATGATTCGGTTTCCGTAGTAGAAAGTTATGAACCATTCGTTCACTACCTATTGTCGCTGCGATGGGACGTGATGCGCTTCGAACAGCCCGAACTTGTTGTCTCAGATGCGTTCGCTGCTCAGTATGGTGTCAGCGCTCTCGGTAAGCCCCCCAGCCCGTCGGAAGTTTGGGGAGCAAGATTTGGAGTCAACGTCCCGTTCTCGCGCGCGGAGGGATTCACGATAGCTTTATCCCCGAGGATGGCGCTTCGTGTTCACCACCGGAATGAACGCTTGGGTGCTGATCCAAATACAGTAAACATGCACACTGTCCGTAACGCGAGGTCCTTCATCGCGTTCCCTGGTGATGCGAATCCGAAGGAAGTCCTTGTCCCTCTCCTGGACTGGGTTCTCGAAGCGAGGGGAGTACGTTCTACTCTTCCTCGTTCTCTGTGACGTAGACGCTCTGTTGATTACATGAGCGTCCGACCGGAGCTGCTGTGTGGAATTTGCGGCTCGAGGTCATCTCAAAATGAGCAATTGGATGTAACGTCTGTAGGTGCAGTAAACCAGGTTGGAGACTCACCTGAGACCCTTGTTCCTTGCTCATTCCATCGTCGCTGGACTCTCCATCAAGCTCTGGGTGATTGAGAAGTTCGAACCGGGTGAAGACTGGCGGGCACTTCGGACTCACGTACGAGGGGTACGTGTATCGCTAATGAGACCGTTTGGAAATCTCTATTTGAATTCCGGCATTAATAAGTATCCTTATAGAAGCTAGAATTGCGGGCACTTTGAATTGCCTGAGATTAGTTTCATAAGTCGAAGTGAGAGAAATGCCTTCGTTAACCCTTAATAAAACTTTTGCCAAACGGGCACGTGCTGGCTTTCTGGTCACTGCACTAGCGCTTGTAGGAGTCGCAACCGCAGCAAGCCCTGCGTTGGCCGAAGAGAACCACCATTTTCAATCAACCACGTTCGGGCAAGACTACGCCGGAACCGGCGTTTTTGGAACCCAGACATTCTATGTATACATGAATGAGGGTGAAAGCCTCACGATCGATGCCGGTCGTCTTGACGGTCGCGAAAGTAGCTCCGATAGCTACACCATCGGTACACGTCAGGCGACCGCTACTGTGACGGATCCCTCGGGCGTCCAGATGGCCAGCAAGAGCGGCCTTGGGCTCTACGATGCTGGCCGTTCAAGCGACGTCGGGCCGCTCGAGGTAACTGCTGAATCGACCGGCATTCACACCGTCACTATCGGTCCAAGCTCTGACCGTTACGCTTCCTCATCACGTCCTTGGAAGATCAACGTATCAAATGGTGAGGGTGAGGTCTCTGGCCGTGTGTTCGTGACTTCTTACAATTTGATTCAACCAACGCGTGCTTTCGACCAAAATATTGAGTTTTATACCGTCAATGAGTACGGCATCCAATACAACCTCGAGTTGCCGCAGTACAACGGCTGGAACTCGGTTATCGCCGTGAACGCATTTGGCAATGTCGACCGCGACACATGCCAACCGACCTACGCCTCAGATCTACGTCTCGGCCAGGACATCCAGGACGATGCCGCTGCATGCGGCGGCCAAAGCTTGATGTTCTTCGAGACGCCTGCTGCTGATCTCCCTGCTACAGCAGCTATTTCCCCGGCCTCACCTCTCGCGGGTGGCGCAAGTGAACATTGGCTACTTCCTGCTGTCACTGAGCCAACAGTTACGAACCTCGAGTTCACTCCAACTGGTACTGATAATCTCGCTGGTGAACTGTCATACAGCCTCAACGGTCACACTGGTGTCTACACTGTCAAGCTCGACGCCGACGGTGATGGCCGGTTTGATGGGGCGCTCGACCGCGAAATTCTCGTAAACACGGTTTCTAACCCGGACAGCTACGAGTTTGACGGTCTTGATGCGAACGGTGATCCCATCGCTGTCGGCACAAAAATAGGTTTCCGCGTAGAAGTTTCTCAGGCACCCGAAGCGCACGTTGTTCTGTTTGACGTTGAAACCATGGGAGGCGGTGTTAAGTTCACTCGCCTCAACGGTTCTAATATCGAGAGCGACAGGATCTACTGGAACGATACCCCTATCCAGACGGGGCAGGAATGTAGTCCCGCGCCATCGGAAGTGGATACCAAGGCAGAGGGAGTGCCGGTTGCCGATGCTGCCCAGCGGGGATGGACCTCAACTGTAGCGACGTGTAACGACCGGGGAGGCTCGATCAATGGCACCTGGGGTAACGATCGTTCACTCGACACCTGGACATATGGCCTGGTCAATGCAGCAGCAGAAATCACCTACGGCGGTACAGCTTCCTTCACGTTGAAGAAGACCGCAACGAATGGCACCAAGTTCACCGAGGGAGATGAGGTTGAATGGGCATTCACGGTCAACAACACTGGCAATACGCTGCTGTCCAATATTGTCATCGAGGATGAGCTGCTCGGCTTTGATGATTGGCTTTGTGTCGACAGTCTGCCGGCAGGTGAAACTGTGACTTGCGATGCGCCAGTTTCCTACCGCACCACCACTAAAGATGTAGCTACTGGCCGCGTAGTGAACGTTGCAAACGCCGTTGCAAGCCCCGCTCCTGGCGTGGCTATTCCCGATGCGCAGACTGCTTCCGCTGAGGTCACGGTGATTGCTAACGAAGTGGATCCGACACCTGAACCGGAACCGACGCCAGAACCGGGCTCTGGCGTCGGGACTGACAAACCTTCAAACCCATCAGGGTCCAACCTTGCCAATACTGGTGCTGCGAACATCGGCATCATGGTAGCTGCAGGTGGGGTATTGATCGTTGCCGGTATCGCGATAGTGATGCTTCGTCGGAAGACACGATCGCGTATGTAACGCGGTGGGACTAAACGTAGGATCGGAGACCATTCACATGAACGAGCTCTGATCCTAGGTTTGGTTTCCTCATGCCAAGTCCAACGAGACCGCCGCAGAAGGATTCTTACCGCGACTCACGAGATTTAGCTCCTTGTTCGGCCGCACCGAGGCAGAACAAGGAGCTAAACTTTCATATACAGCGATTCTCTCGTTATTTAGACAAATATCTTCCGATGTTCGTCCCAGAATGCAAACTACGTCCCCGCGTCTAACATTCCGCAGGAACATCGGTGGTTGACTGCCAGATCTTCTTTACAATAAAGCTGGCAGTCTGGTGCGGTGCAGAGTATTTCTACTACCCTTCCTGAAGACCTCTGCACCGCACTTTTTGGATTACGGTTTGACCTCGGCTAATAGGACAAAGTAGGCCGTTTGCTCGACGGTCTCACGAGCTTTGATGCTTCCTCGGTGAAACGGCCTCGCGCCTCAACCCTCTGGCTCTTGTTTCCTAATTGCCATACGGAGAGCTTAGAAGGCGCATCCGACCTTTCAGTCTGCTTCTTTGAGCGTACTTGCGTGGTTGGTCGTGTAGCCAGCAATCAAGAACGAAGCGAGGCCTGGGCTGGCTTCTTTTAAATCCGACCTAAGCGATTGATGGCGTTAATCCGGCGTCGGTGTCAGTGGTGTGCGGCGTGCGTTCAGGGGCCTATTTTGTGCCGGATGGACACGGCATGGACACCTCTCCTGGGTATCGATTCGTTGATGCGCCCCACAGGCTACGCGGAGCAGCTAAAACTACATATGAGTCATGTGCAAAATGTGCAGACCACAGTAAAGCAAAACGCCTGATGAGAGATAAGACAACTTCCATGGTAAGGAAGGGGTCGCCAGTTCAATCCTGGCTCGGGGCTCTGACTCTTTTGATCTTCGGATCGAGTATGGCTGAGTAGCTCAGCTGGTTAGAGCGCACGACTCATAATCGTGAGGTCGCGGGATCGAGTCCCGCCTCAGCTACTGGAGTCGCAACGAAAACCCCCGGTCTTGCCGGGGGTTTTGTTGTATCTGCTAGTCACCTGGTGCGCTGAGTGCTACCGACCTGCCTTGACAAGAGGTGGACTTTTTGGGGACCTCGCACGGGTCTCGCTCGCGTGAGCGTGGTCGAACATGCTTTGCCTATCGCTGGTGTGCGGTGTGTCACAAATGCTGCCCAAAACCCAGAGTGTGCACATTTTATGTACACGTTTCCGTTATCTGGTAAGTGATCTAAATGTATGCATGATGCCCTCTTGCCGGATACATCGTTCCACCGGGCGCAGGCGGGAATGCGCACTTTGAATCGTTACGTTAGCTGGTATTAGCACCGTTCTTGCGGCGGCGCACGTTCTGAGAACCCAAGCCCACAGGATCAGCTGAGTGATGAGTCTCTGTGAACACGACTAACGTTAGGCATCCAAAGACTCGTGTTGAATCGACTTCTCGCTACCACCTAAGCCGGAGGGGTTGCTTATTTGGAGCAAATCGACTGCGGCTAAAACGATCAGTCTATGAGAGTAATATGGGTATGCTTGGCGCACAGTATGAGGGGCTCCTGCGTTCAGTAGTGACACCACTACGTAAGCGTTGATCGAGTGAACATCTTGTAGCAATCTGGAAGGGAAGCCATGTCCCAGCGGTACAGCAGGTCGTCTAAATCGACAGGCGGCATGCGTCATGGAAACCTCCGAAGATCGTCTACATGGAAGAACCTGTTCAAGGGTGTGATTGCTTCGGTGCTGACCGTTGGCATGAGCCTGGTTGCGGTTGCCGCTTTTGCGGCGTGGCAGATCGCTCGTGAAGCGAGAGTGTTTGATCTTGACGGAGGCGCCGGTGCTGCCGCGGTGACCGCAGGGGCAAACGGCATTGATGGTGAGCTCACGATTCTCTTAGTCGGGTCGGATCGGCGTGATCCAAACTCTGTGGTGGATGATGGCGAAGAGGGCGACCGGAACGACGTCAACCTCTTGCTTCATATTCCCGCTTCTCACGAGTCGGCAACTGTGGTGAGTTTCCCACGTGATTTGCTGGTGTCAATTCCAAGCTGTACCGATCCTGAGTCGGGTGAAACATATGACGCGATGAGTTCGCAGCAGATCAATACAGCTGTGGAATATGGTGGCCCAGGCTGCGTAGCTGCAACGATTTCTGAACTTACTGGAATGGAGATTCCATACGTTGCAGAGGTGGACTTCGACGGTGTGATAGCGATCTCTGATTCAATCGGTGGTGTGTCATTATGCCTTGCGCAGCCAATTGTTGACCCCAATGCAAACCTGAACTTGCCCGCTGGCGAAGTCACGCTATCTGGCGTTGAAGCACTCAACTTCGTGCGGACAAGATATGGCGTGGGTGATGGCAGCGACGTCAGCCGAATTAGCAATCAGCAAGTGTTCATGTCAGCGCTGTTGCGCCAGTTGCAAAGCGAGAAAACGCTCAGTGATCCGGTCAGCTTGTATTCCCTCGCACGAGCGGGTTTCCAGAACCTCACGATGTCAAGCAGCATGGCATCGGTCACCTTCTTGCAGGCGGTTGCGACAACGGCTGCGAAGATCGATCTCGGCAACATCAACTTTGTTCAGTACCCGACATTTACACGCCCAGATGACGTGAATCGGTTGATCGCGGATCAGGAATCTGCCGACATGCTTTTCGAACTCATTGGCGCTGGTCAGCCGTTTGAGATTTCGGCGATTGGCTCAGGAGCTGTCGGCGGGGCATCTACTTCAGAGGAAGAGTCCGGGCCAGTGGGTGATTCGCCGGAAGTAACCGATCCTGCGCCAGTCGAACCAAATGGTGCTGAAGCGCCTGCGCCGCTCTTGCCAGAGAACGTGACGGGTCAGAACGCTGCTCAAGAAACTTGCTCGGCTGGTCGAACCCGGCAGTAGAGATCAGTCGGCTGATGCGGTTGGGTAACTCGGCAGATGAAGGCGTTGCCTGGCCGTGCATGTTCCGAATGGGTCCGTGCCGCGGTTCTCACGCCTGAACCCTAGCCATCTCCATGGCAATTAGATAGATTCTTGCTAGACAGAGCGGTTTGGCGTGGAGAGGTGATTGCGAAATGGCAAACGGATTGCGACGCAGCAGCGAGAAGCAACGGCGGGTTCGCCCAGTGTTGTTGGCCGGTGTGGCCGCAGCGATGTTGGCCCCGGCGAGCCTCCTACCCAGTGCTTCTCCGGCCCATGCTGCGTTTGGCGTGATTGAAGATGAAGGTCTCGCCGCTTGTGTGAACGAGAGCATTGGTGGTGGCCGCGATCCGCAACAAGAAATCACCGCCGATGATCTCAAGCAGGTGAAGATGCAGTTCCGGTGCAGCACAGGGCCCGGTATTACATCGTTCGCTGGTTTTGAGGGCGCGACAAACGTGCTCAGCATCACGCTTTCGGGGCCAACGCATCAGTTCACTGAGGCATCCGACCTTGAGGCGCTCGGGGCGCTCCCGAAGCTCCGAACGCTCTACCTCAACGGTGTAGGCCTTACGAATGATGGGCTTGCTGGCTTGAGTGGCACCACCCACCTTGAGACGCTGACGCTTGCTGACCTGCCGGAGGTAAGCGACCTTTCCGGTATCTCCAACAATGCTGCGCTTTCTACCCTCATACTGACACCGCTACCAGCGTTGAGTGATCTCGAGCCACTCCGGGGTCTTGCTGCCGTCACTCGACTCGATCTCACTGAGAACACCGGGATCACCGATCTGAGTGCACTTGCGGGGATGAGTGAATTGAAAGACCTCACGATTCAGTTCACCGGGGTGAGTGACTTGACGCCGCTCAGTGATAACCGAACGCTGATGACGCTTTCGGCGACGGGCACAAACATCGCCTCGCTGGCGCCATTGGCTGATGCGTCGAGCCTGCGGGCCGTCTGGGTTGCGAACACGAAGCTGACTTCGCTTGACGGCTTGGAAGGGCACGCGAATCTCACTCAGATCTTCGCGAGTGGAGCACCACTCGGGGGTGACATTGCAGCACTCGCGCATAAGCCGAATCTGCAGTGGGTAGACATTCGGAATACGCAGACGACGTCACTCGCCGTGCTCGCAGATAGCCCGAACATTTCCACGTTGGATGCTTCAGACAATCGAATTTCAAGTCTGGTAGGAATTCCAGAGCAGTCACCTGGCTCGACGTTCAACCTCCTGAACCAGAACATTCACATTGAAGAGCCGAAGCAGTATGTACCGGTCGGTGCAACTGAGTTTCGAGTCGACGCGGCGGGACAGGTGTCACTGCGAGACGGTACAACATTCCCACCGCTCTATGACCCCAGTGTGCCTCCGCGGGGGCCTGTTGCAGACCCAGAACTTCCGCTGTTGAAGTTCTCGAAGATTCAGAACAACGACACCTTCCTCGACTATAAGTTCCGTGAAGGTGCGGGGTTTAACTCCTTTGCAGGAAACGTCGACATGAAGATCGTTTGGAGCAGCATTACGAGCGGATCTCCAGCTCCGGTAGCCGCCGGTGAACGGCTGGCCCATCAAGTGACGGTGACCGAAGGCTTCCCCGTCACCACATACGCGCTGGGAGCTGATGCTCCCGACTGGCTCGCTATTGATCCCGCAACGGGGCTGCTGTCGGGTACGCCACCGACTCAGGGTGAGTTCGAGGTCGAGGTGCTCGCAGCTGATCGCCTTGGAAACACGATTACGGGGACGCTCACGATCACGGCCACGGAGGCTACCCCTGCGCTTCGCAACAGTGTGATCTCGGTTGGCGCGGATCAAGCGGTCAACGCAGGTGAAGAATTGACGTTCACCATCACTCGTGAGAATGCGGCAGAGAACCCGTGGACCGGTGAGGCTGCGGTGAAGGTGCGTACCCAAGACGGTACGGCAGTTGCAGGGGTCGATTATGACCCTGTCGCCACAGAACTCGTCTGGGCGGCAGGTGAAACGGCCGCAAAGCAGGTCGCGGTGACAACGAAAACGCCCGAGGAAGAGGCGGTTGCGGCCAAGAAGCACTTCGCGTTGATGCTTACAGATCCGTCCCTCCATGTAGAACTTGGCAGCCGAGCGAAGGCCACCGGTACGATCACCGTTCAAGGCGGCGGATCAGTAACCCCGGGACCGGGGCCAAAGCCCGGTGTCGTCCCAGAGGGAGGCAAGAACGCACCTGGGGGTCACCTTGCGAATACGGGAAGTGACTTCGGCACTACGGCTGGCATCGTGGGAGCGATGTTGCTTGCAGTCGCGGCATGTGTGCTGTGTATTCGGCGGAGGCAGGCCTAGCGCGCTTCGCGTGGCGAGCGGCGAGAAAGACACTCGTTGATGTGTTTCGTCCTGATACCTAAGTTTTTCCTTTGAAAGTACTTCGTGGATCACTAGGATTTTGGTAGCGTTGCTGACTTTCATTGTTGTGGGTCAGTGGCGGCGCCAATCGACACCAGTAGATCGAAGGGGACTTGAGTGACAGAAACTACCCGGCGGATTCAAGGGAAGCGTCGTAATCCGTTACTGCTTGGCATCGGCCTAGCCCTTACGGGGTCGCTCGTCCTGGGCGGCGTGTATTCCGCTCAGGCGACGACTCACAATGATCCCGAGGTAGACCCGGTTCCCGGCCACGTCGAGCCTGGCACTGAAGATCTCGAGGATCTTCGCAATCAGGATCCGCATTTGGCCCCTGTGAGTGACGAGATTCTGGCTCGTATCCCCATACTCATTGAGCCAGGTAACCCTGATGGTGGGGAGCTGAAAGATGCTTATCCGACCTCACTTGCGGTGAGTGCTGACGGCAAGTTTGCCTATGCAAGCTGGACCAAGGGTGACGTACATGAGATCTACGTTTTTGATCTTGCGAAGCGCATGCATATCAAGACGATGCAGACAGACCCTGGCGATTGGTGGGGCGGGAGCCTGCGTGCGGCAAAAGACGCCAACGTGCTCACCTTCTTTGACGGAGACAATGGCGTGGTGGTCATTGATACGACAACGCACACTGAAATTGCACGTTACCCGGCCGAGTATGACTACGGCCACCGCGTTGCGATCAGTGATGACGGCAACTGGCTCTACATGCTTGAGAGCGACTGGGGCGAGACAGTATTTCACAAGATGGATCTGCGAACTGGAGAGATCTTCGATGGCCCAAGATTTGAGATCAACCCCAATGGTCAACTGACGGTAAGCCCAGATGGGACTACGGTCGCTGTAGGGCTCGGCGGCGGCTACAAAGATGCGAACCTGACGCTCATCGACGTGGACTCCATGGAAATCATTGGTGGGCCATACCTCAACACAAACCTGTGGCAGTTTGAGGGCATGACGTTCGACAGCACGGGAACGGCGCTGTATACAACTGCGTTCTCACGTACGATCGCAAAGATCAGCCAGGAAGACGGCCAGAACATTACCCGAATCACCGCGGGAGACGGGCTTGCGGACGTTCTTCCCGTACCAGATCGTGATCGGGCTTGGGCTGCCTCCTACTGGGAGAACCTCATTGTCGTGGCTGACTTTGAAAATAAGGTCCGCTCAACGAGCTTCCGTGAAACCCCGGGCGGCCCGAACGAGCTCGTGCAGTCGTCAAACGGTGATCTGTTGGTGAGTAATGCCGGTGGCGATAAGGACCACAAGGACAACAGCATCGGCATCATTTTGGCCCCTCGCGTGACAACACAGCCGGTTGATGCACAGATCGCTGGGCTGGGGGAATCTGTCACCTTTACTGCGCAGCTTGTTGGCGTAAAGGCCGACGCTGACAGTGGTGTGACCTGGCAGTCTTCTCCGGACGGAACTACCTGGACCGATCTGGATGAGCACACCACGACCCTCACGCTGACCGCGGACGCGAGTGCCGCGGCGCTGCAGTATCGAATGAGCTACACCGATGAATTCTGGGGCCAGACTGGTTTCACGAATGCGGTGCGGATCCTCGGTGTGCAACCAGTGATTACCTCTGCAGCGATCTCGCATTCCACCAAGGTGGACGAAGCGATGACGCCGATCCTTCCGACCGTCACGGCTCAACCGGACCACGTGTGGTCGGCCGAGGGCCTCCCGAGCGGACTTTCCATCAACGCTGAAACCGGTGAGATCACCGGTACCCCAACGGCGGTTGGGAAGTTTGCGATCACCCTGACCGTGACGGATATGTTCGGTACAGCCACGCAGCAGGGCACCATCACGGTGACCAGCGATGACGGTGGCGACGACAGCGCCGCTGATGGCAGTAGCGATGGCAACGCTGATGGCGGATCTGACGGAAGCAGTGGCGGCAGCTCCGACAGCGGAGCGAAGGGCAGCGTGAACGGCGGCAGCAACAGCGGTGCAAGCGCGAGCGGATCCGCCAATGGAGACAACGGCAACGGAAACGGCCTTGCCGCAACAGGCTCGTTGGATGCGACGGTTGGCATCGCTATCGGTGCGTTGGTACTGGCCGCCGGTGCGGTCCTCCTGTTTGCTCGGCGACGGGCGCTTCGGCAGTAACTCCAGGAAGTGAGAAAGTGGGCAGTGCGGCATCGACCGTACTGCCCACTTCTGCGTTAACCGAGCGCGGCGGTCTCGGTCTCGCTGGGAAACTCGTGTCCTTCCCCAATTGGGAATGTTGCTGCGACGACGCCGTCGGTCATGGGGAGCTCTTCGAGGATTCGCGGGGCGGGGGAGAGTGTGAAGTCGATGCCTTCGCTGACGAGTGCAGCTGTTGAGATCGAGACAAGCAGGAGTGGCTCACTGACGTCCGAGTAACGGCTCTTGAGCACGCTGTGAATGTCGGCGTACTCGCAGACGTAGATCGCGCCAACTCCATCAAATGGCACTCCACGCGTTGCCACGCTGTATTCGCCAAAGCGAGAGCACGCTTCCCAGTCGTCGGCAAATGCAACGTGAAAGAGCAGAGTTGGGGTTGAAGCCACAGATTCCATAATGACACGATAGCGTGTCATTAATGTTTCTTGCTCAATGTGCGCAAAGATTGACCCATGGCAACACCTGCAGGCCCACTCCGTGGCCGTCCGACAACGGCTGGGCGTGCGAGGCGGCATCGTGAGATTCTCGATGCTGCGATTTCAGAGTTTCTACACAATGGTTTCGGCGGAGCGAGCATGGACGCGATTGCGCTTGCGGCTGGTGCAACCAAGCGAACGCTTTACACACACTACGGTGACAAGGCTGGACTGTACGGAGCGGCAGTGGAGCAGCAGCACACGTATGTCGAGGAGTTTCGTGGTGAGCAGGTAACGCTGGAATCCGCCGCTATCGTTGTCGTCGGGTCAGTGTTCTCTGATGCCTCAATTGGGTTGCATCGACTGGTGCTTGCGGAGGCACATCGGTTCCCTGAGATCGCAACCTCGTTTTACTCGCGGGGTCCAGAACAGGCAATGGAATTTCTTGCCGAGCATCTGCCGGAGGGCTTGACAGCGGCTCGGCGTAGGGAGCTGTCGGTCTGGCTATTCAGCCTGCTGCTCGGTGAACCGCATCGACGTCGACTATTAGGGCTCGAAACCGAGCCAAGCGACCAATGGGTCAAGCGGCACGCAGTGGCGGCTCTGCAGATGTTGCGAATTAATCGCTAGTTCTCTGTTCCGCCAAGGAGCCCACTAGCGCACGGTCGAAGGGGTATACCCGAAGCGTGCGCGAAACCGGTCTGAGAATCGAGTTCGTGAGCGATAGCCGCTCGCTGCTGCAACATGAGGTACGGTCCAATCGGTGGTTTGCAGCAGCATGAGTGCGTGGTGCATGCGAACGTCTACGAGGAGTTCGTCGAAGCGGGTCTGCTCGTGTGCGAGCTTGCGTCGAAGGGTTGACTCGCTCATGAGCAGCAACTGAGCGGCATCTTGTGCGGTCCAGCGGCGTTCGGGAGCCTCACTGATGAACTCTCTCAGCTGAGTCGTTACACGAGGCCGACCTGCGGGTGCAAAAGTGTGGCCGTGTTCTGCGAGCGTCAGCAGTAGCTCCTGTACGCGGTAGTGCATGCGTGCGTCGCTGATTGATTGGTCTATGGCGCTTTCCAGCACGTGCAGGAGCATCGAGGAGAGGTCGTTGTGTAGCTCGACCGTTCTGAACGCAATGTCGGGTGTCTGGGTGGGTTGGAGCCTCGTATGTGACTGGCGAAATTGCGTTAGCGCGGTGTCTGGCATCTCAAGAAGGATCGACCGAAATTCGCCACTATCTGCTGCAGGGGTCTTTACGAGGTTGGCTACGGTGTGTGGATCAATCAGCAGGAGCTGAGGCGAACGCTCTGCGTCGACGCTCAGGTGGGAGCCTCCGTTATCACACTCCAGAATGCCCGTCGCGAGATACAGCAGCGTTGCGCCATGAAAATGAAATCGTGGCGCAAACTGCGTGCGGGTGATGCGTGGTTGGGCAAGTTTGCACACATCCGCCCGAGACACCGGGCCGAGGATTGGGAGTTGCCAGTCATCGCGCACTGGCAAGGCTGGGGCAGAGGCAGCTGCGCTCACAGGAAATCAGCTTTCATTTGGTGTCTCGGGCAGGTGTGGAGATGTTACTCGCCCGCTATGCGCGAGGGGTGACCTCTGGGTTCAAGCTGTACAGGCCGGTGAGTGTCGCCGTAGCGAGCACGTTTGCTGGGTCGATTGCTTCGCGCACTGCTGCGCCGTGTGGTGGCGGCGTAACGGCGAGCGTTGGGGTAGCAAGTGCATACAGCGTAAAGACATAGTGGTGCATGCGTGCATCGTTCCACGGCGGGCACGGTCCGTCGTACCCGAAGTAGGTGCCTGCCATGTCGGGGTCGGCAGCAAACCAGCCCGTGTAGTCGTTGATGCCGTGCTGTTCTGGGCGGTTGGGAATGTCTCCTGACTTTCCGTGCGCCGTGATCCCGTTCGAATGGCTCCCGGCAGCAATCTCACGAGTCTCAGCAGGAATGTCGAACAGTGTCCAATGGAAGAAGTCGACGCGAGGGAGATCCGCCGGTACAACACGACCTTCAATGTTCACATCGCTCGCGTCGCTCGGCGCATCAGGATCATGGCAGACAAGGACGAATGACGCAGTGCCTTCAGGGACATCGCTCCAAGCGAGATGCGGATTCCTATTTGGTGCGAGTGTGATGTGGTTCACTGCGTCTTGTGCAGCAAACGCGAAATCCTCTGGAATGAACGCGCCTTCGGCGAAGCTCGTGCTGGTGAGGTGCATGAAGTTCTCTATTCTTGTGCGGTGAAAATGCTGGGCACAGTGCGACAGCCTGACTCGTAGCGTAGTGAGGATGCATTCGGAACATTGCTACTCAGCCAGTCAAAGTGAACTCAATTCCGGTCATTTCGACCGATTTAGAGTACATAGGTGCGTAATGGACTTCAACTGAGACGAGAGGCATCGTGCGTAGTGATCAATGCGAGGTTAGCCGTTGAACTCCGCTGGGTGCGGTCCGGTGCGGCCATCACGGTCCAGTGCGTCGACGGCGTTGAGTTCATCTGTCGACAGCTCAAAGTCGAAGACGTCAAGATTCGCGGTGATACGCGCGGGGGTCACCGACTTCGGAATAACTACGCGTCCCTGCTGGAGGTGCCAGCGCAGCACAACCTGCGCTGGGGAGACGCCGTGCTGTTCGGCAATGGCTGTGATCGCCGGATCCTTGAGCACCGCTCCCTGTGCGAGCGGGCTCCATGCCTCGGTGACGATGCCGCGCGCGGCATTTGCAGCCTGAGTCTCGCGGTTTTGCAAGGCTGGATGAAGTTCAATTTGATTCACCGCTGGAACAAGGTCACTCACCTCAGCGAGCCGCTCCAAGTGGGCGGGAAGGAAGTTGGAGACACCGACGGCGCCGACCCGTCCTTCGGTCGCAAGCTGGGTGAGCGCACGCCAAGCATCGAGGAAGGCGTCTGTCGCTGGCGCTGGCCAGTGGATGAGGAAGAGGTCGAGCTTCTCGAGACCGAGTTTTTCGAGCGAAGACTCGTACCCACGAAGTGCGGATTCGTAGTCGAGCGCATCGATCCACAACTTCGAAGTGATGAAGAGATCTTCGCGAGCGACGCCGGACTCTGCAATTGCGCGACCCACTCCGGCTTCGTTGCCGTAAATGGCAGCGGTATCGATGCTGCGGTACCCAGCCTCGATTGCTGTAGAGGCAGCCGTGGTCGTTTCATGATCAGGAACTTGGAAGACTCCGAAGCCGAGTTGAGGCATTTCGAGTCCGTTGTTCAGGGTGATGTTGGGAATCTTGGGGGTGTGCATGATTTCTCCTGTAGTGAGTGGAAGTCGTGAAAAGGTGTGTGAGATTATGCAGACGGGACAACGGAGCGTTGGGTGGTCGCACGTTTGGCGCTTGACGCAGCGAACAACATCACGATGAGGCCCGCACTGGTGATGGCTGCACCGATCCAAATGGGGGAGGTGTAGCCAAGGCCGGCAGTAATGCCGACACCGCCGACCCAGGCGCCGAGTGCGTTGCCCACGTTGAACGCACCGATGTTGGCGCCAGAGGCGAGTGTGGGGGCGCCGCCTGCGTACTGCATGACGCGACTCTGCAGCGCAGGTACCGTTCCGAAGCCGAATCCGCCCATGAGTAGGAGAACAACAATCACCGCTGGCTTGTGACCCGCAAGCGTGCCGAACGCTACGAGCACGATCGCAAGTGCCGAGATGAACCAGATCAGTGTTCCGTCGATGGTGCGGTCTGCAAGCTTGCCGCCGACCCAGTTGCCGAGCAGGAGTCCCACACCAAAGAGCACGAGAAGCCAGGGCACAGCAGCGCTTGCGAAACCAGTCACACCAGTGAGTGTGTACGCGATGTAGGTGAACGCGCCGAACATGCCGCCAAAAGCAAGCACGGTCACAAGAAGTGACAGCCAGACTTGTCCGGAGCGGAAAGCTCGGAGTTCTTGTCGCAGACTCACCTGGTTGTCATGGGGTTCTGACGCTCGGACCAGGGCCATGATGCCGATAAACGCGATGGCACCGATACCTGAGATGACCCAGAACGTGGATCGCCAGCCAAATTGCTGCCCGAGGAAGGTGCCAAATGGCACGCCAAACACATTTGCCGCGGTGAGGCCGGTGAACATGATCGCGATTGCCGCCGCCTGCTTCTCTGGGGACACCAGGCTTGCGGCGACGACTGAGCCGATTCCGAAGAACGCGCCGTGGCTGAGTGCTGCGAGGATCCGCCCCAGCATGGCGAGCTCGTATGTCGGCGAGACTGCAGTGAGGAGATTTCCGATGATGAAGAGGACGATGAGACCGAGAAGTACGGGCTTTCGCGGGAGCTTCGTGGTTGCAGCGGTCAGGCCAAGCGCTCCAACAACGACCCCAAGTGCGTAGCCAGAAATGAGCCATCCTGCGGCTGCTTCCGATACCCCGAAATCTGAGGCGACTTCTGGGAGCAATCCCATAATGACAAATTCCGTGAGGCCGATGCCGAATGCTCCGAGCGCAAGAGCAATGAGTCCTAAGGGCATGAGGGTGGTCCCTTTTCCGTCTGATAAATTAGTTGCACGCGATGGATATTGCGCGAAGAGCTAAAATTATTGCATGCGCAACTATCCCGCGCAAGCAACTAAATCTGGTTGAGGGGGCATCGCATGGGTATCGCCGATGATGCAGTTGAGATTCGCGCCCGGGGTTGGCGGACGCTTGCGGCGTTGCACGCGTTGATTGAATCCGAGCTCGAAGCCGCGCTTGCGCAAGCGGCAGACTTGTCAGTCGTCGAGTACACCTTGCTCGATGCGCTGAGCAGGCAGGACGGCTGGCACATGCGCATGCAGCAGCTCGCGCGCGCCACAGCGCTCAGCCCGAGCGCAGCAACTCGGCTCGTGAATCGCTTGGAGGAGCGAGGGCTGCTGACCCGAATCCTGTGCCATGACGATAGGCGAGGCATCTACACGGAGCTGACTCAGGAGGGGAGTGCGCTCTACTTACGTGCCAGACCTGTGCATGAGCGCACGCTGGAACGGGTGCTCAAAGAGGCAGAAACGCATGAGGAACTGGCGCCGTTAGCGCATGCGTTGCAGGAGCAGATCGCGCCCTGAATGGTTTCGCGGCAACCGATACGACCGCAGCCGGTCGGCCTTGTCTGGTCGCCGCGTTTGAAGTTCGGTTCTCGTGTGAGTTCCTACGCGTTCGCGATCTCTGGGAAGGCAGGGCCGTTCGGGAAGTCTGATCGGGTCATGTCCATGAACAGTGCGTCTTCGAGTGCTCCGCTTGGGCGCACCTGGTAGTCGCGGAGGACGCCGACCTTGACGAATCCAAGTCGTTCGTAGCTGCGGATCGCGCCGCTGTTGTTGATGTTGGGATCGAGCGTCACTCGTGTGATGCCGTTCGCGAACTCATGCCGAATGGCGAGTGCAAGCGTTTCTTCACCAAGTCGCTGGCCCCTGAAGGCGGTGGCCAAGAAAATATGCATGACCGTCGTTGGGTACTCGGCATCTGAGCTGCGAAGCACAATGAGGCCGCCTGCGACCTGACCCGCGACCTCGATCACGCGAGTGGTACCTGGTTCAGCGATGAGCTCATTCTGAACGCGTTGCTCATCAAAGCCAACCCACCAGAATGCAACCTCTGGCTCCTTGAGTACCGCGAGAAGTGCCGCAGCGTCACTCGTGTGTGGATCGCGAAGGGTAACTCGAGGGCCGGTGAGTAGCGGTTGCGAGTTTGTCATGGTGGCTCCTGGTCCGCGGTGATCATTGGAGGCCTGTGGTCCCGCCGGGAAGCGGTTGTCAGCGCCGTCGCTGTGCAGCTTTCTCGAGGAGATGTGCTGCCTGCGTAGCGAAACTATCACAGGCAATCACCGAGCATCTGCGAACATTTTCCAGGAGGCACGGAGAGACGACGCAGTGACACCTGCAGGTGCGTGCGGTTCAGTGAACCTGGTTCACCCCGTGGGTAGCGTGCTCAAGAACTCCTGTGTATCGCGGGCAATCTTCTCTGACTGTGTGTAGTGCAGGTAGTGCTCACCTTGCAGGGGGACCACCTGCCCGTGTGTAACTGATTCAGCCTGTTGCTCATGCAGTTCCACCCAGTTCGGAAACTCAGGGTCGTTTTCTACCACGAAGAGCAAGATGGGAAGGTCGGAAGGGAACGTTGCGTCGCGAAGCGCGGCAAAGTTTTCTGGAGCGCGCTCCATTTCGTCGAGAAGGCTGGGGGCAGTGCCGTTCTTGGTGTTCAGGTACTGCATTTGCTGCCGAGTGTCTTCATCGTAGGGGAGGCCCGCAAATTGGTCCCCTGATATCCACGAGAGCGCGCGCAGAATTCCGAGGTCATTCAGTGTGCTGAGACCGCCGGCTGGGGTTGGGTCTTCGGCACCGGGTTGGCCGGGAACACTCGAATCGATCCCGACGAAAGCGATGAGCTTGTCACCGTATTGTGCGCTGTATTCAAGCGCATACATGCCGGCGATCGAATGGCCCATGAGGACGTAGCGATCAACTCCAAGGGAGTCAACAGCCTCATGTACCTCGCGTGCAATGTTTGCGGCAGTGCGAGGGGTGTCAGCCTGGTCGCTGAGGCCGGTACCGAATGGTTCGACTGCGATAACGCGATGTGTGCGCGAGAGCTCGGTGATGAGCGGTTGAAAATCGAGTGCTGGTGCGGCGGTACCGAGCCCTGGGAGGAGCACGATCGCCTCGCCAGGGGTGCCGCTGTCGACGACGTTCATTTCTTTGCCGTCAACGGGAATGCGCTCGCCGTAGGTTTCGATGGCATCGAGCTCTGAGCGGGTGGAAACCGAATTGACAATTGCGGTCGTGGCGATGAGTGCCACAGGGAGCAGGGTGACGGTGCCGAGCGTGATGAGCGTGACCGCCAGAGACTTGCGCATGAGCTCCTCATTTCGTGTGACACCAAGCGGAATGGAGTCGTTATGAAACAAGTAAAGCTGTTGGGCTTGGGCTCGTGAAGTGCGAAATGTCACTGACATGTATGACTGATGTCATACGGTGAGGAGGCCTGAAGCATGCCCGCGGTCAGCTACGCCCGTGTGAGTGAGTTCACGAGCAGGCTTGTCTGCGTATCTCGCACGCCGGGCACCGCGCGAATGAGTTCGAGCGCTGCATCAAAGGCGTCAAGCGAGCGCGCGCGCAAGTGCACGATGAGATCCCATCCGCCAAGGGTAGAGTGCATCTGCTCGGCCTCGGGGATGCCGCGCACGGCACGGATGACATCTTGCCCGCGGGCAGGATCGCAAGCGACGAAAACGACACCGCGGATCGAGTCACGTGCAATCTCATCGCTCACCTGAATGGTGAACGCCTCAATCACGCCGGTGTCGACCAGGCGGTCGATCCGCGCATTCACGGTTGAACGGTTGACACCCAGCTCGCGCGCGAGCACGGCGGCCGGGGTGCGACTGTTGAAGCGGAGCCATGAGATGAGCTGGCGGTCGAGATCGTCAATCATGCAAATAGCCTAATCTCTTCCAGCGATGTGTTTGTGAACTCAACAAAAAACGCATGAAATGCCGATTGTGGCACCACAATGCTCATCTCTAACGTTGAACTGGTCCGTGCGGCGTTGCGCTCTGAGGTGTCACGCACGCACACCATCTGCTGCGAGAGGTACCCCTGTGTTGCGCGCTGTTGAACATGTCCCGAACCGAAGAAATGTGCTTGCCGCCGCAGGGCTCATTCTCGTTGGTTCGGCAGGCATTCAGATCTCGTCTGCGCTGTCTTCCACCCTGTTTGTGGCATACGGCACGATCGGGGTGAGTGCGCTTCGCAGCGCTATTGCTGCGCTCATTCTGTTGGTCATCTTCAGGCCAAAGCTGCGTGGGCGAAGCAGGGCAGAGTGGGTCGGCATCGCTGTTTACGGTGTTGCAATGGCGCTAATGAACATCAGCCTGTACACCGCGATTCAGCACATCCCGCTCGGTGTCGCGGTAACGCTGGAGTTCCTCGGGCCGTGCGCGGTGTCGTTGATGGCGTCACGCCGGGTGAAGGAAGGAGCCTGCGCCCTACTCTCTCTCGGTGGTGTTGCGCTCATTTCGGCTGGACCAGCGGGGTACTTCGACCTCATTGGCTACGTCGCCGCACTCTCGGCGGCCGCGTTCTTCGGACTCTACACACTCTTCGCCGCAAAGGTGGGGAAGCGAGGAAGTGGCCTCGACGGGCTGGCGCTCTCGGTCACGGTCAGTGCGATTGCCACCTCACCGTTTGCGATTGCGAATGTCGGCCAGGTGACTGGTGGGCACTGGGGTCTGCTCGCTGTTGCTGCGCTTGTTGGTGTGGTGATCCCGTATTCCGTCGACACGATTGCTGGGCGGATCACCTCGGCCCGCATCATTGGCACGCTGTTCTCGATTGATCCAGCAATGGGAACGCTGATTGGATTCTTGCTGCTTGGGGAGACAATGACTCCCACGGCATTGGCTGGCATTTGCGTGGTGATACTGTCTGGGGCGCTGTTGGTGTGGACGTCGTCCCGTGGGCCAGCGCCCGGCAAATCAGCTGATGTTCAGTTGGTGAGCAGCGAGATGCTTGAACCTGCGGCTGGTCAACGGTTAGAGGAAGCGACCAGAACAGGGAAAGTCGGCCCGCCTAAGCAATGAATCCTTTGAGGGGCAAGTATGGTTCAAATTGGAATCAACTTTGCTTCTCGGGACTGCTGAAAGTGTTTCTGAGGTGGCCCCGATGGCACATCATCAGGAGGTAGTTCGTGCGGATCAGACAGACAGCGTTCGGGATTGCTGTTGCTGTAACAGTGGTGCTCAGCGGCGCAAGCGCAGCTCAAGCTGTTTCACCGCCGGGCCAGACGTGGGGGACAGAGGCTCCTGCTCCGGCCGCGGCAAGTACGGGGACCTGGGGCACCGCACCATGGACACTTGACAACGGTGTGTTGACGGTGGGCGCTGGAACGCTCAGCTACAACGATTGGTCGGCGCAGCGGAACTCGATCACGAGTATCGTCTTTACTGATCCGGCTACCACCCAGCTGCCGGCAGATTCATCGGTGCTGTTCGGGATGCTCCCTAAGCTCACGAAGATTGAGGGCGCCGGGCAACTCGATACTTCAGCGGTCACGAACATGTACGGGATGTTTACTCAGACCCCCGCTCTTGTCTCGGTTGACGTCTCAGGTTGGGATACCAGCAACGTGACGAACATGAACAAGATGTTCCAGCTCGCGAGTGCGGTGACCAACCTTGACGTATCTGGATGGGACACGTCGAACGTCACCGACATGGGATCCATGTTTGGCGGGGCCTCTGCCCTCGCCTCACTGGATGTCTCAGGCTGGGAGATCGGCAAAGTGGAGAACCTCAAGGAGATGTTTCACGAAGCTCGGAGTCTGACGACAATCGATGTTTCTCATTGGGACACGAGTAGTGTCACTGATATGAGCCGCGCATTTGAGAATGCTGCGTCGGTTACCGCTCTCGATGTTTCTGGGTGGAACACCGCGAAGGTGACCAACATGTACGCAACATTTTCGGGTGTAGCGAAGGTTACCGAACTTGATGTCACCGGCTGGGACACCGGGGAGGTAACCTCACTCAACCGCACATTCTGGGGCACTACGGCGTTGAGAACTCTCGACCCGTCAGGCTGGGACACCGGCAAAGTCACAGACACGGCATTCATGTTGCAGGGAGCCACTTCGGTTCCCGCGCTTGACCTCTCTGGTTGGGATGTATCTCAGGTCACTGACATGCAGGCGATGTTCCAGTCGACGACGAGTCTGACGCAGCTCAATACCAGCGGGTGGAACACCGGCAATGTGACCAATATGGAGGGCATGTTCCACAGTGCGACGGTATTGGGAGAAATTGATGTCACGTCTTGGGATACCGGCAAAGTACGGAACTTTAAGAGCACGTTCTATAACACCCCTGCGCTGACGGTACTTGACCCATCAGGGTTTGACACCTCGAGCGCGATCACCATGGAAGGCATGTTCAGTGATGCCTCTGCGCTGACGCAGCTTGATCTCTCGAATTGGAATACTGGCAACGTCACGAACATGTCGGCAATGTTCCAGAACACCACCTCACTGCAGCAAGCACGCACCATCGGTTGGAACACCTCACAGGTGACAGAGATGGACTACCTGTTCATGAATTCAGGAGCCTCGGCGGTGCATGTTGCCGGGTGGGACGTGTCGCAGGTGCGCACTCTCTTTGCCGCGTTTGCCAACATGGAACACCTGACGGTGATTGACCTCACTGGGTGGGACACCGAACACGGCCCAGATATGGACTACTTCTTCTCGGATACGCCGTTGCGGGTCATCACGATCAGTAATGAAGCCGTCTTCCCCGCCAGCGTCGACCTGTGGTGGCCGAGTGCCGCGATTGAACCCCTCGCCAATGGCAACTGGGTCGAGATTGGGACTGGCACCATCAAACTACCTATTGCCACTCCCTGGGACGGCGCGAATGACCGGTTGTACGAGTACACCGAAGGCCGTGTCGACGCAGGTACGTATATCTGGCAAGAGAAGATCACGCTGGTGTATGACGCTAACTCAGCACAGGCGGCCGGTACGACAACCGACACCCTCGGGGCTACCGGTCGACTGGTCACTGTGGCCGAGAATGGGTTTGTGCGTGACGACTATGTGTTCGTTGGCTGGAATACGAAAGCGGATGGCACGGGGACTGACTACACGGCGGGACACGCGGAGTATCTTGCAGCTGGGACATACCACCTGTATGCCCAGTGGAAGTCCAAAGACGGTCCCGTTGACCCGGTCAAGCCAATTGACCCCGTTGATCCAGTGAAGCCGGTTGACCCAAAGCCTGAGACCCCGAAGAACCCTGGCCTTGCCAATACTGGCTCAGCCGAGATGCGCGGAATTGGTATCGCTGCGGCGGTCTCGGTGGTGCTCGGCGCTGGCGGATTGTTGCTCGCGAAGCGTCGACGAAACGTGTCACAGCACTAATCAACGACGCAGAACTCGCCAAGCAAAGGCACATGCCGGCTCTGGAGGATACTTCAGGGCCGGCACGTGTGTCTTTGGGAACCGCATATTGGGCAGGTAAGAGAGCCACCGGCGCATCATCCGAAAGGATGATCAGATCTCGCCCGCTCTTGCGATGTGGATTCTTGGCATGCCTGGTTGAGTAGAAGGTGAATCACTTGCTGAGAGTGATCCGCACACACATAGGTGCCGTGGCAGACACGACTTGGAGCCTGCCAGCGCACCTGAGAGGGAGACGAGAGACACATGAAGCGATTGTTCAATGCCGCAGCGATTTACACGCTGCTCGGATTGCTTTCTGGCGTTTTCTACCGCGAGTTCACCAAGGCCAATGAATTCCCAGAGGGGGCGTTCTCGCAGCTCGGCCTCGTACACACCCACCTGCTGACTCTGGGCACCGTTGTGCTGCTCATCGCGCTGGTCATTGAGAAGACGTTCGTCGTCTCCAGCAGTACCAAGCTGTTCGGCGCATTCTTCTGGCTGTACAACGCTGGTCTCATGGTGACTTCCGGGCTGATGGTGTGGCACGGCACGCTGACCGTACTCGGCAAAGAATCGTCAGCCATGATCTCTGGCATCGCTGGCCTGGGACACATCTTGCTCACCGCAGGTTTGGTGTGCTTCTTCATCGCATTGGGTCGCGCAGTGAAGTCGGCTGACACGACCCGCGCGCAGGTGCACGCAGCCTAAAGCTTGCAAGCAGGTTATTGCCATGCGCGCGCTCGCCGCATGGCAATAACCTGCTTTCGGCTGCGCTGGCCTTCTCACTGCGGTCTCGAGGACCGTGTGTTATCGAAGGGGAACCGGCGGCTCCGGAATTGCCGGTGGCGTATCGGGGAGTGAGGCAGACTCCAGGCCACAGGTCGTAATTGGCGGTGGCGAATCAGGCAGAATCACGGGATGCCAAGGCGACTTGCGGCGATCATACGTGATGAGCTGCACTTCAACATCCGTATCGCGAATCTCGCCAGGGTGAAGCCCATCCCACTTTTCGAGGGGTGTCAGTGATTCCGTAAACCACCAGCCCTGTGCATCGGTAGCGGTCGTCACTCCGTATGCGACAGCCAACTCAACAGGCTCGGTCGACGGCGGTTGGGTGATCCGCACTTTGATGAAACCGAGCGAGGAAGCGACGCCCGCAATATTGATTGAGCCGGGGCCCTCCTGCTCGAAGTAGCAGAGGTAGTTCGGCTGCAGGGTGTGGTCGAAGCCGTCACCCGGATTCGTCGGCTCGCCGTCATCGTCACTCGTGCCATTGGAGCTGGCGGTGTGATTTCCTGCGGTATTTCCGGTCGAGTTTCCTGTTGCATTGCTCCCAGGCTGACCTGCGTTGCTGTCACCATTCGCGTTGCTGCCATTTGCAGAGGCGTGGCCGTCAGCGTGCGCGTTGCCACTGGCGTGCGCGTTGCCACTGGCGTGCGCGTTGCCACTGGCGTGCGCGTTGCCACTTGCACTGGCGAGCCCGTCAGCGGCGGCCCCACCATCTACGCCAGCAGATGCAGAACCCGAGGCTGATCCTCCTGCGTCCGCGGCGGCAGACGAGTCTGGTCGTTGCACGGGTGCGCTCGTGAACACAGATGGGAGCGGATCGATGAGGTCCTCGGCGTCCTCTGCATCGCTCGGTTGAGTGGCCGCCGTGCGTTCGGATGCTTCAGCAGACGACGTTGTCTCCTCGGCAACGACCGATGAATCGGGGTCGGGCGCCGCAATGGATTCTTCTGGCGCAGCGGCCTGTAGCGCGAGGCCAGCTGCGAGCGCACCAGCCGCGATTGCGATGGTCGTTGCGCCTGCGGTAACGCCGCCAACCGGAGACTTGAGCCAGGCGAGGAGTCCCTGAACACCTGATCCGCCGACGTTCGAGGCACCGGTTGCTCCGGCAGTTCCGGCTGCAACTCCGCTCGTGCCTGACGCACCAGATGCCGTGGCGATGTGTGAGAAATCGGGCATCGCACCAGTGCCAAACGCGGATCCGCCAACCACTGCCGCAGAAGCGGGTGCCGTGCCGGTGAGAGTCGTGAGCCAGGCCGCAGAGGCACTTGAGCCGAAGACCAGAATGAGCAGTGCAGGAACGACGCGTCTGCGAGCGGACTCGAGTTCTACTGCTGCTTTCGGGCAGGTTTCGCACGTGCTGAGGTGCTGTTCTAACTCTGCGGTTGCCTTGCGCGAGAGCCGACCTCGTTGCAATTTCTGCAAGAGCTGCAGCGGGCGTTCGCACTCGGGCGCGTAGGTCTTTTCGGCGAGGTGGGCATCGACCCAGGCGAACCTGAGTCCCTCGCGCGCACGAGCAGCGAGCTTTGACACGCTATTGGCTGAAGTGCCCATGAGCGTCGCAACCTCGCGGGGCGGTAGTTGCTCGACCTCGGTGTACCAGAGCACGGTTTTCCATCGCTCATCGAGCGAGGCGAACGCGCGAGCTGCAGTCTCACCGTCCAGGCTTGCCTCGTCCCATGGGAACGAGGTGTCAATGTCGACGAGTGCGTCGAGCGGTTCACGCACAGCTTGGTTGAGCGGATCGCGGGTCTGCAACGAATCTGCCGCGACCGAACGGATGACCTGGTACAAGTACGGGCGAAAGGTGCTTTTGGGGCCTTTGCCAGCCTTCAGCGCTCGAAAGATCTTGAGAAATGCCTCTGACGTGAGATCTTGTGGGTCGAGCGAGGGAGCGATGTTGCGCGCGGCAGTATTGCCTGCTCTCGCATGCCTGTTCCAAAGCTCCGTATAGGCGTTCAAGTCACCCGCTCGGGTCGCATCAAGCAACGCCGAATCGGGTGCTGAGCGCACCTGAATGTGGGCCATTGAGTCCTCCCCAAACTCGTACCCAGTGCTGGCTCAAGTACCCCCTGTACCGGCCAAACGGCGTTAAACGCCGTGAATCCCCAGCATCAAGTATGCGTTGAATACTCAAATAATGCACACATGTTGTGAATCTTCAGATGAATTTTTGTGGTTCGCGTCACGATTTGAGTCTTTTGCCGGTGTCTATATGTGGGTCCGGCTTCTGTCTCCAGGAATCCCCTTTCTCAGTGCGGGAGTCGGGCCTATGAACGTAATGCGTGAGGGACACGCATTGATGGGGGAAACATGGTGGAGAATTCGGCGCGCGCGGAAGCGCGGCGGAGGGCTTCGGAAGCAGTGCTTCCGGGAAGCAAAAACACACAACTGCAGCGTGGGGAGCGCCGCAGTGTGTGGTCACGAATCGTTGCGGGGCTTGCAGCAGTCGCAGTCGGCATCGGTTTGGTGAGTGTTGCGGGAACCGCGGCTCAGGCAGCAGTGCCCGGCATCAACATTTCGGTGCTCTACAAGGGAGCGGTCGTTGCAGACGATGCCGTGATTCCTGAGGGCGAGCAGATGACCCTGCGCGTGCAATATGACGCAGCACAGCAGATCGCAGGCAAGCAGATCAAGTTCACGCTTCCGAAGCACATTTCGGTCTCAGGTGGGCTGCCGAAGAATGAAGCCATTGAATCTGCCGTGCAGAACGCAGATGGCACCTACACGGTCGTCTTTAAGGACCCGATTCCCGGCGGCATTACCGAGGGTGCTTTCGCTATTCAGCTTGTTGCGGGCAAAGTCGACGGCAACACTGAGTCACCCATCAGCTGGGAAATCGGTGACGACTCAGGTGGCGTGAAAATCATTGTCGAAGAGACAGTGACGCCGCCCGAGACGATTACTGATGGATACGAGAAGTCCGTAGATTCGAACCTGCTCGACGAGTTCGTCATCATCGGTGACGCCCCTGAGTACGCATTTGTTGGACTGAAGCCTGAGCTCGCCGACAAGAAGCTGACCTACACGCTCACCATGAACTCGGCAGAAGCGCGCACTGCCTACTCCATCGTAGACACGCTCCCCGAGGGAATGAGCTACGTCAGCGATTCATTTACCGCAGAGCTCACCGCTGCAGGCGAGAAAAACTCAGTTTCCTTCGCTCCCGAAATCACCGGAAACAGCTTCGCAGGAACGGTTGACGTGCCAGCGCAGTCTGCGCTGAAGATCACGTACCAGGCACAGGTCACCGACCTCGCTCAGCTCGAATCAGCGCTTCGCGCACAGTACGACGACCGTAAGGGCACCCCTGGTGTCTACGAGATCAAGCTGACGAACACTGCGGTGTTCGGAAGTGAGCACGAGCGCAAGACTGACGTGTACCTGCGCGGTAGCATTCCCGGTGTTGGCGCAGGCCACTACTTCGGCAAGAGCGGTAACTGGAACTTGCGCGATGTCATCACCGATGAGCAGGGCAAGCTTACGCCTGCGGCTCCGATGACGTACACGCTGAGTGCAGATCTCACCCCCTGGGACGAGCGCAATGCGAACTTCACTCTGCAGCAGAACGTTGTCATCAGTGACACGCTGATTGAGCAAGCATCGTGGAAGACCGGTGAGGGCTTCATCGCCATCGAAGGCGCGGGCCCGATCGATTCGCTGACTGAAGCGACTGGCTTCAGCGGATCCGCGGCAGACTTCGCAGCCAACACGTACGTCGGCCAGTACGCCGTTGTCGGACAGACACTGCTCGTCAACATTGGCAAGGACAAGACCACGAACGTTCAGGTCAAGGTCAAGGCGCAGTTGAACACGGTCGCTGGGCTGCCAGGCAACGACAAGACCACTGTTGTTGGCGGTACTTCGTACCCCTGGAACAACAAGGCTGAGTTCTACTACGGCGGCGATAAGCCCGTGAAGAAGGAACACAACGCGCAGGTCATCGTATTGCCGAAGGATCTCGAAGGTGGCGTGAACGACTCTTCTGCATTCTCGAAGACTGTCGGTGAAGACGAGGTGCGCGTGGTTCCTGGCGAAAGCGCGAAGGTGCCGTACCGCTTCGAAATCGACACGGCGAAGCCGAAGGTTGATCCGCTGAAGAGTCAGATCATTGACGAGATTAACACTGACATCTTCGATGTCTCAGACCTCGATTCGATCCCGGTTTCCGGCACGTACGGCAACGCGAACCTCACTCGTGAGCATTTCGCATTGAGCACGAACAAGGCAGGTCACGTTGTGGTCGAGCTGAGTGAGTCAGGCAAGAAGGTCGTTGCTGCAGAGCCCAAGAACCAGCGCTGGATCGTCGATGTGGTGTTCACCACGGTTCCGCTCACCGGCAAGCAGACGCTTGAGATCTACAACCGTGCGACCCTGCACACTGTTGACTCGGACTGGGACTACTGGAGCGACGATGAGTCGGAGGCCACCTCATTCGGTGACGAGGCCGAGATGCGTAAGCGCGTGTTCGACCGCGAGACTGGCAAGTGGACCGCGGATCTGAACGCTGTAGTTGAAAACGGAGCGTTTGTTGAAGACCGTTTCGTGTATGCGATTGAGCTGATTCCTCGCGGCAGCTATGGCCGGGACTTCCCTGTGAGCGTCTTCACTCGTGAAGATGTGTTGCCTGAGTCACTCGAGTTCCTCGGCTTTGTCGAGCTTGATGCTGATGGCGTCCCGAACCTCGATAGCGTGACCGACGCAGAAACCGATATGCACGGCAACGTGCTCTCGAGCTATGCAGACGGAATCGTCACGATCCGCCAGGCCGACGGCACGAACCTTGACCCCACTGAGGGTCGCATCGTGACGTACTTTGCGGTTCGTGCAAATGACGCATCGCAGCCGATCGTGAACACGATTGCTGGCTCAGAAGCGGTGATTACCCCTGTCGGCGATCCAAGCATTGACATCGAGAAGTGGAACGACGAGGGCGAACAGCCTGAGTACGACGCCTCAGGTGCGCTCACGAATAACGGATACGCTGGTGACCACGACGAGCTGCCCGGGCTCTCACTTGAGGCAGACAAGAAGCAGGCGATCAACTTTACGGTCTCAAATAATGGCCGTGAAGACCTCGTCGACGTGCGTGTGAGCGACGAACTTGTGAGTGGCACAGGCGAGATTACTGATCTCGTGTGCACGTTCCCCGATGACTCGACCGGCACCGAGTGGGCCGGACCCTTCAAGATCGGCACGCAGTTCTCCTGCACCGGCACCCTGCCTGAGCTGGGACTCGACGCAGTGCATAGTGACCGTGCAACGGTTACTGCTGTCGGCGTGCACACTGGCAAGTCGGTCGATGATTCAGACGACTGGCACGGATTCACCCCGTTGACCTCGGAGCCAATCGGCCCGAAGCCGGGCCCCGGCACTGGCACGAAGCCCACACCGGGCACGGGTGGCGGCCTCGCGATGACCGGTGGCTCGACGCCGTGGGTTGTTGCTGGTGCTGCTGCGCTGCTGCTTGCTGCGGGCGGGATGATGCTCGTTCGTCGCCGTCGTTCAGCTCATGCAGGTAGCTTGATGCGTTAAACGTGGCTGACGCGCAAATGGTCCGGTGCTTCATCCCTCGCAGAGGGGTGCGGCACCGGACCATTTGCATCTTTCGAACGAGCCCGTAAGAGTGGTGTGCTCGCGTCGCTCGTCGGATCAGCGAGGCAAGCGCACTGTGCGCCTAACTGGTTGGTTCTCCCTTTGGCTGAGCCGCATCAATGACTCGCCACAGCGTCTCACGCAGGTGAGTGAGTTCTGCGATGCTCATGTCGAGCTGCTCGGTCACTGCCGCAGGGACCGGCGGAGCGAGTTCACGCAGCGCCCAGCCCTGCTCGGTGAGTTCGACGTCGAGACGACGCTCGTCGACCGTATTGCGGGTACGGGTGACGAGCCCGGCGGACTCAAGGCGCTTCAGGATCGGTGAAATCGTAGGTGCGTCCTGCAGGAGCAGTTCACAGAGTTCATTGACCGAGCAGGGGCTGTGCTCCCAGAGCGCAAGCATGGCGAGGTACTGCGGGTGGGTCAGGCCGAGCGGCTCAAGCAGTGGGCGATAGATCCCGATGATCGCGCGGTTCGCCACCGACATCGCAAAGCACACCTGGTTATCAAGCTTGAGAGCTTCGTTGTCATCGAGCGAACTCATGCGCATCTCCTTCGACATTTGCGTTCGGGGCAACTTAAAACTAGCATCGACATGAATACTTAATGCATGAACTATTTATGCATGACTTAATGATGTTGCGCCGCAGGCTGAGCTTGGCCGTCTCTGCGCTGGACGTGACGAAAGGAGAGCTTGAGTGCGCACGCACATTGTTATCTACTGGATTCTGGGCGTCTTCCAGATCTTCCTCGCGGCTCTGTACACGGGTTGGAACCTTGCGTCGACTGGCACCATCGAGTGGTTCGGCACGATCGCCTTTACCTTTGGCGCCGGTTTTATGGCGTGGTTCGCGGTCTACTTGCAGCTCGTGCAAAAGAAGCAGGGCGGGATGCTGGTTGAAGATCAGCTCCACGCTGATATCGATGATGGAGGCCCGGAGCTTGGGCACTTTCATCCGTTTAGCTGGTGGCCGATTACCTTGGCGTTGTCGATCAGCATGATCGTGCTGGGGATCGCGATTGGCTTCTGGTTTGCCTATGTGAGCGTGCCGTTGCTCATCATCTCGGTCGTCGGCTGGGTGTTTGAGGGTTATTACGGACGCGCTGCTCGGTAGGTCGCGCTAGTTCGCAGTTGAGTCAAACCGCGCACGTGCCTGAATGACCTCCGGCATGTGGGTGCGAACCCAGCTGTCGAGAGCAAGCAGTGTTGGGTGGAGGTTTCGCCCACTCTCGCTGAGTTCGTAGGTGACGCGCGGTGGAACCTCTGCGTATGCGCGTCGAATGATGAGCCCATCGCGCTCAAGCGCTTTGAGTGTTTTTGACAGCATGCGTGGTGAAATGCCACCGACAGTTTCTGCCAGCTCGCTATTGCGCGCTGGACCCTCTGCGAGGGCGCCAATGATGAGCACTGTCCAACGGTCGCCAATCTGATCCATGAGCTTGCGGCTCGGGCAGTCAGGATTGTACGGATCGAATGGAAGTTCCTCGTTCATGGCGCCCTCTCTGAGTGGTTGACGGTATTGGTGGATCAGGCTGCCCGGTGGGTGGTTGCACGCGTGGGGCCGATCCGCGCACGTATTAGTAAGCGACGCTCATGCGCTCACGGTTGTGTGCGTTCTGCTCGAGTTCATCGACGTAAGCAATAGCGTAGTCGGCACCTGAGATTGCCGATTCGCCCGAGGCGTCGGTCATGAGAACATCGCCGCCGATGCGGAACGTGCCGGTGCGTTCGCCAGCATTCCAGGCGCCGAAGCTTGCTGCGGGGCTGACGTAGAACCAGTCCAGTTCGGGTGAGCTTGCGCGAAGGGCGTCAAGAATCGCGCCGTGGGCGCGAGCTTCGGGCAGGTAGTCGGCGGGGAAATCTGGGGTATTGAAGAGCTGGGGACCGCCGGGGGCGACCGTGAGCGAGCCTGCTCCGCCAACGAAGCTCAGTCGCGCGCCAGCTGCAATGGCGGCGGAAGTGAGGGTTGGGAGCGCAGAGATCAGCGCCGGTTCAGTTGCTGCGTGTAGTGCTACGACGATGTGGTCGGCACCCGCGACTGTCTGGCGCACGAAGTCTGCATCAAAGATCGAACCCGACCGTGCGTCAATCTGTTCGGTGCCGGAGTGTGCGGTGCGCGCGACACCGATGACCTGGTGGCCGCGCGCGATGAGTTCGGTGGTGATTGCTCCGCCTGCGTAGCCGGTGTATCCAAAGACGACGACCTGTGACATGTTGCGCTCCTTAAAAGTACCTTTTCTATAGTTACTATACAAAAGGTACTTAAGCACAAAATCAGGCGAATGTCTATATTGCGTTACCAATTGACGAGAAGTTGTCCTTTGCGAGCAATACATATGTTGTTAATAAGGGTAGCCTTACCTAAGGCGCGATAGTTTGGGTGAGACGACCCGGCTTGCGCAGTGAGAAACACATTCTTCAGGAGAACCATGTCATCTATGCCTGGGCGCCTACGCGTCTCTGTCACGGCAGGCGCGGCCCTTGCCGCTCTGCTGACCACGGGGGTGATTCCGGCGCACGCAGTGTCGGACCCCGCACAGCTCACCAACCTGCAACTCGACATTGCATTGAACCAGGAGTATCAAAACCCTGACTCGCGCGGTGGGATCTGCAACTTCTTCTCGGCGGGCACCGGCGATGAAGGGGGAGTCTTCCGTGAGCAGGTGGGTGATGTCTCGATCGTCAAGCTCACAGATGATGGGTCCGCGCAGCGTGCGTCGCGAGCGAACATCTGTCTCCCGATGTCAGGGCAGAGCATCAATCAGCGTGCACGCTTCTCACATGGTGAAGGCACACTTGATCCGGTCACTGGCGCGGGCGAAGTGCACTGGAGCGGTGCGTTCACCGCAAACGCATACGGCGGGCTCGTGCCGTGGACCTTCACTGACCCGGTCTTGACTATCGAGGCCGACGGGTCCGGTGAACTGCGTGGAATCGCAGGTGGGTACGGTGCGAATGAGGAAAACCCTGAGGGCACCTTCCCCTTGACGTCACGCTCAGTCACGCTTGCAACCTTCTCGTCTGTTGACGTTGCAGCGGGGGCCGTCGAATTCACCCCTGACTTCTTTGAGCGCGACTACTTCCCGCTGAACGAGACAGGAAATCCTGATGCAGGGCGCAGCGCAGAATCAGCCGTCTTGAAGTCAAAGGACGGCTGGGGAGCCTGGCCTGAGTCGCTCGTCGACTTCCACTACGAGAGCGGACTCGCCTCCTACTGGCACACGAGTGGTGGCAGCGCGGATCCGCATAAGTCTCCGCTTCCCATGCGCGTCACTGCGCAGGTCGAGGCGCCGGTCGAACGACCCCTCATTACCGACAACCCCAAGGCGAATCTCGAATTCCCAGTGCTCGAAGGCAATGATCTTGAGATCACTGCGGCAGCATCGGGTGCGACCGCCTACAGCTGGGAGCGTAAGAACACGCGCAGTGGTGAGTGGCAGAAGATCGATGGAGCAACCGATGCAACACTGCGCATCGAGCGCATCACCGCAGACTGGAACGGCGTTTACGTACGCATGGTCGCCGAAAACCGTGGCGGCAAGAGCTACTCGGGCGAGATCCAGCTGGGCACCGAAACTCCAAGCGACCTGCAGGTCGTCAGGCAGCCAGGAACCGTGCTCGCCATTGAAGGCATGCAGCCGGTCCTTGACCTCTCAGTTGCTGGTACTCCTGCTCCAACTGAGCTCATCGTCGAACGCTCGGTCGACGGCGGAGACTGGTCTGCCCTCGCTGGCGTGAAGACCGCACGCGGCGACAACGGTTACACACACCGACTGACGCTGCCCGTTGCCGACACCGCAGGCACGAGCAAGGTGCGAGTCGTCGTCAAGAATCGTCTCGGTCAGAGCATTGTCACTGAGGCTGCTGACTATCGCATTGTTGCGGCAACAGGCAAGCCGCAGATTGCTCTAAGCCCTTCGGGCGGCCTCGATGCCGAAGCGGGTGGCGACGTCACAGTCGTCGGTGCAAACTTCTCAGTGCCTGACAACGATCGCAATGGCTACTTTGCGCTCGACGTTGCGCTCTTTGATGACGAAGACTGGCAGCCAGGCCGGGATGCAACGCCAACGTGGGTGACCACCTCGCCCGACACGAGCTGGGGCCAGCTCAGTCAGGGCACCGTGAAGTCTGCAGGAGGGGCGTTCACAGTGCGCATGCACGTAGACGCTGACACGCTTGACCCTGAGCGGTCCTACGGCGTTGCCACGCTCTTGCGCCACACAAACCTGTGGTGGATGTCTACCTACGATGATCGTCGCGGCGACAGCTATACTCGCCTCGCACTGAATGCTCCCGCAACCGCTCCTGCGGCAGTATCGGCCGAAGAGCTGACAGAGGAGAACCGCGGCGACGTGAGTGTCACGGTGAACGCAGATGGCACCATTACTGCAACCGTGCCAGGTGAGTTGGCCGACTCAAACGTCTTCCTCACTGCTTACTCGGAGGCCCAGGCGCTCGGGTGGCATCGACTGAACGCGGACCTCGCGGTCACGACGAAGCTGCCAGACGGCTTTGCTCCCGGCAAGCACCGGGTTGCCGTGCAGAGTGTGTCAGGCGAGCTGCTGGGCTGGGCACCGTTCGAGCTTGCCGAGGTGACGAAGCCGACCGAACCCACTGGGCCGACAGAGCCGACCGGCCCAACGAAGCCGACTGAGCCAACGAAGCCCGTTGTACCGACCGAGCCGACAAATCCGACCGAGAACGGAACCGCTCAGGAGGGTGCCGCTCGTGGTGCCGATCCTGACCGAGGCCTCGCCAACACCGGTAGCGACCCTGCGCTGGGGCTGCTCATCGGCGGAGCCGCCGCGCTCGTACTCGGATCCGGCGTATTGGTACTGCGCCGTCGAAAGCAGGCCTAACTCACCAAAACGGCACTGCCCCCGCGAGTCACATGCGTGTATTCGCGGGGGCAGTGCCGTTTTGCCTGCCGTCTCGATGTGTCTGTGCGTTCGCATCGTGGGCAAGCGTTGTGTACCTACTCGGGCGTATAGCGATGATGGTCAGCGGGATGCGCACGGGGCGTAGCCGGTGCCCGCTGTATGCCTGTCCGCGCTGCGCGATTGTGTTCGCGGTCGCGCCCGTCGGTCGAACTGGGACTGTCATGAGGGGTCACGGGAATCGGTCGGGCGCGGATCCTGACGAAGCGCACCGGTCGCAAGGCACACAGGATCAACAGGGGAGTGGGAGCGGATCGGACGCAAGCAGGCAGTCCAGTACAGACGCAAACGGCCGGCCCTCCCGAAGGAGAACCGGCCGTTTGAGATGGACGCGAAGTTACTCTGCAGCAGTTTCGCGGCGGCGACGTACGATCAGTGTGCCACCGAGCGCGACGAGGCTGAGTGCCAGAACGCCGAATGCAATCGGTGCCTGACCGCCGGTGCGTGCGAGACCAGCGCCCTTGGCGTCGGTCTTGCCGGTCTGACCCGTGCCAGTGCCCGGAGTCTTGCCGTCGCCAGGAACTGCGACACCATCTTCAGTGACCGAGTACGCAAGGTAGCCAATCGCGGTGCCATCTTGAGCGTATGCGGCAACATGGTGAGCTCCAACGCGCTTGGGCAGCTGTGCGGTGACGGTGCCCGTTGCATCTGCAAGGTACCAGCCAACGAACTCAGCCTCAGAGTGCACAGAAACGCCTACCCAGCGGTTCGCGTGGTCAGCGCCCGCACGAATCGTGACCGCACGGCCGTCTGCTGAAACCGTCATACCAACTCCCGATGAGGTCTCAGTGAAGTCGCCTTCGCCAAGCATGTCAGGTGTGCCTTCAGGCTGTGGGCCTGCGAGCGCAACAGCGTCGGATGCTGCCGATGCGGGCGAAGTGCCCGCTGCATTCTGTGCGGTGACACTTGCGGTGTACGTGCCCTCTGCAAGGCCCTTGAAGGTGGCCTGCGTGACATCGCCCGCAACGTTCTGCTCAACGGCCTTGCCGTCGTGCGACTGGAGGGTCACAGTGTAGCCAGAGATCGTCGCGCCGCCGGTTGAACCGGGTGCTACCCAGCGCACGGTTGCTGCATCGCCTGTGCCCGTGATGCTTGGGGCAGCGGGTGCGGCTGGTGCGATTGCGGGGACGGTGACCGTAGCGCTTACGCCAGATTCTGAGGAACCGACAGCGTTCAAAGCCCGAACCTGTGCGGTGTAAGTGGTGCCCGGCGTGAGATTCGGGAAGACCGCCTGGGTGCGATCCGCACTCAACTGCTGGGTGCTGACGAGTTTGCCATCGACGAGCAGCTCAACGCGGTAGCCGGTGAGTGCAGTGCCGCCGTTTGCCGGGGCATCCCAGGCGACCGAGACACCGGCTGTGCCCTCAAGAGACGCGCGAACAGCTGGCTTCTCTGGCGTCGCGAAGGTGCGAACGGTCGTAGCAGGCGAAGCTGCTGACGAGCCGGTGGCGTTCGATGCGCGAACAGTCACCGAGTACTCGGTGCCCGCGGTGAGTCCCGTAACCGTCGCTGACTGCGCAGCAGCGTCTGCTGCAACTTCAGCAACCGTGGTGCCTGCGTGCTGCACGGTGACGATGTAGCCGGTGACAGCGGATCCGCCATCGGAAACCGGGGCAACCCAGCCGACGAGCACATCAGTGCCAGAAACCGGGGTCGCCGTTGGCGCTGCGAGTGCGTCAGGTGCTGTCGCGAGGGTGCGCAGTTCGGTCGCTGCTGAAGCTGCACTGGTGCCGATCGCATTGGTTGCCTGAACCATGACGGTATAGTCAGTTGCTCGTGTGAGCCCGGAGAAGGATGTCGAGAACGTGTCTGCCGACACGGTCTTTGACTCGATCTCAGAGTCGCCGGCCAAGAGAGTGACGGTGTAGCCCGTGATTGCTGATCCGCCATTCGCTGGCGCCGACCAGGTCACCGTGGCGTCGGTGACGCCTGCCGCAGCAATGACCGGAGCTGCGGGAGTCTCTGGTGCGGTCGCGGCAATCTCTGCTGCTGCAGAAGCTGCAGATTCGTCTGAGAAGCCGCCTGCGTTCTGGGCTGCGACGGTCGCGGTGTACGAAACGCCGCGTGCAAGATCGGCGAACACGACTGCGCGGTCGTTCGCCCCGACCTGCTGTGTTGCGGTGGTGTCATCAGAACCGGTGAGCGTGACGCGGTACCCGGAGATGGGGGCGCCGCCTTCGTTCGACGGTGTATCCCAAGCGACGCGCACGCCGGTCTCGTCAGAAACCTGCGCGGTGGGCTGTGCGGGGGCTGCTGGGACCGCAATGGGGTACACCGCGCTCACCGCAGAGAACGTATCAAGACGACGGTCTGAGAACACGAGGCCGTGGGCTGCCATGGTGGTGATGCCGTATGAGGCACCCTGCTGCATGGTGCCAGCGGGGATCGTGAATTCGCTCGTGAATGCACCGTCAACAATCATGTCGGCACGTACCCAGGCGGGACGACCGAGCCAGGTATCTGCAGCTGGTGGCGTCGTGCCTGGCTGCCAGACAGACGCGTCAAAGATGCTGAGGTATGCGCCGTACTGCGCTGCGGGGCCGGTGAAGCCGGTGCCCTTGACGGTCACTTTCTGTTCGGCATTCGGATTGAGCCCAGCTGCTGGGGTGACGGTCACCTGTGGGGTCGGGTTTGGGTTCGCAACGACGGCTGCCGAGGGCTGCGACGTCGTCTCGCCGACCGCGTTCTGTGCGGTGACGGTGACGGTGTAGGCCTCGCCTGGTGCGAGTACGCCGGTGGTGAATGCCGTCGCGTCTGCGGGTGCGGTTGCCTCGGTGACCGTGCCTGAAGAAGCGGTTGCTGTGACCTTGTATCCGGTGATGGCGGATCCGCCATCCTTCGGTGCCTTCCACGTTGCAGTCAGCGCGCCAGTGGCCGTGCCGTGAACTGTCGGTGCTGCGGGGGCTGCGGGAGCCTCAGGTGCAGCTGGCTCGCTGTACTGCACCTGGAGCGGCAACGTTGCCTTGCGTGGCTGGATGCTGTTCGCGGTGCCGTCAGTGGTGTACCAGTAGGAGGACTGTCCCGTCAGCATGTGGAAGTCGTTGAACTCCTGCGGGAACGCGCCCCACCATGACCGATTGTCGTCAGTGAGTTCGGCCTGTGCGTTGCGGCCCTTGCCGCCGTCATCGAAGGAGACGCCAAGGTAATCAGGGGTGACGGTGAAACCGGCATCGGTGACCTGGACGCCGGTGAGTGTGCCGATGGTCACGTCGCGGGGCGTGATGGGCTCCCATAGCTCTTGATTATCCATATCGGTGCCATAGCCGCTGAGTGATGCGGTGAGCGTACCGGTGCCGTCGGCTGCGACGGTCAGCTTCGGATCAGAGGCCGACCAGTAGGTCATGCCGCCGTAGTAGGCAACGGTGAAGTCACCATTCCAAGTGATTTCTGCGGTGCCAGCACTCGGATCGACGGTGCCTGTGCCGTTCTCGATTCGTACACGGGTGTCGGTGACTGAGTCAGGCTGATTATTGGTTTTGCCGTTGACGGGCTTGCCCGCACTGTTCTGGCACTTCGTGCTCCAGCTTGGCGCTGCGAAGGCTCCGTCAGCGTTGGGCTTCTCAATGGTGACGTTGCCAGCATGTGCTGAGTAGAAGCCATCTGCCTCTTTCCAGACACGTGCAGAGCCGGTGTTGCCTGCCTTGCCTGCCGAAAGGAAGTTGCAGCCACCAAAGTATGCGCCGCCATTGGATTCGTTATTGATGCCCCAGAGGAAGGTGGCATCTGAAATGGTGCGTTCGCCTGTCGAGGCTGCGAACGCGGCTGTCGGCGCCAGCGCGAAACCGCTGAGGGCTACCGCAGCGGCGAGTGCGAGTGAAAGCGGCCGTCCCTTCCGTCTGAGAGGTGGTACGGGTGGCGTATTGAGCATGCATATCTCCGATGAATCGAGGGGCCGAACGTCGAGCATCGGCACCGAAGTGGCGGCGAACAAAAGATCACCACAGATCCCAGGTAAGGTAAACCTTATCTTGATGGGACGAAGTCTATGCTAGCTTAGGTGAGGCTTCCCTAACCAACATCGGATTATTTCTTCATGTGAGAGAAATCATGTATGAATCGTTCGCAAGTTTCACTCGCCTGCTGACCGGCATGCGAGTGAGATGAGCATGGGAAGGCGCCCTCACCCACTGTCGACGCTGTGTCGAAGACCCCCTCTGAGAAGACCCTTATGCCTCCCTCCGTTTCTGTTCGCCGCGGCCTTGTTGCGCTCGCGGTCGCTACCGCCGTGCTGTTCAGCGCCGGTTGCACTGACCCTGCGAAGACTGCGTCGGCGAACGATGCTTGCTTGAACTCCGACATCCCCCTGAGCGAATTGCAGACACTCGAGCACCCCAACGAGTGGCAGGGGGAGTCAACTGCCTGCCTCGTCACCGACAGTGTCGTGGCAGTTTCTGAGCAGAGCGAATCGCAGCTGCCTGTGACGGTCACCGACAACCAGGGCACCGAAGTGACGATCACTGACACGAGCCGCATTCTTGCGCTCGACCTGAACGGTACGCTTGCGGCCACGGTGTTTGGACTGGGTCTTGGCGATCAAGTGGTGGGCCGTGACACCTCGACGGGGTTCGCCGAGGCTGCGGATCTGCCGATTGTGACCCAAAACGGTCATGAGTTGAACGGTGAGGGAATCCTCGACCTTGCCCCGACTGTCATCATCACTGACTCTTCGATTGGTCCGTGGGATGTGGTCCTGCAGCTGCGCGACTCAGGAATTCCTGTTGTCGTTGTCACTCCCGAACGTAGCCTCGAGACCACCGAAGAACTCATCATGTCGGTGGCTGAAGCGCTCGGGGTGCCCGAACGTGGCGCAGCGCTCGCGCAGCAAGTGCGCGGCGAACTCGATCAGGTGATGGCAGACATCCAGGAAATCGCGCCGAAGGACCCCGCTGATCGGCCGCGCATGTTGTTCCTGTATGTCCGTGGAAACGCAGGTATCTACTACATCTTTGGCGAGGGATCTGGCGCAGATTCGTTGATCGAAAGCCTCGGTGGTGTCGATGTCGCTTCAGAAATTGGTTGGAAGGGCATGCGCCCAATGACCGCCGAAGCGCTTGTCGACGCCGACCCTGATCTCATCCTCATGATGACGAAGGGGCTCGAATCGGTAGGCGGTGTTGACGGTCTGCTCGAGCGTATTCCTGCGGTTGCCGAGACAAGCGCTGGCGTGAACCGGCGCATCGTAGACATGAGTGACTTCGAAATCTTGAGCTTCGGCCCGCGTAGCGCTGCGGTTGTTGAGTCGCTTGCCCGTGCGATCTACGCACCAGAATCGAGTGGTTGGAAGTGAGCGCAGTAGTCATCGCGCGGGCCGAGCCTGCTACGAAAGCCAAGCGCCGACTGCGACAGGCGATCTTGTTCACGGTCCTTGCCGTGTTGCTTGTCATACTCATCTTCGTTTCTGCGGGGGTGGGACAGCTGTCCGTCGCTCCTGTCGAAGTGCTTGGTTCGGTGCTGCACCGCATGGGCATCGACTGGCTCCCAGCGCCAAGTCACACGCACGGCGAGAGCGCGCTCTGGAATATCAGGTTCCCGCGCATTGCTATGGCGGTGCTGATTGGCGCTGCGCTTTCAGCCGCTGGTCTGCTCATGCAGGCGATCTTTGGCAACCCGCTCGCCGAGCCTGGCGTTGTCGGTGTCTCATCGGGCGCCGCGCTCGGTGCGGCAGCAACGATCGTTTTCAACCTGTCCATGTTTGGGGAGTGGACTACGGCTGTTGTCGCGTTCAGCACTGGCCTCATGTCGGTGCTGGTGGTCTACGCGTTGAGTCGCGCGGGAGGCAAGACCGAAGTCGTCACGCTCGTGCTCACCGGCATCGCGATCAACGCGTTCACCGGGGCGGGACTCGCCTTCATGACCTTCTTGGGCGACCAGCAGGCGCGTGAGCAGATCGTGTTCTGGCAGTTGGGCAGTTTGAACGGTTCGCGTTGGGAACAAGTGAGCATTGTGCTCCCACTCGTTGCCGTTGGCCTTGTCGTCTCGTTCGCACTTGCGAAGCGACTCGACTTGCTTTCGCTCGGTGAGAAGAGCGCACGTCACCTGGGCGTGAATGTTGAGCTCTTGCGTGTGGTCGTGATCGTGGTGACCGCTCTGCTCGTGGGTGCTGCGGTCGCGTTCGCAGGCATCATCGCGTTCGTTGGACTCGTGGTGCCTCACCTCATGCGCATGATCTTGGGGCCGGCGCACTTCCCGCTGCTGATCGCCAGCGTGCTGGGCGGATCCGTGCTGCTCCTCACCGCAGATCTTGTTGCTCGGACTGCGGTACCGATGGCTGATCTGCCAATTGGCATGCTGACCTCTATCGTTGGCGGTCCCTTCTTCCTCTGGCTATTGCGTCGCGCCCGTAAGCGCGCGGGAGGGTGGGCATAATGCGTCTGAGTACACGAGGGCAGGTGCTCCCCGAGGTGCTTGCGCGCGGAACGCTCGCAATTGAAGTCATCGGCGCGACCTGTGTCATTGGTGACCGAACGCTGCTTGCTGATGTCGATCTCAGTGTGCGCGCTGGCGAAGTGCTCGCGCTCATCGGCCCAAATGGTGCGGGGAAATCGACGTTGCTCGCGGCAATTTCGGGTGATCGTGCCTTGCGTTCTGGCGAGGTACGGATCGCAGGGAAGCGGTTGCACGAGTGGACGCTTCGTGAGCTATCGCGTCGTCGCGCAGTGCTTCCGCAAGAGAACGGTGTCTTCTTCCCATTCACTGTCGAACAGGTGGTTGAGATGGGCCGCAGGCCCTGGCAGCGCACCGAACGCGAAGACGAAGATACTGAGGCAGTTGCAGATGCACTACGCAGTACTGACATTGAGCGGTTTGTCGAGCGCAGGGTTCCCACGCTCTCTGGCGGTGAACGTGCCCGTACCGCGTTGGCGCGTGTGCTCGCGCAACGCACTGGCATTCTGCTGCTCGATGAACCGACTGCGGCACTTGATCTGAAGCATCAGGAGGCTGTCCTCCGACTCGCTGCAGAGCGTGCTGATCGTGGAGATGCAGTGATTGTGGTGCTGCATGACCTCAACCTTGCTGCAGCATACGCCGACACCATCGCAATGCTCAGCCAGGGGCGCATCGTCGCGTGCGGCACCCCTGCCGAGGTGTTGACGGCAGAACAGATCGGACGCGTGTACGAGCATCCGGTCGAAGTCTTCCAACACCCCACAACAGGGGCGCCGATGATCGTGCCCGTCCGTGAAATCAGAATGAGTTCGAGAGAAGAGGGAACCCCGTGAGTGTGAAGTCTCGTGCGGTGGCGGATGCGCGGCCGAACAGAGCTTGGCGATCCGTTCGTGCGCTTGCGCTGCTGGGAGCCGCGTTACTCTGCGGCTCGACCCTTAGCGTGGCGGCAGGGAGTGCGGCTCCGGCGTACGCATCGGGCGGAGTCAATGTGTCGGTCGAGGGCTCGCCTGAGCTGACATTCGTGGCGGATCCGGTCTACCAAACGCAGCTGCGGCTCAACGGTTCTGGTTTCCAGTCAATCCAAAACGGCTTTGGTGGCATTTATGTGCTGTTCGGGTGGGTTGACGGGCCTGGCTGGGCACCGAGTAGTGGCGGAGTCACCGGCGAAAACTACATGTACGTGCCAGATGACGAGGCGAACCCCGTTGGATACGCGAACTTTGTGACGTTCCCTGGGAGCTCGACCTCGTACGCTGCGAACGGTGGCGAGGTCTCAGCGGATGGCACATGGTCAGCTGTTGCAACGATTCCTGGCGCGCAGTTCACTGCGATTGATCGTGCGGGCAACCCGAGTGAAGTGAATTGCCTTGAAGTGCAGTGCGGCATCATCACCATTGGTGCGCACGGAGTGGTGAACGCGAATAACGAGTCGTTCACGCCAATCACGTTTACAGACCTTGCGGGTGCTGCTGGAACTTCCGAGGCAGCCCCTGCGGCCGCGCCTGAGGGTGGCACTGGCACGATGGCGGCTGCCGCTCCGGCGCAGACCTCGCCAAAGGAAATCATCGAAGAGCGCACCGAAACGGTTGTTGCCGCAGCGAAAGATACGAGCGATGAGGATCGCCTGCTGACCATCTTGATGTGGGCAGTCGTCGGTATCGGTGTCATCGCGGTGGGATCGGTTGGCTTCTTGGTCTGGGCAGTGCTGTCCGGGCGTAAGCGAACGCGCGAGGCCGCTGCAGCTGCAGCTGCAGCACCGGCGCCAGCCGAAGTGCCAGAAGCGGCAGCTCATTCCCTCGGGTCAGAACGATGAATTCGAGCCTCACTCGCACTGCCTGCGCGGCGGTGCTCGTCGCGTTGCTAGGTCTTGGTTCGACGGCAGCGGAAGCCGCCGAGACTGCCCGGGCCGGGCAATGGGCAGCAACCGTCGAGAGTGATGATGCGAGTGGGGCGGGTCGTGTCGCTGATACGCCAACGACCGACGGTGAAACGACAGCACTTCCGTCGGGGAGTTCAGCTGACACAGATGCCGGATCCGCCGACGAAAAAACCGAGGTGACCGAAGACCCTGAGATCAGCGAGGCAGCTGAGCCGGAGGGCTCCGGCGAGACCGCGACCATCCCAACGGACGCAACAGAACAGCTCCGGAATCCAACGGGAACCGAGAGCGTGCGGGCAGCCCCGGTTACGGTTGATGATGCGGCCCTGTCGTGGGGGCTGAACCGTGAGAGCACGGGTGGCGCCTACTACGGAGGATGTAACTTCCTCAGCGCAGGTATCGCCGGTGATGCAGGCGGATCGCGGATTTGGAAAAAGGACGACCAGTTCTACAGCAGCGAGGTCGGCAATGTCAGCGTGCAGCGACCGAGCGCCGACGGATCGGCCCGCGTCATGCAGACGTGGGAGAACCGGTGCCAGACCTCGGACGGCAAATCGGTCAACGGCCAGACGAATAACGGCGCACAGAGTACGACCGGGTCAGAGGTGTACATCACTGGCGGTACGGGAACGCTTGATCCAGAGGCCAACACCGCGCAACTCCAGTGGAAGGGAAGTTTCACTGTCGCGTACTACGGCGGAATGACGTACTGGAGCGCAACTGACCCCGTGCTGCGCGTCGATTCGACAGGCGCCGGCACCCTCACTGCCCGACTGTCTGGCTTCGGCGCCGATATGGATGACCCTGAGGCGTGGAGCGTCTTGCCAGAGCGCACGGTGACGCTTGCCGTGCTTTCAGGCGTAAAGGTGTCTGCAGACGGGTTGACCGTGACGCCAGACTTCCTTGGCGTGAAAGCCAGTGCAGCCGGACGTAACCCGCAGGCGGCCCTCACCGCTGGGAACCGTGCGTGGTGGGGCTCGTTCCCGAAAGACTTCATCGACTATCACGTGCTGACCGGGCAGTCGTCGTATTGGTACACCACTGACGGCGGCGCAAATAGTATTCAGCCACGCAAGGTCGCGCTTCCTATCGAAGTCACTCGTGCTGCGGTTGACGAACAGCCGCCCACCGTAGACCTCGCACCAGAAACCTCGGCGGTTGAGTGGACTGAGACCGCGATTGTTCCTGAGGTCGGCGGCTCTGCGGCCGAACGTGAGTTCGTCTGGGAGTCGCGTGATCCTGCAGGGGAGTGGCAGACCGTTGCGACGCAAAAGGATGCCGCGTTGTCGGTCATTCCTGCGCTTGCCGAGCAGGGCACCGAGTACCGCGTCCGCGTGACAACGGCATTCGGCGCAGCGACATCAGAGCCCACACGCCTGCAGGTTCTCGCGAAGAAACCGGGATCGATCGTGCCAAGAACCGGACGCGAGATCAGTGACGCGACGAGCCTGCGAACGATTGCCGACATCAAAGCGCGTATTGCCGATGGCACAGTGCGTGACGTGACCGCAAAGACCACCGGCGTCACTACTCCGCTCGGAGCAAGCACGGCCCGCAGCATCACCGTGCCATGGACGGGCACCGCAGACGCAGGAGAGGCCTGGCTCTACCCAGGCCAGCGTTACCTCGGCACGTGGGTGGCGGATCCCGAACAGCGTACCGCGACCATAACGCTTCGCCCAGGCAACGATACTGAGGGCACCAGCGTACTGGGTACGTTGCAAGCAGGTCAGCAGTATTCGATGCTGTTCTTCACACACGATGATCCGCTCACGCACGTGTCATTCACTGCTGCTGGTAGCACAGGGACCGGACCGAGCGAGCTGACGAATGCTGGACTGAGATGGGGTATCAACGCTGAGTCAACGGGCGGTGCCTACTTCGGTGGCTGCAACTTCCTGTCCGCTGGAGCGGCGGGCGACTCAGGTTCGGCACGAGTGTGGACCAAGCGCGATGGGTTCTTCTCGAGTGCGACGTCAAGCGGGAATGTGCGCATTGAAAAGCCGACAAGTGCGGGGCGGTGGGAGCCGGTGACCTGGGAGAACAAGTGCACCGACCCCTTTGGTTCGACCGTCACGAGCAGCTCGACTGAAAGCAGCTCAGGTGCAGAGATTGTGTTGACCGGTGGATCGGGAAGCATCGACCCCGCAACAAACTCGGCCAAGTTGCGCTGGCAGGGGTCATTCACCGTGGCCTTCTACGGCGGAATGACTTACTGGACGGCGTCGAACCCTGAGCTCACCGTACGCAACGGCGTTGGCACGCTTACCGCGACAGGGAGCGGCTTCGGGGCTGAGATGGACGACACCAGCGTGTGGAAAGAACTCACCCCACAGCGCATCACACTCGCGACCTTCTCAGGCGTCAATGTGAATGCCGCCAACTTCACCATTGCACCCGACTACCTCGGGGTTTCAGTGGGTGACCTGCCCGGTGGCCGCAATGCACAACCAGCAAAGACCGCCAAGAACAGTGCGTTCTGGGGCTCCTTCCCACGAAACTTCATCGACTTTCAGATTCTGACGGGGCAGTCGTCGTACTGGTACACCTCTGATGGAGCACGCGACCGTGCGAAACTGCCAAAACAGATTTCGGTGTGCGCCGACAGCGCGAACTGCGCGGGAAGTCAGAAACCCCCTGTGAAACCTGACGTTCCCAATGTCACGCAGCGGGCACTACTTCCGCCACAGCGAACGGTGGCACCCCCACGCCAATCAATTGTTCCGGTGAGCCAAGTTGGGGCACCCCTCGCGGGCGCGCAGGCCACGAAGCGGATCATTGTGACCACTCGAGTGCACCCAGAGGAGCCGCTCGATTCCCGCACGACAGTGCTGCTCCTCCTCGTACTCTTGGCGGGTCTGGGAACGGTCACCGTCGTGACCGCAACGGGTGGCGGGCTCATCATGCGCGGTGTGATCGCGCTATGAGCGATGCAGGGAAGCTACGCGTCACACTGCGAGCTGCTGGCGCGCTCGGTGCGGTGCTGCTCGTCGGAGTCGGTCTCGTATGGGGCAACGATATCGTTGCTGCGTTACAGACTTCGTGGCCCACAGCTCCTGCCGAAGCAACGGCGGCCGCGAAACCGAAAGGCGCACGAGCAGCGACTGGCGTGCGGCCTCAGACTGTCTCCGAGGCGCAGGCCGCTCCCGGCACCACCGTTGAGAGCGGCGGCATTGCAGCACTTGCAGATGCGGACTGGGTGAGCCGTGCAGCACAGGCAACCGGTATTCCCGAGCGAGCCCTCACCGCCTACGCTGGCGCCGCAATTACCCTCGCAACCGAACAACCGACCTGCGGCATTGGGTGGAACACCCTCGCAGGAGTCGGCGAGGTCGAATCGCACCACGGCACCCTTGGCGGCGGATCGGTGCGCGCAAACGGCGACACCCTTCCACACATCATCGGTGTAGCCCTTGACGGAAACGGAGTCGCGGCAATCCCAGATACCGATGGGGGACGCCTCGACGGGGACACGCAGTGGGACCGCGCACTCGGACCGATGCAATTCATTCCGAGCACCTGGGCGCTCTGGGGAGCCGATGGGACCGGGGACGGGAAGAAAGATCCACACCAAATTGACGATGCTGCGCTCGCCGCAGGGCGCTACTTGTGCAGCATGGGAGGCGGCTCCCTCACGAATCAAGCGAATTGGGAGCGGGCGATTGCTGGGTACAACGACAGCCACGATTATGCAGTGCGCGTCTCAACGGCAACGCAGCAATATGCGCTTGCAACGAGATGAGCGCTTCGATTCAGCGTAAGCTTCCGCTCAGGCGGTGGCCGAAGCGCTGATTGCCGACTAACGATCCGCGCGGTGAATGCCCATGTCTGTTCGGCCAGGGGCAAACTGATCTTGCAATCTGCGGCCGGGGTGATAGTCGCCACTGTGCTGCGTACGGTAGCGGATCGGTGCCTCAGCATGCACATTGAGCAGTCTGCCCTCGTAGCGGGAAATCTCTGCGTGAACCCGGTCGGCATCGAGGCCGTCGGCTGACGCAATTGCGTGTGTTGGGAGCACCTCCATGCCGGTGTAGAACAGCGTGCCGTGGGTGAACCCAAAGAGGAGCGTGTCAAGATCGCCAGCGATGCCACGGGGGCCGAGTGCGGCCTCGGTCTCGCCATACGAGACAGTGATGAGCGCGCGTTTGCCTCGCAGAAGTCCGTCGCCGTATTTGCGTGTGCGTCCGGTGGTCGGATCGATCACATCAAACCCGAATCCCGCGCTCAACACGCGGTCGATCCACCCCTTGAGTAGTGCGGGGAGTGAATACCACCAGAGCGGGAAATGGAAGATGACAAGATCCGCCCGCCGCAACTTCTTTTGCTCACGTGTGACGTCTGCTGGGAGCGCATCGTCCAGGGTGCGCTTTCTCCACTGCTCGAGAAATGTCGAGCTGCCTGCGGGTTCGGTGTCGGTGCCATCTCGCCCGAGATCGCGCAGACTGAGCACTGGATCAAAGCCCATGGCGTAGAGGTTGCTTACTTCGACGTTGGAGTGAGTAGAAAGTGCACGGTAGCCTGCGGCGAAGAGCTGAGCATTGAATGAGTATGCGTCAGGGTGAGCGAATACATAGAGCACGTTGGGGAGCGGATCAGTCATGCACTTATCAGAGCAGTAAATTGCCGTTTTGGTAAGTAGGCACAATTCTGTCCTATACCGACGGTTAGGATAGTGTCATGCGCGATGCGACCCGTCATGCCCAGTCCATTTGTCCTGTTGAAGTGACGGTCAGTGTGATCGGTGGCAGCTGGAAGCTCACGATCGTCGAAAAGCTTTTGACGGGCACGCTGCGTTTTGGTGAACTGCGAACCGCGGTTGGCGATATCACTGATCGAGTGCTCACTCGTCAGCTTCGCGAGCTTGAGGCTGACGGAATAGTGCACCGTGAGGTGTACCCGCAGGTGCCGCCAAAAGTTGAGTACTCACTGACGCCGCTCGGTGCGTCGCTTCGTGGCCTGACCGAAACGATGGGCCGGTGGGGTGAAGAATGGCTTCGCGCACAGGGAGAAGAATCACGGGTTTAGCAGACTCCGTGTCTCGAAATAGACTGATGCGCACTGAACAGATACCGATGGAGGCACGCAGGTGTTCCCATCCCGTGAATATGAAGGAACTCTCGTGACTCGCACTCTGCGACGATCCGTTGGGGTGGCGACGATGTCGCTGGCCCTCGTGCTCGCGCCAAGTTTGACCCCTGCAACGGCTGAGGCTGCGCCTGTCGGCCCTGTCGCCGGTGGCACCACGATCACGCTGCCGAAACCCGAAGCTCCCACCGGGACGACGTTTGAGAAGATCGGCGCAGGAGATCTCAGTTCGCTGGGTCTTGGAGCTGATGGGTATGTGTACGCGTGGGGTGCGAATGGCAGCGGTGAAGGCGGAACTGGCGAAACTGGTCGCATTCTGGTGCCAGAGCGCACGTTGCTTCCCGAAGGGGTGAAATTCTCATCTCTCGCGGTCGGAACCTTCACCTCATATGCAGTGGGAGATGACGGCAAGTCCTACTCCTGGGGTAGTGGGGCGACGGGGCTATTGGGAGACGGTACCTCCGCTTCACGGTCAATTCCTGGCCCGATCAAGGTGCCCGAAGGAGTTGAATTCTCAAGAATTGTCGCTTCGACTGAGTACGCATTTGGGTTAGACGCTGCCGGCAATGCGTATGGGTGGGGCTACAACATTTACGGGCAGTTAGGCAACGGCGGCTATGCCTATATCGTCAATGAGCCAAAGCCTGTCACGATGCCTGTTGGTGTGACGTTTACCGAGCTGAGCTCGCTTGGAGATCATACGCTCGCGGTAGGAAGCGATGGGAACACCTACGCGTGGGGCGACAATAGCTCAGGCCTGCTCGGCAGCTCGAGTGGCTCGAATTCATCGAGTACGCCAAAACGTGTCACACTTCCGTCCGGTGTGAAATACCGCAAGGTCGCTGGTGGGTGGGACTTCTCTGTTGGCCTCGGTGATAACGGGAAACTGTATTCCTGGGGTGGCAACTACTTGGGTGCACTCGGGCAAGGCACAACAGTGTCTTCTCGCCGTACGCCAGCTCTTGTGAAAACCCCGGCTGGGGTGCAGTTCACTGATGTGATCTCTGGTGGCAAACACACGATCGCTCTGACCACTGATGGTGACATCTGGGGCTGGGGAGGCAATACCTATGGCGAGCTTGGAAATGGCAGCCTAAACCCAGATGGCGAATCGACTCCGGTTCGCGTGGAGGCTCCCGAGGGAACGAAATTTATCAGTATCGCCGCTGGTATTGGCACATCGTTCGCGCTCGCTGACAACGGCGTGACCTACAGCTGGGGTCAGAATACTTATGGACAGCTAGGGGATGGAACCTACGAGAGCACCTCGGTGCCCACGCCAGTGCTCCCGCCTGTGGTTCCGGTGACCGTGACTGACGTGACGTTTGGTGGCGTGTCAGGGACCAACCTTGTTGATAACGGTGATGGCACCATCTCGGTGACTGCCCCACCGGCTGACACCTATGGTGCGGTGGACCTGGTGCTCTCATGGAACGCCTACGACGAAGCGCAGACGCCAGTGACGATTGAGGACGGTTTCGTCTACGGCGATCCGCCGACACTGACCCCGCTCGTGAATGTATCTGGAGTGCTCGGTGACGTCGCTACGTTCACGACTGAGACGACGGGCGGGCCACCGCCGACGCTGCGTTGGGAGGTGCAGTTTGCAGATTCTGACGAGTGGCAACCACTGACAGCCGACGCTGACGCAACAGTATCTGCGGGTGGGGCCGAGGTGCAGGTGCTCGTCAATGCTCTGCATCAACATGCGCAGTACCGCGTGATCGCGACAAATGAACACGGTGAGATAGTGAGTGAGCCTGCCGCCATTCAGATCGCCGAGTATAGGGTCGAATTTGACTCACGCGCCGGTGAGTCATCGACGCAGGCTGTGCTTGCAGGGGCACTAGCGGAAGAGCCGACTGCACCATCTCGCAAGGGGTATACGTTCCAGGGCTGGCAAGACGCGAGCGGCACCGTTTTCGACTTCACAACGCCCATTTTGCATGACGTGAAGCTCGAAGCGCACTGGAAGAAAAATGTTGGTCCGGGTGACGGTGGTACTGAAACACCCACCGGTCCGCTGGTGCCAGGCACGGGCAAGCCATCCCCTGGCAACGGGCATGGGTCCAACGCCGCAGCAGGGCTATCTGTGACGGGTGATGTGCTCACGCCGTTGCTGGCCGCGGTTGCCATCGCGCTCAGTGCCGCTGGTGGGCTCGTGTTGTGGGGAAGGCGAACGCGCAGCGGCGGATCGCGGTAACGCGTCTTGTCTGACTGTGTGGTGGCACGACCACCGTTGTGACGAACGGCACTGTGAACGAGCTAGTTCCCGGCTTCCCAGAAGCCAGTGAGCACGCTCCACAGTGCCGTTCTACGTCGGTCGAGATGTTCGTCGTTGCCGAAGAGTACTTCGACGTGCAGGCTGTCTACCGCCCCAAGATAGGCCTCAACAAGCGTGTTCGTGCGTGAAGCATTCGGCTGTGGAAGTCGTGCGCGCAATGTCTCGCCAATGTGCTCGAGAAACTGCCCGTGGCCCTGAGCGACGGTATCGCGCAAGGCAGCGGGCGGTGCATATGCGGCCCGCAGGAGAAAACGCAGTGATGCGTGCTCGTCGTACCGGGCGCCGATTGCGGTGAGGTAATCAAGCCCGGGCAGTGTCGCTGCCTCAGCTTCGAATGTGTGTGTGGCGTGCTCGGTTTCGGTGGCAAGCGCGTGTTCCAGTGCAGTGAGAAACAGCTGGTCCTTGTTCGCGAAGTGGAAATATAGGGAAGCCTTCTTCATCCCCGCTGCCGTGGCAATGAGGTTGAGCGAGGCGCCTTCGTACCCATGCTCGGCAAAATGCTCGACCGCGATCGCGCGGATGCGCTGGGCAGATGGTGAGAGTTCCAACGTGCACTCCATTTCGCGAAGCAGGATGTCAGATGATGTTTCTTGGGTGGCGCTCAGCGGTCACATGTTGAGCGCCACTGGTCTTCGGCCACCTGCCGATTGTAGTGCGCTGAGCGCGTGACGTCACGGCAGGTGGTCGGTTCAGGGGGACTGAGGGCTATCGAGCGTGACGTGTTGCTCGGCGGGCGCCGACCCAAACAATCACGAGGCTCACCGCTCCGGTTGCAAGGAGGAAAAGGAGCCAGACCAGCGGATCAAGTGCCACAAGCGTGCCAACAATTGGCGTAGCCGCTGACGAAATGATGAGCTGGAATGCGCCGAGTAGCGCGGCGGTTGAACCGAGCGCGGCGGTCTGTGAGTCCATAGCGAGAGCCATCAGGGTGGACTCGGCGAGACCGAGACCGAGGAGCGAAATGAACATGCCTGCCACAATGCCCCACAGGCCACATCCTGCCAGTGTGAGGCCAACGGCAAGCGCAGCGCCCGCTGCAACGAGCGCGCTGCCCATCAACGCGAGAGGGTAGGCGCCCCAACGCGTGACACTGCGCCCCGCGATGATCGCCCCAAACATCACTGCGAGTCCGGTGCAGCCAAAAACGAGACCGAAGGTGCTCGCGCTGAGGCCGAACGACTCTTGATAGACAAACGTCGCGCCACCGATGTAAGCGAACAGGAAGAAGAAGACTGCTGACAGGCCAAGTGTGGGCAGAAGGAAAGCGGGGTCCTTTGCGATCCGCCCATATGCGCGAACGACGTCGGGCAAATGTAGCGAGGATCGTCGTGCTGCAGGCAAACTCTCGGGAAGTGAGAATGTGGTGTTTGCGAGTGCTATTGCTGTGATGCCGGCCAGCGTCAGGAGTACAGCACGCCAACCAAATGCGGAATCAATGAAGCCGCCAAGTGTGGGTGCGAGCACAGGAATGAGGCCCTCGATCGTCATGAGGAGTGCGAACAGCTGAGCGGCTCGTGCACCCTCTGCTCTATCGCGAACGGAACTGAGTGCGACAACGAGTGTCATGGAAGCAGCAAGTCCTTGCACCACGCGTGCGACGAGAAGCACTCCCATCGTCGGGGTAAACGCTGCGCCGAGTGAGGCCGCGAAGAACGCGATGAGTGCGATGAGGAGCGGGCCGCGGCGACCGTAGGCGTCGGTGATTGGCCCAAAGATGAGTTGGCCTGCTCCCATGGCGAGCAGATACAGACTCAGCGTGAGCTGTCCCTGGGTGGCAGTGCTGTCGAGGTCGCGCACAATATCTGGCAGTGAGGCCAGGTACATGTCGGTTCCAGAGGGGCCGAGCAATGTGACGAGTGCGAGTGAAATGGCGAACCAGACGCCAACGGTGCGGGCATTGGTGCGCGCAGTCATACAGATTTCTCCGATCTACCTACCGGCCGGTAGGTCAGCATGCAGATTACTTCATGGGCTGCGAGGGGGGCAAATTCGTGCTGGCGGTGGAGGGGGCTCTGCGGTGTGCGCGTGTTGATCCTTGAGGATTCGCGTCGCGTTCGCTGCCCGGGTCAAGTGGTCTTTGAGGGTGGTGAGGATCGTGACGTCAAGATGCAAGATTTGTGACTATCTGCAAATGGTGATGCAAATTCGTGTGCCATGCGTACGTAATCCATAGGAATTCGGGGCGTGTTTGAAATCTTTTACACGTGTGAGGTAAGTTCTTGCTCTTGTGACTATTGCTATGTCCGAAGCTCGGGGTGGGGCTTCGAAGAGCAGGTGGGCACGTCTACTCGGCGTGTTCGTGCTGCTGGTGAGTGTGTGTTCTCTGTTTGGACTGCAGGCGACTGCAGCACATGCTGAGGAGCCTGCTGCGGCAGACACTGCGGTGACAACTGCGAAGGCCGGCCCGAGTTATTTGGGCGAGGGGCAATTCGGCCTGAATTCGTGGAGTCCCGGTCCCGGCGTAACAAACATGGGACAGGTATTCACTGTCGCTCCCGATGAAGCGGGTTACGTCACGGAGATGCGCGTGAAGGCGTACACGGCGAAGCCGCGAAACGTTGTCGCTGGGACGCTCTCTGAGCTACCAGGCGGGGACATTAGCGCAGCAACGCTTCCTGGAAATGTGCTCGCCGAAGCAACAATCAGCTTCGAAGATGCAGGCGAAGATTACGAATGGGTCGTCCTGCACTTCGCCAAGCCTGCAGAGGTACTTGAGGGTGGTCAGTATGCCCTGACGTTGACGCTCGAAGAAACCAATGAACACGATGAGATGATTTCAGTCGTGTGGAACCCATTCCGCTATGGCGATGGCTACTCGACAGTCCTGGCAGATGCGAACGGTTGGGCAGGTCACTCGACTGGTTCGATGATCTTTGCTTCCGCGGTCGTAGACGAGCTCCCGAAAACCTCGGAGCCTGATCCTGATCCTGAACCCAAGCCGGAACCGAAACCTGAGCCCAAGCCCGAACCGAAGCCAGAGCCAGAGCCAGGCACCGGCACGGTGTGCGAGAACTACACCAAGGTCGAGGCCGCTGACGGACGTGGTGAGGTTATGGAAGAAGGCTGCATCATCACCTCTGAACCGATGGGGCCGAATCCTGCACAGCCGAATGCGCCAACAGAGACGGCCGAGCCAACTTCGCAGGCTGCGAACCCGCAGCTCGCGACCACTGGTAGCGACTCGCTCACTCCCGTCATCGGGATGAGTATCGCTGCGGCGCTGGTCGCAGCGGGCGCAGCCTGCCTGCTGGTGCTGCGAAAGCGACAGCACAGCGCTCGCGCATAACTGACCTACGGCGACAGCACCGAGCCCCTGGGAAAAGCATCTCCCAGGGGCTCCTTGCTGTTTCAGCGTGAGGTGATGGGCGTCAGTACTTACGCGGCCTCGATGACGCGCTTGATTGCTGCAAGCGTTTCAGGGATACCGGTTCGCGCGGCCGACTCGCGATTCGCAATCTGCTCCTCAACATCATCGGGGAAGCGGTTGACGACGTACTCCTGACCTTCCGGCAACCATTCCCATGCCTCGGTGAGTTCGGTGCCACCATCAACTGGCTGCATTCGATAGATCCAATTCGTGCGACCGGGGCCGACGCTCCACCCGAACTCGACACCCGGGGCAGCTGTGATGACCGTGCTCTGGGTCTCCCAGACACGGGTTCCGTCGTCATTACGGCCAGTGAAGACTGCACCGACGGCAGGACCATCCCCTGACTCCCACCAACACTCGCGGCAGACCGGCGACCACTCGCCCGTGCGGGTGACGTCTGAAACTGCGGCGTACACCTCTTCCGGGGAGGCAGCGATGAAGATCGAATCTGAGAAAGAGCGAGTCGTATGCATGCAGTCATTATGTACACGACTTGCTGCAGTGTGGGCAAAAAGATGTCGTGCGCCCGCGCTACCGTAGAGCCATGTCGAGCATCTTCACTGCAGCAGTTCTGCTGAACGTCTATGCGGCACTACTGGTGCTGTTGCGAGCGCCACTGTTTCATACGAAGTTGTACCGCCCGATGCTGTGGAATATTTGGCTGTCTGTACTGCCCGTCATCGTGCTCACGGTTGGCGGTGTGAGCGGACTCGTTTTGCTTTTGATCTCTCGGCCAGCTGCCATCGCCGTACTCGCGGTCACTGCGATGGTTTGGTTGTTGTTGCTCCCGAACGCGAGTTACCTCATTACCGAGCTCAACTTTTCACACCGTCGTGATGACGACAGAACACCGCTCTGGTATGACATCATCCTGGTCATCAGCCTTGCGATGTCCGGGGTTGCGAATGCCGTGGTAAATGTCTTCATCGCGCATATGGTCTTTGCCATCACGCTCTTCGGTGATGCGGCCCAAGCGCTCACCCGCGGGGCATCAATCGCGTTTGTCATTGTGATCATGCTGCTGGTGTCATTCGGCATGTACCTCGGCAGGTATCCCCGGTTTAATAGCTGGGACCTCAAACATCCCATCGGATTCGTGCGCAAGCTTGTCGGGCACTTTTCCGAGCGCAGTAATGTGCTTACAGCGCTGGGATTCACGGTGACGTATGCGCTGTTTCTCGGCCTCATCTACTACATGGTCGTCGGTGCGGTGATCGAAGGACTCATGATGGTTGAGCAAATGCGCAACTTCGGGTGACTGTCGGGCGCTGAAATTTGGGCGCGGATCCGCACAATGTCTTACACACAGAAGGGGGCTGGAAAAGCAACGCTCTCCCAGCCCCCTTCTGTGTAGCGGCTCAGCCGCAGACACCGCCGAGTTACTCGCCAGCTTCTTCTTCCTGGCGCGTAAACACTGCCATGGTCTCGAAGTGGTGAGTGTGCGGGAAGATGTCGAAGCCGCGCAGCTCGATCAGGTCGTAGCCCGAATCTGTGAGCGTACGGGTATCGCGTGCGAGTGCGACAGGGTCGCACGCAACGTAAATGATGTTGCGTGGTGAGAGCTTCACGAGCTGCTCTGAGACGTGTCCACCAGCACCCGAACGGGGCGGATCGAGCACGACGGTGCCGCGGGTGATCCGCTCACGAACGGTCGGAGCAGCCTCAAGCAGCTCAGCAAGGTACTTGTCGACCTTTGCCGTAATTGCAAGTGCACCGACGAGCTCAGAAAGGTTCTCAGCTGCGTCATCGGTGGCAGCGCTCTCGGCCTCGACGGTCGTGACCTTGATGTTCGGTCCGACTGCCTCTGCCATCGCAGCGGCGAGCAGGCCCGCGCCACCGTAGAGGTCGAGGTTGGTTGCGGTCGCGTCGACGAGGCCGTCTTCTGCGAGCTCCGCGATCGTGTCGCGGACTGCGTTGAACAGCACAACGGGAGCGAGATCGTGCACCTGCCAGAAACCGCCAGCGCGCACGGTGAAACCGCGGTCTTCGACGAGCTCCTGCATGGCGTCGCCCTCGCCGTTGCGCTTGCCCTCAGCAGTGATCAGCATGCGCGAGTCATCGCCAGCTGGGTCAACGAGGTCAATCGCGTCGACACCGAGCATCGACTCTTCAAGCGGAGCGAGCTGGTTCAGCGAATCGGTCGCGAGCGGAAGCGACTCGACCGGGATCACACGGCGGCTACGCGCAGCGTACGGGCCGACTGCACCGGTCTCGGGATCGACGTGCAGACGCACACGAGTGCGGTAGCCGAGGCCGTTGCGCTCGTCGTCGCCTGGCACGCCCTCGACGAGCTCGTCGAGGAGCGCGTCGAACTCTGCCTTGGTCTCTTCATCGTCTTCTTCGCCGGCTGCGAGCTCGATGCCGCCGAAACGCTGCATCGAGTCAACCAGCACTTCTGCCTTCAGGCGGCGCTGGCGCTCAAGCGCGATGTGGCCGAACTCTGCGCCACCGGCGCGGTCTTCGGGATCCCGGTCGATCGATGCCTCTGCCCATACGTGGGGGCGGCGGTCAGGTGATGCTTCAAGAACCTCGAGCACGATTGCGCGTGCGAACGACTTCTTCTTTGCATCGGTGACGCGTGCGACAACGCGCTCGCCGGGAATCGCATCAGCGACGAACACCACGCGGCCTTCGTGGCGTGCAACACAGACACCGCCGTGGGCGATGCCGGTGATCTCAAGTTCAATCTCATCGCCGACGGAGAGAGCTCCGGCCTGCGGGGAAGTAGCGTTACGCTCAGACATACCTTCTATTCTCCCATGACCTGCGTCGATGCGAAGAACCCGATTCTGCCCCCGGGCTGGGAGTATTACTGAGTCGGTACGTAAACTCACTAGTATGCACCTGAATGAAACTCGTGCGTGGAACAAGTTCTACGCCAAGGGCACCCCGATCGACATTGAGCCGGTGACTGGTTCGCTCGTGGACCTCCTTGATGAGCGTTGCTCACAGTACGCGGATCGTCCGGCAGCCTCCTTCTTCGGAGCCACCACGACTTACCGCGAGCTTGGTGACAGTGTCGCTCGTGTGGCGCAGGGCCTGCACGACCTCGGCGTTCGCGCTGGCGACAGGGTCGCGCTCATCATGCCGAACGCCCCACAGCACGTCGTCGCGTTCTATGCGGTGCTGCGCCTCGGAGCAGTTGTCGTTGAGCACAACCCGCTCTACACTCGTGATGAGCTTGAGACGCAGTTCCGAGATCACGGCGCTCAGATCGTCATTTCTTGGGACAAGAAGGTCGAGACGCTACAGCAGCTGCCCGCTGAGCTCGGCATCCAGACCATCATTGCCGTCGATGTCACCCGCGCGATGCCACTGAAGATGCGTGCGCTCTTGCGCTTGCCGATCGCGAAGGCGCGTGAGTCACGCGCCAACCTCACAGCATCCACCACGGGAACCGTTCCGTTCGCGAAGCTGGCACAGTTGGCTCCCATTGCGGCGGATCACCCTCGCCCCGTGAAGTCAGACATCGCCTGCCTGCAGTACACGTCTGGCACCACTGGCGCCCCAAAGGGTGCGATGATTTCGCACGAGAACCTGTGGGCGAACGCGCGTATGGGCGCTGCATGGATGCCTGACTTCGAGCATGGCACCGGCAACATTTACGGCCTCTTGCCGATGTTCCATTCGTTTGGTCTGCTGCTTTCAGTCATCTACTCGGTGGAAACCGGCTCGTGTGCGGTGCTGTTCCCGACGTTTGATCCGGCTCTTGTCGTGGAGGCGTCGAAGAAGTTCCCGCCGACCTTCATTCCGGCGGTGCCGCCGATGTTCGACCGTTTGTCGCGCGTCGCGCGGGATGGCTCGCTCGACCTGAAGAACGTGGTGTACGCGATCTCTGGTGCGATGACGCTGACCCCAGCGATTGTGAACCGCTGGGAAGAACTCGCGGGAAGCATGCTCAACGAGGGCTACGGGCTGACCGAGACGAGCCCCATTGCGCTCGCGAACCCGTTCAACGACTCTCGAAAGATTGGCGCAATCGGCCTGCCGTTCCCATCAACCGACATTCGCGTGGTTGATCCGGAGAACCCAGCACGTGAGGTTGAGCAGGGTGAGGTCGGCGAGCTGCTTATTGCTGGCCCGCAGGTGTTCCAGGGCTACTGGAACCGACCAGAAGAATCGGCTGCTGCCATCTTTGACGGTCGCTGGCTGCGCACTGGAGACCTGGTCATGCAGGACGAAGACGGATTTGTCACCGTCGTTGACCGCAAGAAGGAACTCATCATCACTGGCGGCTTTAACGTTTCGCCGAGTGAGGTCGAAGCCGTAGTGAACGCGCTGCCAGGTGTGGCAGAGTGCGCCGTTGTTGGTGTTCCCCGTGGTAGTGGCACCGAGGTGGTCACCGCAGCGATCATCATGGAGCCCGGTGCAGAGTTCGATGAGGAAGCAGCTCGTGCTGCGGCCCGCGAGCATCTCGCCGAGTACAAGCGTCCGAGCAGCTACCTTATTTGGGAAGAACTGCCGAAGACGCTCATCGGCAAGGTCATTCGCCGCCACGTGCGTGATGCGCTGATCGCTGACCGCAAGGCAGTTCGGGCGAACCTCGACGAGGACTAGCGAGCGCGCGTGCGGGGCTTCGGCTCCCGCGCGTCGCGCCCGGCGGGCTCGGCGGGCCCCGCGCCTTGCCTTCCCGTCCGTCGCGCCCCTCGTGCCCCCGCGCTTTTGTCGCTCAACCCCTCGAAACCACCCCTTTCTGCCGAAACAGGGCGCTTCTGCCGGAAGAAGCACCCCTTCTCGCAGGGAACGGGTGGTTTCGAGGGGTTGAGCGCTGCTTGTGGCGGGTAAAAACCGTCAACGGTGCAGAACCAGGCACAGAGCTTGTCTCGCAGCCCGGCCTGAGGTGAACTGGCGTTCAAAGCTCCGCATGTATCGCTGCCGCCAATGAATAAAGAACGGGCCGGCCCATGGCCGGGCGGCCTTTTCCAATGAGGCGAAGCCTTTTGGAGAGGTGCCAAGCCTTTGGCCAGCTCGTCCTGGCAAATGTGATTGGCAGGGCATGAGTCTTTCCGAGGCGATGGCGCGGGAGCCTCAAAACATGGCGAGTATCTTCACGGATCGCCCTCCGCCGAGCGCTCAACCCCGCGAAAACACCCCTTTCCAACACAGCAGGCAGTTATTTGCGTCAGTAAGGGCCCTTCTCGCAGGGAACGGGTGTTTTCGAGTGGTTGAGCGCTCGCTCACCGGATTGAGAACCCTGCTCACCGGGTTGAGCGCCCTGCACACGAGGTTGCGACCGCACCGACCCACCCCACGAATGACAAAAGTCTGGGCTGCCACCCAACAAGTGACAGCCCAGACTTTCGCGCGCCCGAACTTTTCGCGCTCAGACCCTTGCGCTGGTATTGCTGAGCACTAGTGCTGAGCCCCTCGCGCCCAGCACTAGTGCTTCGGAGTAATCCCAGCGCTGGAGTCCGTGCGGATCGAGCCAGCAGGGCCGGCAGCGCCAGCGACACCAACCGACCCATCAGCTGCCTTCGCGGTGAGAATCGACGTGCGAATCTGCTCACCAATGAGGCCGACGCCGTCGGCGCCACCCGGCAGGAAGACCGTGGTCGTATTGCCTGCACCAGCGACACCAAGCATGGTGTCGAAGTACTGGTTCGCGAGCATGACCTCTTCGGCGTTGACCACGCCAGCCTCTTGCAGCACACGGCGCTGCTCAGCGAGGCCCTCGGCGATTGCGCGGCGCTGCATCGCGATGCCCTCACCCGAGAGACGCTTTGCCTCGCTGTCGCCCTGTGCCTTGCCGATGACGCCGATCTTGTACGCCTCAGCCTCGGCAGTCGCGGCATCACGCATGCGCTCTGCCGCATTGATACGGTTCATCGCTGCTTCGACCTCGCCGTCGGGGCGAACACCCGTGACGAGGGTACGCACGATCTCGTAGCCGTACTCTTGCATGGTGGTGCTGAGTTGCTCGTTCACCTCTGAAGCGATGCGATCCTTCTCTGCGAAGACATCGTCAAGCGTTTTGCTTGGCACGGTCGAACGTACGGCGTCAAAGATGTAGCTGGCGATCTGCTCATCGACATCGGTCAGCGCATAGTTTGCGCGATACAGGTTGCTGTCTTCACGGTTGTCTGCGCTGCCGTCAGAACGAGAAGGGATGCGTTCCGAAGTAGCGACGCGGTACTGCACCGAAACGTCGAGATCGACGGTCACCTTGTCGTTTGTGATCGTTGAGATCACGCGATCCATCTGCTGGATACGCAGGCTCATGCGGTTCGCAATGGTGTCAACAATGGGAATGCGGACGTTAATGCCAGCCTTCGCCATACGATGGAACTTGCCGAATCGCTCGATCACCGCCACCTGATTGGTCTTCACGATGTAGAGCGAAGCCGCCAAGATGATGACAATGATGACGAGCGCCACGACGGCGAGCACCACTCCAAGAATTGCTGAGTCGGACATCTGAGTTCGCCTCTCTTGCGCGCGCTTTCGGTGCGCGTCGCGTTCAGTCCGATAATTCTCCCAGGTACCACCGACACTTGTCGATGCCACCTAGGCTTGGAACATGCGCCTGTACCTCGCCTCAACGTCTCCCGCCCGGCTTGCTGTTCTTCGCGGAGCCGGCATTGAGCCAATCTGTTTCTCACCCAACGTCGACGAGGACACGGAGGTGCTGAAGCGCGAGGCCGAGATCGGTCGCAAGCTCACGGCCCCAGAACTCACGGAGTACCTTGGCCGCCTGAAAGCCGAAGATGTTGTGCGTCGCTTTGGGCCAGAGGGCACCAACGAGATCGACGGTGTTGTGCTCGGTGGCGACTCGATGTTCTTGCTCGATGGCGAGATTCTCGGCAAGCCGCACGTGCCTGACGTCGCGCTCGATCGTTCCAAGCAGCACCGCGGAAAGACCGGCGTCCTGCACTCGGGTCACTGGCTCGTTGATGTGACTGGCGGCAAAGTGCATGGTGGGCGCGGATCCGTCGACACCGCAACCGTCACCCTCGCAGCCGATGTCACCGACGATGAGCTTGCCGCTTACGTTGCAACGGGTGAGCCGCTGCAGCTCGCCGGCGGGTTCGCGATCGACGGCCTCGCGGGTGCCTTCATCGAAAAGATCGAGGGTGCGCCGAGCTGCGTGATTGGGCTTTCGCTGCCTGCGCTTCGCCGTCTGGTTCGGGATCTCGGACACGACTACACAGCGCTGTGGAACCTGCCAGCGGCCTAACGCCGCCCATCACGACATCCGTGCCCGAGGCTCGTCAGCACGCCCGCGACGCAGACCCCCGCGACGCAGGCGCCCACCTACAGAGACCAACCCACAAACGCGCCAACTCACTCCCGTGCCAGCAGCGCCACGGTCAGCGCGGCGATCGTCGCGCCCTCGGCGAGGTCAACATCGAGCAGTTCCTCGATGAGCGCGATCCGCTGGTAGAACACCGACCGTGAGAGCCTCGCCTCCTGAGCCGCGAGTGAGCGGTTCGTCGGGTGCGCAAGGTACGCCGCGAGCACGACAATCAGATCGCCACTGTGCCCGGCGCCGCGAGCGCTATCGTGCGTGATGAGTGGCTCAAGCATGGTGCGTGAAAAGTCCTGCACCTCCGGCGTCGACGCGAGGCCGCGCACGAGATAGGCGAGGGGCTGTCGCTCTGCGAGGAGCACCTCGACGCGCCCCGATCCGCGCACCGTGCGAGCAACAGAGCGCGCAACCGGGTCGGAGCCATCCTGCGTTCGACCAGAAGCAACGACCTCGTGAGCGATCCGCTCGAGCGAAGCGATCAGTGCCTTGGGGCGGCGGGCGGTCACGCCGAGCGACAGGCGTGCCCGCCACGAAGCGGGAAGCGTCGCAGGGAGCATCATCTCGAGCTCCTTCGCGAGCCGAGCCGCGAGTGGATGCGGGGCGTCATGACGCAGATCCGCACCCGTGAGTGCGCGGCTGTCGCCAGTGCGCGGATCTCCCTCGGGGAACGACAGCAGCGCCACCAGCCCGCGCGCTGATCGGGGGCTTGCCGCGAGCAGCACCCTGCCCTCCGGCGCAACGGCACGGTGCAACGCGGTGCGCAGTGTCGCAAGCTCAAGGCCCTCATGGCCGCCGAAGTCGCCAGTGCCGGTGAGCGTCGCGCCAAAGAGCACGCGGCCAGCGACCGGCAAACCAGCAGACTCCAATTGCAGGGTGAGATCGCGCTCGCCGCGGTACCGGCCTTCAAGTACGGCGTCGAAGAGCCGCTTCGAACCGAGTTCGAGCCACTGCTCACCGTCGGCGTCTGCGAGGCGACCGAGCGCGAGGGCGAACGCGCCAAGCTCGAGCACGGTTGCGCGGCCAGCAGGGTGGGGCGCCCCCGGCAACGCGGTCAAGAATCCCCAGCGCTGCCCGCGGGCTTCGACCGCGACCCTGGTAGAGCCCGCAGGTGGGCGCGGATCCGCACCACTGTGCTGCGCCGCAGCCCACACCGCGAGCAACTCGTCGTCAGCTGCAGGGTCGGTGCCAACCTGCGGACCTGCCTGCGCCCACGCGATGACGCGGTGCCCCGCATCTTCGAGCACGACGGGGGAGCCGAGCACATCGGCGATCCGCGCCACGACATAGTCGACCGGGCTGCGATTGAGGCCGAGTTCGGTGAGCATGCGGTGCACGGCTTCGCGTGCTTCAAGCGCCTCGTTTTGTGCGGCAAGCACTCGCTGGTGCACGCGCTGCGTAATCTGTACGAATCGCACCTCGTTGTGCAGCGCGATGAGCGGAATCTCGCGCTCGATGCAGCGTGCGACGAGTGGGGGAGGTGCGGTCTCGAATCCGGCACCAAGCTCGAAGATGACAGCAGCTGGGTCTGCGTCGGTGAGCGTCTCAGCGAGCGCGGCGAGCGAGGCATCGTCACTTGGCCAACCCGCGCCGGTAGTGAGTACAAGCTCGCCACCGTCGAGGAGTGCGGCAGCGCCTGCGCCAGCGACAACGTGTGCCCAGCGGACCGGGCGCGCGAGGCCGAGATCACCAGTAACGAGCTCGGGAGAACCCGCCGAAATCTCGGTGAGGCTCAGCACATCGCGCACGGTGGGAAGCGGGGCGTTCTCCTGCTGCATTGCGGTCTCCATACCTCGATCATACAAAGTGTCCGAAAGATGCGTGCATTGGGGATGTTTTGCTGGTCGCGGGCATCGAATCTTGGTGACAAGCTAGATCTGCACGGGGAAACTGCCCCGAACACTCTGCCTGAAGTTCACCGAGGATCCCAGTGAAGGGCCTCGCAAACCCCAGGTTTCACCAGTAATCACGAGAAAGGACGAGCACGCATGGCGCTCATTCCTCACGTTATCGGCGGCGAAAAGGTCGAAGCAGCAGCACGCAAGCAGGCTGTCTACAACCCCGCAACCGGTGAGCAGATCCACGAGGTCCCCATCGCAGGCGTTGAGACTGTCGAGCAGGCGATTGCTGCAGCACAGGCCGCACTGCCCGCATGGCGCAAGACCAGCCTGACCAAGCGCGCAGATGTGTTCTTCCGCCTCCGCCAGCTCCTCAAGGCACGTACCCCCGAGATCTCGGCAATCGTGACTGCAGAGCACGGCAAGGTCCTCGACGATGCAGCGGGCGAGGTTGCGCGTGGTCTGGAGAACGTAGAGTTCGCTGCCGGCCTCATGAACCTCCTCAAGGGTGAGCGTGACGAGCAGGTTTCGACCGGCGTTGACGTTCACTCGGTGAAGCAGCCCGTCGGCGTTGTCGCGGCAATCACCCCCTTCAACTTCCCCATCATGGTTCCGCTCTGGATGATCGCTTCGGCAATCGCTTGCGGCAACACTGTTGTGCTCAAGCCTTCGGAGCGCGACCCTTCGGCTTCGGTCTTCATCGCTGACCTCTTCCGCGAGGCTGGCCTGCCCGACGGCGTGCTCAACGTTGTTCACGGCGACAAGACCGCTGTTGACACCCTGCTCGATGCTCCTGAGGTTAAGGCGATCTCGTTCGTCGGTTCGACTCCCATCGCGAAGTACATCTACTCGCGTGCGGCAGAGAACGGCAAGCGCGTTCAGGCACTCGGCGGCGCGAAGAACCACATGCTCGTCATGCCCGACGCAGACATCAAGGTCACCGCTGACGCAGCTGTTTCGGCAGGCTACGGCGCAGCTGGCGAGCGTTGCATGGCAGTTTCGGTTGTCGTTGCTGTTGGTGACGAGGTCGCGGATCGCCTGATCCCCGAGATCGCAAAGCGCATTGCAGACCTCAAGATCGGCGATGGCGCAGCTCCCGGCACCGACATGGGCCCGCTCATCACCCCTGAGGCGAAGGCTCGCGTCGAGGGCTACGTTGCAGGCGCAGAAGCAGAGGGCGCAACCATCGTGGTTGACGGCCGCGACTTCAAGTTCGAGGGCAACGGCTTCTTCACCGGCGCAACCCTGCTTGACAACGTCAAGACTGACAGCGCCGTGTACCGTGACGAGATCTTCGGCCCCGTCCTCGCTGTTGTCCGCGTTGACAGCTACGAAGAGGGTCTGCGTATCATCAACGAGCACCAGTACGGCAACGGCACGGCGATCTTCACCCGTGACGGTGGCGTCGCACGCCAGTTCGAGTTCGAGGTTGAAGCTGGCATGGTTGGCATCAACGTGCCGATCCCCGTACCCGTCGGTTCGTTCTCGTTCGGTGGCTGGAAGAACTCGCTCTTCGGCGACACCCACATCTACGGCCCCGAGTCGATCAACTTCTACACCCGCTCGAAGGTCGTCACCACTCGCTGGCCGAACCCTGAGCAGTCGAAGATTGACCTCGGCTTCCCGAGCAACGGCTAATTAGCCCCACTTTTCCAACGCCCCGAGGGCGGTTCGTGAAGGCTGCGTCCCCAGCGTGGCAGCGCGCGAACCGTCCCGGGGCTTTGGTCCTCGGAATTCGTACTTTCAGCGCAGAAGGAACTCCCACACAACATGTCTGATTATGTAGACCTCAACGGCACCGAGCAGGCGTTCGGCGATACCGACGCACAGCGCGAGGTTCGTTCGAATGATCGCGACTACGTCTTCCACTCGTGGTCGGCGCAGGGCAAGATCAACCCGCTTCCCATCGCCAAGGGTGAGGGCGCACGCTTCTGGGACTACGACGGCAAGGAATACCTTGACTTCTCGTCGCAGCTCGTGAACCTGAACCTTGGTCACCAGCACCCAGGTCTCGTACGCGCGATCCAGGAGCAGGCTGGTCGCCTCGCGACCATCCAGCCCGCAATGGCAAACGACGTGCGCGGCGAGCTCGCAAAGCGCATCGTTGAGCACTCGTTCGAGGGCGCACGCTCGGTCTTCTTCACCAACGGTGGCGCAGACGCAAACGAGTACGCAGTACGCATGGCTCGTCAGTCGACCGGTCGCCAGAAGATCATGGCACGCTACCGCTCGTACCACGGCTCGACCTCGACGGCGATCACGCTGACCGGCGAATCGCGTCGCTGGGCAAACGGCACCCCCGATGCTGGCGTCGTCCACTTCATGGGTCCGTACGCATACCGCTCGGAATTCCACGCAGAGAACGAAGCGCAGGAGTCGGAGCGCGCGCTCCGTCACCTCGAGCACACGATCCAACTTGAAGGCCCCGATACCATCGCGGCAATCATTCTTGAGACCGTGACCGGCACCAACGGCATCTTCGTGCCGCCCGCAGGCTACCTGCCAGGTGTCCGCGAGATCTGTGATCGCTACGGCATCCTGCTCATCTGTGACGAGGTCATGGCTGGCTTCGGTCGTACCGGTGAGTGGTTCGCGTTCCAGGGCTTCGACGTCACTCCCGACCTTGTCACCTTTGCAAAGGGCGTCAACTCGGGCTACGTCCCCCTCGGTGGCGTGGTCATCAGCGAGAAGATCCACCAGGCGTTCGAGGAGACCTCGTTCCCCGGTGGCCTCACCTACTCGGGTCACCCGCTCGCATGTGCGGCAGGCGTCGCAACGTACGACATCTTCGAAGAAGAGCAGATTCTTGAGCGCGTGCGCGACCTCGCGGCACGGGTGATTGAGCCCCGCCTCAACGAGATGGCTGCAAAGCACAAGTCAATCGGTGAGGTACGCGGCAAGGGCTTCTTCTGGGCGCTCGAGCTCGTCGCTGACCGCGAGACCCGCGAGCCGCTCGGCGCAGAGGCGTACAACAACGTTGTCGCAGCGTGCAAGAGCGCGGGCCTCTGGCCCTTCGCAGCTGGCAACCGCCTGCAGATTGCGCCGCCGCTCATCACGAGCGAAGCGGATCTCGTGCAGGGCCTCGACATCATCGATGCAGCGCTCGACACTGCAGATGCAGCTTACGTAGGTAAGTAACCCTTAGCCGGGGATTGGGTGTGAGCCTGATCCCCGGCTCTTGGTTTTCCCGATCCGCCACGACAGACTGGCTACGGGGAAACCCCAACCGCATCCATCCGCGCGCGACACGACTCGTTGCGCGACCGGAGCACCCAACCCAGGACAAAGGAGTTTCAATGTCCAAGTACCGCGTGCAGAACCCTGCAACCGGAGAGATCGTCGAGACGTTCGAAGCAGCGACCGACGCACAGATTGACGCTGCGATTACCGCAGCAGACGACGTATACCGTGAGTGGCGCGAACGCAGCGTGCAGGAGCGCGCAGGGGTCATCAAGCGCGTGGCTGAGATCTTTGGGGAGCGCAAGGACGAGCTCGCCCGAATCATCGCAGTCGAAATGGGCAAGACCTACGAGGAGAGCCTCGACGAGGTGCAGTTCGCTACCGACATCATCGAGTACTACGCGGTGTACGGCCCCGGCCTCATCACCGACTACGAGATTCCCAGCACCGTCCCTGGCAAGGCATACGTTGAGCACAAGTCGCTCGGTGTGCTGCTCGGCGTCATGCCGTGGAACTTCCCGTACTACCAGGTGGCTCGCTTCGCAGCTCCGAACCTGCTGCTTGGCAACACCATCCTGCTGAAGCACGCAGACATCTGCGCACGCTCGGCGCTCACGATGCAGGAGATCTTCGAGCAGGCTGGCGTTCCCGTCGGCGGCTACCAGAACATCTTCGCGTCGCACTCGCAGATCTCGACGATCATCGCCGACAAGCGCGTACAGGGCGTCTCGCTCACCGGTTCCGAGCGTGCAGGCGCGATCATTGGCGCGCAGGCTGGCACCCACCTGAAGAAGTGTGTGCTTGAGCTCGGCGGCATCGACCCCATGGTGGTGCTCGACTCTGATGACGTTGCTGCGGTCGCTGCTGAGGCGTGGAACTTCCGCGTCTACAACGGTGGCCAGGTGTGCAACTCGAACAAACGCCTCATCGTCATGGACGACATCTACGACGAGTTCGTCGCAGAACTCAAGAAGCTCGCGGCTGGTCTGAAGCCGGGTGACCAGCTCAACTTGGGTGAGGGCGAGTACGCTCCGCTCTCGAGCCGCGCAGCAGCAGAGACCGTGAACGAGCAGGTGCAGCGTGCGGTCGCGGCGGGTGCAACGATCGAAGCAGGCGGCGTGCTCTCCGAGGGGCCCTCGGCGTACTACTCGCCGACCGTCCTTACTGGGGTGCCCCGCGACTCCGACTCGTACCGCGAAGAGATCTTCGGCCCGGTCGCGACCGTCTACCGCGTCTCGAGCGACGAAGAGGCGCTTGAGCTCGCAAATGACTGCGACCTCGGTCTTGGTGGATCGGTCTTCTCGACCGACGAAGCACGCGCTGCACGCGTCGCATCGCGCCTCGAAGTTGGCATGGCGCACGTGAACACGATCGCTGCTGAGGCTGCAGAGATCCCGTTCGGTGGCGTCAAGCGCTCGGGCTACGGCCGCGAGATGGGCCCGCTCGGCATTGGTGAGTTCGCGAATAAGCGGTTGTACTTCGTCGCTGCGTAGTCGCGGCGGCTGAGTCCTTGGGGCTGAGGTCTTTGGGCTTAGCCTGGGGGCTTGGCGCCGGGACCCCAGCCCCAAGCCCCCAAGCCCCAACCCCCCCAACCCGTCAACCCCTCGAAACAGGCACTTTCCGCCGAGATGGGGCCCTCCATACGCATGAAGGGCCCCATCTCGAGAGAAACGCCTCGTTTCGAGGTGTTGACTTGTTGACGGGACCCCTTTTGGAGACGCACACCGGCTATGCTGAGCCATTCTGGCGCGCTGGTGAGTGAATATGGCCGCCCGGCCACAGGCCGGCCCGTTCTTACGCCGTGGCGGCGCATATGAGGTGCTGAGGATTGGGCGCCGCGTACGGCCCGCACATCTGGCGCATCCCGCATGTACACCACCCGCTTCCCGGGCACACATCATCCTCACGGTGAACGTACGCCGTCCGCTTGGCAAGCACACGCCGCCCGCCGAGAAGAACGAAGACGCTGCGAAGCGCTACTTCCCGCCGGTCGCCATTCGCATGAGATCCGAGTCGAAGTCGATGCCGAACTCAGATCCGCCAGCGCTGCCAAAGCTGTGCTGGTAACTGTTCCAGGAATCTCCACGCACGGTCTCCCGGAAGCCCGCTTCAATCAGCGCAAGCAGCTCGGTCGCGGCGCGATCCACGCGCTTGCCAAAGTCGCCCGTGTTGTAGTCATCGGGCGAACTCACGAGTGAGGTCGGAACGGTGATCGTGCGCAGGTACGAGAAGAGTCCGCGCAGCTGGTCGTCGACCACGAGTGAGTGACGCGCGCTTCCCGCGGTCGCGCCGAGCACGACAGGCGTGCCAATGAGCAGATCGTTGTCGAGCACCTGGAAGAACGCGGTAAAGAGCCCGCTCGCTCCGGCCTTGTAGATCGGGGTCGCCGCGATGATGCCGTCGGCGTCGCGCATGAGATCGCTCGCCTGCTGCAGGTCGGGAGAGACGTGCTGGGTCGTGATCGCGACCATGATGTCGCTTGCGATGTTACGCAGGTTGATGGTGCGTGCTTCGACCGCGACGCCGCGCTTGTCAGCGAGAGTGAGCACGCGGGCGACCGTGCGGTCGGCGAGCATGCCGGTCGATGAGGGTTCGCCGGTGCCGGCATTGACGACGACGATTTTCTTCACGGCAGGCGCCTGATCAGGAGTCTCGTCGTGCGCAGTGGACTCGGCGGTCGTGGGGCTTTCAGGGTCGGCGCTGCCAACCCCATCGAACGGTACGTTCATGAGGTGTTTCTCCAAAGAAGTCTGTGTGGGTGTTGCTACTGATCGAGGAGCTTGCGGCAGAGTGCCTGCAGTTCTTCAAGCTCGTCGGACGTCAGTCGGCTGGTGAGTTCACGGTTGACGCTGCGTCCATGCGCACGACCGATCTCGCGCTGTACCTCGGTGCCGGTTTCTGTGAGGCGGATCCGCACCGCACGGCCGTCCTCAGGGTCCGGTTCGCGAGCCACCAGGCCGCGACCTACGAGGCGGTCGACGAGCCGTGAGAGGGCGGGCTGGCTCAGGAGCACGCCCTCACACAGATCGTTCAAGCGCAATGGCGTCGAGGCCTTTGCGAGGGTGTAGAGCACGTCGTACTCTCGCATGCTGGCGTTCTGCCAGATTGGCTCAGCACCAAACCCGCCCATGAAGCGTGAGTACACGGTGATGAACGACTCCCAAGTTTCATTGGCGAGACGAACATCGGCACGTGAGCTTCCAGCAACATTGTCGGGGGTCATGGCACTAATTTTAGTTCAGGCCGAATGCTGAGCCGCGCGCGCCCGGTGAGTCCTGGTAGGGGGATCCGCCGGTGACGTTGTCGCCACGGTTTGCGTTGGGGCGCGGCTGGCGAGGTTCTGCATCACCGTACTTCGCCTTGACCAGCTGTGCGTGGGTCGGTGCGGTAGCGGGTACACCCTCGACGCGCTTTGCTTCGAGTTCGGCGCGGACCACGGGCACCACGTACTCGCCGAGCAAGTCGATCTGCTCGAGCACCATCTTCTCGGGGAGGCCAGCATGGTCGATCAAGAAGAGCTGACGCTGGTAGTCGCCGAAAGTCTCGCGGAAGGTCAGCGTCTTGTCGATGACCTCCTGCGGGCTACCCACCGAGAGTGGGGTCTGCTGCGCGAAGTCTTCCATGCGAGGACCGTTGCCGTAGACGGGCGCTGCATCGAAGTACGGGCGGAAGCGATCGTGCGCATCCTGCGAGTTCTTCGAGATGAATGCCTGCCCGCCGAGGCCGACGATTGCCTGCTCTGCCTTGCCGTGACCGTAGTGCTCGAAGCGCTGACGGTAGAAGTTGATGAGGCGCAGCGAGTGCTCGGACGGCCAGAAGATGTGGTTCGCAAAGAAGCCGTCACCGTAGTACGCGGCCTGCTCTGCGATCTCGGGGGTGCGGATCGAGCCGTGCCATACAAAGGGAGGCACGTCATCGAGCGGACGCGGCGTTGACGTAAAGCCCTGCAGTGAAGTGCGGAACTTGCCTTCGAAGTCAACGACATCCTCACGCCACAGGCGGTGGAGCAAGTTGTAGTGCTCGAGTGCGAGGGGGAGCCCGCTGCGAATGTCCTTGCCGAACCATGGGTACACGGGAGCAGTGTTTCCGCGACCAAGCATGAGATCCATGCGGCCGTCTGCGAGGTGCTGGAGCATCGCGTACTCTTCGGCGATGCGAACGGGGTCGTTCGTGGTGATGAGCGTGGTGCTCGTCGAAAGCTTGATGCGCTCGGTCAGTGCTGCGATGTGCGAGAGCAGCGTGGTGGGTGACGACGAGAAGAACGGCGGGTTGTGGTGCTCGCCGACTGCGAAGACATCGAGTCCTGCGTCTTCTGCATGCTTCGCGATGCGGACGGTCGCCTTAATGCGCTCCGCCTCACTTGGGGTCTCACCCGAGATCGGGTCGCGAGTGATGTCACTGACTGACATGATGCCGAATTCCATGATGTGCTCCGTTTCTGCTCGGATCCGCTGGGTGACTCGGGCCAGATCGTTGGCCGGTACTGCTCCGAGATTGCGCCCGAGGGGCTGATAGTTAAATTATATGCGCTTGCATGTAAATATAACGTGAAAGGTTGCTGGGTATTCCCGCATCGATGAAAGTTTTTGGCAGGGGTCTTCGTTGCGAGTGTTGCGAGACCCGCGCACCCCGGGCACCCCGGGCCCCGCGAACCCCGCGAAAACGGGCCTTGCCTGCGAAACAGACACTTTCATGCGCAAGAAGCCCCTCGTTTCGGGAGAAAGGGGCGTTCTCGCGGTGGTGCAGAGGGGCCACGATATCCATTTACGCAGAAGGGGTGTTGGTTCAGCGGGTTACTGAACCAACACCCCTTCTGCGTTGCGGGCTTCGCGCGAGGCGTGCTCCGCCCGCAGGTGACTACTGCTTAGTAGTAGTAATACATGTTCGACATCATGTACGCGCCGATGGCGGAACTGATAATCGAGAAGAGCAGACCGACGCCGCCCGTGACAATGCCAGTGATTGCCTTGCCGTTTGCGTTGCCGCGCTTCAGCGCGATGATGCCAAGCACGAGTGCGGTGATACTCGATGCCCAGCCAAGGAGCGCGAACACCCAGGCAAGAACAATCGAGCAGATGCCAAGCACCATACTCGCGGTGGCTTTGCCGGTTGAAGGAGCTGCCTGAGGCATCATGCCGGGGCCGGGCACGTATCCTGGCTGCTGAGTGTAGCCGGGCTGCTGCTGGTAGCCGGGCTGCTGCGGTGCGTAGTACTGCGGCGCAGCTGGCTGTGCTGGCTGTGCTGGCTGTGCTGGCTGTGCTGGCTGTGCTGGCCGTGCTGGCCGTGCTGCCTGGCCGGGCTGGCCGGGCTGGCCAGGTGCCGGCGCGTAGTACTGCGGGGCCGCAGGTGCTGATGGCGCCGCCGGGGCCGCTGGCGCCGCAGGTACGGTGGGAGCCGTGGGCGCAGCGGCTTCGACCGGTGCAGCCTGCGTCTCGGGTGACTGGGGTACCTGAGGCGTCTGAGGTACCTGGGGCTCTGAAGAGGGCGTGGGATCTGACATTGCTACTCCTTCTCGCGCGCACTCCTAGAACTGCAGAACACGCATGATGTGTGTTATTCGAGCGTAGTCGCCCGTTCACTTTGGGGGTCTAAAACTGTGAATCGCCAGTTGGGTCAGCTGGATTCTGGGCGTTTCTTTGGGCGTGTGAAACAGCCGAACTCAGCCATGGGTGTAGTTCGGCAGAGTCTTCGGCAATGGCACGAAAACTATGCTTCGTTCGCATCATTTCCAAAAACACTTTGGCAGCTTCCACTTGGGGTCGCCAGTATTTACCGCTCTCCATCGAGTCAATCTGCCAAGTGCTTGTATTCCCGGTGATCGTGGTCAGGTGAAGACTGCCCGGATCGTACGGGTCAAACGGCGTTCCGTCACCAAGCGCAGCGGCCAATACGAACGCGAGTCCATCACGCGCACGCGACACGATCCGCGAGCCCGTTGTATCGCATGAGAAATCGATCTGTGAGATTGAGTCCCACGGAACAAACTCGTCGAACTCATCAACCTGAACACCGCAGATTCCGCTTGACGACACCACAGCATGGTTTCCAAGTGGGTCGCCGAGTAGCACTTCGCCCGCAGCGTGGTGCAACGGGCCGAAGCGCCAGTTCGAGGAGGGTGCTTCCATATGTCTTAGAACACCATTGGGCGGTCGTATTCGTCTTCGAACGTGCCACCGAGAAGTGAGGGATCGATTTCTACGACGACGGGCACATGATCACTCGGGCCGTCACCCTTGCGTTCGTCGCGGGCGATGTGAGCATCGATGACGGTATCGGCGAACGTCTCGGACGCCATGATGAAGTCGATCCGCATGCCTTCATCTTTCTGGAAACGACCAGCCTTGTAATCCCAGAACGTGTATCCCTCAGGGGCGATCGGGCGTACGACATCACTCACGAGCGGCAGGAAGGAATTAAACACTTCACGCTCGTCAGCTGAAACATGCGTTGACTGACCTACAGTAAAGCTCGGGTCTGCCATGTCGGAGTCGAGCGGAGCAATGTTCCAATCACCCATGAGCGCGAGTGGCAAATCGGGATCTTCGCCGAGCCAGGCCTCGGTATTGGCACGCAACGCGCGCAGCCAGTTGAGCTTGTACTCAAAGTGCGGATCATCGAGCCCACGGCCATTCGGCACGTACAAGCTCCACAACCGCAGATCGCCAACGGTGACGCCAAGTGCCCGCGCCTCGACCGGCAGGCCATTCACGCCGGTCGTCTGGACACCTTCTTGACCCTTGATCGGATTGCCGAAACCAGGGATGTTCGGGAATTCACGCGCGACATCAGTCATCTCGTGACGGCTCGCGATTGCAACACCGTTCCACTGGTTCAGGCCAAAAACCTCTACCTGATAGCCAGCCTGTTCGAACGCTTCGAGCGGAAACTGCTCTGGCTTGCACTTGATCTCTTGCATAGCGAGCACATCAATGTCTTCGCGCACGAGCCAGTCGACGACGCGGCCGACGCGAGTGCGGATCGAGTTGACGTTCCAAGTGGCGATCTTCATGCGTTCCACACTACCGGCGACCACTGACATCGGGGGTGGTCGTGGCGATGGTGGTTTGTTTCTGCAGTGTTGCTCACAGGGCGCGGATCAATTCCCCGTCACACACATTCCACGAGAATCAATCCCATTCTTGTGGAGAGCCAAGCCCAGGCATACGTGCCGTGAAAAAATGGTGCACACACGGCAGGAAGGCGCGGCATGCACATTCGCGATGCGGTTCACTCAGACATCGGGGCGATCACCGATATTTACAACGATGCGGTCATCCACTCGACCGCGATCTGGAACGATGAAACTGTCGACACTGCAAACCGGTCCGCATGGTTTGATGCGCGCAAGGCAGCTGACTTCCCGGTGATCGTCGCGGTCAACGAGTCTGACGCAGTGATTGCGTACGCCACCTTTGGTGACTGGCGTGCCTGGGACGGCTACAAGCACACCGTTGAGCACTCGATCTACGTACACACAGATCAGCAACGTGGTGGGCTCGGAATGCAACTTATGCACGAGCTCATTGTCCGAGCTCGCGCAGCGGGAAAACATGCGATGATCGCGAGTATTGAAGCGAGCAACTACGGCTCGATCCGCCTCCATGAAAAGCTCGGCTTCGAGATCATTGGAACGTTTCCAGAGGTAGGTACCAAATTTGGGCGGTGGCTTGATCTCACCTGTATGCAACTGACACTCGAGCCAAGCGCGGATCCTGGAGAGGGGCCTGAGATGGCCCGCGCCAACTGAAACTCACACGCGATTCCCTCCATCCGGGGGTGACGTGTTGAAAAATTCGCAGATACGATGCACAGAGCGGATCCCACTCCGCTGAACGCCTGAAAGGACCGTCGGTGCCGATGTTCACGAAGATTCTGGTTGCAAACCGTGGTGAGATTGCGATTCGTGCGTTCCGCGCGGCGCACGAGCTTGGCGCGAAGACCGTTGCGGTGTTCCCCTACGAAGATCGCAATTCGTTGCACCGTTTGAAGGCTGACGAGGCCTACCTCATTGGTGAGGTTGGTCATCCGGTGCGAGCTTATCTCGACGTTTCCGAGATTGTGCGCGTCGCGGTTGAATCAGGCGCTGACGCAATCTATCCGGGCTATGGTTTTCTGTCAGAGAATCCTGAACTTGCTGCGGCTGCCGATGCAGCTGGAATCCGCTTCATCGGACCGGGCAAACTTGCGCTCGAAATGGCCGGTAACAAGGTTGCGGCGAAAGAACACGCGATTGCGGCTGGCGTTCCCGTGCTGCGATCCACGCCCCCATCGACCGATGTCGACGACCTGATTGCGGGCGCCCGTGAAATCGGCTTCCCCGTGTTTGCAAAGGCGGTTGCTGGAGGCGGCGGTCGAGGCATGCGCCGGGTCGAACGTGAGGCCGATCTCAGAGATGCACTCAACTCGGCCATGCGGGAAGCCGGGTCAGCTTTCGGCGATTCAACGATGTTCATTGAACAGGCGGTCTTGCGCCCTCGGCATATTGAGGTTCAGGTGCTTGCTGATTGCACTGGAGCCACGGTGCACCTCTTTGAACGTGATTGTTCGGTGCAGCGCCGCCATCAGAAGGTTGTTGAGATCGCGCCAGCTCCCAACCTCTCGCAAGAGAAACGTGATGCGCTCACCCGTGATGCGATCGCTTTCGCTGAGTCGATTGGTTACGAGAACGCGGGCACCGTCGAATTCCTGCTCGACACTGAGGGTGACCGTGCCGGTGAGCATGTGTTTATCGAGATGAACCCGCGTATCCAGGTCGAGCACACCGTGACTGAGGAGGTCACAGACGTCGACCTCGTGCGTGCACAGATGCTCATTGCCGCCGGTTCGACCCTCGCTGAGCTTGGTCTTACACAAGACAAGATCGAACTCAAGGGAGCTGCGCTTCAGTGCCGCATCACGACTGAAGATCCCGCCAATGGGTTCCGCCCCGACCTCGGTCGTATCACGGCGTACCGTTCACCGGGCGGGGGTGGTGTGCGCCTCGACGGCGGCACCATCGACGCCGGTGCGCAGATCAGCCCGCACTTTGATTCGATGCTCGCAAAGCTCACTTGCCGCGGTCGGTCATTCGACGACGCCGTGGTTCGTGCGCTCCGGGCGTTGGCTGAATTCCGAATTCGTGGCGTTGCGACAAACATCCCCTTCCTGCAGGCCGTATTGGCAGACCCTGACTTCCAGGCTGGCGATGTGGCTACTTCATTTATTGAAGAGCGCCCGCACCTGCTGAACATGAATAAGCCGAGAGACCGCGCAACGCGTTTGCTGCAGTACGTCGCAAATGTGACGGTGAACCAGCCCAACGGCGCAAAGCCCGTTGTTCTTGATCCTGCTGACAAATTGCCCGCGCTCGACCTGTCACAGGCCGCACCAGACGGCGCACGTAAGCGGCTGCTCGAACTCGGGCCAGAGCGATACGCGCAGGCGCTCCGAACGCAGACCGCGCTCGCCGTCACCGACACGACGTTCCGCGATGCGCACCAGTCGCTGCTTGCGACTCGTGTTCGCACGAAAGACCTCGCGTTGGTTGCGCCATACGTTGCCCGGCTCACCCCCGAACTGTGGTCAGTTGAAGCCTGGGGAGGTGCGACGTACGACGTTGCGCTCCGGTTCCTCGGTGAAGACCCGTGGGAGCGACTTGCGGCACTGCGAGAAGCCCTGCCGAATGTGCCGATTCAGATGCTGCTCCGGGGGCAGAACACCGTTGGTTACACGCCCTACCCAGCAGCGGTAGCGAAGGCGTTTGTGGGTGAGGCGGCTTCGACCGGCGTTGACGTATTCCGAATCTTCGATGCGCTCAACGACGTCAACCAGATGCGTGTTGCGATCGATGCGGTTCGCGAAACCGGATCCGCCGTCGCAGAAGTGGCAATGGCGTACACGGGTAATCTCCTTTCGCCAGCGGAAGACAAGTACACGCTCGACTACTACCTCAACCTCGCAGAGTCGATCGTTGACGCCGGTGCTCACGTGCTCGCGATCAAAGACATGGCCGGACTCTTGCGCCCAGCAGCCGCAGCGAAGCTTGTGCGCGCGTTGCGCGAGCGCTTCGATCTGCCGGTGCACCTGCACACGCACGATACCCCGGGCGGTCAGCTCGCAACCTTGCTCGCGGCGGCTAATGCTGGAGTCGACGCTGTAGACGCAGCCTCTGCGCCGATGTCAGGTACGACCTCGCAGCCCTCGTTGTCGGCCCTCGTTGCAAGTCTTGCTGACACCGAACGCGATACTGGCATCGACGAGCAGTCGGTGTATGCGCTCGAACCTTATTGGGATGCGGTGCGCACGCTGTACCGCCCCTTTGAGTCAGGACTTCCCTCACCGACAGGCCGCGTCTACGCGCACGAGATCCCTGGCGGCCAGCTGTCGAACCTGCGGCAGCAGGCGATTGCACTCGGCCTTGCCGAAAACTTCGAGAAGATCGAAGACATGTATGCGGCAGCGGATCGCATCCTCGGTCGCATTCCAAAGGTCACGCCGTCATCAAAGGTTGTTGGTGATCTTGCACTGCACCTCGCAGCGGTAGACGCCGATCCGGTCGATTTCGAGCAGCATCCTGCAAACTATGACATCCCTGATTCGGTTGTCGGGTTCCTCGCTGGTGAACTCGGTGAGATTCCTGGTGGTTGGCCAGAGCCATTCCGCTCAAAGGTGCTTGCCGGTCGACGCACTGGGGCTGGCACGGGAGCAGGGGCGCTGGGAACCATTGATCCTGCTGACCAGACCGCGCTCACCCAGTCAGGCGCGGATCGTCGTTCTACTCTCAACCGGCTCCTGTTTGCCGGGCCGACCAAGCAGTTTGCCGCGACTCGTGAACAGTTTGGCGACCTGTCTGTGTTGAGCACGGGGGATTACCTCTATGGGCTCGAACCCGGTACTGAACACGCAATCGACCTCGCGAAGGGTGTGCGACTGTATGTCGTGCTTGAAGCCATTGGCGAGCCAGATGACAAGGGTGTCCGGACCGTGATGCTGAAGGTGAACGGACAGCTGCGTCAGGTCTTCGTGAAAGACGAAAATGTCGCGGTGACTGCTCCGGTCGCAGAAAAGGCAGACCGAACGGTTGCGGGCCAAATCGCTGCGCCCTTCTCAGGAACAGTGACGCTCCACGTCGGTATCGGAGAAGAAATTGAGGCAGGCCAGCCAGTCGCCACCATCGAGGCGATGAAGATGGAAGCGGCGATCACTTCTCCTGTTGCTGGTCGCGTCGCCCGCGCGGTCTTCGCGGGAGCCCGCTCTGTCGAGTCAGGCGACCTCATCGTGGTGATTGACGAGCACTGACGACTAGCCGAACAGCGGCAGCACGACCGACACGAACACCGGAAGTGCTGCCGCTGCAAGCAGCGAGCACCCACCTGTGACGATCAGCACCGTACCTTGGATGCGCAGCTGCGCGGGATACGAAGTAGCTGGATCCGCGGGGTCAAACGCAACCTCGACCGCGCGACCAAGCGAACGACGAAATGATACCTTCACCCGCGTCGCGCCCACATACGAAACCTTGTCGACCTCGTAGGTGTAGCGCTCAGCAGAAAACTGCAGGCGCGGATCGATCCACACCCCAGAACACTGTGCAAAATGTGCCGGTATGAGTGAGCGCACGCGCCAGCCCGCGACTATGACACATACCCCCAGAACCGCGAGCATGACCGGGCCAAGCACACTGAGCATGCGTTACTTCGTCGCCACGAGAGTGACGACCTCGGTAGCCGCCGTGGGTGAGACATCGAGCGTGTAGTCTGCGTGCACACTGACATCGCTGAACCCGCAGAGTTCAAGCAGCGTCGCCATCTCGTGCGGACCCCAGAAACGAAGTGCGAAGCGCTCAAGTTCTGATGCGACGAGTGCGCCATTCTGCCACAACTCGTAACGCAGCTGCGAGGTACGAGTGAGCGCCATCGGGTCTACCTGCTCGACGATTTCAGTGAGGGTGAGGAGCTCGTCGCCGTCCTGCCACGAGCGAGCACTCGCCGCGGTCTCATAGAGCCCAGCAAGTGAATCGAGATCGAGGATGAGCCGCCCGCCAGGGCGGAGCGCCCGGTACATACCTGAGATCGCCGCACGCACCTCACTCGGTGAAGTCACCAGTTGCAGCGATCCCGCTGGGATGATGATCGCGGCGTAAGCGTCTTGCACGTTGATGTCGGTGAAGCGCCCGCTGCCGAGGGGAATCTCAACACCGGCTGCTGCTGCGGCCTGCGCACACAGTGCCCGCATATCGGAGGAGGGCTCGTCACCTGCGACAGAGAGTCCGCGCAAAGCGAGCGGAATCAACACGCGCCCGTTTCCCGCCGCCGGTTCAAAGATGGTGCCGGTCGTGCCTGAAAGCAGGTCAGCATAGAACTCGACATCACCAAACGAGCGTCCTACGGGCTTGTCGGCCTCGTAGACACGTGCAGCGAGGCTGCGGTAGGCGTTGGTATCTGCGTGAGAAAGGTGCACATCGTGAGGTTAGCAAACGTCGGGAGCGAGAAAGCGTCTGACGCGGTCACGGACGACGAAGCCGAGCCGTTCGTAGAGCGCTGCACCATCAGGTGATGCGGTGAGCACAGCGGTATGCGCGCCTCGTTCCCAGCCAATCTGCACGGTGCGCGCGGTGAGCAGGGTACCGATTCCTCGCCGTCGATAGTCGGCGTGCGTCACCACGTGTTCGACGGCCACTGCGTCTCCAGCGATGATTGCCGCAGCACACCCCACCGGTCGACCCTCGCTCTCGGCAAGCAGGTAGACAGCGTCTGATCGGTTCGGCACCGAGCGGAGCGCGTCGATGATGCGCGGATCGGCCTGCTCGCCTCCTGTCCACACCTCAACCCAGGATGCGAGATCAATCAGCGACTCAGCCTCACGAATATTGATGCCAGAAACTGACTCCGCTGTCGGAGAGCCTTCTAACTCGCTGCGCACCATCACCGGTTCTTCTTCGACGAACACGAATCCCCGCGAAGTCAGCGCAGCTTCTACATCTAGTGCTGGATGCTCAGGCCACGAATGCCAGAGCGCAGGAACCGCCCCGATGGCAGCGCTCGCCGCAGCGACGCGGGATGGAGCGACCGCGAGCACACCATTGAGCTCGTCATGTGGGGCACTCGTCAGGTACCACGCAAGATCACGTTCGTGCACTGACTCAGGAGCACGAACGACATGGGTGCGCACGAACAGATCGAGAGCGGACGTGGAAGTCATGGTGGGTTCCTACTTCGAGGGTAAAGGCGGTGGGGTCAATGGCTCAGTGTAGGTGGAATCCGTCAGCCCAGACACGTTTCTGCGCGTGAGAGGGATGAGTCACGTTGATGTTGCGGTGTACGTAAGGGGCTTCAGAAACTCATGGCCGAATCGGCAAGGAGTTCTCTCGACCTTGGCAATGTCAATTTTCGTGACGGCTCAGTAGCGTAAAACCGTCTTGTTCCAAAGTAGAAACTGAGGCTGAAATGCGCTGCGATGTCCGTTGGGAGAACGCCCGTTTTGTGGGGTTAGGTGGTGACCCATCTGCCGCCCAAATAGCCGTCACCGACGGACGGATCGTGGCGGTGGGGGAAGCAGCAGCTGAATTGCAACCTCGCGAGCGAGTGGATCTTGCCGGTGCGACTGTCGTCCCCGGGCTCAACGATGCGCACTTCCACCTGAGCTACTACGGTCGCCAGCTTGCCTCGCTTGATCTGAGTCCCGCCCGCGTTGCGACACTTGAGGAACTGTATCAAGCAGTTGAGGCGCGAGCGCAGACGCTGCCTACTGACGCGTGGGTCTTGGGCCACGGCTACTACTCACTTGATTTGGGTGCGCACCCTGACCGTCATGAGCTTGATCGTCGTGCTGGTGGGCGGCCCGTATATCTCTCTCACCAGTGTGGACATCTCGCTGTTGCCAATACGGCTGCGTTTGTCGCGGCGGGAGTGGATCCTGAGCGACTACCAATGGCACCAACCGGCGGAGAAATCGCGCGAGCAGCTGACGGCACTGCTTCGGGGCTCCTTATTGAGACTGCACGCGAACTCATTTCCCATGTGCTGCCTGAGGTCACCTTCGAAGAACAGGTGAACGCGATCGGCGCGGCAAGCAACGCCGCGGCTGAGATGGGGCTCACAAGCGTGACAGAACCCGGCATTTGTGCACCTGGAATTCTGCCCGGGTCACGATATGACGATGCGCGTGCGTTCCAGGTTGCTCGGCAGCGTGACCTTTTGCGGATCCGCGCAACCATCATGCCCCTCGGTGACGGTCTCGATCGCACCGAGCGCGGGTCAGGCGAATGGGTACGCAGTGCGGCGCTGGGTGCAGCGACCGGGTTTGGCGATGAATTTCTTCGATTCGGCCCAGTCAAAGTCATTGCAGACGGTTCGTTGTCCGGGCGATCAGCGTTCTTGCATGCTGATTACATGCATGAGCCGGGAAACCGGGGGCTGCTGCAGCACAATCCTGAGGCGTTACGTAGTCTTCTGGTCGAGGCTGACCGAGGCGGCTGGCAGCTTGCCATTCATGCGATGGGCGATGCAACCTCTGAACTCGTCATTGAGATGCTCGAAGAGATCGCGGAACAGCGGCAAGACGCAGTGTTTCGGCCACGAATCGAGCATTTTTCGTTGGTGGATCCAAACCTGGTTCGGCGTGCTGCGGCGTTGGGTGTCGTGCCTGTGCCACAGAGCCGGTTCATCGGTCAGTTTGGGCACGGTTACCGCAGGTGCTTAGGCGAGCATCGCATTGACAAGGTCTTTCCGATTCGCTCTCTGCTTGACCTTGGCATGGTCGTCGCCGGGAGTTCGGACGCACCAATTAGCGATGGCGATCCGGTGCAAGGAATTGCTGACATGGTGCAGCGCATTGCGCCCGATGGATCCGTTGTTGCGCCAAATGAACGGGTCACAGTTGAGCAGGCACTCCTCGCTTACACGCGCGGGAGTGCGTACGCCGAGGGCACAGAGGCTTGGAAGGGACGCCTGATCCCTGGCCACGTAGCTGATTTCACTGTGCTTGATCAAGATGTGCTGCAGGTGCCTGCCCCCGCGATCCGCGACACCCGAGTGCTTGCCACCGTGGTGGGCGGATCAGTGGTATACGAGCGCGCTGTGTAGCCACCTCGTACAACAACACCGCAACACACCACACTGCTTACTTCACATGCGCGCCACACAAGCGCACACAACTCATCCATTGAAAGGGACAACGATGTCATCCTCACCCACCACCTCAGCACCCGTTGCTGAGGCGAGTATCAGACGCATTGCGTGGGCGGCCTTCGTAGGCAACGCACTTGAATGGTACGACTTCTTCTTGTACGGTACCGCTGCGGCGGCAGTGTTCCAGCAGGTCTTCTTCTCCTCTGACGACATGGCACAAGCCACCGTGTTGTCACTGCTGACGTTTGCGGCGGGCTTCTTGTCGCGTCCGCTTGGCGCAATCGTGTTTTCGCACGTTGGAGACCGGTATGGGCGACGCACTGCACTGCTCATCACCCTCATCCTCATGGGCATCTGCACCGGTGGTATCGGGCTCCTGCCAGGCTACGCAGCGATTGGCATCGCTGCTCCCATCATGCTGTTGCTCTTCCGCGTCGGGCAAGGACTCTCGGCGTCGGGAGAGTGGACCGGGGCAACCCTGCTTGCGATTGAGTATGCCCCACCGCACCGTCGCAGCTTCTATGCGTCGATTGTGCAGCTCGGCTCGCCTGCCGGAACGATCGCCTCCTCTGGCGCGTTCATGCTGGTCATGTTGCTCCCACACGAGCAGTTCCTTGCTTGGGGCTGGCGTATCCCGTTCCTCGCGGCATTCGTACTCGTCGCGATCGGCATCTGGATCAGGTTGCGTATTGAGGAGACTCCTGAATTCCGAGAGCTCGTCTCAGAGGCTGAGGTTGAAAGCTATCCGGCGCTGAAGATCTTCCGTGAGGTTCCCGGCCGTGTGCTGCTGGGCGCAGGGGTCTACCTCATTGGCATGGCTGGTTACTTCTTCCTCACCACATTCATGATTGCTTGGGTGACTTCCAAGGGGCAAGACCCTGCCCCAGTGATCGGAAGCTCGATTATTGGTGCGCTTATCCAGCTGGTCGTGACACCCTTGTACGGCAAACTGGCTGACCGGTTTGGGTCAGCTCGCGTCATGATTGTCGGTGGGTTTGCGACGCTTGCTTACGCGCCTGTGCTCTTCGCGCTGGTGGATACCGGTGTGCCCGCGCTCATCCTGCTGGGGTTGGCGCTCGCACCGATGTTTGTTGCGACGCTATACGCACCGGCAGGTGCGCTCCTGAGCGACCTGTTCCCCACTCGCCTGCAATACAGCGGGCTCGCGCTCTCAACGAATCTCACCAGTGTTATCGCTGGTTTTGTGCCAACGATTGGTTTTGCCCTGTGGAACGCAAGCGGCGGATCGTACTGGCCGCTGACGGCTTTCTTCATGCTACTGACAGCGCTCACTGTGCTCAGTGTGTGGATCGCTTCACGTTCGCGCAACCTGCGAACCGGTGCTGAAACCGCTGGCATCGCGGTGGTGGGTGAGCTGGTCGAGTAAACTCGCGCAGACATACGCAAGTGAGGCTGTAGGAGGACAGGTGCAGATCAGATTGCTCCGGTGCTTCGAAGCTGTTGCTCGGCTGGGGTCGCTCGCTGCTGCCTCGGCCGAGCTGCATGTGACTCAGCCAGCACTGTCGCGACAGCTTAAAGATCTTGAACGCACAACAGGTTTTGCGCTGTTTGATCGCGGGGGTTACCGTCTCACGTTGACTCGAGCCGGCCGAGACTTTCTTCCGCACTCGCGCAAGGTATTGCTCGCAGCAGCGCAACTCGATGAGATCGTACGTACGCAGGGTGCAAGCCCTGAGTCGCAGCTGGTGATCGCTTGCCCGTCAGAGACTGCACGACACATTATCGCGCCGTTGATCGCAGCCGGACAGATTGCGACTGCTCGCATTGTGACGGCTCCAGCCGACGAAGTGCTGCGACTTCTTCATTCGGGCGAGTGTGACATCGCGATTGGTACTGGGGTGCCGCCGCACACACTCGCACACGAGGTGGTCGGCACGATTCCGATCACCGTGCAGTACCGTGCTGAGGACGCCGCTTGGGTCGAAGCAAAGGCCCGCTCGAATTTGGCTGGTGAGAACGCAGAGATGGCGTTACCCGGAGCAACTGCGGGCGTCACCCTTGATGTGAAATCGCTCGCTGACGTCGATGTCATCGAAGTCGCCCATTATCGTGGCGTACGGCGAACCGTCGATGATGCCTGCACTGCTGCCGGGACTGTGATCAAGCGCGCTCGAGCATTCACCCTCCCCGAAGTAGCACAAGCGTTCACATCGCAGCACGGAGGACTCTGCCTCATGAGTGGGGAGCCAGCACTTTTTGAGCTGCGCAGCATGCCCGTGAGCTGGGGTGGGCGGGTGTTGCGCCTTCCCCTGCACGCGGTGTGGTCACCGGATTCTGCGCTGGCGCCACAAATTCGACATGTCGTGACACAGATCAGCACGAGTGTGAATCTCGATCCGCCAGAGGCTGCGTGGCAAGCACCGCGCCCAGAATAGCTGGCCGTCGGTCTACTCCGTGCCGTCACTCTGTGGTGGACGCTGGCGCGACTCGCCAGATGCCGCCTGCCCAAACCGCTCTGGATCAACAGGCCGGAGTCGAGCAGGCAGATTCTCGACGATCAACAGGTACGACTCGGTGACGAGATCCCGCACCATTCCGCGATCGAGTTCGGGGCCAGGGTCGAGGGTGATCCAGTGCCGCTTGTTCATATGCCAGCCCGGAATGATCTGGGTGAAGGCCTCCCGCAACAGTGCTGAGTCTGCCACCCGAGCCTTGAGCGTGACGATTGGACGCCCAGGCTTCTCCGTGAGCATCATGAAGATCTTGTCGGAGACGCGGTACACTTCATGCTCATCACCAAAGGGTCGAGTGAGCACTGCGCCTGGAAGTTCCTCGATCCGCTCACGTGCCCACTGCTGGATCTGGGTGGGTTCCATGCGCGCTCCTGACGTACTGAAGTTAGTGCTCAGGTTCGACCTTAACTTGCTCTGAGATGCGCCCGGATCTTCTGTGTCGCCCAGGCATAGTGACTTGACGTGGCAGAGACGCCGTACGAGCCGAGACTTGTCGTGCCAGTCCAGGTGAAGAACGCCTTGGTGAAAAGCTCCTCGTTGGTGAACTGTGAGATGAGGGCGATGACCTCACGGTGACTTGTTTCGAGAAGCGCGAGTGCGGTGTCGAGCGATGTGTCCTGGTGTTTGCGCCAGATCGCCTCATTCAACTCGCCGTAGGTCTTCCAGTTGTATGGCTCGGGAAGAAACGGGCGAGCGACACCTTCTTGATTGGATGCAACCCACACTAAGAGAAGCTGATGCCACTCGGTGAGATGAACGATGACGTCCCGGAGGTTCTTGTCACGAGCCCAGTGCGCCTCTGGCTTGGCGAAATCGGCTCCGTAGTACAGCGACCCGGTGCGATCGGCTTCGCTCATTTCAGAAACGAGCGTCATAAGCTTGAGGTACTGCGCCTCTGCGGCGGTCAGCAGTTCCGCTCGCGACTGTGGTCTGGCCATGTTTCCCGCTACAGCTGATCATCCGATCACCGTAAGTGGGTCTCACCGCACTGACACGCATGAGCGAGCACATCATGAGGCGAAAGGAACCGCAATGAAGAGCATCTCCAGGTCCTCATTCGCCGGTTCACTCGCGCTTGCCGGGGTAGCTGGCTTCGTCGATGCCGTCGGTTTTATCTTGTCTGGTGGCCTCTTCGTCTCGTTCATGAGCGGAAACTCCACACAGGCAGGCGTAGAAGTGAGCACGGGATCGGCCCCGACCGCGCTCGTCGCAATGTCACTCGTCGGCGCATTCGTCGTTGGCGTCGTCGCAGGCCGCATCGCAGGCTTGCGAACTCCGCGCGTACAAACCGGGATCCGCGTTATCGGACTCGGCATCGCGCTCGCCGCAGCCGCCCTCACGGTCGCACTCTGGCCTGAGCCGGGATATGCGCTTGCCGCTCTTGCCGCGGTGATGGGCGCAATGAACACGCTGTTCATTGCAGACGGCCGTGCGCAGGTAGCGATCACCTATGCCACCGGCACACTGGTGAGCGTCGGTATCGGGGTGGCGGATCAGGTCGCAGGCATCAACCGCAACACGTGGATCCGCCCGTTCCTGCTCTGGGCATCGATCACACTCGGGGCAATCGTGGGAACCCTGTGTTGGCGTGCGCTCGACGTGTGGTCGCTCATGATTGCGGCTGGCGTGCTTGGTGTTGTGGGGGTCACCCATGCGGTGCGTTCGCGAGCGCCGTCGCGAGCTCGTGGGGGCAGCCTTTAGCCAGGAACCGTTTGAAATATCGCTCTATGTTTCGTGTGTGCGCCAGAGTAATCTGACCCCATGGAAGCAGCGAGCGAACCACAGGACGCATCGGAACTCCCCAGCGCAGATCCTGACGGGACAACATCGTCCGGTTTTACCCGGCGCTCGGTACTGCGTAGCGGGGGACTGATCGCTGCTGGTGCAGCAGTCGGGGCCGCAGGTTTTGCGGCTTGGCGCTCAGCAGAATCCCGTGCGCATCCGGGAGACCCGTATATTCCGCACGAGTTCTCGGTGCCGCGGCCACGCAAAAATCCAGGGTTCGACCACCTCGTTGTTCTGATGGGCGAAAACCGCTCGTTCGACAACGTGCTTGGCTACCTCTACACCCCAGACAACCCTCCTCCGGGTGGCAAGTTCGAGGGGTTGGCGTTTGGCACATACGCGAACTTGGCAGAGGACGGCACCGCAGTGCCAGCGCATCGATATTCCGGACCGACAGACAAAATCATGCGACAGCCAGACCCGGACCCTGGCGAAGAGTATCCGCATGTGAATACTCAGATCTTTGGCGAACAGAACGCCGGCAATCGAGGGCGCGATGTCGGCGAGATGACTCCACCGTATAACGCACCCGCACATGGAGCGCGCGGATCGATGAGCGGTTTCGTGCGTGACTACGAGTCAGAATTTCTTCGCATTGCTGGGCGTGCACCGTCGGTTGCGGAACGAAACCAGATCATGGGTTCGTTTGACCCAACCATGTTGCCAGTCGTTTCGACGCTCGCTCGAGAGTTTGGGGTATTTGACCACTGGTTCTGTGCGGTGCCCAGCCAGACGTTCTGCAATCGAAGTTTCTTTCACGCCTCGACATCACACGGGTACGTCACTAACCAGCACGGTGGCGGTTACGAAAAGTGGCTGAACGCTGCCGCAACACCGACGGTGTTTAACCGGCTTGAAGAAGCAGGGGAAAGCTGGCGGATCTACTTTGACAAGTTGCAGCTTGTCTCGTTCACCGGTGTCATTCACGCTCCGGTGCTTGAAAAGTACTGGAAGACTGACCGGTTCGCCACGATGGAACAGTTCGAAGAAGACGCAAAGAACGGCACATTGCCTGCTTACGCGTTCGTTGAACCGCGGATGACTTTTAACCATAACGACTTTCACCCTCCCGTGGGTGTGCTGCGCGAGAGCGAAGCCGACAAGATCGACGTGTACAACGGTGCGCTTTCTGACGTTCGTGCGGGCGATGCGCTTGTGCACCGGGTGTACAACGCGATCCGTACTTCAATGTCAGAACACGGCTCAAATTATCTCAATACGGCCATGCTGTTCACTTTTGACGAGCACGGAGGCACCTACGATCACGTGGTTCCACCAGCAGCTGAGTCTCCAGATTCGGAGTCAGGCGAAATGGGGTTCACGTTTGACAGGCTTGGAGCCAGGGTTCCGTCGATTTTGGTGTCCGCACACGTGGAACGCGGCAGCGTGTTTTCAGAGGTGATGCATCACGGTTCGCTTGCGGCAACGCTCAGCGAACGATTCTCGTTTGAACCGCTGACGGTACGTGACAAAAATGCTCGCTCACTCGCAGACAGCTTCAACCGAAAGGTGCCGCGTCACGTTTCGGACTGGCCGCAACCCGTTCCCGCGTTTGTACCGCCAAACCCTGAGGACACCGCTCACCCCGCTGATGCTGACCCTGATCGTCCGTTGAGCCCACCAGCGAAAGGCCTGCTTGGACTGCTGCTCGCAAAGTATGGTGATGCAGCAGAAAAAGCTCACCCACCCCAGACGTTTGCTGAGGCGTATGCGGTGCTGCAAAAGTATGGCCAGGGTCTCTTCGGTGTGTGATCCGCGCGAGACAACATCAGTTGGTGAACCAGTCGGTCGGCCTGGGGAGCTTACTGCTTCTTGCCCGAGGCGAGCAGCAGCTCCCGTACCTCGCGTCGCAACACCTTGCCGATGAGTGACCGAGGGAGCTCGTTCAACACGTCAACGCGCTTCGGTACCTTGTATGCGGCAAGTCGGCTGCGGCAAAAACTCCGAACGGCCTCTGGCTCAACATCGGCACCTTCGCGCACGACGATTGCCGCCGCCACCATCTCTGCTCCGTCACCGCGCGGCATCGCGACAACCGCAGCGTCTTCGATGTCGGGATGTGACAGCAGCACCTCTTCGACCTCAGAAGGTGAGACGTTGAAGCCGCCGGTGATGATGAGTTCCTTCTTACGGTCAACGACCGTCACGAACCCATCTGCAGACACGGTCACGATATCGCCTGTGCGCAACCAACCGTTCTGCAAGAGCGTCTCAGCGGTCTCTTCAGGGCGCTTCCAATACCCCTGAAATACCTGCGGTCCGCGAAGCAAGAGTTCGCCGGGCTGGCCAGGCTCGACATCGACGGCTGGGTCATCCGGGTTGATCACGCGAATCTCGGTGCTGGGGAATGGAACGCCAACCGAACCGGGACGTCGTGCAGGACCTGCCGGGTTGCCGAGCGCCACCGGCGAGGCCTCAGTCATGCCGTAGCCTTCGACGAGCAAGCCGCCGGTGACCTCTTCCCAGCGCTGCACGGTCGAAACAGGGAGCGGCATTGCTCCCGAGATGGCGAACCGAATCGTCGAAAGGTCGATTTCGCCGTGGATCGCTGCGCGCGCGAGCCGGTCGTACATCGGTGGCACCCCTGGCAGGAAAGTCGGGGGAGACTTCTTCGCGGCCTTCTTCACGAGGTCAACATCGAAGGTCGGGAAGAGCACCAGCTTTGCGCCGATGCTCATCGCGAAGGTGAGGCAGAGTGTGAGCCCGTAGGCGTGGAAGAGAGGGAGGACTCCATAAAAGACCTCATCGCCCTCGTGCAGCCCGGGCAGCCACTCCCGTCCTTGCATCGCATTCGCGCGCAGGTTTGCGTGGGTGAGAATCGCGCCCTTCGGTCGACCGGTCGTGCCACTCGTGTACTGAAGCACTGCAATATCGTCGAGCTTTGGGCCAGCAACTCGCTTCGAAAGTCGGCTCCCGAACAGTGACTCCCAGGGACGCATGTCCTTTGATGCTGGCTTCGCTGTGAGCTTCGTGCGAGCCGCTCGTGCCTGTGCGATCGGCAGACGAAGCGCGAACTGCTGGAGTCCTGGCATTGCCTTCGTCATGTTGACCGTGATGATGTGTGCTGGCCGCACATCAGCTGGGAGGCGGTCGACCTTTCCGCTTGCAACGTCCCAGACGATCGCGACGGTTGCTTCATGATCTTCGAACTGGTGACGCAGCTCGCGCTCGGTGTACAGCGGGTTGTGCTCGACAACGACAGCGCCGAGACGCAGTACCGCGTAGAACGCAACAACATGCTGGGGGCAGCTTGGAAGCACGAGGGCAACCCGATCGCCCGCGCGCACGCCAAGCTTCCGCAGTCCTGCGGCCGCACGTTCGACCTGTTCGTAGAGATCCTTGTAGGTCGTGGTACGACCAAAGAATTCAAGAGCGACGTGGTGCGCGAAGCGCTTGGAACTTGCTTTGAGAGCTTCTGGGAGAGTCTGCGTGACCTCGTCAATCTCAGGTCGCACGCCTTCGGCGTAGGAAGCGACCCACGGTCGTGCCTGGTCTGGCTGAGCCTGTTCGATTGCTGCAGTCATGTGCTGGCCTCCCTGCCACTTGGTGTGAGGCCAGCCTATTGAGTGTTGTATTCGTTGACGAGTATCTATCTCAACCGTTGAGCAGGTGTACAGCGAGATGTCGGGCTAGGAAAGAGCGGCAGGCGGTTATCCCGCCCCGTCAACACAACGCAAGCCGGGGTACTGACTGGACAACAGAGGCACCGAACCACCACACTTTGTGGAAGAACAGCTGGATGCAGCTTAGCTCGCAGCCGACGCCTGATACTGCGAAGAGAACGGTCCCATCATGAGTGTTACCCCTTCGATCAAAAACCGATGGATCTTGGGCACGTGCATCGCCTATTTCGCTGGAATTGTGGCTTCAGCCTTGGCATTGATTCTGACCTACCTCGTGATGGGAGTTGGTGAGCACCTGCTTGTAGCCCAAGGCATCGTTGCGCTGAGTGGCGTAGCGTTTAGCGGCTTGGGGCTCATGTGCATGGCGATGGCGCACAACTCACCTCAGCTCATCACACTTGATGGCGTAGGTAAGCAGCTCGCAGTATTCGGCTGGTCTTTGCTGATTGTTTGGACAGCTGGCTCTATCGGGCAGGTGCTGAGTCTTGAGATCCGCTTTTACATATTGTGTGCTGCAGCATTGATTGTGCTGCCGTTCATGCTTTGCGTAGGAGTCTTTGCCTACGTGAAAAAGCAGGGTCGCAGAACCCCTCGCGAGACAAAACGCTAACTTGCGCTGCGAGGTTTTGGTAAGTGCCACCCGCGAGCGTATGACGTCAGCCTGAGCGCGGTTGCAAGCACCCCGCCGACTGCCGTGGCGATGAGCAGATGCCCGGTCAGCTGAGTAATGAGTGTCGCGACCGTGGCGCCAACTATTGCCGAGACAGCGTAGAGCTCTCGGGTCAAGACACCTGGCACTTCATTCACCAGCACATCGCGAATCACACCACCGCCGACCGCGACAACGGTGCCTACGAACACCGCAGTGATGAACCCGAAGTCTCGCTCAGCCGAAATGGCTGCGCCGTAGGCGGAGAAAATACCGAGACCCAATGCGTCAAATACGATCTCGAAGGTGCGGATCTTCGACAGACTCGGGTGAAAGAAAAACACCGCAAGTGAGCCGATGAGGGCAGCGCTCCAATACGGCCAATGCGTGAACGAGACTGGCGGGTGAACGCCCAAGATCATGTCGCGGATCACGCCGCCACCGATACCGGTAGCCAGTCCGACAACGAGGACGCCGAGGAGGTCGAGATTGTGGCGAACGCCGACGAGCGCGCCGGAGATAGCAAAGGCAACGATGCCAGTAATCCATAGGCCCTCGATGACCCACGCCCCAATTTCAACCATGCAAAAAATTCTATATCGAGCGGTGAAAATGAGTGACTGGTGGAGAGCTGTTTGGCGGAGTTGCACTTCCCGTCCATGTTCGCTGTAACGCCTCTCACTTCAGGTGTTGTGCGCCACTTCGAAAAATAATTGCTCACTGTGTGACAGTTCGCGGTTTTGCCGACATGTCGTAAGTAGGTGCGACGTTTCCGCGTCGCCCATATGACGTGAAAGAAGGAACTCGATCATGAAGAAAACTGCTGCTGTGTTTGCAACGTTTGCACTGAGCGGGACTCTGCTGCTGGGGGTTGCTGCGTGTGGAGTCGCTGAACGATCTGTGTCATCAGCACAACCAAGTAACGCCGATGAAAGCCCATCGACAATTCAGGTGGGAACGGTGACGAACGATGGGGCCAAGATTCTCGCGACAACCACTGTGGGTGATACCACGCTGGTGATTGGCTCTGAGAAAGCTGGCGAGGCCAAGATTGGTGAATTTGTCGGACAAGAGCTGGCTGGGTGGATGGCGTTCGATGCCGACCCCGCATTGGCAGCTGATGAGATCACCTTCTCTGCAGGTAATTCACCCGACAGCGGAAGGAACGGTATTGCTTCGGCATATGGTCAGCTTGGGTCAGACGTGACGGGAGTTACCATCGTTGACCACGCAGGCCACAAACACGTCGCAGAAATTGGTGAAGGATGGTTTGTTGCGGCATGGGATGGAAAAGACTATGTCGATCGCGCGTATCTTGACCAGGAATACATCTTGCACCTCGCAGATGGGAACCAGCGGAAGCTCACCAGTGAAGAGATGGACGAACTTGTCAGTTAAGTCGAACGTCGATCCCGGCAAGGAGTAGCGCTGTGGGAATGAGTTCGCCCGTACTCACAGAACAGGCAGTGACGGAGCTGCATCACGCCCACTATGCAGATCTCTATCGATTCTTTCAGCGCCGCGGTGCACAGGATCTTGCTGATGACCTGACATCTGAGGTGTTCATCATCGCTTGGAAGAAGCTTCCTCACGCACTTGAGAACCCTCGCCCATGGCTATTCGGAGTTGCCAAGAAGGTACTGAGTAACGCGCGACGAAAGCACGCGCGAATGCAAAGTCTTGACGTTCCAATAGCAGGCCCGAACGATCATCCCAGCAAAACAACTCCACCAGTCCCGGGACTTTCTTCTCACAGCGCAGAGATCGCAATTCGGGTGGATCTCCAGCGCGCATGGAACAAGCTCGGTTACCGCGATCAAGAGATTCTGGCTCTCACAGGGTGGGAAGGTCTTTCGTCAGAGGAAGCAGCAGCTGTGTTGAACATCAGCCGCTCGGGCGCAGCGATGCGACTGCTCAGAGCGCGGAAACATCTTCGTTCTTTACTCGAGAACGTAGATGGAACACCCCTTACCGGAACTAGAGTCGAGCCATTGGAAGCCTCATGAATCAAGAGAATGATGAATTTCCGGAGCGGGAACTCCTGATACAGATCGACCCGGCGGCTGATCGTGTGCCCTCCCACCAGCAGATACGGCATCTCAACAGCGTTCTCGAACGTATTGATGCTGAGCAGGGGTCGCGAGTTCCGACACGCAGACGGCGCTACGTGATTCAAGCTGTGCTTGTTGGGGCCGGCCTGCTCTCAGCCGGAATACTGCTGCCACCGATGTTGTCTGATGCGCCGGTCCCAAGGATTGGAACGCTCAGCAATGAGCGAGAAACCTTGACGGTGGGAAGCACGACGAAGGATGGCAGCCTGATTAAGGTGCGCTTCCAAGCGGGCGACACCACGTTGGTGATCGCCGAGAATCCAGATGGTGCGACTGCCGTCGGCGAAGCAGTGAATGGAGTCCTCTCCGGCTGGTCACTTCTCACGGTGGATGCCGACATAGCGCCTGATGATTTTACGGTTGCAGCTGGCAACTCTCCCGATGCGGGACGTTCGGGGATCGCATCTACATACGGTCAAGCTGGCAGCAGTGTGACCGGAATCGACGTTGTCACCAAAGATGGGAGGACGGTGAAGGGAACCGTACTGAACGGTTGGTTCATTGCCGCCTGGGACGGGTCGGACTTTAACTCCCGTGAAGACTTCGGTCAGCGATACATTGTGCACTTTGCTGACGGTTCGAGTGCAGAGACTCCATATGAAGCAGTAAGGCAGTTGGGGGACTAGCCCCCAACATAAACCAAAAGACCCGGTCACATTCCGTGACCGGGTCTTTGTTCTGGTGCGCCCCAAGGGATTCGAACCCCTGACCTTCTGATCCGTAGTCAGATGCTCTATCCAGCTGAGCTAGGGGCGCATGCTGCCGAATTCTCGGCCGCTAGCTGTTGATCTCTCAACAAAATACCCGGCCACTTTCGTGACCGGGTATTTTTAGCGGTGCGCCCCAAGGGATTCGAACCCCTGACCTTCTGATCCGTAGTCAGATGCTCTATCCAGCTGAGCTAGGGGCGCATGCTACTGATTTCTCAGTCGCTATACCGTTGATCTCTCAACAAAAGAAAACTTTACACCGGGAGTCGATGAAACAAAAATCCGGCCACTCAGATTTCGCATCCCGCGAGTGTCGAATGCCAGGAATTCCGCATAGTTGTCCCGTTGAAGCGCAATTTTCCTCAGAAACTGCGGGTACCCTGGACGTTGTGCCTATGAACACTGCGAGCGAACAATTGTCCACTTCTGAGCCCACCGCAGCACTCGTCCGTGCTGAGGGGCTCATTGCTGAGCTGCCTGATTACCCGGCTCCGGGCATTCTCTTCCGTGACATCATGCCGCTGCTGGCAGACGGTGACGCACTGCGTGCGACTGTCGACGCCATGATTGCTCCCTTTGCGGGCAAGTACGACGTCATCGCAGGACTTGAAGCTCGTGGTTTCTTGCTTGCGTCGGCCGCCGCGTACGCTGCAGGGGTCGGCGTGATGCCGATCCGCAAAGCTGGCAAGCTCCCGCGCCCGGCGGCAAAGGCCGATTACGCCCTCGAATACGGCACCGCAACGATCGAGGCACACAGCGACTTCCCGCGCGGCACCCGTGTGCTGCTTCTTGACGACGTGCTTGCAACCGGCGGAACCCTTGCCGCAGCTCGCGAGCTCATGACTGAGCTTGGTTACGTCGTCGCAGGCACCACCGTGCTGTTTGAAATTGACGGGCTTGGCGGCCGTGACGTGATCGGCGATCCCGATCTGCACACGGTCTTCCATAACGCGCACGAAGCGCAGTAACACTTTCGCACCCGACGTGTCATGACGCCCGCGCCCGACCGGTCGCGGGCGTCATGCTTCCCGTGTGATCCCCTCTAGTAGAGAATGAACTCCATGTCACATACTCCTGCCTCCGCTGCGTTCTTCGCGGGACGCGACCAGCTGCTCTCTCTCGCGGGCGAACCCGCGCGCGCTCGTGAGGAGTTCGTATGGCCCGATGTCGGGTCGGACTTCAACTGGGCACTCGATGTCTTCGATGTGATCGCTGCGGGTGATGACCCGGCATCTGTCGGTGGCGACGCGATCGCGCTGTGGATCGCTGAAGAGGATGGCACCGAACAGAAGATCTCCTTCGCTGAGATGAAGCGCCGCTCCGACCAGGTCGCGAACTGGATGCGTGGACTCGGCGTACGCAAGGGCGATGTTGCAATGCTTATGCTCGGCAACCGCCTTGAGTTGTGGGAAATCATGCTTGCCTCGATGAAGATCGGCGCGGTCATTCTGCCGACCTCAGTCGTGCTCGGGTCACACGAACTCGAAGATCGTGTTGCCCGCGGCCAGGTCAAGTGGGTCTTCGCTGCACCCGAGGATGCAGTGAAGTTCAGCACCGTTCCCGGTTCGTACCGTGGCGTCTGCGTTGGCTTCGAAGCAGCAGACAAGAACCAGCGGGCAGCGCTCTGGGAGTGGTCGCCATATGACGAGTCGCGATCCGCGTCACTCGCTCCTATCTCGCGAACGACCGTGAGCGAAGATCCCGCACTGATCTACTTCACCTCGGGAACGACGAGTCTGCCCAAGATCGTCGTGCACTCGCACACGAGCTATCCACTCGGGCACCTCTCGACGATGTCGTGGATTGGTGTGCGCCCAGGCGACATCCACTCGGTCATCAGCGCGCCCGGTTGGGGCAAGCACGCATGGTCGAGCTTCTACGGTCCCTGGCACGTCGGCGCGACGATCTTCGTGGCGAACTATGCGCGATTTGACGCGGATCATCTTGCCTCAGAGCTTGACCGCGTTGGCGTGAATACGTTCTGCGCCCCGCCGACCGTGTGGCGCATGCTCATTCAGCACAAGCTCAAGACGAAGCCCGCTGCGCTGCGAGAGGTCGTGTCAGCTGGTGAACCGCTGAACCCTGAGGTCATTGCGCGAATCGAAGAGTGGTGGGGGCTGACGATCCGCGACGGATACGGTCAGACCGAAACTACCGCCCTCATTGCGACGATGCCAGGCGACAGCGTTGTGGCTGGCGCGATGGGTCGTCCGCTACCCGGTGTCGACGTGGTGCTCGTTGACCCGATGACCGGTGAACCTGCATCCGAGGGCGAAGTGTGCTTGCGGCTCGGCGCAGAAGAGGGCGGATCGGCGACCCGTCGACCCGTGAACCTTATGCCCGGATACTTCGGCAACCCAGAGGCAACCGCCAAAGCAACGGCTGGCGGATACTTCCACACCGGCGATGTTGCTGAGGCAGACGAGTCCGGCGTGCTCACGTTCATCGGCCGCACCGACGACATCTTTAAGTCCAGCGACTTCAAGGTCTCGCCATTCGAAGTCGAAAGCGCGTTGATCGAGCACGAATACGTCACTGAGGCGGCAGTTGTTGGCGCACCAGATGACACCCGACTCAACGTGACCAAGGCATACGTCGGGCTGGCGCCAGGGGTTGAAGCTGGACCTGAAGCCGCGCGTGCGATCCTGGCGCACGCACGCGTGGCGTTGCCGCCGTACATGCGCGTTCGTCGAGTTGAGTTCTTTGAGCTGCCGAAGACGATTTCGGGCAAGATTCGCCGCGTTGAGCTGCGCAAGCGCGAGGTTGAGGCGTTCGAGGCTGGCACGCGTATCGAGACCGAGTGGCGCGAGGAGAATTTCCCAGACCTGAAGCGGTAATCGCCCTCGCTGGATCCGCGAGTGCTCGGCCCTGCGAAGGCTGGACCCCGTGAGCGCTCGACCTCGCGAAAAGGGTCCGTTCTCCCGAAATCGGCAGTTTCATGCGCATGAAACCCTGGTTTTTGTGAGAACGGGCCCTTTTCGCGTGCCTGGCGCTTTGTACCAGGTCCCGTTCAGTTGCGCTCGGCGCTCACCGAGTCTCGATGCGCGCCGAGTGTAAAGCGGAATTATGGCCCAAAAGTCGGGAGTAAAACAGACCTATGACTGAATTACACACATGTAATTATCCACATGTGGATAACCACATGTGTGTAATTCCAATAGTTCCGTTACGCCTGGTCACGTAAGGATTTTACGCACTGTTGCGCGGAGACTTTTCGTGATAGATGTGAGAAACCTGGGAGACTTTTGCCCAGTTATGCACAGTTATGCACAGGTTGTGCACCGACGTCCCGGGCGTGTGGGGATAAGCTTCACGGCTTAGCCGTTTGCTTGGTGTGGCCGAGCTGTGCGTTGCGGGTTGTAGCAAGCGCATTGCGGCCTCATTAATTGAGGTGCCACCAATTACGGGACCACCAATTGATGCACCGCGTTGAATGTGGTGAAGGCGTTGGAGATGTTGGAACTCTGCAGCGTCCGCGGGAGGCTAGAGCATCGCGAAGCAACGCTGCACGCGTTCGAGCCACCAGGCTTCCCGATCGGGCGTAGCCCTGAACCGCTCAAGCGCCTCTGGGTCGATCTCGGGGCGGCGCACCGGAAGCTCACCACTTACGGGTAGCAGCGGATCCGCCGCCACATCACCCTCAAGCAGCGCGACGGTGGCAAGGCCACAGGCGCCAGCAAGGAGTTTCTCGGGGAGCGCCGCGGCAAGATGCAAGCCCATCGAAATACCGACCGACGTATCGAGCGCGCTTGAAATCACCACCGGAAGCCCGGCTTCACCGACGATGTCAAGCGCCGACGCGATGCCGCCGAGTGGCTGAGCCTTGACGATGAGAAGATCCGCGGCTCCCGCTCGGGCTACCGCGAGCGGATCCTCCGCCTTGCGCACGCTCTCATCTGCCGCGATGCGCACTGCTCCGTCCAACATCTTGCGCAGCTGCACTAACTCGGGCACACTCGCACACGGTTGTTCCGCATATTCAAGGCCGTAGGGCGCAAGCTGAGTGATTGCCTCGAACGCCTCGCTCACGGACCAGCCGCAGTTTGCATCGATGCGGATCCGCGCCTCATCGCCCATAATCGCTCGCACTGCGGCAACGCGAGCAACGTCGTCGGCAAGGGTCTGACCGCGCTCGGCAACTTTGACCTTTGCCGTTGTGCAGCCGGGGAAACGGTCAAGAATGTGAGCAACGCTGTCGGCGGGGACCGCTGGCACCGTCGCATTCACGGGTATTGATGTGCGCAACGCTGCGGGAATTTGATCCCAGCCGTACTCGACTGCGGCCGCGAGCCAGCGTGAAGCCTCGGCGTCTGCATACTCGGGGAACGGTGAAAACTCACTCGCACCATTGGGAGCATCGAAGATGACGGCCTCGCGAACGGTGATCCCGCGGAACCGTGTGCGCGTCGGAATCGCAACCACGTGCGCAGATGTGAGCAACGTTTCGAGTGACGGATTGGCCATACTGCGATCTTCCCACGCCTGGACGCCGAAGGAGGATCTCTCGTGGTGGGAAAACATCGGATGCTGTGGAGAACCGGCTCGGGGGTGACCCGGCGAAGTAGGCTGGGCACATGACGACGCAGGATTCACAGCCCACCCAGGCGCGCAAGGTTTCTGACATCTTCGACCCCGAGGTGTGGGAGGTCGCGCCCGGTGCCGAGCGCTACACCGATATCACCGCCCACCTGAGCCTTGACGGTCGAATTGCGCGTATTGCGTTTGACCGCCCTGAAGTGCGTAATGCGTTTCGTCCGCGCACAGTAGATGAGCTGTACGACGCATTGGATCGTGTGCGTGTGAACCCGCGCGTCGGAGTGGTGTTGCTCACAGGCAACGGCCCGAGCGCGAAAGACGGCGGCTGGTCATTCTGCTCAGGCGGCGATCAGCGGATCCGCGGTCGCGACGGCTACAAGTACTCGGAAGACGAGACAGCTGTCGGCCCAGAGGCATCGGCTCGTGCGGGGCGGTTGCACATTCTTGAAGTGCAGCGCCTGATCCGCTTTATGCCGAAGGTGGTCATTGCGCTGGTTCCAGGTTGGGCAGCCGGCGGCGGTCACTCACTCAACGTTGTGTGCGACCTCACGATTGCGAGCCGTGAGCACGCAAAGTTTAAGCAGACTGACGCTGACGTCGGGTCGTTTGACGCGGGCTACGGCAGTGCGTACTTCGCACGTCAGGTGGGTCAGAAGTTCGCGCGCGAGATTTTCTTCCTTGCCGAGACTTACGACGCAGAGCGCGCCCGGGAAATCGGTGCGGTCAATGAGGTCGTGCCGCATGCAGAGCTTGAAACCAAGGGCATCGAATGGGCGCGCACCATTCTGGGGAAGTCTCCGACCGCGATCCGCATGCTCAAGTACGCGATGAATGCCGTTGATGATGGCATCGTGGGCCAGCAGCTCTTCGCAGGCGAAACCACGCGCCTTGCGTACGGCACTGATGAGGCAGTTGAGGGTCGCGACTCGTTCCTCGAAAAGCGCGACCCAGATTGGTCGGCGTTCCCGTACCACTACTGAGTTAGGCCGCGCCGAGGCCGAGGCCTTCACCTAACTCGTCGAAAGGGCCCCGTTCATGCGAGCGGGGCCCTTTCATGCGCAGGAAAGGCCTCGTTTGGGCAGAAACCCCCAGTTTCGCGGGGCTGGGCTGCCGAGCTCAGCTGCCGAGCTATCGAGGCTGAGCTGCCAAGCTGACCTGCTGACCTGCTGACCCGCTGCCCCCCTGAGCCGCAGCCGCTCATCGGCATGGGACCCGGCCACCAGACCTGAAACCAGCAATAAGCGACCGCGGGTACGATGAATGGGTGACTTCTTCGCAGACGCTTCGCGCGATTCCCGTAGATGACCGAGCTTGGCTGATCGCCGCGCTCGGTGACGCCCTACACGGTGGAGCCCCCGTGCTCCCCGTCGGCCCGGGCGTTGACGAACAGGCTGTCGAACAGCTTCGCGCAGCCGACCTTCCCGAGGGAACCGCAGTGGTCGTGCGTACCTCTGGATCAAGCGGTGTGCCGAAGGCTGTCGCGCTCTCCGCCGCTTCGTTGCTCGCGAGCGCCAAAGCTACCCACGCCGTCTTCGGTGGACCGGGCCAGTGGCTCATCACGCTTCCGGGCCACCTCATTTCTGGTCTGCAGATGCTGGTCCGCAGCGCTGCCGCTGGGATCGATCCGGTGTTCTGCGACGAACCTGGCGACCCTGCCGCGCTCCTCGCCGCGGCCGAGAGCATGGAGCACGATCGACGATATGTCTCGGTCGTGCCAGTCCAGCTTGAACGTCTGCTCGACCTCGCCGAGAACGACGAAGACGCGGCTGACACCCTTCGCCGCTTCGACACCGTCTTGGTGGGCGGCCAAGCGCTTTCGCTCGATCTACGCACGCGGGCCTACAACCTCGGAGTGAAGATCCGCCGCAGTTACGGCATGACCGAAACCAGCGGCGGATGCGTCTACGACGGCGTCGAGATTGGTGACACCGGGGTGCGGATCCGTCAAGGCGAAGTACAGATCTCTGGTTCGTGCCTCGCTCTCGGTTACGTCGGAGACCTCGATCTCACTGCCGACCGCTTCATCGAAGAACTCAATCGCGATGGTGAGCTCGTACGTTGGTATCGCACCGGTGATGCTGGTGAATTGCTGGGCGGCATGTTGACGGTCACAGGCCGCATCGACCGCGTCCTCATTTCTGGGGGCATTAATGTGTCGCTTGACGAAGTCGAGCGAGTGGTCCGAGAACACGCAGGCTGGGGGAGCGCGGTTGCGTTGTCCACAGGCTCGATCGGGGTTCCCTCGAATGAGTGGGGTGACCGTCCAGTGCTCGTTGTGGAGGCACCTGCAGGCACTGACCGCGAAGACTTTGAGGTGATCCGCGCCACTGTGCACAGCGCGCTCGGACCGGCAGCGGTGCCGGAATGGGCAGTCGGCATTGAGGCCATGCCTCGACTTTCTGGTGGCAAGCCGAACTTGCGCGCCATCACCGAGTGGCTTGCTGCTCAACATCTCGAATCGAACCCAGGAGACGCTCGATGAACCAGGCTCGCGAAGCGCAGCACCACGCGCCAAACAAGCTCAAGTCCGGTAACCCGGCAACCCGTGCAGCAGCGGAACGGCAGGTCGCTGCGGGTGCTCCGCCCCGCATCACGTGGCGCAACTGGGTAGGCGGCGCGCGCCTACGCACCTTGCCACTCGCTGTTGCCCCGGTGGTTGCAGGTGCCGGAATCGCACAGATGCTGCAGTCCTTCTCCTGGCCGCTTTCGATCTTGGCGCTCGCGGTTGCTGTCTTCCTGCAGATTGGCGTGAATTACGCAAACGACTACTCCGATGGCGTGCGTGGGACAGATGAGTTCCGAGTTGGTCCTGCTCGACTTACCGGCTCGGGACTCGTAAACCCCAAGCATGTGCTCGTTACGGCGCTCGTGTTCTTCGGACTTGCGGCTGCCGCCGGTTTTGCTGCGGTTGTGTTGAGCGGACGCTGGTGGTTTCTCGCGGTCGGAGTCGTTGCGATCATTGCCGCCTGGTTCTACACCGGTGGTAAGAAGCCTTATGGCTACATGGGCCTCGGCGAAATCATGGTCTTTATCTTCTTTGGCCTGGTAGCAACGGTGGGAACGGTGTGGCTCCAGAGCGACATCATTCCGCAGGAGGCCTGGTTCGCGGGTGTCGGCATTGGCCTCTTTGCGGTGGCTGTGTTGATTGTGAACAACCTTCGCGACATTCCGACTGACCGTCTTGCCGGCAAGAACACGCTCTCGGTGCGGATCGGCGCAGGCTGGTCAAAGGCACTCTTCATCACGTGCGTTGTGCTGCCCCTTGCTGTGCCGCTGATTTTCTTGCTGTTCTACCCCGGCATGGTCTTTGTGCTTTTCGTGTTCGTCTTGGTTGGTCCTGCGATCCTCATCGTGCTGACCGCGAAGACGCCAAAGGAGCTCATTCTTGTGCTGCAGCTGACAAGCTTCGCTGCGCTGTTCTATGGCGTCGCGCTCGGGTACGCGTTCGGTTTCTAACCTCACAAACAGGAAGAGGGGTGGCGCCAAGCGCCACCCCTCTTCCTGTTTGTGAGTGCTGTGTGGTGTCGGGGAGCGTGAGCTGATCCGCTGCCGATAAACGTGAGGGGCGGTCGGTAGTGAACTCCTACCGACCGCCCCTCACGTTGAAGCGCTTATGCGCGTGCTTCGGGAGCTTCAGAATCCTTGGGTGACTCGGCGGGGTCGGCATCGCTGGCTGGTGCGGAAGCGTCAGCTGCTGCAGGTGCCTCAGGAACATCAGAAACCTGATCTGCAGGTTCGTCGAGGATTTCGTCTTCGACAATGTCGTCTGCGGTGCGATCCCGGTTGCGCCAGTCATAGATGCTCTCAGAGGCCTGCTCACGCGGCTTTGACAAGAGGAGCACCGACAACGAGATGCCGATAAGCGTCGCGAATCCGGCAGACCACCAGGGGCCAAGACCAATGAGGTACAGCACAACCAGCGGTACGAAGAAGAACGCCAGACGCAGGAGTGAGTACGTCAGCCAGGCTTTGCGATTGCTACGGTTTTCGGTCACGAACGGCAAGTGTACCGGGGGACGCTGAGTGCCGCTGTGAGGAGGCCGTGATGAACCTCGTTGTGACGCTTTCCACAGGGGACGTGGTTCGCACGGACATCGCTCAGCGCTCACGAGTAGCATGGGGTCATGGTTCGGTTTTTGATCGTCGGCATCGTTGTCGCCGTTGCTTTCACTCTCTTCGCGTTGGTCGATGCGGCGATGACCGATGCCAATCGTTCACGTGGTGTGGCAAAGCCCATCTGGATCGTGCTGATTGTGCTGCTTCCCGTGATTGGCGCAGCGCTGTGGTTCATGGTGGGTAAAGCCAAGACTGCTCCTGCTCAGGTTGTCGCGCCTGACGACGATCCACGTTTTACCGGGCCCACGTTGTCTGAGCAAGAGAAGAGCGTGCTGAACGATCTCGAAGCTCAGCTTCGCGCGCTCGATGACGAAGTCTTCCCTGGTGAAGGGTCTGTAGCAGCAGGCGATCACTCGCAAGATGCGCGTACAAGCTCGGGTCCAGAGGTGCAGTCGAAACCAGACTCGCAGGCCGACGAGTCAACAGATTCGACAGATTCGACAGGTACATCTGATCCAGAGAACGGCACCCGTCGTTCATGAGCGCAGAAGGCGCTCAAACAGATAATTCTGGTCGCCGCAACCACTCGCCAGCACCTGCACCAGCGCCAGCACTAACGACTGCGCCAGCACCTGCTTCGATCTTCGCGATTGAGCTGCTTGCTGGGATGATCCGCCGCGGGGTGCAAGACGTTGTTGTGTGCCCTGGCTCCCGGTCGCAGGCGCTCGCGCTTGCGGCAGCCGCGGCTGAGCAGGCTGGCGCGATCCGCCTGCATGTTCGTCACGATGAGCGAGCCGCAGCATTCTTCGCGCTTGGTATCGCTCGTGAAACCGGCCTTCCCGCACCCGTCATCGTCACGAGTGGCACAGCCGTGGCGAACCTCGTACCTGCCGCGTTTGAGGCACACGAAGGTCGGGTTCCATTCATCGCACTGAGCGCGGATCGTCCTGCAGACAAGCGTGGCACCCGTGCGACTCAGACAACGCTGCAATACGACATGTTTGGCCCTGCAGCGCGCCTCTCACGTGACGTCTCAGCGCCCGACGCGTCTGGCAGTGAAGATTCAGACGCGCTCGCACACGATGCGGTTGCGGCAGCGCTCGGCCGCGCAGGAGGGAAGCCCGCGGGCCCGGTGCAGCTCAACCTGCAGTTCAGGGAGCCGCTTTCGGGCACTCGTGGCTTCGAAGCCATGATCGCCGAAGGCTTTGCGGCCGCTGCCGAAGAAGGCGCTGGAGCTCGTACGCGACATGCAATTGATGTGAGCAACAGTGCGGTGACGGCTTTTGGCGCTGAAACGCTGAATACATTCGTGCTTGAACACGGCTCTGACAACGAACCCGAACTGCGCACAGTGGTCATTGCAGGCGCGGGCGCTGGGCACGAAGCCACAGATTTTGCACGTGCTGCTGGGCTGCCCCTGCTTGCTGAGGTCGTGAGTGGATCTCGCGAAAGCACTGAGGCGATTACTGCCTACGCGACGCTGCTCGGCATGCCTGCACTTGGCGGGGAGGTGGATCGCGCCATCGTTTTCGGACACCCTACGCTGACGCGCCAGATTCCAGCGTTGCTAAGCCGCGCGGGAGTTGAAGCGATCATCGTTGATCCGCATATTGACACCGATCACTTCATGCCATCGCCTGACGCGCGAGTCGTACGCTACGCAAGAGTCGCCGCTGGCTATGACCGGGGAGCGAACGCAGATTGGCTTGCGGACTGGCAGGCAGCCGATCAGGAGCAGTCCGCTACCCATCAGGTAGTTGAGCCTGAAGCTGAGCCATCTCGCAGCTCACTCGTCGCTGCGCTCTGGCAGGCAACTGCACCAACTGACCGTCTCATGGTTGCTGCCTCCCGGCTGGTGCGTGTGCTCGATGGGACCGCAGAGGCTCGCGTTGTCGATGTGCGCTCGAATCGTGGCCTCGGCGGCATCGATGGCACCATTGCAACAGCCTCGGGCATTGCGGTTGCGAGCCAGGCTGCCGTCCCCGAGAGCGTGACGCGTGTGTTGATTGGCGATGTGACCTTGCTTCACGATGCGACATCGATGTTCGCCCCGGCGGGTGAAATGGCACCGCGCATGCAGGTTGTACTGGGCAATGACGGCGGTGGCACAATCTTTGACGGCCTTGAAGTCGCGGGCACAGCAGACCGTGAGGCCTACGAACGCGTGATGTTCACGCCGCAAACCGTCGATTTCGGTGCTCTCGCTCTCGCAGCGGGGTGGAAGCACGTGCGAGTTGAGACGCAGCAGCAACTCGAAACAGAACTTTCTGCGCCCGTCGCCGAGAGTGTGCTGCTTGAAGTCGTGCTTGCCCGCTAACCCCCGAAAGCAGTAGCGATCGGGCGGAACTTTGAGACCGTCTCAATGAGCTCGTGCTCGGGGTCTGACCCGGTCACGAGTCCTCCGCCTGCACTTGCGACGACTGAGCGTAGCCCGTCGCTTGGCTTACCGAGCTGTGCGCAACGCAGAGCGATGACCCACTCGCCGTCGCCGTCGCCGTCGATCCAGCCAACTGCGCCGGAGTAGCGGCCACGGTCGAAGGGTTCGAGCTCGTGTATCACCTCGACGGCCTCAGCCGTAGGGGTCCCGCCAATCGCCGCGGTCGGGTGCATCGCCGACACGAGCTCGAGCGTCGTGACATCTTCAGCAAGCTGAGCGTGCACATCAGTAGCGAGGTGCCATACGTTCGGAAGTTGTAATGCAAACGGGTGCTCGCTCTTGGTGAGGTTGGTGAGGTGTGGGCTCAGCGCTGACTCAACACTCTGCACCGCGAATGCGTGTTCGTGGTGATCCTTGTCACTTGCGAGCAGTTCTTCCCGAACTGCATCGTCGGCACATCCTTGCAGGCCGGTTCGCGGACGAGTGCCAGCGAGCACTCGAGCCGCAAACTGTCCGTCAATCACGCGCGCCAGGGTTTCGGGGCTTGCGCCAACCATGCCGTCTATCGCGAATGTCCAGCAGTCCAAGTACTCTGCGCTCAGCCGCGCCAATGGCGTGCGGATATCGGCGTCTGCAGCGATCCGCCCCTCCAACTGCCGTGACAGAACCACCTTCTCGAGCTCGCCAGCGTCGATACGACGGACTGACTCGATGACGCCAGCCGTGTACGCCGCGACAGTCCCGGGAGACACAGCGCTCGAACCACTCTCCGCCGCAAAGACCTCGGGGGAGTCGAGGCTGATTGCCTCCCATGCTGCGAAGGGCGTGCTGGTGGGAAGTGCAGCGTTGTGCACCGCGAGGTTCGCTGAATCTGACGTGCGAGTCTCGTCCATCTCGGTGATCTCGGTGATCCAAACGGTGTTGCCGGATCGCCCGATGATCGTGCGCGGCACAATGAGTACGCTGACATGCTCACTTCGGGCATCGAATGTGAACGCACCAAACGCGACGAGACCGGTGCCGGGCAAGCCAACAGCATTTTCCACAGCAGCAGCGGCTGCGATCCGCCGCCACATGCGAGACGCATCGGAGAATCTGTGCGCACCAGTGAATTCGAGGCGGAGCACCTCGCCAATTCCCGTTGCCCCGCGATCATCGCGGTTCCAGTACAGCGGTTGCTGCGGATCAGCAAACGCCAACAAATCAGGCAGCTGATCGCCTGTTGGTAACAGTCGCGTCACCGAGCGAAGCTGCGGAACAGACGACTCAAACACGTAACTAATCTAGCGCGGTCGACTGGGAATGCATGTGGCGCGCGCGAAGTGCGCACGTATATGGGAGTTCAAGTCAGTCGAACGGGCTAGCATGGTGGGGTGACTCGCCCAGATACCGCGACCAAGGCCGCTGCAGACGTCTCTGCCATGTTCGATGACGTTTCGCCAAAGTATGACCTCATCAATGATGTGTTGACTTTTGGTAGTGACCGTTATTGGCGCCATATGACGACTGAAGCTGTTGCGCCGCATACGGGTATGCGATTGCTTGATCTTGCTGCTGGTACCGGTACCTCATCTGCTTCGTTTGCTGCCCGTGGCGCACACGTTGTTGCGGCTGACTTCTCTGAGGGCATGCTCGCTGAGGGGCGTCGTCGTCAGGCTGGAAACGAACGCATTGAGTTCCAGTGGGCAGATGCGACTGATCTTCCGTTTGAAGACAATTCGTTCGACGCGGCAACGATTTCATACGGACTCCGCAACGTACAGAACCCGAAGAAAGCTATTGCTGAGATGACTCGCGTAGTGAAGCCGGGTGGCCGCATCGTGATTGCGGAGTTCTCGCGTCCGACCAACGGCCTCGTTCGTCTCGGCTACGGTTTCTATGGCCGCCAGGTGTTGCCACGCGTTGCCGGGCTCATTAACCGCAGCGCAGCAGCTGCGTACGAGTACCTCAACGAGTCAATCGAGCAGTGGCCTGCACAGGAAGACCTTGCGAAGTGGCTTCGTGAAGCGGGCCTTGAACGCGTCGGGTATCGAAACCTCACGTTCGGCATCGTTGCATTGCACCGTGGGTTCGTGCCCAACGACGTCCCCTCGGTTACTGAGACACCGGTCACCTCAGACACCGCGAAAACCGAAGCAGACACGACAGCATCGGCGCCCGCTGAGCGCCCCGAATCTGGAGATGCAGAGTGAACGATCCGATCGTCGCTGATACGACTACGCAGGCGTTGCCGATGCGCATGTTCCGCAGCGCGCACGAGCGCCGCTTTGAGAAGAAGATGCGCGAGCAGCTCGACCTCATCGAGGACGGCCTGAACGAGCACCTCACCTTCGCGTCACCGGTTGCTGATGCACCAGCACGCTACCTTTCCGAAGCCGGGGGCAAGCGGATCCGCCCTGTGCTCACCGTGCTCGCGAGCCAGCTGGGCGACGGACCAAACGAGCTCGTTCGCCGCGCAGCACAGGCCGTTGAGATGACGCACCTTGCCTCGCTCTACCATGACGATGTCATGGATGACGCGAAGCTTCGCCGCGGCGTCCCTGCTGCTCAAATTGTCTGGTCGAACTCGGTTGCGATTCTCGCGGGTGACTTGTTGTTTGCCCGCGCTTCAACCTTGGTGTCTGGCATGGGTGAAGCTGCAATCTTGCTGCAGGCTCGTACCTTTGAGCGTCTCTGCCTTGGCCAGTTGCATGAAACTGTTGGCCCGCAGCCCGAAGACGACGAGATCGCACACTACATTCAGGTACTTGCCGATAAGACGGGTGCCCTCATCTCGACTGCTGCACGCATGGGCGCAATGTTCGGTGGAGCTAGCGACGAGATCGTCGAGGCAGTCACTGAATATGGTGAGCGGATCGGTGTCGCTTTCCAGCTAATCGACGACGTTATTGATCTCTCCCCGAAGAAGGAACAGACCGGCAAGCGCGCCGGCACTGACCTCCGTGCGGGCGTGGTGACCCTGCCGGTGCTGCTCCTTCGCGAGCGTGCAGCCAAGGGGAACGAAGCTGACGCGGCTCTCTTGCAGCGCATCGACGCAGGTGTCGAAGCAATCGCTGGTGGCGCGGATCCCGCAGTTCTGGACCCCGAGGTTGACGCACTCCGCAACCACGAGGTCACGCTGGAAACCGAAGCTACCGCCCGCAAATGGGCGAACGATGCCGTCACAGCGCTCGACGTGCTCCCGAAGTCTGCTGTGAAGCAGGCCCTCGTTGAGCTTGCCGATTCGATCGTGACCCGAGAAGGATAAGTACCTATGGAAAAGATGCGTGTTGCTATTGTCGGCGCCGGTCCCGCGGGAATCTACGCGGCCGATCTGTTGCTGAAAGCCGAACGTGACTTCGACGTTGAGGTGGATCTGTTTGAACAGCTCCCAGCTCCCTATGGACTTGTGCGCTACGGTGTCTCGCCTGATCATCCTCGTATCAAGGGCATCATCACGGCGTTGCGTGACGTGCTCGATTCTGGTGCGATCCGCTACTTCGGTAACGTTCGATATGGCGTAGACGTCACGCTTGATGACCTGAAGAAGCACTACAACGCGGTGATCTTCTCGACCGGTGCGATCCGCGATGCAAACCTCAGCATCCCCGGCGTTGACGCGGAAGGCTCGTATGGCGCGGCTGACTTCGTCAGCTGGTTCGACGGTCACCCTGATGTTCCCCGTACCTGGCCGCTTGAAGCACGGAGCGTTGGCGTTATTGGTAATGGCAACGTTGCACTCGACATCTCGCGCATGCTCATTAAGCACGCTGATGACTTGCTTCCGACTGAGATCCCTGAGAACGTCTACGAGGGCCTCAAAGCGAACCCCATTCAGGAGCTGCACCTGTTCGGCCGCCGTGGGCCGAAGTATGTCAAGTTCACACCGCTTGAGCTTCGCGAGCTCGGCGAGGTTCGTGACGTTGACATGGTGATTAACGAGGCAGACTTCGATCGTGACGATGCCTACGCTGATGAGACGCTCATGAAGAATAAGCAGGTCGTTGTCATGACCCGCATCATGGACAAGTGGCGCGCGGAGCAGAAAGAGCGCGAGGCAGGGGAAATTGCTCCCGCATCGCGTCGTCTGCACATGCACTTCTGGTCAAAGCCTGTTGCGGTCGTGACTGAGGAAGGCCGCGTCACCGGTCTGAAGATCGAGCGCACTGCCCCTGATGGAAACGGCGGGGTCATCGACACTGGTGAGTTCGAAACGATCCCCATGCAGTCGTTGTACCGTGCCATCGGCTACTTCGGCTCACCGCTTGAAGAGATCCCTTTCAGCGAAGAGCGCGGTGTAATTCCGAACGACAAGGGTCGTGTGCTGGATATCACTGGCGAGCAGATCCCTGGTGTTTACGCGACCGGTTGGATCAAGCGTGGCCCGATCGGGCTTATCGGACACACGAAGTCTGACGCGATGGAGACCCTTGAGTGCCTGATCGCGGATCAGGACAAGCTGTGGTCACCCGAGGAAACTGCTGCAGAAGCGATTCCGGCCTTGCTTGAGTCGCGCAACGTTCCCTACACGACAATTGATGGCTGGCACCGTCTCGATGCTCACGAGCTCGCACTCGGTGAAGCTGCTGGACGTACACGAATCAAGGTTGTGCCCCGTGACGAGATGACTGACATCTCGCGCGCCGAGTAGCAACTCGTCTTTCACAAGTGCTCAGCTTTGCTTCGGCGAAGCTGAGCACTTTTGTTTTCTCTCCATCAACATTTGAGGGGCAACAATAGTTCGAATCTAGTCATCGGTCACAGAAAACTAGACTTCTTTTCCCTGTGGTTTTAGGGTTTACCGCAGGGGGGCATTCACATCGATTGAGAAACGGTGAACGCCTTGAAAAAATCCGATACAACCTCTCACGACGGGTCGAGACGCTGTTCGCTTCCCAGACTGTCCGCACTGCTGTTGAGTGCCACCGTGCTGGCTGCCTCTGTGAGTGTTCAAGAGGCCTCTCCAGCGCATGCTTGGGATGGTTATCTCTATACGACGATTGACGGTTGGGCTGTCACTGAAGGCTATGTCCCTGGACTGATTGTCAACGCAAACATGAGAAATGCGTTGGCCCTCTTTCGAATTCCTAATCTTGGGAACACGGGTGAGATTCTCTTTCAGGCGACTCAAGGCGCACAAAGGTGTTTGTCAACGAACCAACCGCATCCAGAGAAGGCCTTGTATTGGGCACCGGTTGAAGAAGGAAACTGCCAGCAAGTAACTACTGTGCGAGCAGGAGGAGGCTGGACACAATTCGGCTTTGTCGCAAAGGACGGTCCATTTCGTGGTCGCTACTTGGGGCCAAACCCCGAGACAGGTGACATTGCGTGGCAACGACGCAGCTACCACAGAATTCAAACCCCATTTCCAGTGACGGCAGTATCGATTCTGGCTCCGCAGGGGATTAGTGTCACCAGGACACCACTCCTCGCTGGGCGAGGTGTTGGCCAAAAAAGGTTACACCTCACCAATGCCACTACCCGACAGCCGATCGGTTCGGTGTGGGTCGAGCGCGATGGGTATTGGTTTTTCCGACCAGAGAAGCCGTTCGCTTGGGGTGAGACAGTTGATGTCGTTGCAGTGCAAGCTATTCCCGGCGATAGGTCAGTCGCGAGCTACCGCTTTAAGATCGCCGATCTTGCAACTATTAGCGTCGACTCTGTCGACCCAAAATCCCGCAGTGCGATGGTGAGTGGCCGAGCCACACCGGGCGCGCTGATCGGCATCTACGACGCAAATCGATCTTTCATTGCGCGACGTATCGTTGATGAAAATGGCAACTGGAAGCCAATAGAGCTGAAGAACTTGAACTATGGCTCGCAAGAATTCTTCATTGAGCAGCACATTGATGCTGAAGAAGTCGTGAACCCTGATGGGCCAGCAAAGGTTCAGTTTGAAGTCCCCGATCCCGCGGTGCTCGAAGCAAAACGCAAAGCAGAACAAGAAGCTGCTCAAAAGGCTGAGGAAGCGCGACAGCGAGAGGTAGCCGAGAAGGCGCGTATCGCTGCGGAAGCCGAACGAGTGCGTGTTGCGGCAGAAGCTGAGAAGGCGCGTCTTGCTGAGGCCGAGCGAGTACGAATTGCTGAGGAGGCTCGACTTGCTGAGGAGGCTCGCCTTGCGGCAGAAGCAGAAGCAGAACGCGCACGTCTTGCAGAAGCGGAACGCTTGCGTGTTGAGGCAGAGAAAGCGCGTCTTGCTGAGGAGGAACGCGTGCGGGGCGAGGCCGAGGCAGCACGACAGGCTGAACAGGCACGGCTACTTGAAGAAGCCCGGGTCAAAGAAGAAGCTCGCGTCAAGGCTGAGGAGGAAGCCGAAGCTGAACGTGTCCTTGAGGTCGCTCGTGAAGCAGAAAAAGCACGGTTAGAAGCTGAAGCCGAACTTGCTCGTCTAGAAGAAGAAGCACGTTTGGAAGCAGAAGCAGAGGCCCAGCGAAAAGCAAGAGAGGCGCAACTCGTTGAGGAAGCCCGCATTGCTGAAGACGCTCGCAAAGCTGAAGAGATTCGCCTAGCCGAGCAAGCGAAACGTGAGTCTGAAGAGTACTCTCAGGGCACTCGCGGGGAGGGGACTGATGGAAACAAGGAATCATCTCTAACACATGAGGACAACGGTGAAGAGACTCAATCCATCACAGAGGAACAATGCGGTAGAGACGAGAAACAATCGCCTGAGGCTGAAACTTCAGAGAAAGGCGAGGACGGTGGGTATCCTTGGCCGGCTGTAGGAATCGTCGATAAGTCAAACGAAGGCACTGCGCCGCCTGCTGAAACGGGCAATGAAACCTCATCTGGCGCGGGAGAAATCGAGCCGGGGCCTCCCCCTACAGAAATAATTGACGGGGCGGGTGCTGGCAGTGCCGCAGGCGGTGGTGGCTCCATTGCTGGAGGCGGAACAGGAGCAGGTCTCGCCGGTGGTCTTGCAGGAGGAGTTGGCTTCGGAACTGGATTTGGTACTGGGTTCGGAACAGGCTCAGCGGGACGCGAGGAAGAACAGAATCAAGCAGGTGAAGAAGGAACTTCGGCACCTGGCGATTCAAATCCCCCAGAAGATCCTCTAGATCCCCAGATACCCGCGGAGCCTGAAGCACCTGTCGTTCCTGAGGTGCCGGCCGAGCCGGAGGTGCCGACTGAGCCGGAAATTCCGACTGAGCCTGAGGTTCCTGTAGCTCCTGAGGTGCCGGTTGAGCCGGATATTCCGGCTGAGCCTGAGGTTCCTGTAGATCCGGAGGTTCCGGTTGAGCCTGAGGTCCCGACTGAGCCTGAGGTTCCTGTCGTTCCTGAGGTGCCAGCTGAGCCGGAAATTCCGGCTGAGCCTGAGGTGCCGACAGAGCCCGAGGTTCCTGTAGTTCCGCAGGTGCCGACCGAACCGGAAATGCCGACCGAGCCGGATATTCCTGTAGGTCCGGAGGTTCCGGCTGAGCCTGAGGTGCCGACCGAACTGGAGGTTCCGACTGGGCCTGAGGTTCCGGCTGAGCCTGAGGTACCGACAGAGCCTGAGGTTCCTGTAGTTCCGCAGGTGCCGACCGAGCCGGAGGTGCCGACCGAGCCGGAGGTTCCTGTAGGTCCGGAGGAGCCAGCTGAGCCGGAAATTCCGGCTGAGCCTGAGGTACCGACTGAGCCCGAGGTTCCTGTAGTTCCTGAGGTGCCGACCGAGCCGGAAGCGCCGACCGAGCCGGAGGTGCCGGCTGAGCCTGAGGTTCCTGTCGTTCCTGAGGTGCCAGCTGAGCCGGAAATTCCGGCTGAGCCTGAGGTTCCGATTGAGCCTGAGGTTCCTGTAGTTCCTGAGGTGTCGACCGAACCGGAAATGCCGACCGAGCCGGAGATTCCTGTAGTTCCTGAGGTTCCGGCTGAACCCGAGGTTCCTGTAGATCCTGAGGTGCCGGTTGAGCCTGAGGTTCCTGTAGTTCCGCAGGTGCCGACCGAGCCGGAGGTTCCGGCTGAGCCTGAGGTTCCGATTGAGCCTGAGGTTCCTGTAGTTCCTGAGGTGCCGACCGAACCGGAAGTGCCGACCGAGCCGGAGATTCCTGTAGTTCCTGAGGTTCCGGCTGAGCCCGAGGTTCCTGTAGATCCTGAGGTGCCGGTTGAGCCGGATATTGCGGCTGAGCCTGAGGTGCCGATTGAGCCTGAGGTGCCTGTAGTTCCGCAGGTGCCGACCGAGCCGGAAGTCCCGACTGAGCCGGAGGTTCCGGTTGAGCCTGAGCTGCCGGCTGAGCCTGAGGTACCGACAGAGCCTGAGGTTCCTGTCGTTCCTGAGGTGCCAGCTGAGCCAGAAATTCCGGCTGAGCCTGAGGTGCCGACAGAGCCCGAGGTTCCTGTAGTTCCGCAGGTGCCGACCGAGCCGGAAGTGCCGACCGAACCAGAGGTCCCGACTGGGCCCGAGGTTCCTGGTGAGCCTGAGACCGGACCTAAACCTCCTACCGTGCCTGAGGCGAACCTACCCCACGAAAACGGAGAACATCTAGAGAACCAGTTAATTGTCGAACCAACCGTGGATCTGGGTAACCTAACTCAACGGAACGCAGTTCAAAGAAGGGTTACTAGGCCTCAGGTGCAAGAAGCCATTCAGCAAATTGGGCGAACTGAAAACAACCAAGTTCACCTTGAGAGCAAAATGGACTTGCCGAAGACAGCCGACGTCAAGCAACCAGATGACAAAAAGGTCGCGACGCTTCGAAACATTGAACTTGATAAGTCTGAGGCGAACACCGCCTCGACCTTTACGCCGTGGGGAATGATCCTTACCTTGATTGCTCTGTCAGCAGGAGCAGTTATGACAAGAACTACACGTCTCCGACGCAGATTCTCCTCATCGGCAGAAAAACAAGAGAATGAGTAGGGCTAGCGAAGGTTGCGTTCCCGCACTTCCCGAGCAACGGCTATTGCTTCGAGCACGCGAACGCGGAGTGCATTGCCACGATCCGTGAACCCACGTTGGCGCTGAGCATATTCCCGCTTGCCCGAAGATGACTCAATCGCAATCGCAGGTAGATCAAATTGACTGACGTCGTACGGTGAAGCCTGCATATCTACAGTGCGAATGTCGCGGGCGAGTTCAAATGCATCAAGCAGCAGGTCACCCGGAATGATTGGCCCAAGCTTGGTTGCCCATTTGTAAATGTCCATGCCAGCGTGTAAACAGCCAGCTTGTTCGTCGGCAAGCTGACTATCTCGTGAGAGAACCTGCCGGTTGAGCGGGCGCGCTTCGGGAGTGAAGAAGCGAAACGCGTCGAAGTGAGTACAAGAAATCGGATGACTTTCCACAACACTGTTGGTTGCTTCATGACCAATCCTCAATGGAAGTCCCGTGTGACGGATCTCCTCCGGAGTCGATCGGTAGACCATCGCCCACTCGTGCAAGCCAAAGCACGCAAAGTGTGGTGGTCTAACGATCGTCTGCTCGAGGAGGTTCGCCACAAAATTCACAGTTTCCTCACGCTTCGCAAAGAACCCGGTTGTGTCGACCTCCAAAGTGTTCCCACCCTGGCTGCGGTAATAGCGCCACTGAGAACGGGGCACCGTTGAATCCGGAGAAGCTTGCCCACTCGACGGCTTCAACGCTGCCCTTGGTTCTTCATCTGAGACAAGGGCCGCATCTGCAAGTGTGACGCCAGCTCCGGGATGCCAGCGACGAAGATCCGCTGGCTTAAAGGAGTAATAGGTCCAAAGAAAATCTTCAATGGGGTGCTTGACCCCAGCTCGTCGACGTTCACGATGTGCCGACGACAGCGTATCCGCACGCGTTTCATGGTCATGTTCTAGAGCAGACCACTCGTCATGTGTCAACAAGTTCGACCTCGTCACCTCTGGACCATCAAACGCCGGAATACTCACGCACTAAGGGTACCTGGATCGTTGAGAGCGACTACGATCTCATACTTCAGGAAAGCGAGAATGGGTCAACGTCACGGCCGCGTAAACGGTCAATCTCACGTCGGTCACGCTTCGTTGGACGACCTGCGCCACGATCACGGACCACCGTTGCTGGACGTTCGGTGCGGGGAGGCGGTGGCGGTGACTGGTCCTCAAAAAGTGCAGCCGCATCACTCACGCTGCCGCGACGAACGCCCAAACCACGCACAAGGTACACCTTCTCAAAGCCGTGAAGCCTGACGCGGACGGTATCACCAATCTTGATGGCCTGCGCAGGCTTAGCTGAGACACCGTTCACACGCACATGCCCTGCTTTGCAGGCAGATGTGGCCTGGCTTCTGGTCTTGGCTAGGCGGGCTGCCCAGATCCACGCATCAGTACGTACCGAGGACGGTCCTGAGAGAACTCCGCGAATGGAGTCTTGATGCTGTGGTTCCATGACTCCTGATCGTAGCGGGCAGAATAGTCATATGGCAGAGGAATACGAGACGATCTCAGGACGCGTCGACACGGAGATCGAGATTTCTCGATCCCGATTCCTCACCAGACTCGAACGTGTAGAAAATGAGACCGCCGCCCGTGATGTCATTGCTGCAGTGCGTGCAGAGCATCCTCGGGCTCGACACCATTGCTCCGCATTCGTGCTCGGGCATGACGGCAGAGTACAACGGTCAAATGATGACGGAGAACCGAGTGGCACGGCAGGCGCACCTATGCTCGATGCACTCACATCCGCCGGGCTGAGTGATGTTGTTGCTGTCGTTACCAGATACTTTGGCGGTATCTTGCTTGGGGCGGGAGGTCTTACCCGGGCATACCGAGCCTCTGTCGCAGACGCAGTGCTGGAGGCGAAACGCGTTCGCCGGGGACTACGGCATCAAATAACAGTGACCTCAGGATACGACGTGGCCGCACAAATCGAGTCAGAAGCCCGGCGCCGTGGGTTCACCGTTGGAGAAGCCACCTATGGCGCGGAAGTTGCACAGCAGTTTGCCGTAGCAGCGCACGAAATCGATGCACTTGAGACACTGGCAGCAGAGGTCAGCGCGGGCGCAGCCCGCTGTGAGCGTGGTGAGTCAGGATACGTCGATCTTCACTAATTAGTTCAGAGAGGCGCACAATGTCAGAGGCGACCGGTAGCCTTGCGGACATGGGATTCTGGTCTGAAATCGTCGGTCAGCCCGTGGCCGTTGAAATGCTTGACCGCGCAGCATCGTATGAGCCAGGGGCCGCAGCACCTGCACACGCATGGCTCATTACGGGACCAGCAGGATCTGGTCGCTCGAATCTCGCATATCGCTTCGCCGCCGCACTGATTGCGCGTTCTGAATCTGATCGAGACCGGGTCTTTGCTCAAGTGAAGGCGCAAACACACCCAGATCTAGGCGTACTCACCACACAAGCGGCAATTATTAAGATTGACGCCGCGCGCGAAGTGGTCACCACTGCACACTATGCGCCGAGCGATGGGCGATACCGCGTGATCGTTATTGAAGACGCGGATCGTATGCCTGAGCACACATCAAATGTGCTGCTGAAGGCCATTGAAGAACCCCCCGAGCGAACCATTTGGGTCTTGTGCGCACCAAGCGAGGCAGACTTACTCCCCACGATCCGCTCACGCACGAGGCTCTTGCGGCTAGTGACGCCGAGCATTGAAGATGTGGCCCAGTTGTTGCAAAATCGGGACGGTATTTCCCCCGAACGGGCTATTCAAGCTGCGCGACTTGCACAAAGCCACGTAGGCATGGCCAGACGGCTCGCAACAGATGATGAGGCGCTCGCTCGACGACAAGACTCGATCAAAGCCGCGCTGAGCGTACACACGCTCGGAGATGCGATGGCCGTTGCAGCGTCACTCGCAAAGATTGCCCAGACTGATGCCGACGCTTTGATGGACAGACTCGACGCCCGTGAACGTGAGGAAGCTATGCGCGGGCTCGGCCTGGCTCCTGGTGCAGCCATACCGCCACGACTGCGCTCACAAGTAAAAGCGTTGGAAGAAGAGCAAGAACGACGACGAAAGCGAAGCCTGCGGGACGGACTCGATCGCGTACTGACGGACGTTTCTTCGGTGTATCGCGACGTGTTGATGGCGGCGCTTTCGACAGCAGAAGAGCAAGATCTGATCAACATCGAATTTAGCCGTGCAATCGCTGACCTCGCAGAGCGATGGGTGCCTGAGCAGGCGTTGCAAGCGCTAGACGCGATCAGCGATGCTCGCGGGCGACTTATGCGTCAGATCACGCCGGGGCTCGTCATGGAGGCCTTGTTTGCTCGAGTCGTCATGATCCACAACCGCGTCATTGACGCCCATCGAAAGGTGCAGATGTGAGTGAACTCAACAACGCCGAAGAAATTGTACGGCAGAAGAGTCGACGCTTTCGCACGATCGTTACGGCGGTCGTTGGGCTGGTAATTATCGGGCTGATTGCCCTGCTGATTAGTGGTGGCTTCGGAGGACCAGTTGCGCAGCCCAAGAGTTCGAGCGATGACTTCCCTGCACCCTCCGCAAAGGTTGAGAAGACACTCGAGGGCTATCAAACGCAGGTGCCGGACTGGAAAGACTGCGGTGACGGGTTTGAGTGTGCGACAGTGTTGGCGCCGCTTGACTGGTCAGATCTGACGAGCGAACAGATTGGGCTTGCCATGATTCGCAAGCCTGCAACAGGGGCTCAGCCGCTTGGCAGCCTATTCATTAACCCAGGTGGACCGGGTGCATCCGGGATCGAGTATGCACGCTACGCGGGAACTGATGGTTTGGATGCAGTCCTGCTGAAGAACTACGACATCCTTGGTTGGGACCCACGTGGCGTGGGTAATTCCAGTCCAATCGAGTGCTTTACAGACGCTGAACTTGATGAACAGCTATACGGACTCGACGACTCACTCGATCTCACACGCGGATCAGCCGAGTGGCTTGAAGCCTCAACCGACAACGCGCGTGAAATCGGAGATGCGTGCGCCGAGAACTCAGGTGCCTTGGTCTCGCATGTAGACACGGAGTCAACCGTGCAAGACCTCGATATGATGCGCGCAATCGTGGGAGACAAACAGCTGAACTACTTGGGGTTCTCATACGGGACCTACATTGGTGCGCGTTATGCTGACCGATTCCCTGAGAACGCTGGCCGGCTTGTTCTTGACGGAGCCATCGATCCACGCGTCACAGAGCGCGAAATGGTCCGTGAACAAACCATTGGATTCGAGCTTGCGCTGCGTGCTTACGTGACGGACTGCTTGGCGAGCAATGATTGCCCGCTTACCGGCACCGTTGATGAAGCGATGAAGCAGATCAGCGACATGCTCGATCAGGTCGATGCCAAGCCGCTCCGTGGAAGCGATGGACGATATGTCTCGTCTGGAACACTGTTGACGGCGATCATCACGCCGCTGTACAACGAAGACAACTGGGAGTACCTCAACATGCTCTTCGAGAGCATCCCCGCGGGCGACGCCGACATCGCCCTGGCGCTCTCTGATTCGTATTACAGCCGCGATACCGACGGCAGCTACTCTGACAACTCCACCGAGGCATCATGGGCGATCAACTGCCTTGACTACCCATCTGATGCGAACGTCGAGGAAATGCGAGCTGAAGCAGCCGAACTCGAAAAGCTCGCGCCGACGATCGGTCGTTTCCAAACCTATGGCGGCACATTCTGCGCGGAGTGGCCGGGCGATGCTGTTGAGAATCGTGGCGCGGTCAAAGCAGAGGGTGCAAATCCGATTCTCGTAATCGGAACCACTGGTGACCCTGCGACACCGTACCTCTGGGCAGAAGCTTTGGCAGACCAGCTCGAGAGCGGCGTGCTCGTCACCTATAAGGGAGAGGGACACACCGCCTACGGAACAAGCTCATGCGCTTCGAAGGTAATTGATTCCTTCCTCGTCGATGGAACGGTGCCAAACGAAGACCCACAGTGTACGCAGTGAATTGACTTGCCCGATGCCATCAGCTCGGTAAAGAATGCATCATGGCGTGTCGCGCCTGATCGTTTGAAATCAGGTTGTGAGGTTGTGGGCCCTGTCTTAGGAGGAGTGCGATACCTGCTATAGTTATCGCTTGTGTACGGAGCAATTCGTACCAAGCCGCCTTAGCTCAGTCGGTAGAGCGATTCCCTCGTAAAGAATAGGTCACCAGTTCGATTCTGGTAGGCGGCTCCGTGAGGGCCTCGACGTTAACGTCGAGGCCCTTTTCGTTTCTACGTCACACCACAAGCGGTGAGTAGTAGGTGCTCCAGCGTGATTCAACTGTGGTTTACGTCGATGTGTGAACCTGGCCACACGACACTCCCGCGTTTCTGTTTGGGTTTGCGTTCGGTCGGGGTTCGGCGTAATGTATTCCCTTGTCGCCGCAACGTAGCCGGGCAGCAG
>NZ_VXCR01000004.1:0-418746 GCF_052850455.1 Leucobacter sp. 1207-22 | reverse complement strand
CGGTGACCGTAAGCCCTTCAACCGTGACGGCGATCGTCGTCAGGGCGGTTACGGTGATCGTAACCGTGATGATCGTGGTGGCGATCGTAAGCCGTTCAACCGCGATGACCGTGGCGGCGACCGTCGTTTCAACGACCGTAACGACCGCGGTGATCGTGGGGGCCGCCGCCCTTTTGACCGTGACGGCCGCGATGATCGCGGAGGTGACTACGGCCGCGGTGGCACCCGTGGTGGCAACCGCAGCGACCGCGGTGGAGCAGATCGTGAGTTTACCGAGGCAGAGCGCCTTCAGCACTCGCTGCGTCCCGTCCGTGCTGAGCACGAAGACCCGCAGATCCCGGATTCCATCACCGAACGCGATCTGCATCCCGCGGCGCGCGTTGAACTGAAGACCCTCCAGGCTGAGACCGCCGAGAAGGTTGCACGCCACCTCGCTATGGTCGCATTGCTCATCGACGATGAACCTGCGCTCGCACACGAGCACGCAATTTCGGCGAGCCGTCGTGCAGGCCGAATCCCGGTAGCTCGTGAGACTCTTGCGATGACTGCGTACCGCACCGGCGACTTTGCACTCGCACTTCGCGAGATCCGCACCTTCCGTCGTATCAGCGGTCGTGATGATCACATTGCAATCCTTGTTGATTCTGAGCGTGGCATGGAGCGCCCAGACAAGGCCATTGAAGCTGGTCTCGCCGTTGACGCGAGCAAGCTCGAGACTGAGCAGCGCGTGCATCTCGCGATTGCGATGTCAGGTGCACGTCTTGATCTCAACCAGACGCAGCAGGCGCTGCTTGAGCTTGAGATCCCTGAGCTGAATCCGAACCGTGCATTCTCATGGAGCCCTGAGCTCTTCGGCGCATATGCGACCGTGCTTGAGGATCTCGGCCGTACTGAAGAAGCCGAGAAGTGGTTTGCCTACGCGGATCGCGCTGCCGAGGCACTGCACGAGCATGCGGCTGGATTCGACCAGCTCGAAGTCTTCGAGATCGTTGAGTCGGAAGAACCCATCGAGTTCGATGAGGATGAGTACGCTGCAGAAGATCGTCACGCTGACGAGGCTGATGAAGTAGACGATCACGCAGCAGAAGCAGATCGTGATGCTGAAACAGCGGCGATTGCTGAGCTCGCAGACGAAGTCCTCGCTGACGAGATGCACGAGGGCTCGCAGGCAGAGACTGATGCCGATGCTGATGCCGACGCTGATACCGCAGAAGACGTCATGAGCATCGAGGATGAGGTCGCTGAGCTCCTCGCTGAGGCAGGTATCGTCGATACTGCGGGTGACGAGGCGGCTGAAGATGACGCTGCTGAGACGGCTCCCGCCGCTGAAGACGCGGATGACGCCGACGCAGCAACGGATTCAAAGAACGACTAGTCAAACGCCGAGCACCTGGGAGGGTAATCGTGGGGATGTTTAGCCGACGCGGCAAGATGATTGACGCGCCGATTGTGGGTCGCGATGCGATCCTGACCGACCTCGACGGCGTCGTGTATCGCGGCGCCGGTGCAATCCCAGGTGCTGTTGAGCATCTGAACCGTGCTGCAGAGTCGATGCAAGTCGGTTACCTCACGAATAATGCTTCGCGGACTGATCGTGACGTGGCAGCCCATCTGCAAAGCCTTGGTCTTAAGGCCGCTGTGGATCAGGTTGTCACGTCACCCCAGGCTGCGGTGACCGTGCTGCGTGAGCGCGTTGCGCCAGGTTCTCTGGTGTTTGTCATCGGTGGCGAGGGCATTATGGATGAGCTGTCGAAGGCAGGCTTCCGTACCACGCGTAGCGCTGACGACAACCCAGACGCTGTCGTGCAGGGTTTCGCGCCTGAGGTGGGCTGGACCGAGCTTGCAGAGGCAGCATTTGCACTTGCGGATCAGCCCGGTCGCGATCCGCTGCCGTGGGTTGCGACGAATACTGACTGGACGATTCCGGTCGCACGCGGGCTCGCACCCGGCAACGGCACACTCGTGTCGGCGGTACACACTGCCGTTCAGCGTCTTCCTGAGTTTGCAGGTAAGCCTGAGCGTCCGATGTTTGAGACGGCAGCATCACGGTTCGGTGCGAAGAACCCGCTCATGCTTGGAGACCGCCTCGACACCGATATCAAGGGTGCAATCGAGGCTGGTATTGCATCGTTGCACGTCCTCACGGGCGCGGATCGGCCAAAGCAGTTGGTCGCCGCCTCGCAGGACATGCGTCCGAACTACATCGTCGCTTCGCTGGCCGAGCTGTTTGAGCCGTATCCCGCGACTGAGATCCGCCGTGATGGCTCGGTGAGTGTTGGGAGCGCACGTGTGCGCATGGACGGACACATCGCCAGCGTCGTTGACGAGGGTGACAGCGCGATCAATTTGCTCCGTGCCGGTTGTGGCGCGATTTGGAACTCTGGCCTGGCAATTTACGGTCTCAAAGTTCCTGAGATTATTTATGAGGATCACTGGCGCATCTAGCCAGAATGACATGAATCCCGCTTGGAGCGGCACCAGCAATGGTTCGCGCCAAGCGGGATTTTTGTATTTCTAGGCAATGCCACCTAGTTCGAGCACAATGAGCGCGCCATTGAGCACGACGATTGCGCCTGCTATTGCGATGCCTGCAATTCGCAGGGGAAGCCGGTTCACGAACTTACCCATGAGCTCGGTCTTGCCAGTGAGTGCGACGAGCGGAATGATTGCGAACGGCAAACCGAACGAGAGCACGACCTGGCTAATGATGAGCGACCATGTTGGATCGATGCCAGCCCCGAGAACGACGAGTGCAGGCAACAGGGTGACCACACGGCGGACGAGTAGGGGGATCCGCACCCGCAGGAGGCCAGCCATGATTTCTGCCCCAGCGTACGCGCCAACAGAGGTCGAGGCGAGACCAGAGGCGAGCAGGCCAATGCCGAATACGATGCCGACGCCCGCACCCAGGTGCGAGGAGATGACATTTGCTGCGCCATCGATGGAGTCAGTGCCATCGACACCCTGCAGACTTGCAGCTGCGAGAACGAGCATTGCGATGTTGACCCCGCCTGCGAGGACGAGCGCGAGGAAGACATCAACCTTTGACGCCCGCAGGAGGCGCTTGATGAGGTGCGGATCGGATCCGGAGGCCTCGATTGCCGGCCCGTGACGATCACGCGAGAGCGATGAATGTAGATAGATGGCGTGCGGCATGATCGTTGCGCCGAGCATGCTCGTCGCGAGGAGTAGCGACTGCACGTCTGCGAAACGCGGCACAAGACCAGCAACGAGCTCCGCTGGGTTGATGTTCACGAAGAGCAGGCCGCCGACGAAGCCAACGGTGATCACGATCAGCATGAAGATCATGACGCCCTCAAACTGGCGCTGCCGTTTGCCTTGCAACATCAGAATGAGGATGGAAAGGACGCCGACGATCACCCCGCCTGGAAGCAGCGGAATACCGAACAAGATGTACAACGCGAGTGCACCGCCGATGACCTCGGCTAGGTCAGTTGCAGCAGCAACGAGCTCTGCCTGGAGCCAGTACAGGCGCCGGTTCCACGGGGAGAGCCGTTTCCCGAGGATCGCAGGGAGGCTTTTTCCCGTGACGAGGCCGAGTTTCGCAGAAAGGTACTGCACGATGGCCGCCATGCAGTTTGCCAGAACGAGCACCCACAGCAGGAGATAGCCGTACTCGGCGCCAGCAGAGACATTCGCCGCGACGTTTCCGGGATCAACGTATGCGATCGCTGCGACGAAGGCAGGGCCAAGAAGAGCAACCAAGCGATGCGGAGATGTGCGCAGCGTGATCGTCGAAGTCCGGGGCATACCGGCAAGTGTATTTCATACTGGCAAGTTCTCTCTTCGTCACGGCGAACTCTTGTTCTTCGTGCACAAATTACTTCTCGTCTGCCTCAGTTCGATGTCCAGTGTCAGTGGGCAGAGATAGTCTGGAGTACATGAATACGCAGCACGATCCCGGAGCGCTCGGCCATGCTGAAGCTGTTGAGCGGTGCGCTGAACAGCTCACAGCAGTCGAAGCGCTGCCGCTTGCTGAGCGAGCACCCGGGTTCGAGCGCATGTACACCGAGCTGGTCAGCGAACTCGAACGTAGCGACGTGAGTGCAGAGTGATGACTGAACCCACTGAGCTCCAGCGCAGCGCTGTCTGGGAAGGGTCCGACGCGCGGCTCGATCGAGTGATCGCGGAGCTTGGGCTTGCACGATCCAGAAGTCGTGCAGCAGAACTCATTGCTGAGGGCGCGGTAGCTTGCGACGGCATCTCCGCGAAGAAAGCCGGAATGAAAATCGCATCGGGTACGCAGGTCACTGTGACCGGCGAAGATCGCTTTGTCAGTCGTGGCGCGCATAAGCTCGTCGCTGCGATTGCCGAGTTTGGGTTGCAGCCAGCGGGTCGCGTGGCGATGGACCTCGGTGCCTCGACAGGTGGGTTTACCCAGGTGTTGCTTGAGCATGATCCCGAAGTGGTGCTCGCGATTGACGTTGGGCACGATCAGATGGTGCCAGAGATTGCTGCTGATCCGCGCGTTCGCTCAATCGAGGGGTGCAATGCCCGAGAACTCACAGCAGAGCGGCTAGCCGATCTCACAGGAGTCGCTGAGCGCCCGAGCCTGATCGTCGCAGATCTCTCGTTTATTTCGTTGACGCACATCTTGCCCGCGATCGCGCGCTGCGCGAGCGATGACGCCGAAGCCGCAGTGCTCGTGAAGCCACAATTCGAAGTGGGTCGGGTGCGTAACGGCATCGTTCTCGACCCAGAACAGTGGGCGCAGGCGATCCGCACCGTGATGCGATCGGCAGCAGAACACGGGTTCGTGACACGTGGTCTCGCTCCCTCGCCAATTCTTGGCGGTGAAGGCAATCGAGAATTTCTTTTGTGGATCGCGCGCGGTACGCCCGCCGATCAGACAGAATGGGAGACGCGGATCACCGATGTGTGTGCGGTGTCTGCTGATCGCAGCGGAGCGGCAACTGGGAGGACGAACTGATGACACAGGCACCCGTGCGGCGCATGCTGATTGTCTCGCATACATTCCGTGAAGAGGCAGTCAGCGCAACAGTAGAGACCGTGCGCCGGCTGCGTGAGCGCGATGTTGTTCCCGTGCTGACCGAAGATGATCAGGCAGAGTTCGCGCCGTATCTTGCCCCAGCCCGCACTGAAGTGCTGGGTGTCGACGCTGACATTGATGACCTCGAAGCAGCAATCGTGCTCGGTGGGGATGGCACCATTCTTCGTGCGGCAGAAGTCCTACGCGGCTCAGCCTGCCCGATCGTCGGCGTGAATCTTGGCCATGTTGGCTTCCTCGCCGAGATGGAGATGCATGATCTTGAGTTCACGATTGATTGCGTGCTGCAGCGCAGATACACGGTCGAAGAACGTCTCACGCTTGATGTTCGCGCCGAGCATGAGGGCGAAACTATCGCTACGACATGGGCGCTCAACGAAGTCAGTGTCGAAAAGCGTCGACGCATGCTCGAGGTGGCAACAGGCGTCGACGGTCGACCACTGACGTCATTTGCCTGTGACGGTGTGGTCGTCGCTACTCCGACAGGGTCAACCGCATATGCGTTTTCGGCAGGTGCGCCAGTGGTTTGGCCTGGGGTTCAGGCTCTCCTCATGGTGCCAATTGCAGCCCACGCCCTCTTCAACCGTCCGGTTGTCACCGGACCAGAATCAACGATTACTGTCGAGATTCTCCCTGAGAATATTGGGCCAGGAGTCATGTGGTGTGACGGTCGGCGACGTACTGAGCTGCCAGCAGGTGCCATCGTGACGGTCTGCAGGTCAGAACAGACCGTGAAGCTTGCACGACTTGACGAGGCTCCGTTCTCTGAGCGCTTGGTACGAAAGTTCCACCTCCCGGTTGAAGGCTGGCGGGGGCACGGAGGTCGTGCTGCATGATTGAGGAGCTGCAGATCCGCGACCTCGGCGTCATCGCCGAAACTGTGCTGCCACTCGGGCCAGGCTTTACCGCTATTACAGGTGAGACCGGTGCCGGTAAGACCATGGTGGTGACCGCACTTGGTCTGCTCATGGGTTCCAGAGCCGACGCAAGCAGCGTGCGTGCGGGAGCATCGCAGGCCCGCGTCAGCGGAATCATTCGGGTAGAACCCGCTGAACTTCCAGGCGTCGCTGACATCGTCGACGAAGTTGGCGGTGACATTGAAGAAGACGAACTCGTACTAAGCCGCACGGTCAACGCCGAGGGTCGCAGCCGCGCAGTTGCCGGTGGCGTCGGTGTACCTGTTGGTGCGCTCGGCAGACTTGCAGAACAGTTGTTCGCGGTGCACGGGCAATCCGAACAATTGCGGCTCAAGTCCACAGCCGCGCAGCGTGAAACCCTTGACCGGTTTGCTGGCCCAGGGTTGGCAGCTGTGGCAAAAAAGTATCGCGCCGCACATGATGAGCGAATCGAACTCGAACGCAGGATCACTGAGCTTCGTGAAACCAGAGACGCGATTTCTGCTGAGGCGAACCGATTGCGGGAAGAGCTTGAACTCATCCAAGAGGTCAGCCCTGCACCAGGTGAAGAGCGCGAACTCGCAGCCCGCATCGAGGTGCTCGCAAACGTTGAAGCGCTGCGCGGTGCGGCGACTGCAGCCCAAGAAGCCGTTGCGAGCGAAGACGATGACCCGATGGCACGCGATGCTACCGGGCTCATCGATGATGCGTTGCACCAACTGGAACGAGTCACCGGAGTCGATCCACGTCTCGACGCGGTTGCGAACACGCTGCGCGAGGCGCGATTCCAACTCGCAGACGCCGGTCGTGATCTTGCCGAGTACGCAAGCGATCTCGATGAAGAGGGCCCCGCAGAGCTCGAACGCGCGAACGACCGTATGTCGGCGCTCACCCGTGTGCTGCGGCTCTTCGGTGAAGATTCTGAAGCAGTTCTCGCGTACGCAGAGACGGCCGGGCAACGCTTGCTCGAGATCGACGGCGAAGGCAGCTCAGAGGAGGCGCTTACCGCGCTTCTCGATGAGTGTCGAGTGCTGGAGACTGAACTCGCAGCCAAGCTCACTGAGCTTCGCACCAAGGCAGCGACAAAGCTTCGCAAGGGCGTGACCGCCGAACTGCGCCAGCTCGCTCTTCCAGATGCAGATTTCATCGTGGCGGTTGACCCGCTTGCGGTTCCTGCCCGGCACGGTGCCGACGAAGTGCAGTTTCTGCTGAGCCCGCATCCGGGCGCAACTCCGCGACCGGTCGCGAAAAGCGCATCAGGTGGCGAGCTGTCACGCGTCATGCTCGCGCTTGAGGTGGTGCTTGCTGGCGCAGACCCGGTACCAACCTTCGTGTTTGACGAGGTTGACGCGGGCATTGGTGGTGCAGCAGCGATCGAAATCGGCCGTCGTCTTGCGCGTCTCGCACAGACCTCGCAGGTCATCGTGGTGACCCACCTTGCGCAGGTCGCCGCCTTCGCGAGCAATCACCTGCAGGTCGTCAAAGACTCGTCAGGCGGCTACACCGAGAGCAGTTGTACCAGGCTGTCAGGTGAAGCACGAATTGATGAGATGGCAAGGCTCCTCTCTGGTCTCTCTACGTCAGAGAGCGCGCGTGAGCATGCAACCGAACTGTTAGAACTTGCCCGTTGAGAAGCTCCATCGCTCTGATAATCTGACGCTATGAGCAAGCTATTCGGGCACAAGAACGAAGACGCCGCTTCGACGACCGAAGAACCGGTCGCTGAAGCCCAGCCGGTGACCGAACCAGGCATCGTGCACGCAAACATCGAAGAGATGGATGCCGACCTCCGAGAGCTATATCGAGACGCGCGATCAGCGGCGGTCGAGGCTCAAAACGAATCCGTAGACAAGCGCAATCGCTTCGTCACCATGCGAAGCCCCTTCGTATTGGGATTCACCATCACGCTTGGTGTGCTCGTTGCAATTCTTGTGGGCGACATGTTCGGGCAGCTCAGCACGATCATCATGTACGTGGTCGCGGCGCTCTTCATCGCGCTCGGACTCGATCCGCTGGTACGCAAGTTTGAGAAGCGAGGCATGAAGCGCCCCGTGGGCATCGCCGTAGTGTTCCTCGGCTTCATTGCAATTATCGCGACAATTCTTGCGATCGTCATCCCGATGATCGCTCACCAGATCAATCTGCTGATCCAAAGCGCCCCTGAACTCGTCACCGACATTACGTCGAAGAGTTGGTACAAGGACATCAACGAGCGCTTTGGTCAGTACGTCGACTTCCAGGCACTGTTGAAGTCAGGTCAGGACCTCATCAGCAGGCCCGAAAACTGGACCCAGGTTGCTGGCGGTGTTTGGCAGGCAGGTATGGGCATTGCGAATGGGCTCACTGCCGCGCTCATTATCCTCATCCTGAGCCTCTACTTCTTGTCTTCGATGCGCTCGATCAAGCGCGGGTTCTACACCCTCGTGCCGCGCAGTGGTCGTGCGAAGGTCATCGATATCACCGAGCAGGTCGCAGGATCTGTTGGCGGCTACGTGAATGGCATGGTGCTGCTTGCGCTCATGAACTCGGTCTTGGGCTTCATCATGATGCTCATCGTCGGCGTTCCGTTCTCGGGCTTGGTCGCGGTAGGCGTCTTCATCCTCGCGCTGATCCCGCTCATCGGTTCGGTCATGGCTACCGTGCTCGTGGGAATTGTGGCCCTCTTCAACTCGCCGATGACTGCACTTATCGCCGTAATTTATTACCTCGTGTACATGCAGATCGAATCGTACGTGTTCACTCCGCGCATCATGAATCGTGTCGTTGCGGTTCCCGGCGCGCTGGTCGTGATTGGCGCACTCGCAGGCGGCACTTTGCTTGGTCTGCTCGGTGCGCTCATCTCGATCCCAGTGACTGCATCGATCCTGATGATCGTCAAGCAGGTCTGGGTTCCACGCCAAGAAACTCGATAATTCGAGTATCTGTCCATCACTCCTCAGAAACAGCTGATAGGATCAAAGCCCGTGGAAGCAGAGCTAAACGCGGAACAGCGTAAAACGACCAAGCACATCTTTGTCACCGGTGGCGTCGTGTCGTCGCTCGGCAAGGGTTTGACGGCAGCCAGCCTGGGTAACCTGCTCACCGCGCGCGGTCTGCACGTGGTCATGCAGAAGCTTGACCCTTACCTGAACGTCGATCCGGGAACTATGAACCCGTTCGAGCACGGCGAGGTCTTCGTGACTGACGACGGTGCCGAAACCGATCTTGACATTGGTCACTACGAGCGATTCCTCGGTATCAACCTCTCGCGCGCAGCGAACGTGACGACCGGCCAGATTTACTCTGACGTGCTCGCAGCAGAGCGCCGCGGCGATTACCTTGGTGCGACTGTTCAGGTCATCCCGCACATTACCAACGAGATCAAGCGCCGTATGCGCTTGCAGGCTGAGCAGGATCCGCAGCCAGACGTCATCATCACCGAAATCGGTGGCACCGTTGGTGACATCGAATCACAGCCCTTCCTCGAGTCTGCACGTCAGGTGCGTCACGAACTCGGCCGTAAGAACGTTATCTTCGTTCACGTTTCATTGGTCCCCTTCATGGGCGCTTCAGGCGAACAGAAGACCAAGCCGACGCAGCACTCAGTCGCAGCGCTCCGCTCCGTTGGTATCCAGCCAGACGCACTCGTTCTGCGCAGTGATCGCCCGGTCACGAAGGAGAACCTCTCGAAGATCGCACTCATGTGTGACGTCGAAGAAGGCGCAGTCGTGAACGCGATTGACGTCAAGAGCATCTACGATCTGCCGAAGCTGTTCAACGATCAGGGTCTCGATCAGACCGTTGTTGAGCACCTGAACCTTGCAGACCGTGCACCGCAGGTCGACTGGGCCGCATGGCAGCCAGTACTTGACTCAGTGCACAACCCGAAGGGTGAAGTCACCATCGGTCTTGTTGGCAAGTACATTGACCTTCCTGACGCGTACCTCTCGGTCACCGAGGCGCTCCGCGCAGGTGGCTTCGCGCACGCGACCAAGGTCAACATCAAGTGGATCCCCGCTGACACGTGCGAAACTCCAGAAGGTGCTCGTGAGCAGCTCAGCGACATGAATGCAATTTGCGTTCCTGGTGGCTTCGGCATTCGCGGCATCGAGGGCAAGCTTGGTGCGCTCCGTTTCGCCCGCGAGAACGGTCTTCCCGCGCTCGGTCTCTGCCTCGGCATGCAGGCCATGGTCATCGAATATGCACGCAACGTCGCTGGCCTTGAGAGCGCATCGTCGACTGAGTTTGATCCTGAGACCGCAGTGCCCGTCATCGCAACGATGGCTGAGCAGCGTGAGCACATTGATGGTGGCGACCTCGGGGGCACCATGCGCCTCGGCCTGTACGATGCAAAACTTGCTGAAGGCTCGCTCGCTGCTGAGCTCTACGGTTCGACCATGGTCGAAGAGCGTCACCGCCACCGCTACGAGGTCAACAACCAGTTCCGCGATCAGATCGCGGCTGCTGGCTTGAGCTTCTCGGGCACCAGCCCAGATGGTGAACTCGTCGAGTTCGTCGAGCTTCCCCGCGAGGTCCACCCGTACTACATCGCGACTCAGGCACACCCCGAGCTGCGATCACGCCCTGGTACGCCGCACCCCCTCTTTGCTGGTCTGGTTGGTGCAGCTATCGCCCGCCGCGAGGCAACGCACCTCTTCGAGGTGGAGAGCAACGGTGGCGCAAACGCCTAACCCCGTTCTCGGGGCTTCGTTCGACGGCTCGCTCGTTGACGCACCTGCACACGACGTGCAGGTGCTCGCGAGCGAGCTCGTCGCTACCGGCTACGTGTGGGATGTTCGACGAGATCGCTTCGTCTACGGCGATGCAGAGCTCGAACGTGACTACATAGATCATCCCGGTGCCGTCGCGGTCGTTGCGCTCGACGATGCCGGACGCGTACTGCTTATTCAGCAGTACCGACACCCGATCGCACACCGCGATTGGGAACTCCCCGCTGGCCTCATGGACGTCGCGGGGGAGCCAGGTCATCTGGCCGCAGCACGAGAACTCGCGGAAGAGGCCGACCTCGCAGCCGAGCGTTGGGACTTGCTCATTGACATGTTCCTCACGCCGGGTGGATCATCAGAAGCCATGCGCGTCTTCCTCGCACGTGACGTGCACCCGACCAAGCACACGTTCGTGCGTGAGGCAGAAGAAGCAGACATGCTCACCACCTGGGTGCCCCTTGAAGAGGCAGTACTTGCCGTCCTTGAAGGTCGAGTGAAGAACGCTGTCACTGCGGGCGGCATTCTTGCCGCGGCAACTGCACGCTCACTCGACTGGGCAACGTTGCGAACCCCAGATACCCCTTGGCCTGCACGTGACATCGTGCGCGGCGAGCGTTCAAAGTAGCCTCTATGGCGGTCACCTTTGACACGGCTGCCGAGCGTTGGCTGCGCCATCTCGTGATCGAGCGAGGGCTCTCAGAAAACACCCTCAAGGCATACCGTGCTGACCTTGCCGCCTACGGTGAATGGTTGGCTGGCGAACGTATCGTGGATCTAGCGCAGGTAACCCCCGCGCTCCTCTCTGCCTTCGTGGTGAGCCTCTCGGCGGGTGCTGCTGATGCCGCTGAGGGGTCCGCGCCCCTATCACCAGCAACGGTGACGCGTCGAACATCGACCGTGCGTGGACTGCATCGCTTCTTGTTCGAGGAAGGCCTGCTCGAAGAGTTCGCCGGACGCGGAGTACGCACCCCCAAGAAAGCCCAGCGGCTCCCGAAGGCGCTCACCATTGAAGATGTAACCGCGTTGCTCGATGCGACGGCCGGTGATGATCCGGTCGCTTTGCGCGATCGCGCGCTGCTTGAGCTGTTGTACGCGAGCGGTGCGCGTGTGAGCGAGGTCGCTGCGCTCGATCTTGATGACCTGGTTGGTGGGCATTCCGCGGGTGACGCATGGGCGGATCCCACGCGGGTACTCAGCGACGGCGGTTTTCTCCGTGTGACTGGCAAGGGATCGAAGCAGCGGATCGTGCCATACGGTCGTCACGCTGGTGCGGCGCTCGCGGCGTATCTCGTGCGCGCGCGGCCTGCCATGGTCGAGCGGGGCAAGGGGACGCCGGCGTTGTTCGTTGGTCCGCGCGGTGCCAGGCTCTCGCGGCAGAGTGCCTGGCTGGTCATTCGTGCGGCGGCGGATCGGGCAGAGATCACCGCCGAGGTTTCACCGCACACGCTGCGTCATTCATTTGCCACGCACTTACTCGCAGGCGGCGCTGACGTGCGTACCGTGCAGGAGTTGCTTGGGCATTCATCCGTCACGACGACGCAGATTTACACGCAGGTGACCCCGGATACGTTGCGCGAACACTATGTGATGTCACATCCGCGGGCGAAGTAGCGAACAATCGCCGTGCGGTAGACGCTGTGCGCCGGGGGAATACACACCGTGAAACTACCTTCGAATGTCGGTGGCGAGCGATAAGCTTGAGCCGAATCACGACCCCCAAGGAGAGTGCGTTATGGCGGACAAAGGCGAGCTCGGACCAACCGGTCGACCGGTGCGTGTCATTACTCCGCCTGAGTTCCTTGAAACACACGGTCCCGCACGCATCATCGCGATGTGTAACCAGAAGGGTGGCGTCGGCAAGACGACGACCACGATTAATCTGGGCGCTGCCCTCGCTCGATACGGGCGTAAGGTCCTCGCGGTAGATTTCGATCCTCAGGGTGCGCTGTCTGCGGGGCTTGGTGTTCCCGCGCACGAGGTTCCTACGATCTATGACCTCATGCTTGGCAAGATCAAGAACCCGCACGAGGTTATTCAGGGCACGGCGACCCCTGGGCTTGACGTGATTCCAGCAAACATTGACCTGTCAGCAGCAGAAGTGCACCTCGTGAGTGAGGTCGCACGCGAGCAGATCCTTGGCTCCGTGCTCCGTCGTGTTGTTGATGACTATGACGTCATCCTCATCGACTGCCAGCCTTCGCTCGGGCTGCTCACGGTGAATGCGCTCACCGCTGCGCACGGTGTCCTCATTCCGCTTGCGTGTGAGTACTTTGCACTTCGCGGCGTTGCATTGCTTATTGAGACCATCGAAAAGGTGCGCGATCGGCTCAACCCTGCGCTTGAGCTCGATGGCATCATTGCTACGATGTATGACCCGCGTACGTTGCACGCACGCGAAGTCCTTGAACGCGTGGTTGAAACCTTCGGCGAGAAGACCTTTGACACCGTGATTGGCCGAACGGTCAAGTTGCCAGACGCATCTGTTGCGGCACAGTCGATCCTCGACTACGCGCCGTCGAACGCTGCAGCTGAGGCCTATCTCACGCTCGCACGTGAGATCGTGCAGCGCGGCATAGTCGCATGACGATGACTGGCGCTCACATGCACGATCACGCTGAGACGCCAGACACGGTAACGCCTGGCAGTCAGCCGGGCGCAGATGGCGCCGGCTTCAGAGTTCGCCTTGAAGTCTTCGACGGGCCGTTCGATCTGCTCCTTAACCTCATCGGCAAACACGAGCTTGACATTACTGAAGTGTCGTTAAGCCTGGTCACTGACGAGTTCATTGCATACCTTGCGACCCTTGAAGGGCAAGGACTTATCGAACTCGACCAGGCGTCTGAGTTTCTGGTGGTCGCAGCGACGCTGCTCGACATGAAGATCGCAAGCTTGTTGCCGCAGGGAGAAGCTGTCGATGCTGAAGATATTGCGTTGCTCGAAGCACGCGACCTGCTCTTTGCCAGACTGTTGCAGTATCGCGCGTTCAAGCAGGCGAGCGCATGGTTCGCTGAAAAGTTTGTCACCGAGGCAGGCCGCCACCCGCGACAGGTGCCACTCGATGCCAAGTACCGCAGTGCTGGCCCTGAACTTGTGTGGACGCTGACCCCGCAAGACTTTGCCACGATCGCAACCCTTGCGTTCACACCGCGCGCAATTCCTATGGTTGGTCTTGACCACCTTCACGCACCGCTTGTCTCGATCCGTGAACAGGCTGCGATCGTCGTTGCGATGTTGCGCAGTGACGGTGCACTGAACTTTCGGCATCTCATTGCAGGAGTTGACGCGACAACTGAACGTGGTGTGATTGTTGCTCGCTTCCTTGCGATACTCGAGTTGTACCGTCGAGGTTCAGTACTTTTTGACCAGGCTGAACCACTCGGCGACCTCCACGTCCAGTGGGTTGGCGAAGACTGGAGCGACGACGAACTCGCTACCCTTGGAAGTGATTATGACTAACGAACAGCAACCAACAACCGAGCTCGCCGCAGCGCGCGAAGCGCACACGCTTTCGCAGCAGCTCGAGGCGTTGCTCATCGTCGCAGATCACTCCCTGTCTGCTGTTGAGCTTGCAGCTGCGACCGACCACCCGGTGCGGCTCGTGCGATCCGCCCTCGCCTCACTCGTAGCCGACTACAACGGGACCGACGAAACGCTCGCAAGCAGCGGCACGCCCCGCGGCTTTGAACTGCGAGAAACCGCAAACGGATTCCGGTTCTACGCGCGTGCAAGCCTTGACCCGATCGTGGCCGACTTCGTGCAGCAGACCACCCCAGCAAAACTGTCGCAGGCTGCGCTTGAAACGCTCGCGGTCATCGCCTATCGCCAGCCCATTACGCGGGGTGCAATCGCGTCGATCCGCGCAGTAAACGTAGACTCAGTAGTACGCACCCTGCTGGGCCGCGGGCTCGTGGAAGAGGTAGGGCTCGAGCCCGACACGAACGCGGTCCTGTATGGCACAGGTGACATGCTGCTGACGCAGCTTGGAATCGACCACCTGTCACAGCTTCCGCCAATCGCGCCGCTCCTGGAAGACGGCACCGAAGGATTTGATCATGAAGAACTCTGACCGCAACGACTCGAACGACTTTGGCGGCTCGTTCACCGTCGACGGTGAAGTAGTCGACGTTGATCTCGCCGAGTTTGGCTGGGAGCCGCGGGCGCAGGCTGCACCCGCGCAGGTTGACGATCGTCCCCGTCTGCAGAAGGCCCTCGCACACGCAGGCATCGCATCGCGCCGCGCGTGCGAGACGCTCATCACGACGGGACGTGTGACCGTCAACGGTGAGGTGGAGCACGAACTCGGTACCCGCTTGAACCCAGGTGACGAGGTGCGCGTCGACGGCGTCGTGGTGCAGCTCGATGTGTCGAAGCGCTACTTCGTACTCAATAAGCCGACCGGTGTCGTATCGACCATGGCAGACGAAGACGGTCGCCCAGATCTGCGCGAATTTACTGAGAAGGTTGGCACAACTCCCGCTGACCGCCTGTACAACGTCGGCCGACTCGATACCGATACGAGCGGGCTGCTCATTTTGACCAACGATGGTGACCTCGCGCACGCGCTCGCACACCCGAGTTTTGGCGTGCAAAAGACCTACATCGCGAAAGTTCGTGGCCGCGTGCGCCCAGCAACTGTCCAAGCGCTTAAAGACGGCATTGAACTGAAAGACGGTCCGATTCGGGCGGATCGCGTGAAGCTGCTCCCTGACACGTCAAACAGCACGAACACACTCATCGAACTCACCATTCACTCGGGGCGAAACCGCATCGTGCGTCGCATGATGGCCGAGGTTGGCCACCCGGTCCTCGAACTTGTTCGTCGCAGCTTCGGCCCACTGAACCTTGGCACCCTTGGCTTGGGAGAACTACGCGAGATGTCTGCAGCCGAGCGCGGTGCGATTCTGTCTGCGGTTGAAGACGGCGGCAAGAAAGAAACCGCACGCTCAAGCCGTGACAGCGAGAACACCGCGAAGCAGCAGGTGCGCAACAAACGACGTGAGATCACCGCAGGCCGTCCAGGCGACGGCGCAGGCGCTCGCGGCATGCGCGGCATCGCTGCAAAGGGCAACCCACACGGCCGTGGTGGCGCAGGTCGCGGCAATGGCGGCGGCAAGCCCGACAGCGGCAAGCCACGTGGCAACGGTGGCAACGGCGGCAAGCCCGGTGGCAAGAACAACGGCGGTGGCTCCGGTCGCCGTGACAACCGAGGAGGACAGCGATGAGTCCAGCTCCCCACACGTTTGTGACCCGGGTGACGGGTTCCGTACACGTCATTGGTGCAGGTCTTCTCGGCGCAAGCATCGGCCTCGGCCTACGTGAGCGCGGTGTCGAGGTCACCCTTGAAGACCAGTCGCCCACCGTGGTCGCGCTCGCCGCAGACTACGGCGCCGGTCGTGCACGTGCCGAGCATGATCCGCATCCATCGATTGTCATCGTGGCAACCCCACCAGATGTCGTTGCTGACGTCGTGGCGAGCGCACTTGCCCGATTCCCTGACGCCGTCGTCACCGATGTCGCGAGCGTCAAGCTTGCGCCATTCGTCGAGCTCAAGCGCCGCGGCGTCGACCTGACGAACTACGTCGGCTCGCACCCGATGGCAGGTCGTGAGCGCGGCGGAGCAATCATGGCGCGCGCCGATCTCTTCACCGCACGACCCTGGGTGATCTGCCGCGATGAAGAAACTCCGGCGAGTGTGCTCTCTGCGGTCGAGGCGATTGCGCTGGACCTCGGCTCGGTATTGATCGAGATGACTCCTGAAGAGCATGACCGTTCTGTGGGCCTGGTATCGCACGTGCCGCAGGTGATTTCGAGTCTGCTCGCTGCTCGCTTGGTGCCAGCGCCTGAGCTGTCGATGAACCTTGCGGGAGCGGGCGTCCGCGATACGACACGCATTGCAGCGAGTGATCCCGAGCTGTGGGTGCAGATTCTCGGTGCGAACAGTGAACCAATTGTCGAGGTGCTCGACGCGTTCGTCGCAGATGTGCAGCAGTTCGCTGACGCGTTGCGTGCGATCGAGGCTCCAGGCTCGCGCCGCCAAGTTGCAGACCTCATGGCACAGGGAAATCTTGGGGTAAAGCGCCTTCCTGGCAAGCACGGATCCAGTGAGAGATTTACCTCAATTACGGTGCTCATCGACGATCAGCCGGGCGAGCTGGCACGCTTGCTCACCGAACTCGGAGATCTGGGCATTAATATGGAAGACTTGCGCCTTGAACATTCGCCAGGCGCAGAGATCGGATTCGCGGAGATCGCGGTGCTGCCAGAAGTGGCAGAGCGCGCGACGACCGACCTGACTGAGCGCGGCTGGAGGACGCTGTAATGACTGAAGTAATGCTCGTCGCTATCGACGGACCAGCGGGCAGCGGCAAGTCGAGCGTCGCTCGTCAGGCGGCGGATCGCCTAGGTTTTGGCATTCTCGACACCGGCGCGGCCTACCGCACGCTCGCATGGTCAGCGCTGCACACGAATACCGATCTCGAAAATGAGCAAGCAGTGCTCGAACTCATGGATGCGTGGTCGTACCAGACCACACTGCAGGGGGAGCAGCGTATCGGTGTTGTGCTGCCCCACGCTGACGGTGAGCGCACCCACGACGTGACAACCGAGATTCGTGAGCCTGCCATTAGTGGTCAGGTGAGCAGAGTCTCAAAGCACCCCCAAGTGCGTGAACGGTTGAACGAGATGTTTCGTGACATCGTGGCGACATCGGGCCTTCCCGGTGTGGTCATCGAAGGTCGCGACATCACGACCGTTGTCGCCCCGAATGCGCCCGTACGCATTCTGATGACAGCTTCGCCCGAGGTGCGTGCCACGCGTCGCGCCGGTGAACTGCCTGGCGCAACGCACGAACAGGTGCTTGCTGACATCACCGCGCGCGATGCGAAAGACGCGCTCGTGGTGGATTTCCTTCACCCCGCTCCCGGGGTAACGCTCGTTGATACGAGCGATCTTGACTTTGAACAGTCGATTCAGGCTGTGATTGACATCGTAGAGGCCGTCCGTGCCTCGGAACAGGACCCCCGATGACGACCCAGAACGAACAACTGGATCCGGCAGGCGAAGAATTCGACGTCTCCGAGATCGACGCCACCGAGGTAATCGTTGGCGAAGGCTTTGACTCTGAGCTCACCGACGAGGAGCGCCTGCGCAGCATGCGTTCAACGCTCGACGCGTTTGACCTTGACGAGGACGACCAGCAGGTGCTCTTCGGTGAAGACGGTGAGTTCCTTGGCTTCCAGGAGAAGCTTGCTGAGGCGCTTCCCGTTGTCGCAATCGTTGGTCGCCCGAACGTTGGCAAGTCGGCACTCGTGAACCGTATCCTCGGTCGCCGCGAGGCAGTCGTCGAAGACATCCCTGGTGTGACCCGTGACCGCGTGACCTACACCGCCGAGTGGGCTGGCAAGCGCTTCTCACTCGTCGACACCGGTGGCTGGGAGCCCGACGCGAAGGGTATCGACGCGTCGGTCGCACTCCAGGCTGAGATCGCAATCGAACTCTGCGACGTTGTGCTTTTCGTTGTTGACTCACGTGTTGGCCCGACGTCGACCGATGAGCACGTGGTACAGCTGCTTCGCCGTACCAATAAGCCTGTCTTCCTCGTTGCAAACAAGGTTGATGATGCAGTGCTCGAACCCGAAGCTGCGCAGCTGTGGTCGCTCGGCCTTGGCGAGCCCCGTGCCGTCTCAGCGCTGCACGGTCGTGGCGCAGCTGACCTGCTCGACGACGTCGTGAAGTCGCTGCCCAAGGAGTCGGCTGTTGCTGCTCCGAAGCTTGCAGGGCCCCGTCGCGTCGCGCTGCTTGGCCGCCCGAACGTGGGTAAGTCGAGCCTGCTCAACAAAGCTGCAGGTGAAGAGCGTGTTGTCGTCAACGAGCTTGCAGGCACCACGCGTGACCCCGTTGACGAGCAGGTCGAGATCGCGGGACGTGTCTGGACCTTCGTTGATACCGCAGGTATCCGCCGTCGTGTACGCCAGCAGAAGGGCGCGGACTTCTACGCGACCCTTCGTACTCAGGCCGCACTTGAAAAGGCTGAGGTCGCCGTTGTCCTGATTGATGTGACTCAGGAGATCTCCGATCAGGATCTGCGCATCATCGACCTCGTCCTTGAGTCGGGCCGTGCCCTGGTACTTGCGTTCAACAAGTGGGACCTGCTTGACGATGAACGACGCCGTTACCTCGAGCGTGAGATCGAGGCTGACCTCGCTCACGTGGATTGGGCTCCGCGCGTCAATATTTCGGCACGTACCGGCCGTCACCTTGAGAAGCTCGTTCCTGCGCTCGAAACTGCTTTGGACTCGTGGGATTCACGTATCCCCACAGCGAAGTTCAACGCTTTCGTTGCAGAGCTCACCCAGGAGAACCCGCACCCCGTGCGCGGTGGCAAGCAGCCCCGTATTCTCTTCGGTACTCAGGTGCAGAACCGTCCGCCCACGTTCGTGCTCTTCACGACCGGCTTCCTGGATCCCGGCTACCGCCGCTTCATCCAGCGTCGTCTGCGCGAGACCTTCAACTTCGAAGGCAGCCCAATTGTGCTGAACATGCGTATTCGCGAGAAGCGCCCGCGTCCGTAATCCGGACGTATACGACAACGGAGGGGCGGATCCCAGTGCTTACTGAGATCCGCCCCTCCGTTGTATTTTGACCCGAACGCCGGGAACTGGATACCGTGCTTACCAGTCCCGCGGGCTGATGAGCTCTTCGATATCGGCGTCCTCGAAGCCATAGGCCTCAGCAATCACCGCAAAGTCCTCAGCGATGGTTTCCCGTGCAACGGTCTCGATGTCGCTGTCGGCGGCACTGAAGGCTGCTTGGAGGCCGTTGAACGATTCTGTTGCTGCATGCGTGAGCACATAGAGTCCGTCAAGGTCTGCCGGAGGCGCGGCCTCAATCTGGGTGCAGAGCGTCGTGAGGATCGCCTTGCACTGATCCACGAGATGGTCTGGGTAATAGTCATCCCCATACATGTCTTCCAGGAATGGGTATTCAGCGAGCTGGGCATTAGTGATCATGCTGCGGGCCTTTCTGATGGGTAAGGGTTGTCGCGCGCAGGGCGCAGCACGAACAAGCCAATGAGGAATGCGCCAATAGTGAGTACGATACCGCCAAACAACACGGTGCCACGCAATCCGAAGAGACTGCCGAGCACCGCGACTGTCAGCCCGCTAAAGGTCATCATTCCCGGCCCGAACATCGTGTATGCGCCGATGATCCGCCCACGTTCTTCATTGGGCGCACGCAATTGCACAATGCTCATCTCAGTCGAATCAGCCGTGATGCGTGCGATACCGCCGATGACGAGAGCGACGAGTGCGAGCGCGTAGAACGGGCTGAGTGCAAATACGATCGTGGTGATGCCAAGCACGATGGCGCTGATAACTGCGGTGCGAGGCGTGATCGGAACTTTGCCTGTCGCTTCGAGAAGGAAGCCGCCGAGCACGCCGCCAGCTCCGTTGGCAAAGAGCAAGGCGCCGTAGGCGAGGCCGGCAGATCCGGCACCTAGCTCATCGGCAAACTCAGGCATGGCGTTCTGAATGACCGCTCCGAGCGTGGCAGCGCTGAGGGCAGACAGCATCACCATACCGAGAAGCTGCTTGTCGCGGCGGATCGTCCCCAAGACCTTGAACGCAGAGAAGAAATTCTTTGGCGCATCTGCGGATTTCTTCGGAGCTTGGGCATCTGGCGCGGCCTTCGGGATCTTCACGAACATCAAGAAGACCGTGAGCGGCAGGTAGAACAGAATGTTCACAAACATGCCGTACGCGGGACCGATGCTGAGGAGCAGTGCCGAGCCGATGACCGGGCCAGCAAGGAAGCCAAGTGAGCGGAACGTAGAATTCATGCGAATCGCGCCGGTGAGCTGCGCTGGGCCAGCGAACCGGTAGAGCATGAGTTGTTCAGCTGGCATCCAGATGCAGCCGGCAATGCCGTGCAGCACGAGGAGGACGCACGCGTGCCAGAGCTCAAGCGTTCCTGTGAGAAACAGGACGCCCCAAGCGAGTGAAACACTCATGAAGAGCAGCTGCGCGATCTGAATGACGCGACGGCAGTCGAAGCGTTCTGCGAGCGCTCCTGCCGCGACCGAGAAGAGCAAGTAGGGGAGCCAATGACTGATGATCTGGAACCCCACAAGCCACGGCGAATGGAAGGTCTGCCAGAGCACCCAGTAGGCGAGCACATGTTCGATGTTGTCAGCCATCATCGACATGGCGCCGCCAATAATGTAGGGGCCAGTTTTGCGGTGACGAATCGCTCCGAATTTGCGTGGTTGACTTTCGAAGCTCTCGTTACTACTCACGAGGAGTCACCTTAGCAGCGGCTATACGTCACGTGTGGACATGGTGATGCGCAGAACAGACAGCTCAGCCGCCGTGAGCCTCATCCGGAATGAGCTGCTGCCACGTGAACCGTGCTCAACGCCGGAACATGTCGCTACCGAAGAGCTTGGATCCGAAACGGGAGAACGTGCAACACTTACTCGGCATCAGCTCCAAATCTCAGGGAATGCGACGTCGCGGCCGAGAATACGTTCGGCCGCACGGTGGCCTGACATGAGTGCCGCGGTGACCGTGGCTGGGTCATCTGTCCAGGTCGCTTCGCCAGCGATGTGCAGCACATCACCGACCGGGGTCGCGAGCAGGTCATGGTCTTCAGGGGTTGAACCGACGGTCATGTATGCGTACGAACCGCGTGACCATAGATCGTCTTGCCAGCGGGTGACGTGGATCTGCGCGGGGTCGCTCACCCGGTCTCCGTACAGCGCACGCAGCTCTGTGAGCACATCCTCAACGATCTCTGCGTCTGACCAGTCACGAGTGTCACGCGCGCAAGGTCCTGCTGCGAACGTGAGGAGCGTAGGCTCACCATGCAAGGCAGTGAGGTCGTACCACGAGTGCCACCAGCGGCTTTCTGGGCCTTGGCGGCGGATCGCATACACCCCGTCGTCCCAGAACTTCTCGGTGAACCTGATGAATACCTTCTCGAACGCGTTCATGCGGAGTCCAGCGAGTGCGCTGGCATTACGCGCTGGCAATGGCGGATCAATGACGAACTCCGTCGACTGCAGGACACCAACGGGAACCGTCACAACTGCGCGTGCTGCGGTGAAGGTGCCACGGTTGCTCGTTACTTCGACTCCGGATTCGCTCCAGCGCACAGCCGTGACCTCGTGTGTGAGCCGCACGTCAAGCCCCTGCGCGAGATGTGTGGCGAGCGCATCGTAGCCCTGTGGGAAGACGACCTCATCGCCGTCGATCGCATCATCGTCGAGCCCGTGCGCGTCGAGATCTTCGATCCACACCCCATACTGTTCTTCTGCACGGTGCCGGAAGTATTCGCGTGCTCGCTCGGCTCGCGCGTCATCCCAGCGGAGCGAGCCGAGCGTACGCTCTACGACGTCTGCATACGAGTCGCCCTCCTGCGATGCTGCGATCGTCTGGACAAGCGCCGCATCAACCGCATGAATATCGGCGGTGAACTGCGCGGCTGCGGTCGACGACAGGCGCTCGTTGTCTGGTCCGTAGTAAGCCATGGGGCGGCTGTCGGGCTGGTACCCGCCGACGGTGAACTCAACCATCGGCATGCCAAATGCCGTGGCTGCCTCGAAGACTGGGCTATCGGTGATGCCGTGGATCCACGAGGCGCCGAGGTCAGTTGCCCGTCCGCCTTCGCGATCGGTATGCACACGCCCGCCGATACGATCTCGTGCCTCAAGAACCGCGACGCGTTGACCGTCGCGAGCAAGTAACCGGGCGGTGGTGAGACCAGAGATACCTGCACCGATGATGAGGGTGTCAAAGTGCGTCATGAACTGCTCCAAGTAGGAAAGTGAAAAGTGCGGGAACCGTGCTGCGGTCTACTCGTCGGGAACGAGTACTGGCGTATCGCGGTTGAGGCTTTCACCGCGGAAGAACGGCCGCGAGTTCGGCTGGAATGCCCAGATTCCCATGAGCACGAAGCCGAGCACGATCGCTCCGACGCCAATGACGAACGCGCCGCCAATGCCAAACAGCACGGTGTTGCCATAGTCGGTTGCCCACATGTCGATTGCCGATTGGATGAACGCGTAGGTCAACATGATGCCACCAAGCAACGGCAGAATGCCGCGCATCCACAGGTTGCGAGCACTGCTGCGCAGCGTTGATCGGAAGTACCAGACACAGGCGAACGAGGTCAGCGCGTAGTAGAGCGCAACCGCGAGGCCCATTGACGTGAGCGAATCGGCGAGCATGTCTGTCGAGACGAGCGACATGACGACGTAATAGACGATTGAAGCGATGCCCATGACGAGCGTGGAGAACCAGGGCGTCTTGAACTTCGGGTGCACCGAGGCAAACTTTGCAGGGAGCGCGCGATAGACCGCCATTGAGAGGGTGCCGCGCGCGGTCGGCAAAATCGTGGTCTGCGTCGACGACGCAGCAGAAACCATCACCGCGAGAATCAAGAACCAGCCCCACGGGCCAAAGAGCACATCACGGAGAACCGTGAAGACATCGTCGAGATTCGCGGCGTTGGTGAGGCCATAACCAGTGTCGCCAAAGCCGGCAAACATCATGACAGCGATCGAGACGCCAACATATACAACGATGAGCACGACGATGCTCGACAATGCCGCACGGCCGGGAGTCTTGCGCGGATTCTTCGTCTCTTCGTTCAGCGCCAGGCAGGTATCCCAGCCCCAGTAAATGAAGAGCGCGAGTAGAACGGCCTGCATGAATCCGCTCCAGCTGCCGAGCTCTGCAGGGTTGAACCAGTTCCAGTCGAATGCAACTGAGTCGGGGTTACTGCCGTTGAGTGCGTTCACAAGTGCGAGCACGCCAAAGAGCAGGAGTGCACCCATCTGGATGACCATGAGGACCATCTGCATGCGGTCACCGATCTGCACACCGAGCATGCTGATGCCTGACATGAGCGCGATGAACACGACTGAGGTAATGACGACAATGGTTTGGTCATTTGCGAACTCATTATTGCCGACGAGGTACCAGAAGTAGCGGCCGGTGATTTCACCAACATTGGCCATCACCATGACGCCTGCAACGGCGACCGCCCAGCCACCGATCCACCCGGTCACCGGTCCGAAGGCCTTGGTGCCCCAAACGAAGGTGGTGCCGCAGTCAGGAGCCTCGCGGTTGAGCTCTTGGTACGCGAACGCCGCAAACACCATGGGGATACATGCCACGACGAAGACGAGCGGAGCTTGTGCGCCAACCGCAACAATGACGTAGCCGAGCGTCGCTGCGAGCGAATACAGCGGGGCTGTCGACGAGAGGCCGATAATCGTTGAGCCAACGACGCCGAGTGTGCCTTGGTTCAATCCTTTGCCCGTATGAATATGGCCAGCGTCGGTCGCGTTGTCGAGTGTGTACTTTGTCACGTCGGGGTTCCTCGTCATTGTGGAAGTAGGACGTGTTCATCTTAGGGGTACGAGACGACGTGTGAGCGCCGACGCCGGCAAACGAGCGCGGGTGTGCTGGCACCAACGGTGGAGTTGATGCCAGCACACCCGCGAGAGGGGAACGATCAAGGTGGTGATCCGCACCCCTGCTTCACCCGGTTAAGCGCGTTAGTAGATCGTGCCGGCCATGAGGCCGAAGATCAGCAGGCCGATGCCGAAGACGAGCATGATTGCGACGAGCGCGAGGATTGCTGCGTTCATCCACACGCCCCACAGCGCAAGGGTACGTTCTGGGGTTTCGCGACGAAGCGCGAGCACACCGAGGATCAGACCGACGACTGGTGCGACCAAGGTCCAGCCTGAGACGATTGAGGCGAGGCCGATGACGAAGCTCGCGATTGCGAACGAACGTCCGTCGCTCTGCGGCTTTGGAGCTGGCGTAAATGTCGGCTGCGGTGCTCCATCGGTGCTGGGAGCGGTGGTGCCGCCCTCGAGAGCGACGGTGGAGTTCATGGTCATGGTGTCCTGCATGATGTTGCCTTTCTCGGACGGGGGCTTGTGTGCCTGGTAGTAACCAAATTACGGGCCTCTCGCGGGCCTGCCATCCTGCCCCAGTACCGGGGTGCTCATACCCGGGTACCGTCAATCGGGGGTCGCGCGATACCGGGGTGGCAGGTAGCGTGGAGGACGATGCGTTCGTAGTCGAACGTGCGCGGAAGGAGGGGTCTCGTGGACCTCATCAACACAGCAGACCTGTACGACACCCATGGCGATGCGCTGCAGTCGCTCGCCCTCCAGATGCAGGACATCGGAGCGATGACCTGCTTTGACGGACCGGTGCGTACGGTCCGTTGCTTCCAAGACAATGCCTTGTTGAAAAGCGTGCTTGCTACGCCCGGCGAAGGTGCCGTGCTGGTCGTCGATGGGGGCGGATCCCTGGAGACAGCGCTCGTCGGTGATGTCATCGCGGGGATGGCAGTCGACAATGGTTGGGCTGGCATCATCGTGAACGGTGCAATTCGCGACCGTGTCGCGATCGGAACTCTGCCGCTTGGGGTCAAGGCACTTGGCTCGAATCCTGCGAAGTCGACGAAGACGGGCGCCGGGGCGGCCGATGTCGAACTCATCATCGGGGGAGTGACATTCAGGCCGGGTGCGCACGTCTGGTGCGATGCAGATGGGGTTCTTGTGGAGCGGTAACCAAATTCTTGTGGCAGGTGACGATATGGACTCATTCTGGAGAGTTTGCGGTATTCGCCCACTAGGCTTTCGGGTTATAGCTCACTAGATTTCATACGATTCGCCTGAAGTTGAGGACCAGAATGACCCCCCAGACCAACCGTTTCACGATTGGCCGCCGCTTTGCGCTGCCCGCTGTGACCATCGCTGCGGCGCTCCTACTGACCGGCTGCTCTGGCAACGACGGCAAAGTGAAAGAGGCAGAAGAAAGCCCCCTGCAGAAGTACCTCTCGGTGCTGTATGACGAGGATCAGTTCACGCAAGAGAAGCTCGATGCCGAGATGGCAAAGACCGAAGAACTCGTCGCGGAATGCATGACGAAGGAGGGCTTCGAGTACACCCCGAGTAAGTCCGGTGGCGGCATGGTCATCATGAACTCGGAAGATGAAGGCGAGTCTGAAGGGCCCGAGTGGGGCTCATTGGAGTTCGCGAAAGAGTACGGTTACGGCATAGTGAACTGGCCTGGCATGGACGATGCCCCTGAAGAGCCAGAAGACCCCTCTGCGTATGAAGATCCGAACGAGGACTACGTGAACTCGTTGAGCGAATCAGAACAGGCTGCGTACTACGAAACGTTGTACGGCGCTGGCCCTGACGAAAGCGAAATCAACGAGGACGGCTCGTATGAGTACCGCTGGCAAGACTCAGGTTGCCAAGGCTGGGCCCAGAACGAGATCAATGAGTCGAATGGCGGAGTCAATGCCGCATTTGAGGACCCAGAATTTGCTGAGCTCTTCACCGAGATGAACGAAGTGCACATGCCGTTCTACGACGACACGCAGGCGAGCCCAGAGGTGCAAGCACTGAACACCTCGTGGAACGCGTGCATGACGAAGGCTGGAATCAGCGAGTTCGCGTCACCCAATTCTGTCTTTGAAGTACTGAATAACGAGTACTACGCACTCATGCCGGAAGACGGCGACATGTCAAAGGCTGACAAGGGCGAGGTAGACAAGTTCCAGGCTCGTGAAATTGAGACGGCCGTTGCTGATATCACGTGCAAGGAGCAGGTGAAGTACGACGCTGAAATTCAGAAGCTGACGAATGCCGCTGAGCAGGAATTCATCGACGCGAATAAGCCTCAGCTTGACGCACTGGTCGCCAAGTACGGCGCCAAGAAGAAGTAATTGATGCGCGTACGAGGGCGACGGGCACGAACGACAGAAGCGAACGGGACGACTGAGCACGAAGCACATGCCGAAGCCGTTGATGCTGCAGACCAGGAATCAGGCGAGGCCACTGATGCTCCTGAGAAAGCTGAGCGAAAGAGCTGGACAGGGCGACGCCTCGTCGCACTCATTGCGGGCGTAGCTGTTGTCTCGTTGCTCATCGGCATTGCGGTGATGCAATTTATCGTTTCGCCAGCGGAGCTTGCTTCGCGCACCGAGCCGCCGGAGGCAGGTCCAATTACCGCCCCGGTTGAGCAGCGGCGAATTGAGAACACCATCATTACTCGCGGTGAAGTGACGTACGCGGATGCGGTTGAAGTGAGTATCGATGCTGGGGCTGCAGCTGAACGCCCTGTTGTCACTGGGCATGTCCCTGAAGTCGGCACCGTCTTCAACGCCGGCAACATCGCCCTTGAAGTCGCAGGTCGTCCAGTCATTGTTTTGCCTGGTGAACTGCCGTCATACCGCACACTGAGCATCGGTATGCGTGGTCCCGACGTGGTGCAGCTGAAGACTGCGCTGAACGCCATGGGATACGGCGCCGGCGATTCGGGTGACGACACCTTCACCTGGGACACTGCCACGGCACTCGGTGCGCTCTATGAGCAGACGGGATATTCGGCGGCGAGCGGTGGAGAGGATGCACAGGAAGCACTCCAAACGGCAGAACGAAGCGTGCGCGATGCGAACGTTGCCGTTGCTCAAGCTCAGAGTGCGCTCGACCAGGCTCGTGCCGCAGGTTCGCACAATACTTCCGCTGAAGAAGCAGCGCTCACCGCGGCGAACGATCAGCTGTCTGATGCACAGGATGCACTCGGTCTGGCACAGGAACGCGTGCTTCCGACGCTTCCCTCCTCGGAAGTCCTGTTCCTCAGTAATTTGCCACGGCGTGTGGACGACGTGTCGGTGAAGCGTGGCGATGTGCTACAGGGATCACCAATGAACGTTTCGGGCGCTGAGCTCACGATCGTTGGAACAGTCTCGAAGCAGGACGCAGAGCTGCTCGCTGCAGGTGCAAAGGCAACGTTCCCTGGGCCAGACGGCACCGACATTGAGGCGACGGTCGCGAAGGTGGAAGCGCCAAAGAGTGGCGGCAAACCTGAGGGTGGCGACGACAACAGCGGCGGTAACTCTGGCGGAAACACCAATGCTGGCAATGGGTCACGCTACACGGTGAGTTTTACGCCAGCGAAACTGAGCTCCGAACAGATCGATGTCTTGCGAGGAACGAACGTACGTGTACGGGTTCCCGTTGCAAGCACCGACGGTGAAGTGCTTGCGGTGCCCATTGCTGCACTCTCTGCTGGTTCAGCAGGGCAGGACCGCGTCGAACTGCTCATCGATATCAAGAACGGCCCAGATGCTGTCACCGAGATGGTAGACGTGACCGCGGGGCTCGCGGCAGACGGCTTCGTCGAGCTCGAAAGCGCTGATCCGCGCTTCAAGGCCGGGGCAAAGGTCGTGGTCGGCCGGTGAGTGAGGTCGACGAACTTTTTGAAGAAGCGAGTGAAGCGTCAGCAGAGCGCGAGCAAGAGCCGCGCTCTGCTCGCTCGCTCACTCGTGAACGTCGCAAAGCCGATCGAGATATCGTTCGTGCTGCACGACGTCGGGCGAAACAGCACGCGTACGATGCCGCAGTTGCCGATGCAGCTGAGAACATGCGCGTCGGCGACCCAGAATATGCTGGACCGCTCATTTCACTGAATGACGTGACGCGTTTCTTCCCAGGCCCACCTCCTGTGAACGCCCTGCGCGGCGTCGATCTTACTGTCGACCGTGGGGAATACCTCGCGATCATTGGCCCCTCGGGATCCGGTAAATCCACGATGCTCAATACGCTTGGGCTGCTTGACCGACCCAGCACGGGACAGTTCCTGTTCGAAGGCATCGACGTTGGCACGCTCGAAGACAACGCTCGCGCGGCGATGCGAGCGAGCGCGATCGGATTCGTCTTTCAATCTTTCCATCTCATGCCAACTCGCACCGTTCTTGAGAACACGATGCTTGCGGGAACGTATGCGGGTCTTCCGCGTGAGGAGCGCGAGCAGCTGGCCCGATCCGCGCTCGATCGCGTCGGACTCTCACACCGAGTTGACTTCTTCCCACGCACGCTCTCAGGCGGTGAACGTCAGCGCGTTGCAATTGCGCGTGCCGTAAGTACGTCGCCGAGGCTGCTTCTCGCCGATGAGCCGACGGGCAACCTTGATCGAGAGAACTCGCAAGGAATTATGCGCCTGTTCGACGAGCTTGGCGCCGACGGGCTCACGATCGTGATGATTACGCACGATAACGAGGTCGCGCAGGCGGCCAAGCGTCGCGTGCGCATGCACGACGGCTCACTGACGGAGGTTGCGTGATGCGGGGCCTCAAGCAGAAATTCACTGAGTGGCGCGGATCCCGGAAGGCGAACCGTGCTGCGCTTCCTCCAGGTGTTTCGACGAAGGACCTCCTCCGGGAGACCTTTGAGGGCGTTGGCGCGCGCCCGTCACGACTCATCATCACGCTCATCGGAACGGTGCTCGGCATCGCTTCGCTTGTCGCGACGATCGGCTTCGCGCAGACCGCCTCGGGGCAGATCGCGCAGCAGTTTGATGCGCTCGCCGCCACGCGCGTGACGGTTGAACCTGGATCGACGAAAGCTGCGAACGGGAAAGAACGCGCGACAGCCTCGCTCCCGTGGGACGCCGTCGACAGGGTGAGTGACCTTGCCGGGGTCGAGCATGCCGCGCTCCTTGCAAAGCCGAAAACTGCGCCGAAGGTTGCCGCGGTGCAGGTGCAGGATCCGTCTGCGCCGCAAACCGCGTCACCGAGTGTATTTGCGGCATCTCCAGAGCTGCTTGAAACCGTCGACGGCAAGATCAGCACCGGCCGTTTCTTTGACCGCGGGCACGATGAGCGTGGTGATCGTGTGGTCGTGCTGGGCAAAGGGGCTGCTGAGGCACTTGGTGTCAACCGCGTCACTGGCCAGCCCGCTGTCTTTATCGATGATCGCGCGTACACCGTGATTGGCATTCTTGATTCGGTTGGGACACGAAGCCCATTGCTAGATGCGGTGATCGTGCCGCTCAATACGGCACGGGCGCAACTTGACGTTGCCGCAGCCGAAAACCTTGATATGCGTATTGCGGTTGGTGCTGGTCCGGTGGTGGCGCATCAGGCACCGATTGCGTTGAACCCGAATTCCCCCGACGGGTTCAAGGTGAAAGCGCCATCGAACTCGAATGCGTTGCAAGAAGGCGTGCAGGCAGATGTCAACGTCTTGTTCCTCGCCATTGGCATTGTCGCGTTGATCGGTGGCGGCATCGGCATCGCGAATGTGACGTTGTTGTCGGTCGCAGAGCGACGGGGAGAGATCGGTTTGCGCCGTGCCCTAGGCGCGCGCACGCGCGACATCGCGGCGCAGTTCATGTTGGAGTCGCTGACAACGGGTGTGCTTGGCGGACTCATGGGTGTGGTCGTCGGGCTATTTGCCCTCATCGGCGTCTGTATCGCACAGCAGTGGACCCCCATCATCGCCTTCTGGGCAGCGCCCGTCGGGGTGTTGGTTGGAGCACTTGTTGGTCTCGCCGCTGGAACGTACCCGGCACTCAAGGCTGCACGTATCGAACCAGTCGACGCGTTGCGAGATTAGCGAGTTGTGGTCGGCAGCGTATTGATTCCTTCAGCGCGCTGCCGACCATCCGAAAGTTGCCGAAGGGCAGCACACCTCGGACGCGCGGCACACAGCCGACGCGCGGTACGAGGGAGGGGCGCTACGCCGCTGTCTGTTCTTCTGGAAGCAGCAGGAGCAGCTGTGATCCGCCACGGAAATTCCCAGCGCCAGACACTGAACACCTGACACGCAGCTCATCATCGTTTGTCACGACAGTGATGGTGTTGCCGTTCAGCGCCGCAGCACGGACCTGGTCGACGATCGTGTCGTCACCCGAGTGAACAGCATCGACAGCAATCACGTGTTCTGATGACGAAATGCCGCGGGCGGTGCTCTCGGTCACAAAGATCCACTCTGGGAAGACCTGACTGAGACCGGGTGCTTCGGTTGGCGGTAGGCCGATGAATCCAGGGCGAATGCCCTTCGGTGCAGCCTCGTTGATGCGGTCACGCAGGCGCTCTGTTGCGCCTTTTCGGTCGCGCCACCAGGTGCCAGACATCGTGAGCATGACATTTGCTGCGTCGACAACGACCGTTGGGGTCGCGCGTACGAGCGTGCTGAGGAACGGCCAGCTCTGCGCAAACCCCGGGTGCAGGGGGAGCGCAGCCACTTCGTCGACGGGCACCCATGCAAGCGCATCGCTCTCTGCGTCGGTGATTTCGGGTTCGAACGGGAAAACCGCTTCAGCGACGACAGTCGTGTACGACCAGACACCTCGATCAAGGACGTGCGTGTAGCGGGCCTGCACAGCGTCGTCGGGAACTCCGGCCTCCTCCTGCGATTCACGGATCGCACCAGCGATGGCTGACTCGTCTGCATTCAGTGCGCCGCCAGGAATACCCCAGGTGCCACCATGATCGCTCCAGCTCGCGCGGTGCTGCATGAGTATCGCATCACGCGCCCGGTCATAGGCGAGGAGCCCGGCAGCACCGAATTTGCCCCAGTATCGAGCCCCGTCGGGGGCTTCGACCCAGACATCTCCGGTGTTCCGAGTATCGCTCATTTTTCTAGCGTATCGGAGGGTTCTGACATTCGAACGGAGATTACGAATTACCACAAAAGCGGGCCCAGATGCGCAAGGATGGAGGAATGAATAGTGAAGTCCCCATCACCGCGCTGAGCGAAGACGCCAGCTGGGAACGACTCGCAACGCAGCGCGTCGGCCGTATCGTCACCAACGTTGCAGGCCTCGTTGACATCGTCCCGGTCAACTATGTTGTGGATGACCGAAGCATCGTGTTTCGTACCGCTGAAGGAACGAAGCTCTCCAGTTTGGTGGTGAACCACGAGGTGCTGTTTGAGGTCGACTCGTACGATGACCAGCGCGGGTGGAGCGTCGTGATCCGCGGGAATGCGCACCGCATTCAGAAACTCAGTGAGATTGAGCGGGCCGAAGAACTCCCACTTCGCCCCATGGTCGCGACGGTGAAGATGGAGTTTGTGCGGATCACGGTTGCATCACTCACTGGGCGAGCCTTTGTCTTCGGCGACGAGCCCGACCGCGAAGCTGTGCAGCTCGGCTAGCTTTACCTGGCTCGCTCGACCAACGCGCGACCAGCACTCGGCCAGCGGATGTACGTCACGAAACGCGCGGCGCTGCACGCAGGCGGCTCAGCATTTTCCGCGGATTTACGCGAGAACATGCCCATAACGTGCGCTCGAATCGGTGAAACAAGAATTACTCGCTAGTATTGAGTGGTTGCTTGGTGAGAGCCAAATAACATCGGGCTGTGGCGCAGTTTGGTAGCGCACTTGACTGGGGGTCAAGGGGTCGCAGGTTCAAATCCTGTCAGCCCGACAAGAAAGTCCCGGAATCCATCGGATTCCGGGACTTTTTCGTTGTTGGGGCCTGGTTCACTCGACCGTGACAGGAATCACGGCGATGGGCTGTGAATAGGTGTCGATCCGCACCGCGATTTGGACCTGCCACTCACCGGCAACGGGCAGGGTCATCCGGGCCTCGTACTCGCCGGTTTCCGGGTTGAACTGCGGGGTCGCGGTGAACGGCCCGAGCTGCTGTTCAGGAAGCCTCGCTTCGAGGGTCACCTCGTCGCTCGTTACCGGTTCACCGTCGTATTCGAGGCGGAACGTCAGCGTGTTTTCACCCACTGTCGCCGGGGCGACAGCACCGTCAACCGTCATGCCCTGAGAGCTTGCATCGAGGCGAGCTTCCGTGGCAACGGATCTTGCGACACTTCCACCGTGGTGGTGTGCATGCGCTGCGCCTGGGCTGGTGTTGGTGAGGAACCCCGTGACCACAATGACAACACTGAGCAGGACGGCTTCACCAATGAGGGTGCGGCGCAAACTGGCCCATTGCTGTTTTTCGCCGGGCTGGTTGCTGATGCGGGGCAGCACATAGAGTCTGTTCCACGCAGCGAGCACAATCACCGCTGCGACGACGCCGAGCTTGATGAGCAAAATGCGCCCGTAATCACTACCGAAGAGTGCTCCCCACGAGCCGACGATGAGAAACGCCATAACGACACCACTGATCGCGAGCACGATGACGCTTATCAACGCGTAGCGCGAGAACCGAGCCACGACCTCGATGACCGCGTGTACATGAACGCCCGGTTCCGCGTCAGAGGTTTCTGGGCGCACCGCGGAAAGCACGCAGAGCAACCCAATGATCCCGCCGACCCAGAACGCGCCGGTGACCAAGTGCCCAAGATCTGCGAGGAGCATGACCCACGTGGGCTGCACGGTCTGCGTGTGTCCGATCAGCATGGGCGCGGAAAGCGCACCCACCGCGCAGAGCACCCCAAAGAGCTGCAAGCGTGGCAGACGAGCACGAGTGTGCATGAGCAGCGCCGCAAGGCCCAACCCGACCACCAGCACCGCAGCGATGACAAGTCGCCAAGAGATGCCTGACATCCAGGACCTTGAGGGGAGGAAGACGAGATCACCAGATTCGGAGAGATAGGTGACAAACTCCTCCCCAGCAACTCGCGCACCAGACGCCGGAATCAGTACCAGCGATGCCACTACTGCTGTGCCGTAGGCGATGCGGCTCAGCCTACGAATGCGCAGATCGGCACCGCCTTGGGCGCGGATCACGAAACGGCTGAAGAACACCAGCCCCGCAAGCGACAGCAACCCGAGATACTGCACGAACGTCAAGACAGAGACAATCGTTTCGGTGACGACGGGATCGGCTGCGGCAGCCCCCGAATCCGGGGCGGCATACTCGCCCTTCCCGATTTGGAAAGTGAGCGCACCCCCGATCGGATGTCCGTCAGCAGACACCACGCGATAGGCGAGCGTATATGCGCCGTTTCCAAGCTCGTCTGGAAGCGCGATGATGACAGCGGAATCGCTGGACCGGGCCGTGAGGGGCACCGGGGTGCCGTCTCCGGGGAACAATCGCATCGCGTCGTCAACGACCTGTACCGGCTCGTTGAATCGCAACTCGACCGCTTCCGGCGCGGTATCGAGCACCGCATCGTCGCCTGGTGTGGTTTCGAGCAGTTCAGCATGGGCAAACGCCGGTGAGCTGCCAACACTCCAGGCGAGTTGCAGCCCAAGTAAGGCGGTGAGCAGCACGAAGATGCTGATCCACCTCCTGCGCGCGGATCGTTCCCCGGAGACGGTCAGATTCATGCCTGCTTACGTCCCCGGATCAGAGCGATCACGCCAGCGACGAGTCCTGCAGCGCCGACCAGGAGCGAGGTGATCACGAGCGGCGACTGAGCGCTCGCCGCTGTTTCATTCGTGCCGTGCGCTTCAGCTGATTCGGAAGCGTGGCTACCGTGACCTTCACCACTTGCTGGAACCACCTCGAAGCTCGGGGCAGGCAGCTCAAGCTCGTGCGGATCCTGCCCGTCTGCGGGCATCTGCACCCACGCGGTCTCGCCGACTTCGCAGGTCTGAATGGTCGGGAAGAACAGCATTTCGCCGGCGGCGTCCTCAGGGATCTGCAACGACAGTTCGAACACGTCACGCTGATCAGCAGGCAGCGGCGTGGTTGCCGTGTAGACGACCTCGGCAACTCGCTCGGTGACGTCGTTGCCGTGGCTGTCTTTAATCGGGGTGTCCAGTTTCTCCATGACCTTCTCCACCGTGTAGAAGGCGTTTCGGGTCGGAGTCACTGCGTTGATTCCTTCAGGAATCTTGAGCGCCACCTTCGTCGTTGGCGAGACGTCACAGCCGTGAGGAACGCTGACCGCTACGACTGCGTACGAGCCTGCCTCGTTGGTGTCTGGCTTCGCACCGACATGGGCGTTTGCGGCGGTCGCACCACCAAACGCAAGTGCAATCGTGCCAAGCGCTACAGCGCCGGTAAGCATGAACGGGCGGCGTGATGATTCAGTGAGATTCATTATTGGTTCTCGTATGTCTTTCGTATGATTCGGCGCATCGTATGCACCGAGTAAAGATGTGTCGTGCACGAGCCGTCTGAGCGAAATAGGGTCGCCAATACAGGCGTCTTCAGCTCATTCGGGCTGGCACGCGTCAGAAGATATGACGTGGGAAATCTGGGGTGCGGATCGCTGAATGTCAGTTCAGGCGCACGTTCGTGCGTACCGAACGCTTGAACGGGTACGCCTATTGAGGCGCAACCGAGCGCGGAAGGCATGCCCACTTCGCTGTCTGCCTAGTAGCGGCACTGCACACGGGTAAGCGGGCAGGTAGGTAGGCAGGCAGACAGGCAGGCAGCACTGACTCTCCAGGCAAGCGACGTGCCTGCCGCGGAGAGAACTATCGAGCGATCCGGAAAAAGGCCGGAGGCCCACGACGGCTTAGCGTCGAGGCATGAATCTGCGACAATACTGTCCAGCCCTTTGCCTCGGCCGGTTGCACCCGCGCAGGAGCCGACAGCACGGGAATCTGAATCGTGGGGGTGAAACTGTGTCGCACCCACGCAACGAACTGTTCGGTGACCCGAAGCAGGTGATGGATCGCTTGTTCGCCCCGATAGAGGAAGGCGATGGTCACCAGGGCTCCTGCAAGGTGCGCAAGCCACATCGCAGCGCCACCGTGCATCTGTGACATCGTGTGCTCAGAAACGACAGGCATCGGCATCGGTGACGGCATCATCCCGTGTGCGAGATGCGGGCTGACAGGCGCATCTTGCGTGGCAGCGCCCGTGGTTGGCGTGCCGAGCACGAACAACGAGTGGAACAGGATCTGACTCGTCACCACTGATACAGACAGCCGGACGAGTGAGAGCTTTCGCCCCGCGAGCAGCACGCTGACCATGAGTGACAACAGCAGTGGAACCAGGATTCCGAGGGGCCCAGGCATTGCGCCGCCGCCGAGCACATGTGAGAACAGTGCTGCAAACGTTGCAATCGCAGCCGCGCTTGATCCGCGCACCACATGGGGGAGGCGCGATGAGGACTGCATGCACTCATTATGGCAGTGTCGAATCGTGCCTGCATGAGAGCCTCTTGCGGCTGCGACAGACAGAAGTGCGTGGGAAGCGACGTTCGAACGGGATCGCCAGTGCGCCGACAAGCAGAATGACCAGACCCAGCAACATGACTCCCAATTGCTTCGTTAGGCTAAAGAGATGCTTCGCCTGCTCTGCTTTATCGGCTCCGGGATCATTCTCGGGGGGATCGTTTCAGCGATTGTTGGGCCGCCTGGTGCTGCCTCCTGGGCATTTCCCGTCGGCATCATCGTGCTCGTCTTCTCGGCGGTCTTGCTCGGTATCGGCCGGTCGATGCGGGGCGTACAGCTGGGTGACCCGAAGCTTGTTGCTGCGGCGGTTGATGAGGGGCGGATCGCACTTGCGCGCGTAGATTCACTCACGCAGACGGGCACGTTTATCAATGAGCAGCCGCTCTGCGAGATTGAGCTCACCGTGCGGCCCGTGAACGAAAGCGCGTACCGCACGGTCGCGCGCCGGGTGGTGCTGCTGACGGAGATCCCGCGCTTCCAGCCGGGTTCGCGGCATGTTGTCGCGGTGCTGGCTGCAGGCCAACCAGACGTTGCGTTCACAGAACATGATGCTGGTGCTGAGATTTGGGCTGACACCGAGCTGCCCCCTGCTGGTGCGGCCGGTCCGGTGCTGCGCCCTGCTCCGGGCGGACTCCGCGCAAACGGCACGCGACGTGCCCCACTTATTGGCACCGGTCGACGCGGTCGCCCACTCCGTATCGCGGTCTTTGTGATTGCGGGTCTGCTCGCCGGAGCCGCGGTCGTACTGCCATACCGCGCTGGTCTCGCCGAGACGCTGGCGGCGATCCCAGAGGGTCACTTGCATGCTGACCTGCGTGAGCCGCTCCCGTTGGAGCGTGCGCTCGAAATTCTCGCCGCTGAAACTGGCGAGGAGCGCGTCACGAGCATCACTGTCTCAGACGACTTGGTGCGGATCGAAGCTCCCGCAAAGCCCGGAAGTCTGAATGTGGATTCCTGGTACGTGCGTCGAGGAAGCGTGACCTACACGGGCGCTGGCTCGATTCAGCCAGAGTCGGCGGGGGAATTCTTTGACATGACAGAGCTCGACGGAGCAGCAGTGGCTCGCGCCATTGACGAAGCCGCAGAGCTTGTTGCAGATGAAATCGACACTGATGCGGCGCGCGATTCGCTCATGTATAACGTCTCGCGCATGCTCTCGGATGATCCAGAAGATCCTTGGACCCACGAGCGCACCGGCCCAGTGGTCGTGAACTTCACGCTGTCTGACGCGTACCGCTCAGCAAACTTCCGCGTGAATGCTGACGGCACGAACCTCGAGCGTACTGATAGCTAGGTGTAGCCGAGCTGAATGGATCACGATACTTCGGCTGAAAATCGAAAGGTCACCGGATCGATGCCGGTCGGAGCCACGAAGGAGTATTACACCTTCATCGAACCCCCGCGTAGCTTCTACATCGCGGGGGTTCATTTGTTTTTCCTGGTCAGCCCCGTTTTCGCGTAAGACGCTAGACCTTTCACACAAGCCGCACATAGTTACGCGGCGACCCCGCTGTTATGACGATTAATTTCGTGAGCCTTAGGAAAACCGGGCACCGAATTATCGCCCGTTGTGGTGGTTGCCAACCAAGCTCCGAACCGCTCACCGGCACGCATAGCAGCAGCCGAATCGGCCCGCGCATAAATCTGCGTAGTTGCCAAGGACGAGTGGCCCATGAGGGCTTGAACATCGTTTGCGGGTATCCCGGCGCGAAGCATCAGCACGCAGGCCGTGTGCCGTAGATCGTTGAGCCTCAACGCGCGTTCACCGAGCGGATATAGGCGTACTTCGTCACGCCACTTATGCAACCCAATCGCCCGAGCGAGGTTTGAAGCATCAAGCGCACCACCACGCGGCCCAACAAAAATTAGGTCGTGTGCGCCGCGCCCAGCCATTGCCTCTTCGAGCACCGGAACAAGTTGGGGCAAGACCGGCACCATTCGCACCTTATGTGACTTCGTATCGCCCATCGTGAGCTTGCCTGAGGGATCAGGCGAAAGTGAGCGAGCCACCCGAATTAACCTGTTGCCCATATCAATATCCGCAGGAGTTAGGCCGCAGATTTCCCCGAGGCGACAACCCGAGTATGCGAGCGCCTGAACTATTCGCCGGTATGGGCCAGCAGGCACCCGAGCGATGAACGCCGACAACTCAGCAGGAGTCAACGCACGAGATGCGGGCGACTTCTCAGGCTGACGCTTCAGCCGCAGGCCGCGAGCTACGTTCGATTGCACTAGCCCTGCTTCTAGCGCAACTTGCAGCGTTTTGGAGGTCACCGAGAGTGCGTCAACCTTGGAGGACTGCGACCCCGACCACATAGCCCAGGCTTTGCGTACATCGAGCGGCCCAATGTCAGCAACTGGCAGCACGCCGAGAGTATGCGCTACGCGCTTCTTGAACGCATTCCTATAGACGTAGGCTGTGCGCGCGGTGCAGCCATCGAGCACCACAGATGCGTATTCTTCCCAAACGTCATTCAACGTTGTTTGCTGCTTGCCCACCGGTGCTACCTCCTGCCGCACACTCATTTAGAACTCCTGCCAATAGCTTCTGTTCACGGGCATTCAAGAACCCGACATACACCCGGAACTCTTCAAGCGCTGCCTTATCTTCCATGGCTAGCTGAATCTCTTCGATGAAATACGCGGTGCACCCGCACTCTTCGAAGTCCCCGTGGTGGTGCCCCGTACACCGGTCGTCCACGCAGGCGCAAAGCTCGTCGCCGCCCCACTCGTCAGGTTCGAAGCCACAATGGGCGGTGTACTGAGCAACGGTTAGCCCCGCAGCTTCGATTTGAGCAACAGCCGTTTTGCTGAGCTTTTTCATTTTTTCCCCATCATCATCGAGCGAATTTGCGCTACCCGCGCCATTTCTTCTTGGAACCACTCACGCTCATCTGCACGCAACGAGAGCCAGAACCCCATGAATTGCGCTCGGCGCTCTTTTTGCATCTCGCTGAAGCGCTCGGTGAAACAGGTACATGTCCCGTAGAAGTCGCTCCGATACTCATAGTTCGTTGACGTAGAGCGCTCTTTACACCCCGGCAAGTGGTGATCGATCCGCAACTTGGGTGGGTTGAATTCTTCACACTCGCAATCGCACGCATATTTATGCATCGACATGATCCACCGCCTTGCCATACTTCTCAGCCATGCTCGTGATTAGCGCATCGTCGCACCAGAACGCCCGGAACCGGATCGGTTCACCCGAACCGTCCGAATCAACTACATAGCCCGTACCCGGCATCGACTGGCTGATCTTGTGGCACTCAGCGCCCGCATCAACCACCGCCGCACCCAGTGCAAGCGCCGCATCATCCTTAGTGCGAAACCGCAGCGCCACGACGTTTGTGAAAAGCGCCCTCGCAAGGACGGAATCGCTGCGAGGGTCTTGGGCGAGTGCCAGAACATTAATGCGAGCAGCACGACCCGTCGACAGAATGCGCTTCAAATCAGCCTCGACCGCGTTACGACTCTTCGTGTCCGGCGCAGTGTAAACAAGCGACGCATATTCATCCACAAGCAGTAGCAGTGCAGGCTGTTCGACCGTAGGCACGTGCTTACGACTCCCAACCGACCGCATGTATTCCAGACGTCGGTCTACCTCTTCGGCCAGCGAGCGGATCGCAGCCGCGGCCTGTTCAAACGTGATCGCCACTGAGTCGAACAACCCGCGACCCGTCATAAGCTCAACGCCGCCCTTGAGGTCAACGCCGATTACCTTGACCGTGCCCGCCTGAATCTGAGGTGCAAGCCCCAACATTGTTGACCAGACAATCGATCCCTTGCCCGAACCCGATGCGCCCAAAACTAGCCCTTGCCTATCCCAAATGTTTAGACGGAACGGCTCACCCGTCGAGGTCTGACCAATCAGCACCGGGTCACCGGCCACCGCCGACGCATCTGCATGGAACGGCACCGACTCAGCCAACAAATCGCGACCAGCACCAGCCCGCCACGTCACTAGCACCGACGAAGCATCCGGACGCTCAAGCGAAACATGCTCAGCCGGATAACCGAGAGTAGGAGCCAGCGCCTCAGCAGCTTTTACAATCTGCTCGTCAGTCCTAGCGACTTGCTGCCGACCACGGAAATAGCCGACACCCTCAACAACGATGAACGAGGCATTCGGAAGCCATTTACCGCCACGCTTCAAACGCGCAGCTTCCTCTTCGGCAGGATACCCAACGAGTACGCCCAAATCACGGCCAACGAGATAGCCATTCTTCCGGTTCTTGCGCGCAGCAAGCCGGGTACGGTAACGCTTCCAATCACTGACGAACGGCGCCAAACCACGAGTGCGACCGCCTGGGATGAACCAGAGCGCAGCAGCCACAACAACAAGCAGCAGCGCGAACACCGCACCAACAGGGCGAGGCATCTGCAACACAAACAGCAGCAACACGACCCAAACGAGCGACACCGCCCAAGTCCGAAGTAACCACCAAAGCCCCACACCCAGCCCCTTAATCGAGGCACCTAACGCCCGCTCTGTAAGCGAGCCATTCTCATAAGCCATTAGCCGGCCTTTCTTTAAATCTCGAATACATTTCGTACTGTGCCGGGGCATCGAACCCGTAGCCGGCCTTACCGGACACAGCGACCAACAAGCGGCAGCTAATTACCCCCGCCGCGCAAACGAAGCAAGCAGCCCAAACACGGACACAGCGAACACCGTCGAGTAAATCCAGGCGTTATCCAGCAGCGGCTGAATCCAAGTCGCCGTAAGAATGCCAGGCAGTGCCCACGTAGCAGCACCGACAAATACGCCGCGAATGAGCCAAAGAGCAACATTCATACCGAGGCCGCGACGCTCAGTCGTCCTCCGAACCGTCTCCATGAGCGCTACGCATCCTTACGGCTAGTAGCGGCAGCGGATACCTCGGCGATACCCGCACACTTGAACCAGAGGCCATTGCTGGTGCCGACGGAGTAGTGATCCACCTCAACATCAACAGGCTTGTACGCCATGGGCGGTAGTGCTGTGATGTCCTGATTCGTCGCAAACGTAATCATTGCCAGGGCTGCACGGCCGCCGTTGCGAGGTGTGTGCAGAGCCTGGAGTGACCATAGATTCTGGCTAGTGTCCTTTTCCTTCTTCTGAACGCCGTTTTCGTCATTCTTCGGGAAAACTCCAATGATCTTGAAGTCTTCGTCTTCGCGCAACATGTAGGCCATCGGTGATCCAATCTCTCAAAAGCTACTGAAACTTTCAGCGTGCAAGCATGAGGTTGCACGAACCGTCATTGACTTACAACCGGACTATTAACTTCCACGCTGCAAGTACGGCCTATTGCATGAAGTCTGCATATTTTCAAACCGAGAGGTAGGCTGGCGGCATGGTACGCACCCCCACGCCCCCGACGTATGACACGCCTGAAGATTTCTACCCATCGCGAGATGCACGAGACCTAGATGACCTCCTCGCAATTCTCGGAGACGCCAACCCCGGAATTATTCAGACGCTAAAGGTTGCCGACAATCCTGACAGTGACGAAACGCAACGTATCGACGCGATGCTGACTCAGTTGGGCCGACTTCGCAGCGAACTCGACGTCTGCACTCGCATCATTGCGGAATATTCGGGCAGGCTTTCGGCATTTACTCTGCTTGAGACGTCACGACGCATCGATTCAAGTTCTGCCACAATCTCTCGCTGGCGTTCACGTCCAATGTCGTTGCCAAAGCCAGAGTGAATTCTTTCTAGCACTTTGCCCGTTGGGGACGGGTTGCGACAATCGAGTTGTTACATCACTGAAAAGGTAGGTTCACGGATATGGCTCAAATTAGCGGATTCTGGTCTTATGTGCATGCGGATGATGATGCTGAGAGTGGGCGAATCACAAAGCTTGCAAGCGACGTACGCAGCAAATTTGAAATGCTCACGGGCGAGTCCATCAACCTCTTCGTTGACCGTGAAAAACTGAAATGGGGGGACGACTGGCGGAACGAGATTGATGACAGCCTGGCTTCGGTTGCATTCTTTGTTCCGGTGATCACGCCTAGGTACTTCAGAAGTGAAGAGTGTCGTCGAGAACTCAACTTTTTCGCTCGCCGGGCGGAACGGCTTGGGATCAAAGATCTGGTGTTGCCTATTATCTGGACACGCGTTGCGCAGCTCGACGAAGATGAGTCGAATGATGAGCTAATGGAGCTGGCCAAGAAGTTCCAGTGGTCTGTCTGGTTGGACTTGAAGTACGAAGACGTGGGGACTGGCGAATATCGACGGGCGGTAGACGACCTGGCTCAGCGCCTTGTCGAGGCAAACGAAATCGCAGAAGAAGCTCTTAAAGACCCGGTGTCGATGGATACGGAAGACGATGAGGACGAATCTCCCGGGGATTTGGAAACATTTGCGTCCATGGAATCTGCATTGCCGGAGATGATGCAGATCATGGAACAGGTTGGTCAGGCGATCCAAGAAATTGGGGAGTCGATGCAGGCAGCGACCAATGATGTAAATGCAAACAGTAACCCGAATGCGGCGCTGGCAACGAGGCTCCGGGTGACGAGAGACCTTGCAAACACGCTAAGGAACCCCTCGGAAGAAATTCGTGACCTCGGCAATGGTTTCGCTAGTTCGTTGAACGAAGTGGATCAGGGTGTGCGATTGATGATCGCGAAAGCGCCACAAGAGATTGCTGAAGATTCCAGCACCTTTGATCACTTCAACTCCTTCTTTGCAAGCATTAAAGCTCTTCTGCCTGAAGCAGAGCAGGGGCTGGGGGCCGTTGCGCAGATGATTGCACAGATCGAGCCTTTGGAAAAAATGTCGAGAGAATTGCGAAAGCCATTGCGCACGCTCCGAGACGGTTTGACGTTCTTTGTTGATGGCCTGGACGTGATGCGTGGATGGGTGGCACTTATCGACGAAAACCCAATCGAAAGTCCTCAGTCTTAGACTGGTCAGGCATTTAGACGTACACAAGACGCGTCAACGCCGTCTTGCTGGAATGTTCCGGTAACTTTCTATGCAAGTTCAAGGCGACCCCCGCGAAAGCTCCTCCGCTTGGCTGCTTCGGCCTCCTCCACGCCCTGCGCGCGCGCCTGCGGCGCGTGCTCGCGCGTGATCGATCGGCACTCGCGCCCGCGTCGTCGGTTTCTCGGGGGTCGCGCGGTGCCCGCACCGCAAGTTACCGACGTGTAGACATGCCAAAGCGCCCGACCTCGTTAGAAGTCAGGCTGCCGCCCTCCGCTTCGCTACGGTTGCCGTGAAACAGCTACAACAGGCGCGCGATTTCCCGTGCGAACTCCTGCCGTTCAGCAACCCCGGCGATCGACCATACCCACGGCGATTCCAACGGTTCTTCCGAGGCCTCGGTTCCACGCGAGCTGGGTTCGGTTTCGGGGTCGTGAAACTTGCGGCGCGCCTTGCGGCACCGGCCCAGATTCAGCAGCGACCAGGTACGCGAGCGCCGCACGGTATAGCCGCGGTGCCCCCACTCACGATGCCGCCTCCCCTTGCAGCCTCGTTGAAAGTCATCCCGCTTTTGGTGCGCAGCTTCACACAATAGCCAGCGCACGTTGGCATCGGTAAGGTCTTCTGCGTCCTCTGGTGGTTCAATGCCTCAGTGTTGCCGCCATGCAGCCGCGTTGAGCTGCTTGTGATGCTTGGCAACTTCGGGGGAGTGGGCCACCTCTTGACCCAAGTCCTTTTCGAGATCCTTGCAAGCGTAATTTACTAGCTTCGAGAGGTACCCAGCGGTACGCACCATCGAACGTTCAGAGTTCACGATCTTAGCGACACATTGGGTGCCCCAGTACATTTTCTCGCCGTCAATAGTCGCCCTAATTGCTCGCGATACTTCCTCAATCTTGCCAAGGCGAACCGTGCCCTTGCCTAGCGAATCATCCTTGTATGGCTCCATGGCTTCAGCCTGGGCGTGAGGCACACGCATAATCACATGGAGGTGCACCGCTCCCCGTGCCTGAAACTCAGCGATCCCGATAGCAGGGAGCCGAATTAGCTTCCCTCGATTCCAGCGCCCCGTCTTGGCATTGAACCACCGAGGTTCACGAACATTTAGAATCCGAGTCAGTTCATCAGCGGTACGCGACCAAAGCCGCCCAACGCCAGAATTCCAGCGAGCTTGCTTGTCGTAATCGTACCCCGGCAGCGGTAGCCCCTTGTAGCGACTATCGCCTTGTTTGTGAGTTACACCGCACGAGCACTTTTTACGCTTCTTTGCTACCCAGCTCGCCCGCTGCTTGGCAGTCACCAACACGTCGGAAGCTTCTGGTACCCAGTGCGTTTTGCCGAAGCTAGGCAGCGTCACCGTTAGAAACACGATCTGGTCGCCTTGATCCATTGCCGAGTGGATACCCTCGCGAGCGATTGCATTTACGTCACCTCGATAGAGCGCAGCGCACGAAGGGCAGATACGGCCTTTCCGGGTGTTGCACCGCATATCGAACGTCTCAATTTCTCCCGTTCTCACGTTCGTTCGAGTCGCTGAAATTGGCCGCTGACAGGGCAACTCTGCGCCGATCAGCTCCAAAGCTTTGAGTAAGTCGCGTCGCCGTTGATCTTGCGCTTCTTCGTCTAATTGTTCGTGTGGGGCTCGCCTGAAAATCGAAAGGTCACCGGATCGATACCGGTCGGAGCCACGAGGGATGATTACATCTTCTGAATCCCCACGAGGTTTCGGTGGGTTCTAGTGATGGTCGGGGGTCGAAGTGAATCTTCCTCCAGGACAACCCTCCGCCATAAACTTCTATGCGGATCTATGGTGATTGTCAGGGGTGTGAAGTAGGGTGTGAAGTATGGCAGAGAGAACACGTTTCCGACCCTTCACAGGCGATTCTGAACGCAAGATAGCCATTCACAACCCTCCGCTTGAACTGGTACTTGTGCAGATTCGCTGGCCTGAACATGGGCGATTCATGCGAGACTTCCGATCCCTCGCGCTCGATTTCGGCGACCAACTGAATGACTTCCCTTTGTTCAACGAGGTGACTGAAACAGGAGTTCAGATCACTCCAGAGGGCGTTACGTCTATCCCCGGAGAAACGGCTTACCAGTGGCGCTCAACTGATGATGTGTGGGGAATCCATTTGACTAAGCGCTTTATTAGTCTTTTTTGTGTCCGTCATGAGGCATATGAGTTCGCTGAACTCCAGAAACATCTTGGCGTGGTGACCGAACTGCTGAGCAGCCAGCTTCAGGTTCGAACTATAGAGAGAACCGGCATCCGCTATGTGAACCGCATTGCGGATGAACAGCTTATACCCCGTCTCGGTGATGTATTTATCCCCGCTGTTCTCGGGTACAACCAGCTTGATGGGTTTGCTGGCGACATCGAACTGCATTCGAGCTTCAATCAAGCGGTTTACCAGGCAGAAGAAGTCACCCTGCATGTGCGTTCTGGGCTTCTTGCGCCGGGAGAGACTCCTGACCCCGCGATCCCGCAGGTAACAGGGAAGACCTGGGTGCTTGACCTCGATGCATTTGTGGAGCAGCGATTGCCCTATGACCCTTCTGCGACCGGTGAGTACGTGGGTAGATTAGCTGATGTTGTTTATGATTTCTTCAAGCTTGTCTTGAAGGAGGGGACAGAGGATCAGTTGGACGGTGCATCATGACTATTACCTTGCCAACTACGGGAAGCGGAATTACCTCATGGGAAGGTGCGATGTGTGCGCCTTGGGGGCATCGTGGCACTGGCTCAGCCAGACGTTCGCCATTTGATTGGATCATTACGATTCTTAGGAGTGAGACCTCCTCAACTTTCACCGAGGGACTTGTTGTAGAAACGGTCAAACCTGAGGTTCCTGCCAAGGTCCGAGACGTATCTGTACTCGTTGCAGAGCTCAAAACAGACTCTGGTCTTACTGCCGACCAACTCGGTCGTCTTCTGGGTGTTTCGAGACGTTCGGTTCATAACTGGGCTGCAGGCGCAACCATTGCGCCTGCCAGAGAGGAGCGTGTGCGGGCCCTAAGCAACCTCATATTTAGTTTGCCCTCGAAGACACCGGAGGCGCGGAGGGCACGTCTCCTTGACTCCTCTGCGGGTCCGAGCCTCTTTCGGCAGTTCGTTGAAGAAGATTCAAGAAGTGAACGGATTCAGTATATGGTGCCGGTGGAGGAGCGATTCGGGCTGTGAGCGTAGAAGGTCGTGACTCTGGCTCGTTGCTCGAATGGAGTGCTGCAGCGCAAGGAGACATCGTCGAGCTGCCCCGCTTGGGTTACTGGTCAGAGGTAGAAGATGGAAAGGTCGAGTATCTTGATACGCCGGACGGGGTTGTTTTAGTAAGTCAGACATGCGACCTGGTCCAAACCTCTACCAAGAATCGTGTCTTGGTAGCACCAATTGTGGCATGTTTACCGGCTGAGATTTCCCAAATTAAAAAGGGTCAGCGACCTCTTCGTATTCTCGTTGGTAGTTCACTTAATCGCGTGGCCGACCTTGAAAGAGTTACATCGGTTTCGAGGGGTGCTCTAGCCGGTCTGAGAGTTCTGGACCGCACCAGTGATGAGCAAAGCGGAAAAGAGGCGGCGCAACTTGCTGCGCGAATCGGCAGAGGGTTCTCGCGGTTTGCGTTTCCAGACGCAGTACATGAAGCTCTTCGGAAGTTGCAACGTAAGGTCGCCGATGGATACTCCAAGCGTACGAAGTTTGCCACCATCCTGGGCCGGGTTGAGGAGTTTAGAGTTGCTTGCTCGGACTGGAATCGTCCAGGCAGAAACCTTGTTATCTACGTACTGGTTCCCTCGGACTTCCTCCCGCCTGCCGACATGAAGCCTGACGACTGGGTATGGTCGACACAGAACGTGACAGGTAGCAGAGGTGGTATGAGGCCGCAGGATCTTGATCTTGAGACGCTATCTGACCTTATTCTTCAAAATGCGGTTGCTGACAATGACATTGCTCTTGTCGAGCTATGGCGCTGGTGGGGCGAGGCGTTATCGAAAGGGTGGCTAAGTCACTCCGATGACCAAGTGTCCTCAATCGAACTGGAAATTATCTCTATGAGCGAATTCTCGTACGAGACATACGTAGAAACTGAAGCATTGGACTTCTCAACACTCTCGCTCGCAAATGAATAGCTGAGTTCCGTGCCATATATCCGGCGAGAAGCAACGGAAATCAACTGACACTCACACATCCGAACCGTGTGATTCCGCCAGTCCAACAGTATTCGCGGTGCAAAAAATACCCGATCAATTTAAAATCGAAAGGCCCCGCTTCGTCACCAGTTTTGGCTTCCTGGACCTTTTGCCGAATGTGGTCCTTGTCTCTTGAGCAGTGAGGGTGCTTGCCCGGTGGAACTCGCGATTCAGGATCTCACCTCCCTGTGCGATCTGCTTGACCCGGCTTCGTACCGTTTATGGCCCGGACAACCTGCGCCCTGCAGACGCACTAGATCTGAGGTTTGGATACACGTCGCCAACCGAAGATGAGACAGACATCCACAGCAATTATCAGAAGCAGTGAAGCGTGGGCTGAAACCCACATCAAGACCTCATGAGGAAGCATCAGAGCTTGGTTGAACCCCACTGGAACTTCCATCGCGTACATGCTCCCCGCGTCAGCGATGCACCAGAATGCCAAAAGGCACCCAGAGCGATGTCCAATGCTAAAAGCCGCATTAGCGTAGCCATTCGTAGTTCAGATATGTTTTTGTCATGCTAGCCCTTCCGAGATTTGGAAAAGACTGGATACATTACTGCGACTTTGCGCAGAGACGGCGAGATCTTATGTCGGGTCTTGGTGTGTAAGTTCCAGTAGTTTTTGTCTGCTCACTGAAAATAGGATGCTCATATCGGCTAACCGATTCATCGCCGTTGTTGAAGGCTTGACCCCTAGATCCGTCTGTTTCTTCTCGACACGCATGCGACGTGTCACGTAACTGTGTAGCAGCCCCGTTGACCCTGATGTTTGACTTGCGGCGGACTGACCGGATCTTGCGCTGAATTGGAGGCACGAGCGCGAGTTCGCGCACACTTCGTCCAGTTTGCGAACAACTTGCACTGACGCCCAAAGAACTTGGTTTCAACGGGCTAGCTTCGGACGTGCGTCTGGAATTCGGGAGAATGGGCTCCCTGCGCAGTCAAGGAGTAAACATGCGACTCAGATCCTCGTCTTTGCTGGCGGCCGCAGCCGTCGTTTCACTGGTGAGCTTATGCAGCATCTCGCTTTCAGTACCGGCCTCTGCTGAAGAGCCGGTATCGGAGGAAAGCTTGGATACCCTCGCGGAGAAGATAGCAGCGGCTGCCGATGCAGGTGCTGCGCCAGACGAGATCAGCGAATCAGCGTCATTGCCGCTCGATGGCGCTGGAAGTTTGAGCTTTGACGACGCGAGTCGAGTGAGCGCAACGGTCTTCTTCGAGGGAGCTCCGAGCGAAACAACGCTTGCTGTACTCTCGGAGCAGGCGCAGGTCGACAAGGTCTTTGACCGATTCGATGCGGCTGAGATTCGTGTCGCCCCCGAGCTTCTTGCGGTACTTGCTGAGACTGACGGCATTGCGAGTGTGACCCCGACGCTTGCGCCCTTCGTCGGGAGCGCGCGTTCCTCAGACACCCTTGATGGACTGCGCCACAGCCTGCAGATGCACCGCACAGCTCAGGCGGCGGCAGTATCAGCCGCGACCGACCACTGTGGCCCGATTCCCATCGAAGCAGATGGTCCGCTTCGGGCTGACCAGGCCCGTCGAGACTTCAGCGTCGACGGCACCGGGGTAACGATTGGCATCATTTCGGACTCGTTCGCTCAGACGACGACGCCTGTTGCGTTTGAGGATGATGTCAAGAGTGGGGCCCTACCTGGCGCAGAAAACCCCTGTGGCAGAACACAAGAAGTGACGGTGCTGTCAGACCAACGTACTGATGGCAGCGACGAGGGCAGAGCGATGACGCAGCTCGTGCATGGCATCGCCCCGGGCGCGAAGCTGCTCTTTGCCGATTCTGGTCTCAGTGAACTCGGAATGGCAGAGAACATCGAAGCGCTTGCTGAGGCAGGTGCAGACATCATTGTTGACGATATTTCTTGGACCTCTGAGGCGTACTACCAGCAGGGTATTGTCTCGGCGACTATTGAGTCGGTGAAACAAGAACACGACGTCGCATACTTCACCTCAGCGGGAAACTCGACGGCAACATCGAGCACAGGCCCGAACGAGGGGCTTCCGCACAGTTCGTGGCAGACCAATGCATACCGTCCAATGGAGTGCCCGACGTGGGTCACCGTGAACGTCCTGAACGGAAGCACTGTTGAGAAGGTGCCCGCTTCGGAAGCGGGGATGGATTGCATGGACTTCGATCCAACTGACGGCGCTCAAATTGCATATGACACCTTGACCACAAGGGCCTCGCAGAACGCCTCGGAGTACCCGCTCCAGGTGTATGGCGCAGTGGGCGAACCAATGTTTGGTGTCTCCACAATGCTGCAGGTTCAGTTTTACAATGAGCTTGACCCCACAGCGGATCCCGAGTTTATTGACGAACTCGGGATGGTGGGTGGCCCATACGCCTCGTTGAGCGGCAACGTGGCCATTCCGTTGAACGCGAAGGTGCGTATGGTTATCGTGCGTGCGGCCCACGACCCGGCCGCGGCGCTTCCTGCGCTGTACACACAGTTCATCCGCGGGGGAGACGCCATCGCCGAGCGACAGTTCATGGGCGACAACACTCACGACTGGGTTGGCGAGTCCGTCTTTGGGCACGCAGCCGACGGCTCTGCGGTCAGTGTCGGCACGACCGATTGGGAAGCACCCACTGAGATGCGGGGGTATTCGTCACTTGGCCCGGGCACCCTGCTCTTTGAGCGCGTGGCAACCAGGGATCCGTCGGCGCGACTGGCAGCCCCAGAAATTGTCGGTACGCCACACGTGGTCGCTGTCGACGGCACCCAGACCACCTTCTTTGGTGAGGACGACATTGAAGACGATCAGACGGTGTACCGATTCTCTGGTACCTCTGCTGCCTCCCCGAACGCCGCGGCTGTTGCAGCGCTGGCACTCTCGTACCGGCCAGAGCTCACCGGCTCAGAGCTGACGCAGTTCACCATTGATACCGCACGAGACAACATCGATGGTGATCCTTTGATCAACCCCTACGCATCAAGGTTTGCGAGCGAGCACGTCTTCGGCGCGGGGCTAGTAGATGCGGTTGGCCTGTTGGAAACAATTGACACCGCGTTGCCGGCACAGGTTCCCGCAGCACCGAGCGGCCTTAAATCATCACAGCAGACCACTGACTCCATCACATTTGTGTGGGACGCACCGGTCGCGAACGTCGCCGACGAGACAGCGCGCGGATCAAGTGTTCCTGTCGACCATTATGTGATCGCGCTGTTTGAGGGCGAGGCGGCGTCAGGAAACGAGATCGAGGCGAGCCAGCTGACGGACTCGCCGCTCCCCACGAGCTACCGGTTCACGGGCCTCACGCCGAACACGAAATATACAGTGCAGCTGACGGCATTCGGAAAGGGCGATCGTGTCGGTGCCGCCCAGACCGCCACAGCGTCGACGCTTGCACAGTCTGACGGCAGTGATGGTAGCGATGGCAGCGACGGTGCTGATGCCGACGGCAACAACCCTGTCAAGCCTGGAGGTAAGACCGGAAATACGGTGAACACCGGTCGTCTGAGTAACACTGGCGGCAGTGGCGACATCGTGCTGTGGGCAGGCGTCGCTGGCGCGATACTGTTGCTCGGTGCAGCAGGCGCATTTGCCTACTCGCGGCGATCAGCACGTAGGTAAGCGGATCTGTACACGCGGATAGATCCAGGGAGGGCCTGTGACAACTCGTGCAGAGTTGTCACAGGCCCTCCCTGTTGCATGAAAACGGTAAGCGATGTTTTACTGCGTGGACGATGGTGGCGACGCAGCGTCAGGTCGGGGGAGTGTGACGACTGCAGTGGTTCCCGAATGACCGTCTGATTCGAGCGTGATGGTGCCGCCCATGCGTGTGAGAAGTTCACGCACAATGGGGAGGCCAAGGCCGGTACCTGGCACGTGTCCGAGCTCTGCGCGGTGCACGCGATAGAACTTCTCAAACACTCGCTCGAGATCACGCTCGGAAAGTCCAGGCCCTTCGTCGGCAATGCGCAGGACCATCGTTGAGTCGGCAGGTTCGGCAGAAACCCGAATCTTCGCGCCTGCTGGTGAGAACTTAATCGCGTTGGTGAGGAGGTTATTGAGGATTCGCTGCAGCCAGAGTTCGTCTGCAAGGACGGCAGTGTCGTCGGGCAGCTCAACCTTGAGGTCGATGTCCCTCGCGCGGGCCTGCGGATCAAGATCACACTGGGCATCACTCAACATCGAGGCGAGCTGACAGGTGCGCGCCCGAGGGTTGGTGTCGACACCCATGCGCGACAGCGTGAGAATGTCATTGACCAAGTCAGCGAGCCGTTTTGCGTTGCGTGAGATGACTGCGACGATCTCTCGTTTTTCGTCGCTCTCGACGATGTCCTCGAGCTCCTCTGAGTAACTCAGAATGCTCGTCACTGGAGTACGAAGTTCATGGCTGACAGACGACACGAAGTCGTCCTTCTGCTCATTGAGCGCACGCATCTCGAGGTTCGCCGCACGCTCCTGTTCGAGTGCGCTCTTGAGTGCGCGGCGCTTCTCTTGTTCCTGCGTGATGTCAACGGCCTGGATCATGACGGTGGAATGATCCGCGCCCACTTGCGCGATGCGGATGTCGAGCTCCTTGCCTCCCCACTTGCGGGTGTCGTGCCAGAGCCGGTCATGCACGACGGCGACACCCGGCAACGCCTCAAGGGCGGGAGCAATGGTGATCGTGCCGTCATCTTGTTTGAGTCCGCGCCAGCCAGGCATGAGCTGGGTCGCAGCGGGATTTGCTTCGATGAGCGTGTAGAAGCCGTCGGATTCTCGCTCAAGCACGATGAAGCCGCTATTCGCGTTCGCAAGCGACTTGTGCAGGAGTGCCTGGCGCAACTGTAGGCGCTTGAGGAGCGCGGTGCGCTGATCTTGCAAGACCGCAAGCAGCAGCAGCGGAATGCCGATCGAGAGCGTGAATATTTGGTTGAGCCAGGAGAACATCATTGTCTCGCCAGCAGCTGCCGCGGCGAACGGGCCACCACCATTAATGCCGAGCAACACGATGAGCATGCTGGTGGCCGCAATCTCGATGAGAGCGACACCTGCACCGAACCTGAAAGCGGCCCATGCAAGTGCGGGGAAGGGCAGGAAGGTGACGGGGAGTTCTTGTCCGGGGCCAAAGGCAGCAAGCACACAGGCGACGAGGAGCGCGATCTGACCGACAAACTCAATCGGACGGTGGAACCGCATCGAGTCCAACGGAATCACACCGAAACCTGCGATCAACAGCGTTGCACTTGCATGGGACGCGGTAACTGAGCCGCCCACTGCGAGGTAGTCGCCGCCGTTGAGCCATACTGCGAGACCGACGAACAGACCGGCGAACAAGCCCCCGAGCAGGATTGCAATAACAAACCGAAGCAGGTCGACTGCACGGAAGGGGAGCGTCACCTTGCCCGGCTTGCCCCGCATGATGCGGGTGATGATCCACACCTCACCGGCGTTCGCGATGCCATAGAAAATTGCGACCCACCACACCGTGCCGGTCACCATGTTTGCGATCGCGGTGAGCACTGCGACAAGTATCACCACCACATCAAGTCGCCTGCGTGCGATGAGCGCCGCGAGCACTGCGACGCCGACCGCGGGCCACCAAGGCGCGGTGGAAGAGCCAGGGAAACGGAGGTAGACCATGAGCATGCTCAGGCCAAACATGAGGCCGAGGAACACAGCGATCCAGCTCGTTCGCACACGAAGATCGGCGCCACGTAAAAGCGTCGTCAGGCTGTCTCTACGCAAGGTAACTCCTCGGTCAGAATTTCTGTGAGAAGCTTATCCGTAACTTCGCTAGTACCAGGGAGATATATGCGAATTGTGGTGGTGGAAGACGAGGTAGATCTCAACCGTCTGCTCGTGCGAAGGCTGACACGCCTCGGACACGAGGTGCTTGGCGCGTCTGACGGACTTGCAGGTCTCGACCTCATACGCACAAGCACGCCTGACATCGCAATCGTCGACTGGATGATGCCGCGCATGGGCGGCCTCGAAATGATCCAGCGGTTGATTGAACTTGATCCAGCGATCCCCACACGATTCCTCATGCTCACCGCTCGTTCACAGGGCAGCGACAAAGAGCGCGCGCTCGCCGCAGGTGCAGACGACTACCTCGTCAAGCCATTCGCTGCTGCAGATCTCATCGATAAAGTGAACGCACTTGACCCGGCCACCGCGGGCCCACGAACGAGTGCGGGCAAGCACGCAGATGATTGAGTTTGTCGACTGGCTTGGAACCTCAGTGCAGTGGTTCTATTGGTCGCTGCTGGTGATTGTCGTCATCGTGCTCATTTCAATCGCGATCGGGTCCAAGATCTCGACCAACATGCGGCGCACACGTCGCGAGCGGATCCTTGATCAGCTCATCGACGGCGCTGAAGGTGACGGTCCACCACTCGATCGAGGGGCGGCGAGCTGGGAAGAAGTCGCAGACATTGCGATCGGCCTGCTCACGAACATGACCGTCACGGACCGGCGCGTGCTGGCAGAGTGGCTTGAACGTTCGCGGTTTCTCAAGGTTGCTGACCGGTGGACGACCGCGCGCAAACCAGCGCTGCGATTGCGAGGCCTGACACTTCTGGTGCTGACTGAGCAACCCGGTGCGCGTGCGCTTCTCACTGAATTTCTCAATGATCCGCACCCGCGCGTACGTTCAGGCGCAGCGCGACTGCTTGGCTATTTCGGCACCGCCGAAAATGCGGGCGATGTGTTCGCCGCCATCCGGGAAAATCGACTGCCACCGAGCGTTGGCGCAATGTCGATCCTGCGAATTCTGCCGCAGGACACCGCACTACTCGAAGCAAACTTGCGAGCGCCGAGCTCGGCCGCACGCCGCGTTGCCGCGATGCTGATTGGCGCGCTGGGTCGCGAGGAATCTGCGCCCAAATTACACGTTGCCCTGAGCGATGTTGATGAAGAAGTCCGCCGTAGCGCCGCGAAGAGCCTCGGCCAGCTGGGCCTTCCCGAAAGCATCCCGTATCTGAGGGACGCTCTCGATGATGCTGAGGGAACGTTGCTCACCACCGAACTCACGAACGCTATTTTCGCCTGCTCATCGCGCAGCGGATCCGCGCCCACCGACGCCCCCACGATCGAAGAGGAGCTTGGACGATGAACGGCTGGGAAATCTTCCTCTTCATCACGCTGCTCGTGCTGAGCGTGTACTACCTCATTTACAACATCGGTACGTTGACGCTCGTCATCATCGCCGCGAGACGCATCTCGAAGGAAACCCGCTGGCCGGTGGGATTCTCGAGTATCGAGGTGTTCTCGAACCCGATGACGCCGACCGTGACGGTGCTGGTGCCCGCGCACAACGAAGAAGCAGGCATTGTCGCGGCGGTCGACTCGTTGCGTAATCTCCGGTATCCCGCACTCGACATCGTCATTGCCGATGACGGCTCAACAGACCGCACGCTTGACGTGCTGATCGAGGCGTTCGACCTGGTGCCCATGCCAATCTCATCTGGCGACGAGAGCATTCTGCAGGAGGGTGCAACCCTCGCTGAGTACCAGTCGACGAGTGGGGCGCGGATCCACGTCGTCTCGAAGGAGAGCATCGGTCGCCGCGCTGACGCAGTAAATGCTGCGCTGCGAGTCGCGACTGGTGAGCTGGTGTGCATGATCGACGCTGACTCGATGTTGGCGCCAGATGCGCTGCTGCGTCTCGCGCTTCCGTTCATCGATGACCCGCGGGTTGTTGCCGCCGGTGGCACGATTCTGCCAGCGAATGGCATGACCTTCCAGGGCGGCAACCCAGTCGGATACGCGCTGCCGAGGAAGTGGATCGAGCGTTTTCAGGTCATCGAATACCTGCGCGCGTTCTTGCTCGGTCGCTCGGGTTGGTCTGGCCGCAATGGCCTGACGATCATTTCGGGTGCATTCGGGCTCTACCGCCGCGAAGCGATGATCTCGGTGGGTGGCCTCACCGCAGAATCGCTTGCAGAAGACGCGGATCTGCTCCTCTCTGTTCACTCTGAAGCCGTTGAGGCGAAGCGCCCGTATAGCGTCGTCTTCGATGCGCGCGCGGTGTGCTGGACCGAGGTACCGTCGCGACTCGATCAGCTCAAATCGCAGCGGATCAGGTGGGCACAGGGCCTTGACGAGATTCTGGTGAAGTTTCGCAAGCTCGTGTTCCGTCCGCGATACGGTGTGCTCGGCAACCTCGCGCTGCCGTGGCTGTTCTTGTACGAATATCTTGCACCGCTCGTTGCCGCGGTGGGGGTTGTCACGTCGATATGCATCCTGATCGGAACTGGCGGCAATATCGCGCCAGTCATACTCGTGCTCGTCTGCGGCATCGGGCTGTCAGCCGTGGTGGGAATTGCGGCGCTCGTCGTCGATTTGTTGTGGTTCAAGAACTACGCGGCGAACCGGCAGTTGGGGTTGCTCATTGTGACCACACTGCTTGAGCCGATCTTCTACCGACCGTTCACCTTTGTATGGCAGCTCGTCGGCATTATGCGTGGTCGCCTGGGCCGGTCGAGTGAGTGGGGCGTGATGGAGCGCACCGGGCACGCGTCTGCTGCTGGGGCTGCTGAAGCTTCCGAGGCCAAGTAGCTGCTGGTGCCGCTGAGGCTTCCGAGGCTTCGGAAGCCGCCGAACCCCTCGAAAAGTAGGGTTTCCGCCGAGAACGACCCGTTCATGCGCATGAAAAGGGCGGTTTCGGCGGAAAGGGGCTGTTTCGGCGGGGTGCGCGGGTAGGAAGGGGTTGTTTCGGCGGGGCCCGGGTAGGAAGAAGATGTTTCGGCGGGGTGGGCGGGCGGAAAGAGAGCTCCGGCGAGTTGCGCGTGCGGAAAGACGCGGGCAACACCGGCGCGTGAGCGCTGCGTCGCACACGGCTCCTCAAGCATCAGCTCCCGTAGCTCTCCTCAGCAAAGTCGAGAAGCGCTGAAGCCCTGGGGGTAAGGTCCATATCTTCAGGCCAAATGCCGACAACATGGGACTGCGTCACCGGCGGTTCAAGCGGGCGAATGAGCAGTGGTCGCCCCTCCAAGCTCGTGCGGGCAGCGCTCGGACGGGACATGAGCAAGCTATAGCCGAGCCCGCGGCCCACGAGGGCTTGCACGAGTCCGATGTCGCTGATCCGCGCCTCAATCGTTGGGACGAGCCCACGCGCTGAGAACGCGTCCAAGACGTTTGCCGTGCCCGGGGTGGCGTCGAACTGAATGTATGGCTCGTTCGCGAGGTCGGTGAGGTCGAGAGAGGGGACGCTTGCGAGCGGGTGATCGGGGTGGAGGTGTACTTCGAGTTCGGTCTGATAGATCCGCCGCTTGCGGTATCCCGCCGGAAGCGAAACATCGTAGACGAGCGCGACGTCGAGTCGGCCGCCCTGGAGGGCAGCGAGCAGTTCTTCGTTCGTGCCGATCATGATTGAGACATCCACACCGGGGTGCATACGGGGAAATCCCTCAAGGAGTTCTGGAACGACATACGCCGCGAAGGTCGAATAGCACCCCAGCTTGACCGGACCGCGCAGGCCGTGGTCTTCACCGACGCCGAGCACGAGTTCTTGCGTCGCTGAGATGATCTGCCGCGCCTGCCTGGCGAATTCCACTCCGGTGGGGGTGAGGGTGAGTCCGCGCGCCTTCCGGCGGACGCAGAGCGGCTCGCCCACGGTGCGCTCGAGCCCGGTGATTGCCTGCGATAGCGCAGATTCAGAGATGTGCAGGTGGGCTGCAGCTGCACTGAGCGTGTCAAAGTTTGGCAGCGCAGAGAAGAGCTCTAGCTGCCGCAGACTCACGTCGACCATTGGGATACCTGCCCCTTCGCAGATTCTTAAGGAAAATCGAACTTGTTTTCCACAATAGTGCGATTTACACGCAGACGAATCCACGCCATATTAGGGAAGACCCCGGGGCGCCGCTGACTGATCGAGATGTGCGTGCTCCACCTCCGATTCGCTCACTTCTGAGCGGCTAACAACGACGTTAGGGAATGACCATGTCCGCAACAGCTTCCGCAGTCAGGCCGACCTCGCTGCGCAGGGTCGCCTTCGCGACCATCATCGGAACCACTATCGAGTGGTACGACTTCTTCATCTATGCCACAAGCGCAGGGCTCGTCTTCGCGCAGCTCTTCTTCCAGCCAGCCGGTGAGCAAATCGGCCTCATGCTGTCGTTCGCGACCGTCGGAATCTCGTTCCTCTTCCGGCCATTGGGTGCGTTCCTCGCGGGCCACTTCGGCGACATCATTGGGCGACGCGCAATGCTTGTCGTCACGCTTGTGCTCATGGGCGCTTCGACGACGCTTATCGGCTTGCTACCGACCTATGCAGCAATTGGAATTGCCGCGCCGATCCTCCTTCTCTTCCTCCGAATCCTCCAGGGGCTTTCGGCCGGTGGAGAGTGGGGCGGCGCCGCACTCATGGCAGTAGAACACGCTCCCGCAAGCCACCGCGGTCGCGCTGGATCATGGCCGCAGCTGGGTGTACCCCTTGGGTTCCTGCTTGCCTCGGGAACGACCGCGCTCATGACCGGCGTGATCTCGCCGGGTGAGGCGTACCTGGAGTGGGGCTGGCGCGTGCCGTTCCTGCTGAGCATCGTGCTCATCGTCGTTGGCATTGTGATCCGCCGAGCGGTCGATGAAAGCCCGGTATTCCAGGAGATCGCGGCAAAGGGAAAGAAGAAGGGCATTCCTATCGTTGAGGTGTTTAAGCGTCACTGGTACCTCGTGCTCCTTGCCGCCCTCGTCTTCGCAGGAAACGGTGCCCTCGGCTACATGACCACAGGCGGATTCATGAACGCCTACGCCATTAACACCCAGGGCCTAGACACGACAGCAGTACTCCTTGCCGCATCGACCGGTGCCGCGGTCTGGTTCTTCTCGACGCTGTTCTCCGGAATCCTTGCAGACAAAATTGGCCGTCGAAACACGTTCCTCATCGGCTTCAGCATGCAGGCGCTCATCGTATTCCCTGCGTTCTGGTTTGTGAACCAGTGGGGGCTCGCAGGCCTGTACCTTGCGCTCATCCTCATCTCGCTCGCACTCGGTTTCACCTACGGGCCGCTCGCGGCCTGGTACTCCGAGATTTTCCCCGCGTCGATTCGCTTCTCTGGCGTCTCGATCACCTATGCACTCGGTGCAATCATCGGTGGCGCGTTTGCCCCAATGATTGCGCAGATGCTCCTCGAGGTAACGGGATCCACGCTCGCGGTATCGACCTACCTGCTCGTGGCTTCACTCATCGGTGGCCTTGCGACGCTCGCGCTCCGTGACCGCAGCGGCATTCCGCTCGGCCCAGACCACGAAGCAGAACAGGCGGCCGGTGCCACCATGTTTACCTCACCAACGCCGGTCGTCAGGGTCCACGCAGACGCTTAGAGTGATCCGCGCACCACACCTCTCAGTCAAGGAGAAAGCATGTTGAGTCCAGCAACCAAAATCGCGATTATCGGCGGTGGAATGGGCGGGTTGACCGCTGCAATTGCACTGACGCGGATCGCAGGCGTTCGAGTCACCATCTTCGAGCAGGCCAGTAAGCTCGGCGAGGTCGGGGCGGGGGTAACTGTCGCACCGAACGCGCAACGCGTTCTCGACGAACTCGGATTCCTTGAAAAAGTGCGCGACGCCGGTGCTGTTCCTGACGGGCACGGGGTGTACCTCGATTCCATGGGTCGCCTCGTGACCGATGCGGCATGGGAAGACTCGCACAAGCAGTACCGCAACATCGGCATGTACCGTCCTGACCTGATCAATGTGCTGGCGGCTGAGGTGGATCCTGAGGTGATCCGCCTCGGCCACCGCTTGAGCGACATCGAAATCTTGGACGAGGGCGTGCGGCTCTCGTTCGAGAACGGTGTGGTCGAGGACTTTGACGCGGTCGTCGGCGCAGACGGCATTCATTCGGTGGCGCGAAAGACGGTCGGGCAATTTCCTGAACCCGTCTACTCGGGATACATCGTGTACCGCGGGGTCGTCGATGCAAGCCGGCTTCCAGAAGACTGGCCAGCGATCAGCCAAGTGTGGATGGGAAACTCGCGTCACTTCATGTGTTACCCGCTGAAGAATCGAACGCTGTATAACTTCGTGGCGGGTGTGCCGAGCGACCGGCCGCTACACGGTCCATGGTCTGGGCCGGCGGAGGTGAGCGAACTCGCGGCTGAGTTCGCTGGCGACGACTGGGATCCGCGCCTGCATCGATTCATCAATTCGATCGAGAAGACATTCTGGTGGGGATTGTTCGACCACGAACCACTGACCAACTGGTCTCACGGCCCAGTAGCACTGCTCGGCGATGCCGCTCACACGATGCTCCCGCATCAAGGACAAGGTGTGAACCAGGCCATCGAGGACAGCATGGCACTCGCCACCTTCTTGCGGGCGGCAAACAGCGTGGCCGAGATTCCTGAGGCGTTTCGCCGGTACACAGCGGTGCGGATGCAGCGCACCGCGATTCTGCAGCACGGATCGCGTCGATCGGGCTGGATGTTCGATGCACAGCGCGAATTTGCGGATCTCGCGAAGCGCGATGCAGACATTCGTGTTGGCCGCGATTTCCGCCGCAGCGCGGTCTTCGATTACGACGCAAAGAAAGTGGCAGAGCAGGCGCTCGCCCGCTTTGAGAGGAACGGGAACGTATGACTTCGAACGCAGTAGTGGCTGCAGGCAACTCCGGTGAGAGCCGTGGTACGGCGAGGCGCGGCATCACGATTATTGGCAGCGGCAAAATGAGTGCCGCACTCGCCGAGGTCGCCAAGCGCGCCGGATACCCGACGCAGATCCTCCGCCGCAGCACACTCAGTTCCTCTGGAGATCGACCCGAAGTTACCTACGGGGCACTCGGAGATGACATTACGGGTGACATCGTCATCTTCGCGTTGCCGTTCGTCGCCTACCCAAGCGTGCTTGAAACCTATGCGTCGCGCCTTGACGGCAAAGTCATCGTTGATATCGCGAACGCGATCGACTTCACAACCTACGACGAGCTGAAGGTTCCCGCTGGGTCGTCAACCGCGCTTGAGCTTGCGGCTATGGTTCCCGCATCGGCTGCCGTCGTCAAGGCGTTCAACGTCAACCTCGGTGACACCCTGACCGCTGGCACAAATGGGACGACCGCCACGACCGTGCTCTACGCGGGAGACTACGCAGAAGCAAAGATCGCAGTCGCCGATTTCATTCGTGCCTCAGGCATGCGCGCAGTCGATGCTGGCCCGCTCACGAGGTCTCGCGAACTCGAGTCGATGGGCTTCTTGCAGATCATGCTCGCGGCGCTCGGGCGCACGAGCAACGAGACTGGATTTGCGCTGCTTGAGTAGCGCGTGCTGCTCGGGAGGTGTGCGGACTTCGCCTCGTGCCGTGTTCGCCTCGTGCCGCCTTCGCGGCGGGAGGCCTCCGCGGCGTGAGGCCTGATCGCCAAGACCGGGCGGGCCTGCAGAGCCCGCTCCTGGTCACCGGCCCTATCCGGTGACCGCTGCCCGAGTCCGGCGGCTCGCATTACTCGTTCCTGACATCGTGGCGAGTGACGCTGCTGAGATCGCGGGTTATTGCCGAAAACGCCCCTTTCATGCGCATGAAAGGGGCGTTTTCGGCGGGAAACTGCTTTGTCGGGCGGATCCGCACCCCAACAGCTGTGCCGCAACAGCCGTGCCGCAAGGGCTGCGCCGCAACAGTCGTGGCACCGCAGGCGACTGCTAGCTGCTCGGTGTAGCTGCCGTCGAGAGGTCCTCGAGCGGTTCAAAGATGACCGGCATCGCCGCGATGGCGGCTGCGGCCTGTGCCGCCTCTGCAACGCGCGATGGCTTGGCTGCTGCCGCTGCCTCAGCTGCGGCGATCTCTGCTTCTTCGGCCTCTTCGAGATGGCCGATTAACGTTTCAGAGACTTCGCCCGCCTGCTGGATCTGCTCCGCACTGAACGCATTGACGAAGAGTTCTTTGATGGCGTGCAAATGATCCGCGTTCGCAATACGGAACGACGCAAGCCCGTCAGCCGTGATCGTCACGTCAACACCGCGCGCTGCCTCTTTGCTCTGGCTGCGCTTCAGCAAACCGCGCTTCTCCATGCGGCCGAGATGGTGCGAAAGTCGGCTGCGCTCCCAATCCACGAGGTCTGCGAGGGCAGCGGATCGCAGCGTATGTTTCTCAGCCTCCGACAGCGCAAGCAGCACCTGGTAATCGCCAAGTGACAGCGACGCGCGCTCAAGCATTCGACGCTCGAGCATGTTTCGAAGGAAGTGCGCAGACTCGAGATAATTGGCCCAGATCTGCAGCTCTCGCAGGTCTGGATTTCGGTCTTCTGCTGTCGGACTCACCGAACCTCCTGTGTGGTTGACGCATCAATGCTAGCGGGCGTAACGTGATAATCATCAATCGATGCGGTACCGCCGCGCCGGTTGAAAATTGAGAGCCAATAACCAGCAACTGACAAGCTGGTGCCGGGTTCACAAGACCTGGCTACCTCCGCTCAGTTGCACCTTGTACTGAAGAGGGTGTTCATAATGAAGGCAGCACGTTTCTACGATCGCGGCGATATTCGCATCGAAGAGATTGAGCAGCAGAAACTTGAGCCGGGAACGGTTCGTATCGATGCCGCGTGGACTGGAATCTGCGGCACCGATTTGCATGAATACCTCGATGGGCCGATTTTTGTTCCGGCTCATGGACATCCACATCCGATCTCGGGCGAAGACGCACCTGTCACGCTCGGCCATGAATTCTCGGGTGTCATTTCTGAAATTGGTGAGGGTGTTACAGACCTCGCCATCGGCGATCATGTTGTGGTTGAGCCTTACATCATCCGCGACGACGTCAACACTGGCCCCGAGTCAAACGACTACCACCTGTCACCAGACATGAACTTCATTGGTCTCGGTGGCCGCGGTGGCGGTCTCGCCGAGAACATCGTTGTACGTGAGCGTTGGGTGCACAAGGTCGATAAGTCTGTTGCGCTCGACGAAGCAGCACTCATTGAGCCGCTCTCGGTCGCGTACCACGCGGTGAAGCGTTCAGGCGTTGTCGCTGGCCAGACCGCCGTTGTTGGCGGCGCTGGTCCTATCGGTCAGCTCACTGCAGCAGTGCTCACCGCACTCGGTGTGAAGGTGATCATCTCTGAGCTCTCACCGCTGCGCCGTCAGAAGGCGCTCGATGCTGGAGTTGCGGATGTTGCGCTCAATCCGGCAGAGGTCAACGTCGTTGACGAAGTGAAGAAGCTCACCGACGGCAAGGGCGCTGATGTTGCCTTCGAGTGCACCTCGGTGCAGGTGGTCTTTGACACCCTCATGGACGCCGTACGCCCGACTGGCGTCATCGTTGTTGTATCGATCTGGGGCAAGCCTGCATCGTTCGACATGCACAAGCTGGTCATGAAGGAAATCGATGTGCGCGGCACCATCGGTTACGTAAACTCGCACCCTGACACCATCGCGCTGGTTGAGTCAGGCAAGATCGATCTCAAGCCATTCATCACCGGCAAGATTGCGCTCGAAGACCTCGTTGACAAGGGCTTCGATACGTTGATCAACCACAACGAAACTGCTGTGAAGATTCTGGTCTCGCCGACGGGACAAGGGCTCTGAACTCAGTGGTTATATTCGTGACGCTTTAGTCGCGGAGCGGTAGCGCCCGGCACCTCGCAGATGTGCGAGGTGCCGGGCGTTGATGTTTCTATTCGGGCGCTGGACGTGGGGTGCCGGGCTTTGTCGCCCTTCGTCTGGAAAACGGCCTTCGTCAGCATGAATTCAGGTGAAATCGTGCTGATGAAGGCAAATATGCAGAGCAGAGCAGGGCAGAGCAGGGCAGAGCCGGGCAGGGCAGAGCAGGGCTGAGCGGGGCAGAGCGAGCGTAAGGCAAGGCAAGGCAAGGCAAGGCAAGGCAAGGAGGGACAGAGTAGCCCAGCCCAGCTCCAGGCAGGGGACGGCCCGGGGCACTGCAGCTACCAGCGGCGCCAGGAGTGCGCGCGCCGCCCCGTGCTCTCACTCGCAAGGCGTAGCCTCATCCCCACCCTCCCAGCAAACCAACATCTGATGATTCTGAAATGTGGCGTACACTGGAAGCGTGAGTTGGGGTGTTTTTCCTGGTGAGCCAGAAAATGGGGTCGGGTCTGGCGACGAGTCGAGCGACTTCATTTTTGTGTGCCCAACGAACCTGGAGTGTGTGCTTGCCGTCGGCGATGCCGAAGACATCCCAGCTTTGCGCGAGTGGGCCGCCGCGCTCCCGCGGAAGACCTACGGCAGAGTCGTCGTTGAGGTTGAATCACCAGTCCAGATCGAGTCCTTCGAACGCGGACTGCTCCCTGCTGGCGTCGGCGTAACCTGGGCAATTCGAACCAAGAACGCAGACAGGCCTGGGGCTACAGCGATTCGTGCTGCGGATGGGTGGCTTGATGAATGGCTCCGAGGCGACCCGATGAGTGGTCGCTATGTGCAGCTGTGGCCTGGGCTGAGCGACAACACTTGGGCCTCAGGTGAACTGCGCCGCATCGCTGACGAGCTTGCTGAGACGTTTGCCGCAGCCACCGAGTTTCGTGGTGGGCTCGGGGCCTAGCGTTCTTGATGCTTGAAAGCTAGCGGAGTCTGGCATCAAGCGCGGATCCAAACCCGGCAAAATCTTGCGGAATCGCCCAGCCCGCCCCGCCGCCGAAGTGCCCCAATGAACATACAGTGCATTGAAACGCGCAGGTGGGTGACGCGAAGGATCCGCGTCACCCACCTGGGGTTATCTGACTCGTCAGTCAGGCGAGGTTAGTTCGCAATGTGCGAGTTCAAGAACCAGCGATCCTTATCGAGCTGCTGTGCGAGCGCGATGACGATGTCCTGGCTCGGTGCATCGATGTCTGCGAGGCCGTCGATCGCGGTGTAGACCGTTGCGATTGCTGCATCGAGCGAAGCGACCATCTCGGTGACCGTGGTCTCGGAGTTCTGGAAGCCAGCGCTCAGCTCAGGCAGGCTGTTGCCCGCGGCAACCGAGCCGATGCGAGCATCGAGGGGGAGGCCGAGTGCGACGATGCGCTCTGCGACCTCGTCTGCGCCGTCCTGTGCGTGAGCAACGACGTCATCGAGGAACTCGTGTACGCCGATGAAGTTTGCACCGCGCACGTGCCAGTGGGCCTGCTTGCCGTTGACTGCGAGTGCAACGAGATCGTTCACGACCGGTGCAAGGTAGCGAGCTACGCCTGCGGGGCGATCGAGGTCTCCCTGCGAGACTACGACTGAAGTTTTCTGAGTAGCGACCATGATGTGTCTTACCTTTCGTCTCACGGTTGATTTGAACTGTTAAAAAGTACGATACTCCGATTTTCGCGATGCGCAAGCAAGGTTAGACAAGCCTAACTCCCTGACCAGGGTGCCTTTTGGTGACAGAAAGCGACGCGTCTGACGGGTTATCTGGGGAGAGTTGCCCGCTGATGCATGCGTCCCGCCGCGTCGAGTTCGAGGACGACGTCAACGCCGATCCGCGTCAAGAAATCGAAGTCGTGACTCACGACGAGCAATGCCCCGCGGTATGCGTCAAGTGCCTCGGCAAGCTGCTCAACGCTCGCGATGTCGAGATTGTTCGTCGGCTCGTCAAGCACGAGTAATTGGGCTGGCGGATCAGCGAAGAGCAACCTCGCAAGCGCAACTCGAAAGCGTTCACCACCCGAGAGGGTGCTGACGGGGCGGTCGACACTGTCTCCGCGAAGCAACAGTCGCGCGAGATGATTGCGGATCGTGCCCACGGGCGTATCGGGCGCAACCTCCTGCACGTTTGCGAGCGCACTCAACGAATCATCGAGATTATCGAGTCGTTGCGGCAGGTAGCCAACGAGCTCAGTCACCAGCTTGCCGTGGGGGCGCCCCTCGACTGGGTCGTTGCCGCTCAATAAGCCGGTGATGAGCGTTGACTTGCCCGATCCGTTCGGCCCGACGAGAGCGACGCGTTCTGGGCCCTGCATGATGTACGTGCGATGCTCGTCGGTGAATTCTGCGATGCGGCGTCCGCGCGGAACATCCGGATCGGGCAACACGAGTGAGATGTGCGCTTGCTCGCGTACCCGAGCGTCTGCGGCATCGACCGCTGCCTGGGCTGCAAGCACCTTGTCGTCGAGGGTGTTGCGGAGTGCACCGGCTGATACCTGGGCGTTGTTCGCCCGCTTTCCCGCGATGATTTTGGGGATTCCACCGTCCTTCTGAGTCTTCTTCGCGGTGCGTTCACGCCTCGCAAGCTTCGTCTCGGCTTCAACTCGCTGACGTTTTTCGACCTTCAGCGTTTGTTGTGCGGCTCGCGCTGCCTGCACCGCTGCGGCTTGGGCCTGTTCTTGATGCGCCTTCCATTCGCTGTAGGGCCCACCGAAGGTTGAGAGGGTTCCACCGAAGAGTTCAGTGGTGTGTTCCATGTGTTCGAGGAGTTCGAGATCGTGGCTGACGACAACGAGCGTGCCGGGCCACGAGTCGATGAAGCTTGCGAGCTGTGCGCGCGTTTCCCGGTCAAGATTGTTTGTCGGCTCATCGAGCAACGTGATCGGCGTGCGTCGAATGCGCAGCCCCGTGATCGCAATGAGCATGCTTTCGCCACCTGACAACGCCGATACCGGGCGGTCAAGATCCGCGGCAGAAAATCCAATCTGGTGCAGGGACTCGTCTGCGCGCGACTCAATATCCCAATCGTCGCCAATGGTGTCGAAATGTGCCTGGTCAACATCACCGCTCTCGATGGCGCGGATCGCATCGAGCACAGCATTGATGCCAAGCAACTCGGCAACGGTGGCGTCGTGTCGAAGGGTGAGGTTTTGTGGAAGATACCCGACCTCACCAGCGGTGCTGATACTGCCGGAAGACGGCGTGAGTTCGCCGGCGATGAGCTTGAGCAGCGTTGACTTGCCTGCACCGTTATGTCCGATGAGACCGGTTTTGCCCTCGGGGAGAGTGCCCGAGACTGCGTTGAGTGCGACTGAGCCATCTGGCCATTCGAAGGTGAGGTTCTGCAGTGTGATCGCTGAGTGCTGGGACATGAATCCTGCTTTCTTCCCTGCCGTGAACGCACAGTCGCGTGATCAGTGGCAGAGGGATGGGTGACGCAGACTGCGACGCCAAACACGAAACCTCGCCCCGCGTATGCGAAAGGGGCGGTATTCGAGGTGGCGGTCTCGCCGGTCAACGTTCAATAGAACGAACCTAGGCGAGTGCGTCAGAGATATGGGGGGTACTGCGTAGGGCAATGCGCTACGCGAGGCAGCCACTGTAAGCCAGTGACTAGGCCCGGATATCTATCTCAATCATCTCCATGACAGAAGATTCTACCAGGTGCGTGCGGTGATGTCACGGCGTCGCCCACCTACTCCGTGCCGCCGGTGATCCGTTCGGTCACGAGCGCAAGGAGGGCGTCTAGTGCAGGCGTATGCCAGCGGTGCTCGTGATGGATCAGCGAGATCCGCCACTGCGGCACGGGTGCCGGGAATTGCAGGGTGGTGATTCCTGGCTGCCCAACGGTTGCTGATTCTGGCAAGAGCGCGATGCCGATGTTCTCGCGAACGAACGCTGTGACGAGCGCGGTTGTTGTGGTTTCGGTTCTGATGCTGCGCATGAGACCAGCGTCACGAAACATGGCGTCGGTCACGCTCCGCTGTCCGAACCCCTCGGGAAAATCGATAAATGATTCGCCAGCGATTTCAGCGAGTGTCACCTGACGTTTCTTTGCGAGTGGGTGATGTTCGGCAACGGCAAGCACGACTGGCGAACAGGCGAGTTCCATCTGCTGGAGCTCGGTGAAGAAAATGTCACCCGAGCAGAACGAGGCATCCAGCCGGTTGTTCACCACATCTTGTTGCAGGCCGATGGAACCCTCGGGCGAGGTGAGTAGTTGCAGGTCGACCGCCGGATACCGCTGGCGAAACGCGCCAATGACCTCGGGCATATTGAACGGCAGCTCAGACGCTGGTGCACCGACGCGAAGCCGACCGGTGACGCGGCCCTCTGCCGATTTCACGGCGTCACGAGTTGCGCGGGCTGCGGTGAGGAGATCTTGCCCTCGGCGCACAAGCTCCTCACCCGCGGCGGTGAGGTGAAATTGGCGGGTGGATCGCACGACGAGCGTCGTGCCAAGGTCGTGCTCGAGTGCTTTAACCCCGGCTGAGACCGTCGATTGCACGACGTGCAATGCCTCTGCAGCTCGGGTGAAACTGCGCAACTCGGCGACTGCGATGAAGTATTCAAGCTGGCGAAGATCCATCTCGCTATTATCGATCATTTCGATAAATCTGTTCAAAATTATTCGTTGGACGCGATGCAATCCGCACTGGCACAGTCGATAGGTAGTGAAAGGGAAAACTATGACTGAATTGATCCGTACGCAGGATCGACCGGCGGTGCAGGTTCGCGCCGTCAGCTTCTGGAACATTGCCTTCGCGTTCCTTGTCGGAATGGCGTTCTCGACGCTCCCAACGCCGCTCTATCCGCTGTATGCAGAGCGTGACAACTTCTCGATGTTTGTGGTGACCGTGGTGTTCGCGGTGTACGCAGTGGGTGTCATTGTGAGCCTGCTGCTGGCCGGCCACATTTCAGACTGGGTCGGTCGGCGAAAGATGATGCTCATCGCGCTGGTGCTTGAGATTGTTGCAGCTGCGATCTTCTTGCTCGCGCAGGAGCTGCCCGGCCTGCTTATCGCACGGTTTGTGACTGGCATTGGCGTGGGCATGCTGTCTGCAACGGCAACCGCCTATTTGCACGAACTGCACGGACGTTACCGGCCAGGGCATGGCAGCGCGAGGTCTGAAATTGTGTCGACTGCGGCAAACATCGGTGGACTTGGCGTTGGTCCGCTTGTTGCCGGTGCGTTGGCTGAGTACGTGTCAGGGCCGCTCACGGTCCCGTACGTGGTGTTTATCGTGTTGCTGGTGCTGTCAGTTGGCGCGGTGCTCGCAACGCCAGAAACCGTGGATCTTTCTGGTCCGAGGCCACCGTACAGGCCGCAGCGTCCCGGTGCTGCGGGGCTTGGTCGAGGGTTCTGGCAGGCAGCGATCGCTGGGTTTGTCGCTTTCTCTGTCTTCGGCGTATTTACCTCGGTTGCGCCTGGATTCGTTGCTGGCACGATGGGAGAGCCCAGTCGATTTGTTGCTGGCGGGGTAGCGTTCGTGGTCTTCGCTGCGGCTGCGCTCGCGCAGAGCACGACGTCGAAGCTCCCGCTCGGCGTGCGTTTGACTGCGGGAGTCGTTGGTGAGGTACTCGGTCTCGGCGTGACGGTCGTTGCGATGCTGAGCCAGCAGCTGCCCATGTTTGTGCTTGGTGGTGCGATCGCAGGTGCGGCCGCGGGCCTGTTGTTCAAGGCTGGCGTGGGTACGGTGCTCGCGATTGCGCCAGCGGATCAGCGTGGCTCAGCGCTCGCAAGCATGTTCCTCATCTCATACCTTGGACTCATCGTGCCGGTCCTGGCGATGGGAATTGCGGTGCAGTTCTTGCCAGCAACGACCGCGTTGGTGAGCTTGTCTGGCGTGCTGATTGTGTTCTTGCTTGTGCTCGTCTCGCTCTCGACTGGTGGCCGTTCCGCACAGTCGAAGCGGTAGCGGCGATAGCAGTGGTAGCAGTCGCGGCAGCGCGCGGCGAATTACCGCTGCGGATCGCTGTTGAAGCTCACCCAGTCATCCCAGCTCAGCGCGGTACCACGTTGTGGTGCCGCGCCGCGGGCGATCTGCTGGAGACCAGCCAAATAGAGGTCGAGCTGCCTGAGGTGTAGTGGGGTGGCATTCGCCTGGGGGACCGCGAGGTGGGGGCGAAGGTGCGCGATTGCGAGCATGAGTTCACCGGCCGTGTAGTCGGCGGGTGCGTTGCCGCGGTTGCGATCCGCCGCAACGAGGGTCTCAAGCGCCTCACCGAGCCGTGCGGCTGCCGCGTCGATCTCAGGGGTCGTTGGTAGCCGCTGACCAAAGGTCGTCGCGAGCGGGTTCGCGGCCTCTTCGAGGTGACGCGTGAGGAATCGAGCGATCGTTGACTGCGGGGCTTCTGCGATGACCTCTTCGGCGATACGAATGACGTCTTCGAGTGCGAGGAGGCGCAGCGCATGCACGAGATCGTCTTTCGAGCCGTAGCGCCGATAGATCGAAGCGACGCCGACGCCAGCGCGCTGCGCAATGGTCGCAGTTGATGCCTGGAAGCCCTGCTCTGCAAATACATCGCGCGCTGCTTCGAGCACTGCTCGATCGTTGGCGCGGGCTTCTTTGGCGCGACCGCGATCGACAGTGGGTTCGCTGGAACTCATGACTCCAGGGTAGCGGGGCGCGGGCAAAACGCGTAGATTGATCGGAACGGAATGATCCGCTCCGATTAAGAAAGCTGTGACATGACCACACCCCACACCCGCCAACTCGATGCCGCGCACAGCAGCACCGGGCTCTTGCCTGCACTGCTGTGCGCAGTGCTGTCGTACTCGCTCATGCAAACGCTGCTGGTGCCTGCGCTGCCAGAAATCGTTGCGAGTCTCGGGCTCGATGCCGCGGGTGGCGGCTGGGTGCTCACCGCATACCTTTTGAGCGGGGCGATCGCAGCTCCGATTCTCGGTGCGCTCGGCGATGCCTACGGTCACCGTCGACTTTTGCTCTGGTCAATGGGGGCGTTTGTGGTGGGCAGCGCGCTCTGCGTGGTTGGCGGCGCCTTCCCGCTCTTCCTCGCTGGGCGAGTGTTGCAGGGTGCCTCGACCGCGTCATTCCCGCTCGCGCTCGCAATCGTGCGTCGTCACCTACCGAGTGACCGACAGCCCGCGGCGGTCGGGTGGCTGAGTGGCACGCTCGGCCTTGGGGCAGGTGCGGCGTTGGTTATTGGCGGGTTTATCGCTGAGGCACTGACCTGGGAGTGGCTCTTCGTTGTCGGGGTCGTGCTCGGTGCGCTGAGTATGGTGCTTGTTGCCTGCTGGGTGCCACGTTCGCCCCGCAGCGGATCGGCACGCACTCGCCTCGACTGGGTTGGCGCGAGCTTGCTTGCGCTCACGTTGTCAGCGTTGTTGCTCGCGGTCTCGCAGGGGAGTAGCTGGGGTTGGGCGAGCCCAGTAGTGCTTGGGCTCGCGGCATTTGCGGTGTTGGCGGCGGTCTTGCTGTGGGTGGTCGAGCAACGAGTGCAACACCCGCTCGTTGACGTGCGGGTGTTGTCAAAGCCAGCGCTGATCAGTGTGAACCTGCTCACGCTGCTGCTCGGCTTCATTCCATATCTGTTCTATGTTGGCCTGCCCGCAATCTTCCAGGCGCTACAGCCACACGGCTTCGGCATGGATGTTGCGCAGACCGGATTCGCGATGCTGCCAGGCGCAATTCTGGTGTTTCTCGGTGGGCGCATGACGCCAAAACTCCTCACCAAGCTGCGCCCAGGCGTCGTAGGAATGATCGCGCTCGCCGCAATGGGCGTCGGCAGCGTGGGGGCCGCGGTGTGCGTGAGTTCACTGCCTGCGCTCATCGGATTCTTCGCGTTGGTCGGTCTCGGAAATGGTTTGGGCTTTGCGCTCGCCGCAGACCTGGTATCGCGCCTCGTGCCGCGTGACGAAATCGCGGCAGCAGTTGGGGTGAACGGCGTGCTCCGCACGGTTGGATCGGCATTTGGCACCCCGATTACGATGCTCATTCTTGCGAGCGGCGTGACGCACGATACAAGTCTGTTGCTGTTCACGGTTGCCACCGTCGCCGCGATGGTGGGCATGGTGACTGCGGCGACGATCCGCACCCCAAAATAGGCGCGGATCGGCCCAGCTGCCGGGGAGCCGGTACGATCGGCCCATGCCTCTTCAGCAATCGATCTCAGTGCGTCCGATTGAGCGCACAGACTGGCAGTGGATCAGTGACTGGTTCACTGACGAGACGCTCGACCGTGAGCTTGGCCCGCTAGACGCTGAGTGGCTTGCATACGTGCTCGCAGAGACTCAGGGCGCGCAGTTGGTCTGCCTTGACCACGCTGGTGAGCCGGTTGCGCTGATTGGGTGCGTGTGGGATCCGGAGGGCGAAGAACACGGAATTACCGATCTTGCGGTGAATCCACGCAGACGCGGCGAAGGCATCGGGCGGCGCGCGCTTGCGTCCGCGCTTGCGTGGGAGGCACACCCACCCGCGCGGCAATGGGTGGCGTTTGTCGATCTTGAAAACGAACCAGCGAAACGGTTCTTTGCCGCAATTGGGTGGACTCACGAGGGGCGCGATGATGACGACATGGAACAGTTTGTGCTGAGCGGTGGTGCTCGCTAATGGCAAGCGGAACCTGGGCGCTCATTGCCGGTCTCGCTGTGCTCGCGGTGGTTGGAATGCGGTACCTGCGCGAACTCTATGCGCTCGGAACGCCGACTGCGCGCGAGTTCGTTGTGGCGCGCAATGCGATGCTTGTGCCAGCGATGTGCACCGCCGGGGGTTTGCTCGTGCTGGTGTTGCTCAGTGATCCGCTGCCGGTGCTTGTGCCATGGCTGCCATCTGTGCTCGCGCTCGGCGCCTGTGGCGGTGGCGCTTGGGCGCTTGAGCGGGGTCGCCTGGCGCTTAAGCGTGCGCGGAGTGCAGCACGCGATACGTGATCCGCACCAGGCCATCGGACTCGACGTGGGTGCCCGCGACCGCAAGTTCTGCCTGATCGCCGTCACCAAAGAGTCTTGATCCGCCGCCGATGACGATCGGCAGGATCGAGACGGTGAGTTCGTCGAGCAAGCCGAGCGCGAGGCAGGCCTGCACCGTGCGTCCGCCGTCGAAGTACACCTCACGTGCGCCTGCGGTGTCGAGTGCTTGGCGCAGTTCGTCCATCGAGCGCACGACGGTTACTCGGTCGTCGGTGGCTGCGAGCGTGGTGCTGAGCACGAACACCCGCAGTATCCCGTACGGCCAGTCGCCGAACGTCAGTACCTTTTCATAGGTCGTGCGGCCAAGTACGAGTGTGTCGATGGCGGGGAAGAAAGTCTCCCAGGTGAGTGCCGGGTGCGCGCTCTCGATCGTGACGTGTTGGCCCGCGCCGGGTGCTGACTCCAGAAACGACAGGTCGCCTCCGGGGCCTGCGATGTAGCCGTCGAGGCTCATGCCGAGAAATGCGCGTCCGTGCCAAGTGCGTGTCGTCATTTTCTGAACAGCTCCAAATGGGTGTCGAGGGTGTGCGAAATGGAAGTGTCGTCGCCGCTGGTGGTTCTGGTACTAACTTGAGCAAGCGACCAGACTACGCGCCTCCGAGTACGCCGCCCAGAGATCGTCACCGCGATAGTGCATGCTGCTTCGTGCGCTCAGCGCTTCGCTCGCGTTGATGGCAACCGTGTGAGTGAGGGTTGCAAAAAGCGGCATATCTGACAGTGAGTCGCCGTAGGCCACGCAGTCTGAGCGGTTGAAGCCATAGCGTGTGAGGAGTTCGTCAGTGATGAGCACCTTCGACTCTGGAACAAGAATGCGGTCGGGGTTTGGCGCCTGGGTGAGGGGAAGCGCAGGGAACACCGAACCCGCAATGTGGTCGAACCCAAATCGGGTGAGTTTGTTGGCAAAGAATGTCGGCGTCATCGTGATGAGCGCCGAGCGTTCGCCGCGCTCCGAAATATCGGTGATCACGCGCTCAATGCCCGACATGAATGGAGCGGTGCAGAAAGCTGCTTCGACGGTTGCGTCATCAAGTCCACGCCACAGTGCACCGATCGCCTGCGCAAATCCCTTGGTGTCGAGCGCGCCCGCAGCAAAGTCGGCTTCGAGCGCGTGAAGATCGCTCAGTGTCCCGTTGGTGCGCGCGATCTCAATGCTTGCGGTCGTACCGCGCAGAAGTGTTCCGTCGAGATCAAATACGTGCAACATGTGGAGCTCCTTCTGTGTGCCTGTGTCACGGTCATCACCACGACAAGCATTGGCACAGCTGGGCACCATGCTACTCACTGCATCAGCCGCGGAAGATACACTGCGGGAATGCTCGAACTTGCAGGCGCGCCCACAGGGCCCGTTGACGTACCCGAAACCGTACTCGCCGCGCTTGCAGACGAAGGCGTTGTGAATCCCGAGCTGACTGCGGTCTGGCAGAACTCGGTGGGCGGGCTGACGTTCGCCGTGCGCCCGGAACGTGGCGCAGGCGAGCCCCACCTGTTCGTGAAATGGAACCCACTCTCCTCGGGCGAATCGCTCGCAGCCGAGGCCGACCGGCTTGGCTGGCTTGCCGGGATCCACCCGGTGCCACAGATCGTCGCGCTCGCCGCAACGCACGGGGATGAGGCGCTCATCACACACGCACTCCCCGGGGTTTCTGCTGTTGATCCGCGTTGGCAGGCCGATCCCAATACGGCACTTCGCGGGCTCGGTGAGGGGCTCCGAAAGCTGCACGAGCTGCCGGTTGATGACTGCCCGTTTGACTGGGGCGTCCGGCATCGCATGATCACTGACGGAATCCCCGACGGAGCCGTGCCTGAGGCGCCGCCGATCGACAAACTTGTCGTGTGCCACGGTGATCCGTGTGCGCCGAACACCCTGCTCGACACATCTGGCGCCTTCCTCGCGCACGTTGATACCGCGCGAGTCGGGGCCGCGGATCGATGGGCGGATCTCGCCGTCATGACACTCTCGTTCGAATGGAACTACAAGAACTACGACGAACGGGTGTTCTGGGACGCTTACGGTGTTGCACCGGATGCTGAGCGGATTGCCTACTACCGCGCACTGTGGAACGCCGGTGAGTGACCCTCACGTTCTGGTGGCATAAAGTCGGAACACCTTGTCCTGAGCGCGATACCGTCTCTGCGTACGGTGGGAGGGTATCTATCCACGGCGGTAACGTAGCGACAGTAGCGACTGCCTGACGCACACACCCCGTGGATTCGCACGCGGCGGCACATGAAGCGCTGCAAGAGTTACGCAGGACATTTGACATGGCTATTCCCTGTTCCCCAGCCCGTGTGGTGAGCATCACCCAGCTCTCGCCGCACATGCGACGCATCGAATTTGAAGCAGTTGGAGCGTGGCGTTGGTTCCTTGACGGCATCGGGGATGAGCGCGTCGACATCGCGATCCCACGCCCTGGTGAGACGGTTGCCGAGCTTGAAACGTTCAATTCACCCGAGTATGGGCACGGCTGGGAAGGCGAAGAACCGCCCTGGCGGCACTACACGATGCGTGCGGTGCGTGACGGTGGAAAGCGTTTCGACATAGACTTCGTGATTCACGAAGGAGGAGTCGCGTCTGACTGGGCTTCGCGAGCCGAGCCTGGCCATGTTATTGGGGTATTCACGAGTAGTGATGAGCCGTCCTCTTATTACGGGCCAGCTGACGACACCGAGTTTCAGTTGCTCGTAGCTGACGCAACTGGCCTCCCTGGTCTCGGGCGAATTCTTGAGCAACTTCCCGCAGACGCTCATGCCAGGGCGATTATCGAGGTAGCAACCGAGGCCGACGTGCTCCCATTGACCACCGCAGCTACAGTCGAAATCACCTGGCTCGTTGGCAGCGGAAACGGATTCGCACCGAGTGATCTCGCTAAGACCGTTGCGCAATTCGAACAACCCAACGGCCCTTGGTACGCCTGGATCGCATGTGAAGCCGCAACGAGTCGCGCCATTCGTTCAGACCTTCGTGCACGTCTTGGGCTCGCTCGGAACCGGCATCACGCAATCGGCTACTGGACACAGAATCTCTCAGGAGATCGCCCAGCAGACATCGGGTGAGCATGGGCTATTTGTCTACGCGAGGGCAAGGAAACCGGAACTCAACCACGCCGCGCGTACCGAACCTCCTGCGGATCGCCCTCGCAAACGACAAACGCGACAGGCGGCTCGCAGCCGCAACATTCGGCCTCATGCTGCATCAGGCCTCGGAAGCCGCCGTACCGATCCTCATCGGAATCATCATCGACCGGGCAATCGAGCCGGGCAGCCTCACACAGTTGTTGCTGTGGATCGGCGTGCTCGGTGCGACGTTCTTGGTGCTGTCGCTGAGTTATCAACGATCCGCGCGCGCCATGGTGAGCGTGTTTGGGTTCGGTGAACACGACCTCAGGCAGCTTGCGGCGTCGCGGGTGCTGCATCCGCGTGGAGTGCTCGGCAGACGCCACCCAGGTGAACTGTTGTCCATCGCGACGAGTGACACCGGTCGCGTCGCGGGGATCGCCTGGAGCATCGCGCAACAGGCGGCGACCGTGACTGCCGTGCTGTCAGCAACCATCGCCCTGCTCGTCATTTCGGTGCCCCTCGGCGTCGGGGTCGGACTCGGCGCAGTACTTGTGCTGCTGCTCATGCAGTGGCTGGCAAGGCCGTTGGAACGCGCAGGATCCGCCGAGCAAGCCGCAGTCGGCCACGCAAGCGAGATCGCCACCGACGCGCTCGCAGGGTTGCGAGTCATCCACGGCCTTGGCGCGCAGGCCGAAATGCAGCGCAGATACGGTCGTGTGAGCACCGAATCACGCGACCGCGCAATCAGCGCCTCGCGCCTGTTGGTGACGTATCAATCGGTGAGTACCCTCATTTCCATTGTGTACCTCGCGGTGCTCGCGCTCGCCGCAGGCTGGCTCGCATTGCAAGGGCGGATCACGCCAGGGCAACTCGTCACCGTCGTCGGCCTCGCACAGTTCTTGCAGGGTTCACTCGCCCACGTCGGCACCTTCGGAGCCAACTGGGCGCACAAGCGGGCCTCAAGCAAACGCCTGCGAGAGCTGCTCGAAACAGAGTACGCGCTGCCAGCGGGAGATACGAATCTCGGTGAAGGTCAAGGCTCGGGCGGCTTCGATGCATCGCCAGTGCTGCTCAGCTGGACGCCGCCACAGGGCGCACCGCTAGAGGTGCACCCGAGTGACAGCCTGCTGGGGGTGCGTGTTGATACTCCGGCAGAAGCGCGAGCGATCTCTGCCGCCCTCGGCTTCCGCACGCCGCTCGGCCCCGGCGAATTACAATTCTGCGGCACCGACGCATGCGCACTCGGCCCAGAACGCATGGCGGCCTGCGCGCTCGCGCCCCCGCACGACGCAGCGCTCTTCACCGGAACACTGCGGGAGAACGTGGTGCGAAGCGGATCCGCCGACCTCTCAGACCGCGCGCTCGCCGCGGCCGAACTTTACGAAGTGCTTGATCATCTGGGCCATGCCGACGCACCAATTGGTGCTGGTGGGCGACGACTCTCGGGCGGGCAGCGTCAGCGCGTCTTGCTCGCTCGCGCACTGCACTCAGATGCCGACGTCGTGGTGCTTGACGAGCCGACGAGCGCGCTGGATCCCATCACCGAACAGCGCGTGGCCGACGGCCTGCGCGGGCTCGGACGTCCGATCGTGGTTGTCACCTCGAGCCCCATTCTGCTCGCAGCGTGCGCGCGCGTCGTGGATGGGCGCGCAGCGAACGGGCGCGCGGGTGCCAGCGCAGACCCGGCCCCAGCCCCAGCCTCACACGAACCACATGCAAAGGATCCGTCATGACGCCCGCAGCGAGCGCCCCCGACCAGTCGTCTGGCGCGGGACACGGACGCGGGTTGCCTCCGGCCCCGAACCTCATGCCAACCGCGAGCACCCGTGCGGCTGCGCGACTCGGACTTCAGCTCCTGTGGCGGAGGCGCACGATACTCATTCCAGCGGTCGTGCTCTTGCTCGCTGGCACGGCGTCGATGCTGTTGATCCCGCGATTACTCGGTGCGATTGTCGACGCGGTGGTTGCGGGGGAGCCGTTCTCGCAGGTGCTCTGGCTCGGTGGTGCGCTTGCGGGCGCGGGTATCGCGGCGGCGATGCTCGAAGGCATTGGCGGAGTCTTGCTCGTACGCTGCCTCCAATCAGCGCTCGCAGAACTGCGTGAGCTGGTCTTCGCTGCTGCGCTCGGGCTACCGCTTCGCCGGGTTGAAGACGCTGGCGATGCCGACCTCATCTCGCGCGTGACAAACGATGTCGAAGCGATCACCGAGGCGATATCTGGCGTCATTCCGCTCTGCGTGCGGTCGCTCTTCACCATCGCACTCACGGTGTTTGGTCTCGCGCTGCTGAACCCCTGGCTCGCGCTTGCTGCGCTTGCGGCTGTGCCGATTCAGGTCGTGAGCACGTTCGTGTTCATGCGTCGGTCGCGCCCACTTTACGCACGACTGCGGCGTGAAGAGGCAGAGCGCGGACGCGTCTTCGTCGAAGCTGTCTCAGGGGCAGACACCGTGCGGGCGTACGGAACGCGTGATTCGCATCTTGACCGCATTGCTCACGCAAGTGAGACGGCGGTGCACACGCACCTGGAGACCGCGCGTGCGCGCAACATCTTCATCGGCGGCCTGAATGCCGCGGAGTTTGTCGGTCTCGCAGCCGTGCTCGCCGTCGGCTTCGTGCTCGCGACCACGACGGGGCTATCGGTTGGCGCGGTGACTGCGGCCGCACTGTACTTCCACCGGCTGTTCGGACCCATCGGCGATCTGCTCGGCAGCATGGACGATCTGCAGCGCGCACTCGCAGGTCTGCAACGCCTCGCTGGGGTGGTGCAGGCCGTACCCGAGCCGGAACCAGGGGCGGCCGACGGCACGCGTGATCCTGACTTCACGAATGTCACCGATGCTTCGGTCGAACTTCGCGCCGTTGGCTACCGCTACGGCGGAGAAGCCGTGCGCGACGCCTTACAAGAGGTGACGCTCACGATCCCCGCTGGCGACACTGTCGCGCTCATTGGCAGCTCTGGCTCTGGCAAGAGCACGATTGCGCGGCTCATTGCTGGCTTTGATGATCCGTTGCGCGGATCCGTGAGCATCGGCGGCGCCCTGGCAGGCGAGGCGATGCACGCGGGACGTCCCGCAGTGATGCTTGTCGCGCAAGAGACCTACCTGTTCTCGGGCACGATTGCTGACAATGTGCGGATCGCTGCGCCCCACGCAACAGATGCAGAACTTGTTGCAGCGCTTGCCCGCGTGGGCTGTGACGTCGCGCGTTTCGATGGTGGACTCGACGCGACGCTTAGTGCATCGGTCAGCCACCGGGACGCGCAGCAGATTGCGCTGGCCCGGGTGCTGCTCGCTGATCCGCCCGTCGTCGTGCTCGACGAAGCCGGGTCGCAGGCGGGTGCCGATGGTGTGCTCACGCGCGCCATTGTGGAGGTGACGCGTGATCGCACCGCCGTCGTCATCGCGCACCACATGGAGCAGGTTGCTGGAGCCGAGACTGTTGTTGTGTGCGCGGATGGCCGGATCGTGGAATCTGGTGCGCCCGCGGAACTTCGCGAGCGCGAGGGCGGGGCGTTTGCGCGGTTGTGGCAGATGTCACGCGGTGGTCGGGGGTGACGGTTTTTCTGGGCGTGACTCTTTATGTGAGACCGGGCACGCGGAGGGGTGTGCGGTCGTTGGTGAGGTCGTTGGTGAGCCAGTGCGGCGCAGGTTTCAGCGAGGGCGTGAGAATGTACTAAGATGGGGGAGTTGCCTCGGCAACGGGCTGTGGCGCAGTTTGGTAGCGCACTTGACTGGGGGTCAAGGGGTCGCAGGTTCAAATCCTGTCAGCCCGACTAAGAGAAAAGTTACTGACCAGAAGGATTTTCTCGGTCGTTCACCTGGGTGGTATACCAGCGCTGAAGGACTTTGGTGTACCCAATTTTGCAACGACTGAACCCCTTGACCAGACATGGTCAAGGGGTTCAGTCGTTTCTACGGCGTCGTCACTGCCTGAGGAAGTGCTGGTTCATCGATCGCGCTGCCGCGCGCAAAACGGAATTGTCAGGATGCAGGTACGCACGCGTCGTCTCGACGGAAGCATGCCCGAGAATGTCGCTCACCACATGAATCGGGACCCCCGCGTTCGCGAACCAGGTTGCACCCGAATGCCGCAGATCATGAAGGCGCAACCCCTGCAACCCCAGCGATGTAACCAGTTCATCCCAGCCGGTTGCAGTCCGCAAAGCTGCCGTCGTGATGACATCTCCGCGCGGACCCCGCAACAGGGGCGCATTGCGACGACGTTGCGTTGTGAGCCGTCGCAACACCGGTGCAACCGGCTCGATAATGGGCACAAGCCGCGCACGGCGCCCTTTCGGTGCTTTGACGCTCAGCCCGCCGGTTCCGGGGAAACACTGGCGCTCGATTGCGACGACTCCGTTCTCCCAATCCACATCCCGGACCAACAGGCCGGCAACTTCTGAAGTCCGTGCAGCAAGGAACGCACTCAGCATCACATGGTCGGAGTAACTCTGATGTGCCTCGGCGCATGCCACAGCAATCCGCTCCAAGTCTGTAGGCGAAGGCATCTGCTGAATCTGCTTGGGTGTTACTTGCATCCGGTGCCTCCGATTTGAACGGTCTCGCGCAGGGTTGCGAGTAATGAGCTCGTCGCGGGCTGCCTCATCAAGCACTCGGGTGAGCGCCGCAATCGTGTTCTTCAGCGTCGATGGAGAATGCTCGACCTCCCACACATCGATACACCGATCAACGGCGCCGACAGAGATCTCACGAATGCGGACATGGCCGAGCGTGGGTAGCACGCAAAGCCTTAGACCCGCCCTGTAGCCGCTCGCCGTAGAAGTCATATCGACGCCACGCAGGAAGCGATCCCCGATCAGACTTGCATAGTCACTCAGCGTGATCAGCGGATCCAAGGTCGGGTTGAACGACGAACGCATGAGCTCAAAGAACTTTTCTCCGCCTCGGACTCACTTTCGACGGTGATGGAACGACTTCTGCGCTGATGTGTGGCGGGATCCGTCCAACGCACTCGTGCACGAAATCGGGAACCACGAGGGCTGACATCAGCGCCAAACCGGGTTCCGAACGGAGGGAAGGAATGCTGAATGTTCATTCCAACGAGCATGTCGAATGAACTCCGACGCTTAACAAAGTGATGGCTCTAGTCCTGCAATTGGAACTCCGAGCGCTTGATGTCGGAGGCTACATCTAGCCTGTTGTTACTGGCTCCAAATGAACGGATAAGGAGGAAGGGTCATGAGTATTAAAGGGGTTCGTTGTCGAACGAAGCGAGATCCTATTGAATCGCGCGCGCAAGCGGCTGCGATTGCAAGTCGGGTGCAAAAAGGAGCATCTGCTGAGCAGTGCCCCTACTGCGGGTGGTGGCATGTGGTTGGCTGGGGCTCGCCGATTGAACGACCTTCGCAACCTAGGCGGCGCCGTTGAGTCCCAGGCCCGCGCCGGCTGCACAACGCAACTCCGCTGACAGAATTGAGTGGCAAATTGGAGCAGCTAGAGAGTGAGTGATGCGACGAAGATAAAGAAAAGGGTCATTGACAGGGCAGCGATCAAGCGTTCCATCGCGCGCACAACGCTGGAATCAGCGTGGCTTAAGCTGCGCTTCTACTAGTTGCGGTTCTCGGGATCCACCCGATCACGCTCCTCAAGCTAGTTGCGGTTTGGATTCGCGAGGCGCGGCGCGGCGTACCGCGCAGCTGACTAGAGAGCGGAATCAGGTGTCCAATCAGCGACTTTAGCGGTCGTGGTCATTCCGACTCCATCCGGCAGTAGTTCGAACTCCTGTCCTGGTGTGAGCGAATCTACGGTGACACCGGGTTCCAACCGTGCGCCTTCACGAGCTTCAGCCAGCGGATGAGGAATCGTGAACACGAGCCCAGCGAGTTTGACCTCGGGATGAATGACCGCGACGATGAGCCCGTTCCCATCTTCGAGTGGCGAAAGGACTCCCATTATGGAGGCACGCTCTGCTTCGTCTTCGGGAACTCTCATGCCGATTCTGGACCACGTTGCGTTGAGAGGTTCTCCTGCGTAGATCGAAGCCACACGATGCAGCGCGTTGATCTCTGCAAGCGTCGCGTCCTCAATATCTGGGAAACGAAGAGTCTCAAGAGTGTAGCCCTGCAGAATGCTGAGAGAGTTCGCGATGGGGAGCCCATATTCGATCATGAATTCTGGAAGCACGAAGTTCGGGAATGGTTTGATGAGAGGTTGACCATCAGGGATCAGTACGGCCGCGAGATCCCCATCGTCGAGCTGAGTGAGCGGCCAGAGCTCGTCCCGTACAGCGATTTGGGTCGAGCCCAGTCAGCGGCAGGGTTGTGATGTTCATTGAAACTTCGCCTGGTTTGAATCGGAGGTCGAGCTTGAACGTGCGCTCCTTCGATACTGCAACTATGTGTCGCCACCCCGTGCGGGCGCCTTCGGTGCGTGATTCGACGGTGAGTGGTGTCCGAACCTTGGTGCGTGAATGCTGGTCAGTGATGACCAGCGTCAACGGAGGAACCGCGTCAGGGCGTTCATCGGGGTGCACGATCGACAGCAACGTGTTTGCGAACTCGGGTGAACCAAACGGGCCACCGGTTTGCCGTGTTTGCACCGCAATGTTCGTGAATGGGGTACCCCAGTCCAGCCAAGCCTCCAGCTGCTTCTGATCCTCGGAACCTTCCTGCAAGGAGAACCGTGCGCTGATGTTAATTGGATCGAGTTCGTGTGCAGATGCCGATTTCGGGACGACAGTGTCGACGATCCAGTCACCGTTCTTGCCCTCACGAAACTGGTGCATTGCGGCGGGACCCTCCGGAATCGGAGGAAGTTCGCCCGGCGTCGGTGCGGCGATGACCGAGCGGCGGATCGAATAGTGGTCGCTGACAAGATCTCGGAGATCATCGAGCGCAGCTTCCCTGCGCTCGATCGCCTCCAGCGTCGAAATCGAGTCAGACAGTTCCACGGGGTTTCCAGCGAGTTGTGCCTTCGCGTTCACGTACTGTTCGAGAGCATTCGGGCCGTACTGGAAACGCTGCATCGTTGCCGGTGACTCATCGGCGGCAAGATTTAGCCAGGCTTCCCCGCGCCAATGCGTCGGGAATGCCGCCCCCGCCGTGAGTAGTCCGAACTCGATATACCTCTCCTCGGTTGGTGTCCAGGGAGTGACGAGATTGTATTCGGCGACAGCCAGGCTCTTCTCGACATACTTCGTGCAGAATCGCTTCCACGATCTCTTAACCTGCCCCCACTGGCTCGGTGAAAGCGGAGCCGCGAAACACTTCACCTGCCAGATGACGAGCCTATCTGGGGTCTCCAGCAAGATATCGATGCCACCATCCCCTTGCGAGGGATTCACTTGTCGCGCATTCGGATGCCGTGCGATGAGGAGCGTGGCAATGAGCGACTCGAGAGCTTCACCACCACGGTCAGCGAGCAGCATCGCCCAGGGATACCCCGACACTTCTACCTCCTCGTCATACTCGTGCTGACACGAGCGTCTCTGCAGATCCTATTTCCAGGCGTGCGCTGTGCGGGAGTCGCTTCCTAGCGTGACTGTCCGCGGTTTCGGTAGCTGCCGGTCTCCCAAAGGCCATTCTTCAGCTGTCCGGGCACCCACACGCGGTTGTGCCTGTCGCTCGTTCGATTGGACGGTGGATTGAACACAGGGGTATCAGCAATATCGGCCGAGGTCATCCGTGACGAGATCTCCATACCAAACTCCGTCTCGCGTTCTGCCATGCGCTTCACCCGGTCCGTCAGCATCTCCACGGGAAGCTCGTCGACCGCAGCATCGAGGGCGCTGGGGAGTCGGCGCTGCATCTCGACAAGCTGATCGTGGAACTCTCTTCGGTCCATGTGCAAGGTGTCGGCAGTACGAGCCAGATTTCGACCGGTAATCTGACGATAGGGCCGTTCTTTGCCGTACCGCACGGCGGCGGAACTCTTGAACCGCACGCGGTCCGCATTCCACATTCCATGTGCTGAGATGAGGTCGTAGGCTGGCGCGAGGCGCACCAGGTTGCCGCTGAGGATGAGGCTGTGATTCTTTGCATGCGCATCGACTCCTGCAGCGAGCAGGTTGAACGAGAGCAATCGTGCGAGGGCTATGCGATCGTTGTCCCGCCATCGTGGAGAGCTGTGTCCATCGACGACGGCGAGCATGTCGGCCATCGTCGGGCCGCCATGCTCCTCGTACTTCCGAGAGGGCAGAAACGACAAGGCCTGACAGAAGTCCTCTTGGTGTAGGCGAGTGACCGCTCCTTCCGGGCTGGTGAGGCGATCGTAGCGTTGCGTGACGAATGCCGGCAGGCCGTTGAAATCTTCGATCTCGACTGATGCGGTGGTGAGCCCTAGCTGCCGCGACGCGCGCATCGTGACGAACTCGACTGCCTGGACCTCGGCATTGGTGTGGCCTTGGACAGTGACCATGCCGGGTTTGACAATATGCGTGCTGGCCATGCGGCCGTTCGGCTCGAACCACTGTCCGTCGACTTGTGCGAGCGCGAACTTGCCCTGATTGCCGCCAAGGGAAAAACGGCTTTGATCTTCGTCGCTGTCGTCGACCCAATGGTCGGGGTCTTCGATGATCTCTTGGATCCGTTCGGCGATCCGCGCATCGGTGATCTGCGACTTGCTGCCGAGTTGAGAAGGCTCGGCACCCTGCGGCACAACTTGCACTGACCCGGGAGCGTCCTGCCCCATATGCCTCAGCAGCGTGAAGGGATCATTGCGCGTCTCTCCGAACTTAGCCGCCCACCGGTCTCGTACCTCCACCGCGTCCGGGAGCAGATTGGACAACCAAGGCATCACCTCACGCGGGCCGTGATGTTGCTGAACCAGCGGCATACTCACCGAGAGCGGAGTCGCTCCATGCGTACTGAAGTAAGCATCTTCGTAGGAGAACTCCACTTCATCAGTGGTGCCCCGCATAAGTGATCCCGCGTGCTTGCCGTCGAGCCAGAGATCGAGAACATCTGGATGTCTGCTCATGTCAGCTCCTCAAACATTGCGTCTAGGTGCGACGTATTCTGCATGGGGTCGAGATGTAGCTCGTAGCCGAACGCAGCCGCCACGTGCAGCACGGCTTCCAGAGATGGCACGAGTTTCCCTGACTCAAGTTCTTGCACCCACCTGCGGCTCATGCCTGTCTGGGTGCTGAGATCTTCTTGGGTCATTCCAGCGTTGACGCGTTGTGAGCGCACGAATTCCGCGAATGCTTTTGGTGATTGGACAAACACGGGGCCTCCTGGCATGCACAGTATCGTGTGCGAATGATGATACGCACATTATTCTGCGCTTTCAAGAGTTTGCGTAGAATAATGTGCATTCCCTACGCCGCGAGGGGTAGCGTGTGGCGCGCAGACAGCGCCGAACCCAGCAAGATCAGCCGCATGCTGCGCTCGGCTGCATCGCGCAGCAACGCTTCGCCTTCGGCGACCGCCTGCTCAAGTGGCATCGGTGAAGTGAGTATGGAAGCAATCGCGCCGATACCGATGTCGTGCACGTCAGGGGCGCCAGCGCCAAGCGTTCCTGCGATGCCCAGCACGGGAACCCCGAGCGTCTGCGCACGAAGCGCGATTTCGGCGGGAACCTTGCCCCGCGGCGTCTGCACGTCGATCGCCCCCTCCGCGGTGATGACAAGATCCGCCTCAGACATGAGTGCGGTGAGGTCACCGCGTGCGAGACTCGGATCAAGCAGTACCTCAAAACGGGGTGCCAGTCGCGCACCGAAAGCCGCGGCGAGTCCCGCCCCGAGGCCACCAGAGGCACCGGTGCCAGCTCCCAGTCGCAGGTCGATACTGCTGCCGTGCGGCGCATCGCGGGTGAGCAACGCTGCCCAGCGGTCGAGCGCGGCAGAGAGCTCCTCAACATCAGCGGGACTTGCCCCCTTCTGCGGCCCGAAGACGCGAGCGACCCCGCGCTCACCGCACAGCACATTGTGGATATTGCACGCGAGCACGATCTCGACCTCACTCAGGCGAAGGTGTACACCATCGAAGTCGAGGCGGGTTGCGCGAGAGAGTTCGGCGCCGCCGTGGGGCAGATCCGCGCCCTCGGCATCGAGAATGCGCACGCCGAGCGCCTGCAACGCCCCGGCTCCGCCATCGCTCGTGCCTGAATCACCGCAGCCAACAATGATGCGAGTTGCGCCAGAATCGAGGGCCGCGGCGATGAGTTCGCCGACGCCGTAGGTCGTGGTGCGCCCGGGGTCACGTTGGTCGCGGGGCACCAGGCTCAGCCCGGCTGCCGCGGCCATCTCAACAACGGCTGTGCCTGCAGCCGCCCCACCCAGGCGTGCCCAGTGCGCGTCGACCGGCGCCCCGACTGGGCCAGTGACGGTGAGGGGTTCGAGACGACCGCCGGTGGTCGCCGCGAGCACGCGCGCGGTGCCTTCACCGCCGTCTGGAACAGGGTACTCGTCGACATGAATCCCAGGAATGACCCGGCGGATCCCGGCGGCAATCGCGGCGGCAACCGCCTCGGCGCTCAGGCTCTCCTTAAAGCCGCTGGGTGCAACGAGGATGCGCTGGGGAATACGAATAGACATGGTGATCTCCTTGATCAGACGGTGAAATCGGGTACGCCGAGCACCGGTACGTGACCGGTCACAGGCAGAAACGAACTACAAGAAAGCGGGGAGTCCGAGCGCAGGCCACAGCAGGAAGCTGCAGAGTGCGATACAGACGAACATCAACGGCGCAAGCCAGGCAGATAGCGAGAACAGATCACGCGGATCAATTCCCGGACCGGTCTCAGTGCGAGCAAACAGTGCAACCGGTTTAGCCGAACTCGGCAGCGTATGACAGAATCCGGCAGCTGCCGTTGAGGCGAATGCAGCCGCGGCCGGGTCGACACCGAGCCCGGGAGCAAACGCGATGATGATGGGAATGAGGACGGCGGATCGGGCAGAGCGTGACTGCACCACCAGGTGCGCGCTGAGCGACACTGCAATGACGAGCAGCAGGAATGCTGGCCCAGCTGCTGCACCCCACTGCTGCACTGGGCTGAGCAAGACGTCGCCGATCCACGCGACGGCACCGGTCATGGTGAGTGCCATCCCGAGGGCGAGGGTGGCTGCGAGGAAGAGCAGCAGGTTCCAGGGGATCTGTTTGACGGCGGTTCCCAGTTGGGTGATGCCGATCTTCGGTGCCGCTGCTGCCAACGCACCGAGCAGAGCAACGACCTCCGGTGAGATGCCGTGGAGAGGCTCGGTGCTCCACAGCGCAATGACGGCACCGAGGAGAGCAAGGGCACGCCACTCTCCCCGGGAAAGCTTGCCGGTGACCGGCGTTGCAGCTCCCGTGAACGCAGCGAGCGTGACGCTCAGCGGGGCGCGGCGCTCGGCGCGATCGGTAAAGCGGAACAGGATGAGCTCGCACGCGAGGTGAGAGGACACCACGGCCAGGGGCAGGCCAAGCACCAGCCAGGTGACGAAGCTGAACCCTTCACCGGTGGCTTCGGCGAGGAGTTGGCTCGTGATGAGGTGTGCGCCTGCGCCGAGCAATGACCCGACAGCCGACAGCAGGATGACCGTGGGAAAGAGCAGTCCGAGCGCGCGGTGCAGCGCGGCACGCTCAGGCAGCGCGGCGACAATCGCGGCATAGATGGGGAGCGCGAGCACGGCACGACCGCTCGTTGCAGGGATCGCGAAGGCAGTGACAACGAGGCCAGCCGTCACGAGGTGGGCGAGCGCGCGGGGCGAGCGCGCAACCGCCACGAGGTGTGCAGCACCGCGCAGCGCGAGCCCAGAGCCTGCAACACCAGACGCGATAATTGATGCGCAAATGAGCAGCCAGATGGTCGGATCCCCGAGCGTTGCAAAGAAGCCGTCCGCTGGGAGTGCGCCGGTGAGGATGAGGGCCGCCGCGGCGAGCAGCGCGACGAGGGTGTCATCGAGCGAGGTGAAGATCCACGCCCAGATTGCGCAGAGGAATATCGCGAGGGTGAGTGCGCCTGGAACCGAGAGCACGACGCCGGTTGGGGAGATGTCGGTGGCGGATCCACCGTGCGCGCGCACGGCCGCAGGCACGACGAGGGCGACACCGATGGCGAGGGTGATTGCGGCCGCAACGAGCGCGCGCGTGCGTGGTCGTTGCATCGCCAGGCGTTCAGGCAGGTCACGGCGCTTTGGACGCCGAGGGCTGCCAGACGACCCCGGTGCCGGCGTGCGCTTACTCCCGGCGCGGGTGGGCGGTGAAGTGGCGTATCTGACGGTACTCATAGCAACCGGTATCCCGCCCCGCGCACCGTCTCGATACGGTCTGCGCCGATTTTCGACCGCAGTGATCGCACGTAGACGTCGACCACGTTTGAGGCTGGATCAAAGTCGTACCCCCACACATGTCCGATGAGTTGGTCGCGCGACAGCACCTGATCTGGGTGCTGAAGAAATACTTCAAGGAGCGCGAACTCGCGCGAGGTGAGGTCTTTCGCTTCGCCAGCGACCGTGACTCGACGCCCGCGCACGTCGACCGAAAGATCACCGTGGGAGAGCACAGCACCCGGAGTGCGCTGTTCACCGTCGCCGATGCGCAGTCGCACGCGAGCCAGCAGCTCAGCGAACTGGAACGGCTTGGTCACGTAATCGTTCGCGCCGCCCTCAAGCCCGCGCACGGTGTCGATGACCGAGTCACGTGCGGTAAGTACGATGACGGGCACGGTCACGCCCTCACCGCGCAGATGGCTGAGCACGGCGAAGCCGTCGATCCGCGGTAACCCAATGTCGAGGAGCACGAGGTCGAACGCGCCGCTGCGGGCAAGCAACAGGGCAGTTTCACCGTCGGTGGCTTCGGTGGTCTCGTATCCGGCGGCACGGAGCCCGCGGGTGACGAACGAGGTGATGTGCGGATCGTCTTCTGCGATCAAGATGTGGCGCATGAGGTTCCTTCATCGTGTCGTGCGGGATCAGTGTCAGTGTTTGTGTCGGTACCCGAGGTCGGGGCAGGGATGTCAAGGCCGAACGTTGCGCCCTCACCCGGTGTGCTTTCGACCCAGGCTGAACCCTGATGGCCATCGGCAATCGCGCGGACAATGGCGAGACCGAGCCCGGAACCGTGTCGGGGAGCTGGGCCGTTCGTGTCGCCGCGCGCAGCTGCATGCCCGCCGTGGAAGAACCGTTCGAAGATCCGCTCTGCATCCTCTTGCGCGACGCCTGGTCCGGTATCGCTGACCCACAATCGCAGATGACGGTCAGCGCCGGTACCGATGAAGATTGACCCGATGCGGATCCGGTCACCAGCATCCGTGACCTGCACAGCGTTCGCCGCCAATTGCAGGAGCGCCTGAGTCACCCGCTGCGTATCAAGTGCGACATTGCCCTCAGCAACCTCCATGAGCTCCCAACGGCGATCGCCGAGCGTTTGCGCCTTTGCCTCGATGTCGAGGGTGAGGAGCGCAACGTCCTGGGACGTAGTCGTGACAAAGTCTGGTTGCTGTGCGCGGGCGAGCACGAGCAGATCAGAGACGATGCGGCTCATACGGCCAAGCTCGTCGGTGACGAGGCGCAGCGTTGCGGCGCGTTCGATCGGATCCTCGCTCAGGAGTTCCAGATGGCCGCGAACGACAGTAATGGGGGTGCGCAGCTCATGCCCGGCATCATCGACGAACCGCTGCTGCGTGCGGTGCACGGCTTCGATTCTGTCGAGCATCTCGTTGAAGGTCGCTGCCACTGCGGCGACATCGTCACTCCCTGTGACCGGAACGCGCGCCGTAAGATCATGCTCACCGATGCCGCTCGCGACCCGATACAGTTCGCGAACCGGAGCGAGAATCTGACCGGCAACAAGCCAAGCAACACCCGAACAGAGCAGCACGCCAATCGCGGCAACCCAAGCGAGTGTGCCGAGCGCGCGGTCGACCCCGGCTCGTGCTTCAGCGGTGTGCAGCGATACCAGGAGCGCGCCAGTTTCGTCACCGAGCGTAAACTCCACGCGGCCCCAGCGCACTGGCCCAGCTGACGAGTCTTGGATCGTGCCGGATGTCGCGGTTGTCTGAGTCATCTCCTTGAGCAGGGCGGGATCGCGCTCACCGGAGGACGCAGCCGTCGAAACACCGCCAGACGCAGAGAACAGAGCACCAACAGGTGTTGCCTGAGCACCGGTACCAGTCACACCGATGATCGATTCGCCAACGCTCGCCGACTGACGTGCGAGGTACACCTCAAGCAGCCGCTCTGCGGAAGCAAATGGCTTCGTGGTTTCTGGATCGACACCAGTGCTCACAAACTGTGTGAACTCTGCGGCTTCCTGTTCGATAGCCGCGTTCGCGTCCACTTCAACGGCGGCGAGTGAGAGATTTCGGCCGGCCACGCCAATTGCAGCAAGCGTGAAGATGGTGCTGAGAATGATCCATGCGGTGATCCGCCACCGGGCAGGAAGTGAGTGTGCGCGCAGTGTGCGCAGCGGGGCAACCCGTTCCTGTATTGGAAGGTCGACCCGGGGCAGCTCTACAGTGGGGAGTTCATCAGCTGGGAATGGTCGCGTCTCAGTCATCGTCGCCACCGTCGTCACCGAAGTCGTCGTCTCCCCAGTCATCGCCGTCGTCATCGGCGGTCCATGCGGGGGCGGATCCGTCGTCGGGTGCCACCGGAACTGGAGCCGGAGCCGGAGTTGGTGCCGGAGCAGGTGCTGGGGCCGGTACCGGGGTGGGGGCAGGCGCGGCGGGCTTTGGCGCTGGAGCAACCACTGGCGGTGGCGCTGGCGCTTCCAGGGGGGCCGCGGGAATCGCTGGGGGGCCTGGAAGCTGAATCAGCGTGAGGCTCCCCAGCGCGATTGCCGCCGGAACAGCGATGAGAGCCCCTGGGAGGACGAAGCGCCGTGCGAATGTCATGTCTCTATCGTGGCGGATGCATGTGAGACGAAGATGAGGCTTACATGAAGAAACCTTCATCTATGGAGATGACGCGCCTGGCGCGCGGATCAGTGTCCGCGCTTGATCCACTCCTGCAGGTGTGGTTTCTCGTCGCCGATCGTCGTGGTGTCACCGTGGCCGGTGTAGACGACAGTCTCTTCGGGCAGCGTGAGCAGGCGCTGCGAGATCGATTCGATGATGGTCGGGAAGTCGCTGTAGGAGCGTCCGGTTGCGCCCGGGCCGCCGTTGAACAGGGTGTCACCCGTGAAGACGGCCTCGAGCCCTGGTGCATAGAAGCTCACCGAACCGGGGGAATGACCTGGGGTGTGCAGTGCCTCAATCGAGATGCCTGCGACGGGGAAGGCGTCGCCGTGCGCAATCTCGAACTGCGGAAGCTGCTTGTGCACCGACTCCCAGAGCATGTGATCTGCCGGGTGCAGGTACAGCGCAGCATCGAGCGCGGCGGCGGTGTCGACTGCGGCGCGAATGTGGTCGTCGTGGCCGTGCGTGAGGAGGATGCCGATGACCTTCCTGCCAGCTACGGCCTCCGTCACGGCTGCGGCATCGTGCGCGGGATCAATGACGATGACCTCGCTATCGTTGCCGACGATCCAGACGTTGTTGTCGACGTCCCAGGTTCCGCCGTCGAGCGAGAATGTGCCGTTCGTGATGAGGCGTTCAATGCGTACGTTGCTCATGATGTCCTTTGAAATGAGAGGGCGAACGAAGGAATTGGGTGGGCGTTACAGTTCGACGACCGAGCGCAGCACGGTTCCACCGGCCATCTTGCCAAACGCGGCCTCGACCTCGCTGAGTGCGATGCGTTCGGTGACAAATCCCCCGAGATCGAGGCGGCCAAGCTTGTACTGATCGATGAGCATCTGGAAGTCGCGGCTCGGCAGGCAGTCTCCATACCAAGACGACTTCAGCGATCCGCCTCGACCAAAGACGTCGAGCAACGGGAGCTCAAGCATCATCTCGGGCGTTGGAACACCAACGAGCACCACCCGGCCCGCTAGATCGCGCGCGTAGAACGCCTGTTTGTAGGTTTCGGGGCGACCGACCGCATCGATCACGACGTCGGCGCCATGACCACCGGTGAGGGCGCGGATCGCCTCCACAGGATCCTCCTGCCGCGAGTTGATGGTGTGCGTCGCCCCGAAATGCTTGGCCTGTGCGAGCTTCGCATCGTCGATGTCGACCGCGATGATCGTGGTGGCTCCGGCGAGCTGGGCGCCCGCGATTGCTGCGGTGCCGACTCCACCGCAGCCGATGACAGCCGTGGATTCGCCGCGCTTGATTTCACCAGTATTGATGGCGGCGCCGATGCCAGCCATGATTCCGCAACCCAGCAGGCCGACCGCGGCCGCGTCGGAATCTTCATCGATCTTCGTGCACTGCCCGGCAGCAACGAGGGTCTTCTCGGCAAACGAGCCAATCCCGAGCGCGGGGGAGAGCTCGGTGCCGTCTTCCAGGGTCATCTTCTGCTTGGCATTGTGCGTAGCGAAGCAGTACTGGGGCTGACCCTTCTGGCAGGCGCGGCACTGTCCGCAGACTGCGCGCCAGTTGAGAATGACACGATCACCGACGGCGACCTCGGTGACACCTTCGCCGACGACTGCGACGCGAGCGGTCGATTCGTGGCCGAGGAGGAACGGGAAGTCGTCGCTGATTCCACCCTGCTGATAGTGGTAATCGGTGTGACAGACGCCGCACGTCAGCACATCAACAACGACCTCGCCTGGGCCCGGTTCGGGAACAATGATCGTCTCGATTGTGGCCGGTGCAAACTTCTCGCGAACTACAACACCCTGAACTCGATATGACATGTCATTTCCTCTCGACAGCTGCTTCATTGCTGTGTCGTGCGTGGCCCTGAACGGGGTCCGGCGGCGGTGCCGGTCTGCCTGTCAGTATAGGAGCCGAAGTTCGGTGTTTGGGGAGCGTCGCGCCTCGGTTCAGCGCGAATCGTATCGCCAAACGGACATTTATTAGGCAAACCATTGCATCATCAGATGAACTTCTTCACACTGGTCTGTGGTCGCGCACAGGTTTTGCGTGGCCTTTGAGAACTCGGCGTGAGTGGGGCGATCCACTGTGGCCGTACACAGTGAGGGGAAAATCTGGTGAACGGACGAAGGCGCGCAACGCGCGTGGGGGTGATCGCGGCGGCAGCTGCGATGCTATTGAGTACAGGCGGGCTTGCAACCGTGGCGACAGGCGCCATGGCCGCTGACGGGGTCACCGAGGTGACAGATGCATCGTTCCTCTGGGGAATGAGTCAGCAGTATCAGGGCGGCAACCCGGGAAACAGTACCTGCAACTATTTCTCTGCGGGAACGCAGTCTGAGTACGCTGCAGAAGTCGGCAACGTTCGTATCGTGCACGATACAGCCGGAGATCTGGCACTGAGCTCTGCCACGACGAAGTGCACGGGTTCGACTGGAAACGCCTACCGACAGCTCATGCTGTTGAGCAATGGCACGGGAACGGCGGATCCCGCCACAGGCGAAGCAGAGATCGCTTGGGATGGCGCGCTCGTTGCGAATGCCTACGGTGGACTGGTGCCCTGGAGCGTGAGCGAACTCGCGCTGCACGTCGACGGTGAGGGGAGCGGCACGCTGACCGCAACGCTCGGTGGCTACGGCTCGTCGATGGAGAATCCTGACGAGATGATCCCGCTTGAACCGACACCGGTCACCCTTGCGACGTTTGATGGTGTCACCGTGACCGACACCGGTATTGAAGTACTTCCCGATTACGCAGGCGTTGAGATTGAGGTGCCAGATGATGTTGGCACGCCGCAGAATCGTGACGTGCAGGGCTGGGGTTCGTGGCCGCAGTCGGTCGTCGACTTCCATATTAAGTCGGGCCTGTCATCGTATTGGTACAGCAGCGGCGGCGCTGCTGACCACACCAAGGCAGCAAGTGCGTTCACCGTGCAGTTCTCGGGTGCGCCCGAGGTTCGTGAAGCTGCCGCCCCACCAACGATCTCCACGCAGACCAAGATCCACAGCAACGCCGCGGTGATCGTGAACGGTCGTAGCGTCGACGTTACCGCTGCCGCGCAGGGTGCGACCGAGATCTCTTGGGAACGCTCGGTGACAAACCGCAAGCTTGGTGCATACGAAGAGATTTCTGGCGCTCACGCTGAGAAGCTCACCTTCACCGCTACGGATGAGTGGAACAGTAAGTACGTACGCATGGTCGCAAAGAATGCGAGTGGAACCGTACGCTCTGAGGCTGTCCTCGTGCTCACCACCGACTACATCGAAGCTGCGTTTAGCGAACAGCCGAAACCGGTGACCGGGTTTGCCGAGCATCCGTTGCGAATTACGTTGGCAGCAAAGGCGTTCCCGCAGCTGGTGCAAGAGCGCAACCGCATCGAGATGAGTGCCGATGACGGCAAGACGTGGGCAGCCGTGCCTGGCAGTGAGGGCGCGAGCAACGGGCTCAGCGCGTTCGTGATTCCGTCACTTGAGATGAAGCACGACGGAATGCTCATTCGTGCCGTTTCTGGCAGCCTCGAGGGACGCGAAGCGGGGTCGCCCGGCCAGACGGCATTTTCAGAGCCGACACGTGTGACGGTCTTGCCCGCTGTGGGCGATGGACCGCAGCTCGCAGCAATCATGCACGAGTCGCTTGACCCAGCGGTCGATACTACTGTCACCCTTGTGGGTGCGGGGTTTACCGTGCCGAAATGGAATGAAGCTGACCCAAACATCGTGAGCTACCTTGACCTGTCGCTCTACGCAGCAGACGAGTGGACACCAGGATCGGGCGGACTCACGGCGGTTCCCGGTGTCACGTTCTCACCAAACGCTTCTGCGACTGGCACAGGCCTGAGCGAAGCGAACATGACGCGTCAGATGGGCACGTTCGTGCTCACTGCAACGGTACCTGCTGGCACGCTCGATGCGAACACCAAGTACGGGTTCGGTGCATACCTGCGCGCAAACGACGTGGTCTCGGGGACGAACACGTGGAGCAATCGTGCCGGCGATGCATGGACGCCCATCACGCTGGTTGGTCAGGAGCCCGAAGAGTTCACCCCAGCAGAGACTGACCTCACCGCAGAGAATCGCGGCGCAGTGACGGTTCCGAAGTCTGCGCGTGCGGGCGACGAGATTGAGGTTGCCATCAGCGAAGCACACGCTGATGAGACCGTACAGGTGTTCATCTTCTCTGAACCGGTCTCACTCGGTACACCTACGGTCTCTGCAACGGGATCGTTCCGGGCGACCGTTCCAGCGAACGCAGCTCCAGGCGCGCATAAGCTCGCGGTCTACACCGCTGCCGGTGTGCTGGTTGGGTGGGAAGAGCTGACGGTCACCGCACCCGCGACCGAAGGCGGCTCAGACAGTGGTTCGAATGGCGGATCTGACGCCGGTGCGAATGGCGGATCGGATGCGCAGGGCACTGGCGCACCAGAAGCTGGCGCGAACGGAGCAGGCACTGGCGCGAACGGAGCGAACTCGGCGAACGGAGCGAACGCTGCGAACCCCGCGACCGCAGCCGGTCTTGCGAACACCGGCTCGGTGAGCATGGGCGGCATCCTTGGTGCAGCTGGTCTCGTCCTGCTCTTCGGCGCTGGGGTGCTGCTGCTTGCACGTCGCACCTCACAGAAGGGCGCTGAGTAGCCACTCATTCGTGTGGTGAGCGGCCAGCGTGATCTTGTCTGGAGCCGCCCACCATATTGAATGGCCGCTGTGGCGGTGATGGAAGGGAGTTCATCACCGCCACAGCGGCCATATGTGGCGGTGACGTGCCGATGCAAGCCAGAAGACACGTCACCTACGAAGCGCTAGTGGGTGCGCGCTCCGATCTTTCGTCGCGCAAGTACCAGTGCGCCTGTGAGCCCCAGTGCACCCGCAGCTGCGAGGAGTAGGCCGAGGCCAGGGCCGCCGGTACGAGCGAGATTGTCAGTATTCACCGTGCCAGTTCCAGTGCCAGCAGTGGTGCCGGTGCCTTCTGCGTCAGTGCTGCTCTCGCCGTTGGCTGCGCGAACCTGCACGAGGATCGAAGTTGAGACCCCCTCAGCGGTCGCGGTAATGGTGTGTGGGCTCGCGGTTGGGAAGGTGACCCGGTTACCGTCGATGACATCGGTATCGACATCGCTTGTCAGTTTCACACGGTCGCTGTAGTCGGCGATCTCGTTGCCGAACTCGTCAATACCGGTGGCGGTCACCGTAATGGTGTCGCCCTGCGTGGGATGTTGATCTGAGAGCGCAAGAACAAACTCATCAAGCTGGGCCGGAGTGACGGTGAGCGTGATGGGCACGTCAATTTCGCCTGCGCCATTGTCGATTCGTACACGGAGTGAGGCCGTTGTCGCAGTCTGTGCCGATCCAGTGATCGCGCCGAGCTCAGCATCGAACGCGAGGCCCTTCGGGAGCTTGCCAGCGAGCACCTCGTAGGCGGGGGTGACCGATGACACGATGCCAAGGTCGAGTGACTGCGTGCTTCCCGCAACCACGGTGAAGTCAGTGGATCCTGACTGCGTCGGGGCCGCAAGCGCATCTGCTGCCGCTGCCTGCCAAGGACCCCACTCGCCGGAGCCGTTCTGCGCACGCACAAAGACCTGGTGCGCGCTCGCGGTATCGCGAGTGACGGGAATCTCGCCAGCAAATGAGACGGTGTGGCCTGAACCCTCAATGGTCAGTGGCACGGTCTTGTCGATTGCGTTTCGATTAGTCGCAAGGGCAGCCTCGACCGCGGTGATTTCGGTAACCTCTGGCCGACGCTCGACCGAACTCGGGTCAGCACCGTATGCGTCATCGGTCGCGGTGCCGCTGACCGCGATCGCACCGTTTTCGCTGCGCGTTGCAGTCACGTCAGAAACGATGCCACCCAGTGTCGCGGTGTAGGGGGCATAGGCCGCCTCAGCAGCGAATCGAATGCCAGGTGCAACACGGGTGTAGAAGTCGTCGACGCGTGCATAGCTCGGGAAGAAGCCGCCGCTCTGCGCGGTACCAATCTCGTACGTGTACGCGGGTACCCCGAGCTGCGAATAGATCCAGTCGATATCGTTGCCGGAGTTGTCGTACAGAATCTCACCCGCTTTGCCGGTTGCGAAGTCGTTGGCAAACGACTGCCGGAATGCGCTCGCCTTGATCGGTTCCAGGTTCGGTACATCTGCCTGCTTGTCGTAGGCATAGGGGTAGATCACGTAGTTGGCGTAGGAGTGCAGGTTCACATAGGTGCCGGTGCGCTCTGCGGGAGCCGCCGTGTCATTTTCGGTGCGGTATTCGCCGAAGAGATCGGTGAGGAGCCCTGAGAGCGCTTCGATTTCAGGCTCGGATGCTGGCGCGGTGCCACGGTATGAGGCCGAGTTCGGGTTGGTGCTTGAACTTGCCTCGCCCCAGTGGAAGGCCCAGTTGCGGTTCAAATCAACGCCGTGCTGCTGGCTGTTCCAGTTCTGGCTTGTTGGCGCAAACTCGGTGGTGTTTGCGTTCTTGCGCTGCCACGCCTTCGACGTTGCGGGTGGCACAGCGTCGCCCGCCTGATTCAGCGGCGCAGTCGCGACAGCAGCTTCGACAGCTTCGATGCTGTCTGGGTTGTTCTGGAAGTTGATCCACACCTCGGTGCTGTCGAGCAACGCCGTGATTTGTGGATCGGTGCCGTACCCATCAAGCAGCTCTGCTGCGTAGCGCCAGGCAATTTCGCTCGTAATGAGCTCGCGGGCGTGCGCCTGTGCCACGAGCACGAACCGGGGGCGGCCCTCCTGCCCGTTCGTCGCTGTGGGCTGGTCGGCAACGTTTCCGGTGAGACGAACCGCAAGCAGATCGTGACCGCCCGTGCCCTGGGTCTTCTGCCAGGAGTCACCGAAATCTACGAGCTCGGCGATGTCGGGGTATGCCGCAGCGATATCGCGGGCGTACTGATCGAACGCGGCAACCGTGCGATAACCGCCGTAGTAGGTCTCATAGTCGTTGGCATCAAGCTTCTCAGGCACCGGGAAGCTTGCCGTCGCCACGGCGTCTGCGGTCGCGGCCGAACGCGCGGTGGGAGCTGCATCGGTGCTGATTGCGGCCGCATACGATTCGATGCCGTCGATTGCTACACCGCGATCTTCGAGAAGTTGCTCGGTGGCGTCATCGCCCAAGATCACTACCTGGTCTGCAGACGCGTCGACCACGTCGAGATCTGCCACGGCATCTGCCTGCGCTGCGTCGACCGTGATGAGCAGCGGTGCATCGGTGTCAGGAGCGGGTGTTGCTGCCGCGGGGGTCAGCGCGGTGAGTGAGAGTCCACCGACAAGCAGCGCTGAGATCGCGCTTGCGGGGAGAAGCCTTCGAGAAGCCATGGGTGCGGGGTTCCTTTCAGTGCGCGCGGCTGGTGGCCGGCGGCAAATGTGGAACACACGCTACTGAGAATCTTCTGGCGGATTATCGCTATCTGACATGAAACGTAAGGCGACGTAACGAAAGGTCATGCAACGCGAATAGGTGGGTGAAGGCTGCGTATTCTGGGAGCATTCCCTCCCAGATTGTGAGTCAGACTTCCGTGGTGGCGCTGTCCGTTCACGTCTCGTCTGCACACAGGAAACTCACGTCGAGTCTCTGCGTCTTAGAACGCGCGCTTTGCGGCGGCGCGGAGTGAGAGGCGCTTCAAGATCCACCGATACGTGAGCGCACACGTCGTCAGCACGAGTGCGCCCAGAAGCACCGGTGTGAACAGGTACTCCCACCCCTCGTGGGTGAGCATGATCGCAATCGGGGTACCGCCAGCTGGTGGGTGGATCACTCGCAGCGCGGCCATCGCAGCCATGGCGACGCCAACAGCGAGACCAAGACTCCACCACGCGGTCGGAAGGACCACATGCGCAAGAAGTCCGCAGAGCGCAGCAACGCAGTGCCCGCCGACGACGTTGAGGGGTTGTGAGAGCGGGGCCTGTGGCAGCAGAAAGACGAGCACACACGAAGAGCCAAACGCGGCAATCAAGAGCGGGGTGCCAGTGAATTCACCCGCTGCGCCGAGTACGGCAATCGTCAGTGCGCCCCCAATCGACGCCGCCAGAATGGTGTGCCAGGGCATGCTCGGCTGCGCGAGACGAAGCGACCTCCACCACGACTGATGAGAGGAAGTAGGAGACGAAGAAGTGGCGGTCATGCTGGTGCTTTCGGTTGTGTGTGAATGCAAGAAACGGCAGGGGAGCCGCACCACGTGGCACGGCTCCCCTGGGAATTGAACGGTTAGACGCCCTGGTTGTCCTTCGTTGGCTTCTCGGCGTACGAGTGTGCGCCGGTGCCCTTGTATCCGCCGCCTTCGACGATGATGTACTCGGGACGAATCGGCGAACCGTCGAACCAGTTCTCGAGAATCTCGCGCGTACCTGCCGCGTAGCGAGCCTGACCCGAGAGCGAGGTGCCCGAGGTATGAGTGGTCATCGCGTTGTGCGGCATGGTGCGCCACGGGTGGTCAGCCGGTGCGGGCTGCGGATCCCAGACGTCACCCGCGTAGCCCGCCAACTGGCCCGATTCGAGCGCGCGCACGATAGCGTCACGATCCGCGATTGCGCCACGTGCAGGGTTCACGATGTATGCACCGTGAGGCATCGTTGCGAGCAGTTCGTCGTTGAGGAGTCCGCGCGTCTGCTCGGTGAGCGGGGCGTGGATCGTGAGGACGTCGACCTCTGTGACGAGCGACTCAATGCTTTCGTGGAACGTGAGGTTGTACTTCTCCTCGTATTCTGCGGGAAGACGGAAGCGGTCGGTGTAGCTCAGACGAACCCCGAACGGTGCGAGACGTTCGATCACGGCGCGGCCAATGCGACCGGCTGCGAAGATGCCGACGCGCATGCCCTCAAGATCGTACGAACGCTCGACTGCGTCAGCAATGTTCCAGCCGCCAGATGCAGCGATCTGGTGCTGGTTCACGAAGTCACGCACCAGCACGAGCACCTGCATGACGGTGTGCTCCGCAACGCTGATGCTGTTGCTGTAGGTCACCTCTGCGACGGTGATGCCGCGCTCATTGGCCGCGTTCAAGTCAGTGTGATCTGACCCGATTCCTGCGGTGATGACGAGCTGCAGGTTCTTTGCCTTCGCGATGCGCTCAGCCGTGAGGTACGCGGGCCAGAACGGCTGCGAAATGACGACATCAGCGTCGTGCAGTTCACGTTCGAATACCGAGTCGGCGCCCTCTTTGTCGTCGGTGATCACAACGGTGTGACCTGCCGACTCGAGCCAGTCCTTCAGACCGAGGTTGCCCGACACACAGCCGACAAGGTCGCCCGGGGTGAATCCGAGATCCTTCGGCGAAGGGAGGGTCGCTCCCGTGGGGTACGTATCAATCTGGGGAATGGAGGTTCGTGCGTAGGTTGGCGGGTATCCGGTGATCGGGTCCGGGTAGAGAACGATCAGAATTTTAGCCACGGTGTCTCCTGTTCACCTCGTGGACGCTTCGGTTTGCGCCCCGTATATCCAGGCTAGAAACGTGAGGAAAGTGTCACAACGAACCACAGGTTGCCCTTCCACAACCTTTGATTGTTTCAGTAGAGTGAGAGCGTGTTCAGCCACCAGTTGCCCGACTTGCGGGCGCTCGAATTGCTTGATGCGATCGCTCGCACCGGTTCACTGACGCTTGCCGCTGGTGAACTCGGCATTAGCCAGCAGGCCGTCTCGCTGCGGCTGCGCCGTCTTGAACAGCGGGTAGGGCGTGCGCTCGTGCTCCGGGAGTCACGATCTTCACGACTCACTGAAGATGGGCGGGCAGTGCTTGAACTCGCTGCGCCCGTACTGAGCGCAGCGTTCAGCATGGACGTTGGACTGCAGCGGTTGTTGCATGCGGGGGAGTCGGTCACTGTTGCCGCCAGTCTCACCATTGCCGAACACTTCTTGCCGCAGTGGATCACGGCGTTCGCGCGTGCCGGGAACGATCCGCGACTCGTGCACTCGCGAGCAACGAATACGCGTGAGGTGGTGCGACTCGTATCAGACGGCGACGCTGATCTCGGGTTTGTCGAGGGCAACGCACCGCCGCAGGGTCTGCACCACACGTTCCTCGCAGCAGATGAGCTGGCGGTCTATGTCGCCCCGGGGCATGAGTGGGCGACGCGTCGCCGAGTCAGCCCGTGGACGCTCGCGGCGACCCCGCTCGTGACACGTGAAGCTGGATCCGGTTGTCGACAAGTGATGCTTGCGACACTGCAGGCGCATGGTGTGACCGCCGAGCAATTCGCCGAGCCAGCGCTCGAACTCCCCAGCAACACAGGAGTGCTCGAGGCAGCCGCAGCCGACCTCGCACCTGCGGTGATTAGCACTCGACCCGCGGCTGGGTACGTTGATGACGGTCGACTCGTTCGCGTGAGCGTTGGAGACGTGACCTTCCACCGCGAATTGCGGGCTGTGTGGCGCAGCGGATCGGAACCTGAAACCAAGCCAGCGCGCGAGCTCCTGCGAGTCGCCCGCGGCACGCCACTTGTACATCGATAGTTCGAGCTGTACCAGCGCACTGGGTCACCAGCGGTGGCGCGTGCGAGGTCACGCGCAAGGAGGTGCGCGGTGATATCCATGGCAGATCGGGGATGCGCCCGACAGTAAGTGCACTGAGCACGTCGTCGCGCGGCACCATGTTGGGCGCAAGCCGACGATCGAGCTCGTCATGCGTATTGCGATGGCTCTCGAAGTGCCGCTTGCTGAATTGGTCGCTGCCCCGACCGTCAGTGATCCGCGGGTACGACTGCCGCACGACATTGAATTAGGCCCTGGCGAGGTCGCTGAGTTTCCGACCGAACAACCACACTGGTTTGGCTCAACTGGTCGAGGTCCGGTTGAACTGCTGACCCTGTTTGGCACGCAAGGCGAGATGATGCATGTGCGTGCTCATACACAACCAGCTGATCGCCGATCTGATTCACGTTTGCAGGATTAGAACTCCTTGAGCATGGTGACCGAGCGGTCAAGCTCGGTAAAGCCCAGCCGAGAGTACAACCCTACGGCGCCGGTGGGGCTCTCTACGTCAACATCGAGCAGAGCTCGCTCATATCCGCGCTGCTGCATGAGGCGTAGGGTGTGGGCAAGCAGTGCCTGCGCGATTCGCTGGCCGCGAGCGTGCTTCGCGACTCCGAGAAATTCGATCATGCCGAAGCGGTACCCGATTGGGTCCCACTCGGCGGAGTTGACGATCGTGCCGAGTGCGCCGACCACCTCGGTGTTGCCATCTGGGAGCGTACGAATCGCGAGTGCGCCAAGCTCGGGAACGAACGTCGTGCTCTGTTCGAGCCCTCGCCAATCCGAACCTGAGATGGGCTGAGTTCCCCAGTGATCTTCAAAGGCCTCGTTGATGACCGCACGAACTTCTTCTGAGCGCGAGAGGTCGTAGGGTTCGAGGTGGAGGTCGCTGGGCAACGGCACCTCGGGTATGGCAACCGCAAGATCTCGCGACATCGTCAGCCACCACCGTGCTGGGGTGTAGCCGTGGGTATCAAGCAGTTCGCGTTGGCTGTGTGCTTCAGCCTCGACACCGGCGTTGAGCCAGCCCGGAATCGTGGAGTCTGAAGCGGCAAGGTGTTGGAGTCCGCGCGCCTCCTGCCACTGCAGCAACGCCGAGCCAATGCCCTGACGTCGGAAGCTGGGATGCACCTTCGCAATGAGACGCACGCGCACGGCCGTGCGCGCCTCTGCCATTGCAAGTACAACGCCGTAAGCGATGAGTGAGCCTGTCTCATCGAATGCCAATGCGGTGTCATTCTCCGCATCAAACTCGTCTGACAGAAACCACACTTCGAATGCGTCGTCTGGTGTGATGATGCGTGGATGGTCGAGAACGCCACAGAGCCGATCGAGTGCCGCGACAGCGGGCAGATCCGCTCGTGTCATTCGGCGCCAGGTGACTCCGCCGCTCGGGGTAGGAAGGGGAGCTGACGTTGGCGCCGCGACCCGCTTCGCAAGCGGGGTCGGCTGAGTCATCCCTGCATCATCTCGGCCGGTGGAGGAAGGAGTCATCGTGCGTTTCGCTATCTCGGGTCTACGGAGAGTGGGCGCCGAGTGCACGGCACCGTCAGTCGTGCTCGAAGTCGACCACGCTGTTGATAGCGGCAAGTGTATCGACCGTTGCGTGTAACGGCCCTGAGATGATCACCTTGAGGCGCGGTGTCTCCAGCTGCTCGCTCACATGCACCGTTGTTCCCGTGCCAAGCCCAACAGTGTTGAGTATTGCAGCGAGGCGTGTTCGGGCGTTGGCAGACGGACACTCGATGTCAATCACCGTTGTCGTGTCTGCGTGTACTGCGAGCGTGCTCGGAACGGACTTGGCTGCTGTCGGGGGAGCCGCCGTTGGCACCTGCGCTGCACTGCCTGCAAGACGTTGCACCTCCGCCTCGGTCAAGCGATATTGCTTGCCAATGCGCGTGGCAGAGAGCTTTCCGGTACGGATGTATTCGCGTATGGTGCGCGGCTTGAGTTGCAGTCGAAGCGCGACGTCTTCAACGCTGAGTAGCTCAGACATGGTTGACCTCCATCTGTACATAAACTACCATAAACCGACATGAACGTATCTAAGAAACACGATTGGACTCACGTCCACCGTCAGGAGGATGGTGAGCACGTGGGATGGCTCGAGCAACATGCTGATGGGCGGGTGACCGCGCGCACGTTGCTCGGGCACGCTCTGTACGAGGGGAGCGATGTTGCAGACGCGGAAGACAGGCTTGCAGCACAGGGTCTCGCTGAGGTGGCGAGGGCATGGAACGTGCGGCTTCCAGCTGTACTTGCGGGAGAAATTGACGTGCGTGACCCTGCCGCAGAATGGAATGATCGACGCTGCGTGGTGACTGAGATCCGCGGAGATGTTGCACTGCTGCGACCCGCATACCCTGCCCCCGAAGAAGCGCAGGTACAGGTGAGCGTTGCGCTGCCAGCGGACGACGTCCTCTTTTCGTAGACCGGCGAGGCAATATTCCAGTAACCTCACCTCACACAGAGCGGTGCACTGTCCTGCTCCGCTGAGTATCTGAAGTGACCAGAGAGAAACGGAACCCTGATGACTGCCGAGCACATTGCGGCCAACCAAGCCAATTGGAATGAGCGCGCGACGTTGCATGCTGCGAGAGACGGCTCTGGGTACGAGGTGCAGCAGTTCATTGCAGACCGATCCGCGCTCTCTGAGGTGGTGAAGTTCGATCTGCCGCTCCTCGGTGATATCACCGGGAAGCGCGCAGTGCACCTGCAGTGCCACATCGGCACCGACACTCTCTCACTTGCGCGGCTCGGCGCGCACGTGACGGGTCTCGACTTCTCGCCGCACGCAGTTGCTGAAGCTCGCCAGTTAGTGTCTGAGACGGGTGACGCCGTTGAGTTTGTGCAGTCCGATGTTCGTCTAGCGCACGAGGTGCTGCCAAACGGCGCGTTCGATCTCGTGTATACCGGCATCGGAGCCCTCTGCTGGCTGCCAAAGATTGGTGAATGGGCTGAGGTCGTCGCCGCCCTGCTTGCGCCAGGCGGATCGCTCTTCATTCGTGAGGGCCACCCGATCCTGTGGGCGATGGACGAGACCTTGAACGATGACTTGCATCTGCGGTTCAACTACTTCGAGCACGATGAGCCACTTGAGTGGGACGATGATGAGAGTTACGTCGAGACCTCCGCACCGTTGCAGTCGACCAAGACCTACGAGTGGAACCACTCGCTCGGCGAGATCGTGACCGCACTCATCACTGCTGGGCTGCGCATCGATCTGCTGGTTGAACATGACAGCGTGCCGTGGGAGGCGTTGCCAGGGCAGATGGTCGAGCGCACCGAAAGCGAGTGGGCGCTCGCCGAGCGCTCAGGTGTCATGCCGCTCACCTATACGCTGCGTGCTTCGAAGCCGCTCTAGTTTCGCATCAGCCCAGCTCTGCGAGCCGCAACTGCAGCCACAGGGCGAGGGTGCGATCCGGGTCATCAAGATCGATCCCGAGCCGTGACGTAGCCTTGCGCACTCGGTATCGCACGGTCTGCTCGTGGAGGTTCAGGCGCTCTGCGATGCGAGGGGCGTTGCCACGCTCTTCGAGCCATGCGAGCAGCGTGGTGCGGGTCTCGGCCTCGCTCTCGGCCAGCAGCTGCTCGGTCTCGGGCAGTCGAAGATCCGCGCCCTGCAGCGCATCGTTGCAGGCGCGAAGTACGAGCTGCGCCTGCACTGCATCTGACCCTGCGACCGAGAGTCCGAGATCACGTGCGCAATCGGCGATGCGGATCGCCCGTTCGGCACCCTCGGTGAACGAGCCGGGATGACTGGGATCGCTGAGGCCACAGTGGCACGCGACCCCGGTGAGTCGTTGCAGTTCTGGTAGTAAGCGTTCAAGTGAACGACCGACGTTCGCTCGTGAGAGTGCCGGAACGATCGCGAGCACGCGGCCATCAACGACAGCGCACGTACTTCCGGGGAAGTAGACAGAAAGATGCCGTGCTGCGGCCGCGCGAATCTCGCTGACATCGCCCTCGGTCGCTGAGGTGCCATCAATCGCTGCGACCAGGTACTGGCGGTCTGCGCGGATCCCGAGCACTGTGAAATCGTTGACGTGTTGTGTGCCAGAAAGCACGCGTCGCAGGGCGGCTTCTTTTGATCGTTCATCGCTGTGATCAAATCGCCAAGCATCGACAATGTAGCTCGCGGCGATATTGGCGGCGCTGCGCAGTGCATCTTCTTTCTCTGGCGCGAGCGGGGTGTCCAGGTCGTCACCACTGGGGTCGATGACCCAGATTGAGCCGAGTGGGATGTTGCCTGCGCGGATCGGCATCGCAGCTCGGGGAGCAAACTCATACTCAGTGGGAAACCGTGAGACCTCTTCTGTGCTGAACACCTGTCGGTATCGCACTTCGTTGAGCGGGCCGTCGGGGGTCTTTCGAGTCAAGATGCCGCTCGCGCGGAGCTGGTCGATGGCCTGGCCAGGCAGCGCGGAGTAGGCCAGGATATTGCGTCGGTGATCCTCGATCGCAACCGACCCCTGAAACGCCTGGGCAACCGAATTTGCGAGGGCAAAGAGTCGGTCACCAGAGTTCGAACCGAGCTGCAAACCTGCGCCGTGCTCGCCAAGTAGTCGGCTGATAAGCGCATCAAACTCGCGCCACCCGACGCTGGCGGTCAGTGAGAGCAAGTGGAGATCGTGCGCCTGGCATGCAGCAATGAGTGCTGGTGAAATGCCAGCACCCGAATCCCTGGCGACCACGCCGCTCACCTGATGCTGCTTGAGGTCTGCGCACAGCTCATGAATTCGTTCGACCGTGAGCTCGGCATGCGCGGTGAGCAAGAGGAGCTGGCCAGCCAGGTGCTGCTGCGTGATATCTGAGTCGTAGTACGTCACGCCGACGAGGGCCACAGCTGACAGCGACGTGTTCAGCGAGACGACAACTTCGTCGCCGAGCTGCGAGAGCAGCGTCGAAAGTGGGAGACCGCTCGCAAACGGCGGCTGAGCTACATTGCTCGACTTCGATAAGTTCACGTTCAAATATTATCGAATCCGACAAAAATAATGCCACTCCCGCTTTCTAGAGTCTTTACATACGAACACAAAGGAGTTTCGAAGTGGCAGCAAGCGGTTTCTACGATCCGAGATTTGAGCGGATCTTTCCGACGCACGCCTCAGTGGGTGCGAACGGAGTTTTGAGCGTTGGCGGATGCGAACTGCCCGCACTCACCGCTGAGTATGGAACCCCGCTGTACGTCGTCGACGAGCAGGGCCTGCGCGAACGGATGCGCGCCTACAAGCAGGGGCTCACCGCACGCCGCCCGAACAGCCAGGTGGCATTCGCTTCGAAGTCGTTCCCCGTGCTTGCTGCATACGCGGTGGCTGCATCAGAGGGCTTGGCGCTTGACGTTGCTGGCGCTGGTGAGCTGCTCCTCGCGCTTGAGTCGGGCGCCGATCCCGAGCTCATCCACTTGCACGGCAACGCGAAGAGCCAGGAAGAGCTCGTACTCGCGGTTGACTCAGGCATCGGTGCAATCGTGATCGACGGCGAAGCCGACGTTGAGCGTCTCGATGCGCTGTTGACTCGCCCCCAGGATGTGCTGGTGCGCATCATTCCCGGCGTTGACCCGAACGTTCCGAAGGCTGTTTCTACCGGTGGGAAGAAATCGAAGTTCGGGCTGCCGATTCCGCAGGCGAAAGCACTGATCGAAAAGCTCGAAGCTCACCCGTTCATCAACGTCAAGGGTCTTCACCTGCACATCGGTTCGCAGGTACTCGAGGTCGAACCCTTTGAGCGCGCGGTCGCCGCGGTACGTGAGCTCGGTGAGTTTGACGTGTACAACATTGGCGGCGGACTCGGTGTGAACTACAACGTCAAGCACGATGCTCCCACCCTCGACGAGTACCTTGATGCGATTACGGCGGCAGCTGAGCGCGTGCTCCCGGCATCAAGCCAGCTCATCATCGAGCCAGGGCGCTCGCTCGTTGCGCGCAGCGGCATGACTGCCTACCGCGTGAACAACGTGAAGGAGACCGGCGCGACCTTCGTCGCCGTCGATGGTGGCCTCGCTGACCAGATGAACGTCGCGCTCATGAACATGGAGTTCACGCCGATCGTCGCGGATCGTGCCAACCAAACTCCTGACACAGTCGCACAGCTCGTTGGCCGACAGTGCGAATCAGGTGATCTCCTGGTCGATCAGGCACAACTCGCGTCACCGAAGACCGGCGACACGATCGTGCTTGCGGCGACCGGCGCCTACGGCTACACCCTGTCCAACAACTACAACGGTGCACTCAAGCCCGCAGTGGTGTTCTGCCGAAACGGCGAAAGCCGGCTCGCGGTACGACGCCAAACCTACGCAGAATTCTTGGGCCCACACGTTGGCCCGAGCGAGGTCTCCTGGGCCGAATAGCCCAGTTTCAGAACCGGCGGCCACTGCCGCCACACAACTCCCCAAAGAAGAGGAACCCACAATGAACAAGAAGCTCGTACAGATTTCAACTGCTGCCGCGCTCGCCGCAGTATTCGGCCTCACCGCGTGCTCGAGCACCGATGCTGCTCCCGCAAAGGAAGAAGCTGCACCGCAGCTCACCTCGGGCGTGAACGAAGAAGCAGCTGCCGCGCTTCCCGACTCGATCCGCGACGCTGGCGTCATCAAGGCAGCTGCTGGCATTCCGTACCCGCCGTTCATCCTTCTTGAGGGCGAGAAGCAGGTTGGTCTCGACCCCGACCTCGCACAGGCGCTTGGCGAGAAGCTCGGCGTTGAGGTGCAGATCTCGCACCAGGCATTCGAGACGGTCATTCCATCGCTGCAGGCCAAGAAGTTCGACATCATCATGTCGGGCATGAACGACACCGTTGAGCGCGAGAAGACGCTGAACTTCGTTGAGGAAATCTACGCAGGTTTCTCGATCGTAGTGAAGAAGGGAAACCCCGAGGGCATCACGGGTCTCGGTGACCTGTGTGGCCATGAGGTCGCGGTACAGAAGGCGAGCGCACAGCTCGATCTGCTCAAGGAACAGGCTGAGACCTGCAAGGCAGAAGGCAAGGGTGAACTCGTCATTCAGCAGCTGCCTACCGCACAGGATCCGCAGACCGCGCTGAAGGCAGGGCGCGTGGTTGCGTTCCCCGTTGATTCGCCAGTTGCGGCGTACACCGTGCAGACCGCGGGTGATGGCAACGACTTCGAGATGATCACCGATCCCGAGCACCCCGCGGGCGTCAACCCCGTGTACACCGGTATCGGCACGCTCAAGGAGAACACCGAGCTCACTGAGGCGCTGCGTCTCGCGCTCCAGGCACTCATTGAAGAGGGCGTCTACCAGGACATCCTTGAGAAGCACAACCTTCAGACCTTCGCCACTGAAGAGGCGATCGTCAACGGCGCTGCACTGGCTGGCTGATCCGCGCCATGACTTCGCAAACTCTGTCAACGCCGGGGCAGGACCGGGCCTTCGATATTGAGGCTCTCCCGCTCCGGCGGCCAGGGCGATGGATTTGGGCCATCGTTCTCCTACTCTTCGCCGCATGGTTTGTCCAGGCTCTCTGGACCAACAAGAACATCGACTACTCGGTCGTTGGGCAGTACATGTTTAACCCCGAGATCGTCTCGGGTGTCGGCACGACGCTCATCATCACCGCGATCTCAATGATCATCTCGACCGTGCTCGCGGTCGTGCTGGCTGCCATGCGCCTGTCGGGGAACCCCGTCGCAATCGCATTCTCGTCGTTCTACGTCTGGCTGTTCCGTGGTACTCCACTGCTCGTCCAGATTGTCATCTGGGGCTACTTCGGCCTGATCTTTGAGAAGATCACGCTGGGTATCCCGTTCACTGACATCGTGTTCTGGGAAGTCGACACCAACGTACTGCTCACAGCATTCGTCGCAGGCATCATCGCACTGACGCTGAACGAGGCTGCATACTCGGCAGAGATTGTTCGCTCGGGCATGCTCTCGGTCGATGCCGGTCAGAAGGAAGCAGCTGCTTCACTCGGTATGAGCCCGTTCCACACCTTTGTGCGGATCCTCCTTCCGCAGGCGATGCGCGTGATCATTCCGCCGCTCGGCAATGAACTCATCTCGATGATCAAGAACACCTCACTGCTCTCGCTCATCGCAGTGATGGAGGTCTATACTCGGGCAACGCAGATCTCGGCGCAGAACCTCAAGCAGGTTGAGCTGCTCATCGTCGTCAGCATCTGGTACCTCATTATTGTTTCGATCCTGTCGATTCCGCAGCACTACCTTGAGCGATACTTCGGCCGTGGCGTTGAGCGCAACGCACCGACGTCAACGCTGCAGAAGGCGCGCGAAATGACCGGCGCCATTGCGGTACAGCTGCAGGGCAAGAAGAAGGGAGGCCGTCGTGGCTGAACTCGATGACTCGGCACTCGTCCAGATGCGCGGAGTGCGCAAGCACTTCGGTGATCTTGAGGTTCTCAAAGGCATTTCGATGGACGTGCAAGAGGGCCAGGTGTCCGTACTGCTCGGCCCCTCAGGCTCTGGCAAGTCAACCCTGCTGCGCTGCATCAACCATCTTGAAACCATTGATGGCGGACGCATCACCGTTGACGGCGAGATCGTTGGCTACCGTGAGCAGGGCGACAAGCGCCTGCGTGAAATGCACCCGCGTGAGGTGGCGAAGCAGCGCCGTTCAATCGGCATGGTGTTCCAGCGCTTCAACCTCTTCCCGCACAAGACTGCGCTTGAAAACATCATCGAGGCTCCGATGATTGTTTCGCGTCGCAACAAGGCAGAAGCGGTCGCTGAGGCACGTCGCTTGCTCGCACGTGTTGGTCTCGATGCGTGGGCGGATCACTACCCGTCACAACTCTCTGGCGGTCAGCAGCAGCGCGTTGCGATTGCTCGTGCGCTCGCGATGAAGCCGAAGCTCATGCTCTTTGATGAGCCGACTTCAGCACTCGATCCCGAACTCGTCGGCGAGGTACTCGACGTAATGAAGGAGCTCGCGAATGAAGGCATGACCATGATCGTGGTCACACACGAGATCGGCTTCGCCCGCGAGGTGGCCGATCAGGTTGTCTTCATGGACGGCGGTGTCGTCGTGGAAGCGGGCGCGCCAAGCGAGCTCATCGACAACCCGCAGCACGCGCGTACGCAGGGTTTCTTGCAGAGCGTGCTGTAACCGCGAGTTCAGCTGCGATCTTACGCAAACGGGTGTGGCCTGGGAGAATTCCCGGGCCACACCCGTTTGCGTGTTTCTTCACCGTCGCTTTCGTAACCGAAGAAAGGTGAGAACAGCGCAGAGAAGACCTGCAGCGAAGATACCGAGCGCTATCAGGATGAAGATGATGTACCGGCGTTCAGTGACGGCTCCTTCGTAGGGAAGAGCGTCAGACCAGTCGAGCGATATTCTCACGAATACCAGTGCAACTGTGAGGCCAGCGATTGCGACGAGTGCTGAGCCAGTGGTCGCTAGTGCGAGTCGCTTCATGTCTACTCCTCAAGTCGGTAATCATCATTGCACGTCAGACTTCACTGCTACGTTCACAACTCTGTACTGATGACGGGGTATGCGGTGCTTTTCGCGCCCTCCGCTTCGTGGTGCAGTGGTCACCCGGGCTTTACCTTGTCGTCACTCATAAGAAATACGCGAGTGGTTGATTGAAATCTGGCCGTTTCAGACCAGAGGAGCTCAGACTTGTCCTGTTTTCGTTCGACGCTCACCAGGGTGATCCTTGGAGTGGTCGGCGCAACCGTATGTGTTGCTCCGATCACCATGACTTTCACGGGAGCGGCTGCTTCAGCGCTGCCACTGCCAGCACTGCCTGCCAGCGCTTCCACCGCACCCGCTGCCGTGCATCCCAGCGGTATTGTGGTGAACGAGATCATTTACGGCAACGCGTCGGGTTACGACATTGACCAGGTTGAGATTCTCAACACTGGCACCGCAGCCGTAGATGTGAGTGGTTGGGGCGTCGCTGATGACAAGAACAAAGAAACCCTGCCTGCCGGCACGGTTGTGCAACCAGGCGAGTATTTCATGCTCGTCAACGGAACTCACTTTACGTTCGGACTGGGCAAGGGCGACTCGTTCACCCTGTCAGATCTGGCCGGCGTCGAGGTAGACGGATACGCCTACACGAATGATGCTCCGCTGATGACTTGGGCACGCTGCGGTGATGGGCTGGGGGAGTGGGCTCCTGCAACGCAGGCGACACCGGGCGCTGCAAACATGTGCACGGTCGCCCCGGTGCAGGGCAGCGTCAAACTGAACGAAGTTGACTCACAACCTGCAGACTGGGTTGAACTTGTGAACCCGGGCGATGATGCGGTCTCTCTTGACGGCTTCGAGCTTCGCGACAATTCTGACGACCACCGCTGGCGTTTTCCGGCTGGCACAGTGATCGAACCGGGTGCGTTGCTTGTGGTCGATGAGAATAGCAGCGGATCAGTGTTCAACGACACCACCGGAGCCTGGCAAGAGGGACGATTCCCAGAAGCGATTGGCATTGGCGGCGCCGATGAGATCCGCCTCTTTGCAAGTAATGGTGACCTCGCAGATCGTACCGGCGCATGGACCGCGCACGCCGCGATCGATGGCGATGCAGCTGCGGCGACGCTCGCTCGATGCGTCGATGGCGAGGGCGACTTTGCGCTTGCGTTCGCGACACCTGGGGAGAAGAACCGTTGTGTTCCGCCGAGCATCGCGATCAATGAAGTCGAGTCGAACGGTGATGCAACTGACTGGGTTGAGATCACCAACACTGGCGCAACTCCGATCGACATTTCGGGGTGGACCATGCTCGACAACGATCCCGCAGGCCATGCCGCTGACGTGATCCCGGTTCCCGCAGGCACGATGCTTGCGCCTGGCGGCTTCTACGTGTTCGATCAGCCGTCACACTTCACCTTCGGGCTCGGTAAGGCGGACACCGTATCCGTGCGTACCGCCGCTGGCCTCGTTGCCGCCGAGTACAGCTGGAGCGACCACGCGGCTGGGGTGTACGGGCGGTGCGTAGACGGCACCGGTGAGTTCCGTGACCTCGAGATTTCGACCAAGGGGCTGCAGAACGCCTGCGGCAACCCAGTGCGTATCAATGAGGTCGTCTCGAACCCAAGCGACTGGGTCGAGCTGGTGAACCCATCGGCACATGCGATCGACATTTCGGGCATTGTGGTTCGAGACAACGATGATGCGCACGAGTACACGATCCCGGCTGGTACTTCGATTCCCGCGGGTGGCTACCTGGTCATTGAAGGTGATGCACTTGGTTTTGGTCTCGGCAAAGCAGACAGCGTCCGTCTCTTTGAGAATGGCACCCTGATCAACGAGACAACCTGGGGTCCAGAACACGCGGAGCCAAGCTGGGGTCGGTGCCCTGACGTCGCTGGCCCGTTTGCCGTGACCTCGGGGGCGACCAAGGGAGCTGCCAACACCTGCGTCGGGGAAATCTCGGCCGACCCTTGGCCAGGAGCCGCGGAGACTCGCGTGCTTGACACAGCACCCATGTTCTTGTCGGACAGCTCAGGCCTGGATACTCAGGTCACTGACGAGGGCGTGTTCCTCTGGGCAGTCGACAACGGCGCAGGCACATTCTGGAAGCTTGCGGCGCAGGCAGATGGCAGCGTGAAGTTTGCCGACGGTTGGGAATCAGGCAAGCGAGCCCGGTTCCAGCACGACGCAACGAACCCCGGTGCGGCGGGACCTGATACTGAGGGCATCACCGTTGCTGGCGATGGCTTCCTCTACCTGGCTTCTGAGCGGGACAACAGCGCGAAAGGTGTGAATTACAACACCGTGCTGCAGATCGATCCCAATGCACCGGGACCTGATGTTGTGGCATCACAGCAGTGGGACCTCACGAGCCTGCTGCCGCAGGTGAGCGCGAACCTGGGACTTGAAGCAATCGAGTGGGTTTCTGACAGCGATCTTGAAGGCGTGCTGTGGGATCGCAACACCAAGGCACCATACAAGAGCAGCGATTATGCGGGACACGGAGACGGCCTGTTCTTCGTCGGCGTTGAAGATCAAGGCCAAGTGTTCGCGGTTGCACTGCTGCCCGGTGGTCAGGCAGAGATCGTCGGAGAGGTGAAGCCAGGCCTGCCAGGAGTTATGGCCCTCGACTACGACACCACCCTCGGAGTCCTGTGGGCGGTGTGTGACGATGGCTGCGATGGCACCGGTGCACAGATCTCGCTCAACGGCACAGAGACCCCGAAAGTCAATCATGTGCTGCGCCCCGCGGGGCTGCCAAACCTGAACAATGAAGGGTTTGCGACTGCGCCGGCTGAACTCATCGTTGATGGCAAACGGCCTGCATGGTGGTTCGCAGATGGGTACAGCGTTGAAGCGCTGCGGGCAGGCTGGCTGAATGCCGAGTCACCAATTGACCCAGTTGATCCGGTAGACCCTGTAAAGCCGACGACCCCAGGCGGTTCCGGTAACACCGCTGGCAACGCCGGTGGAGCTGCGGGCGGCGGATCACCCGGCGCCCTGGCAAACACTGGCGAGGAAGCAAGCCTGATCGCGGTCATGATCGCTGCAGGAGTTGCGCTTGCAGCCGCCGGTGTCGCGCTCGTCGGCTCTCGAAAGCGCAAGCTGCAGGGACAGTAATCTCACGCTTTTGCAGATACAACAGGTGTGCCCCTGTGTCACGTTGGCCCAAGAGCCAGTCGCGACGCGGGGGCACACCGTCATGTAGAGACCTGCTGACATACTGGGAATATGCAGCGCATGAATGGGCAACGATTCGGGCAGTGGACCCTACGGCTTGACGCTATCTATTGCGCGGTGCTCGGAACGGCAGTCGCGCTCGCCGCAGATCAGTTGGCCGCTTCGATTGCATTGCCAGCACTCGTGCTGCGGTTAAGCGGTGTCGTGGTCGTCGTTTGGGCACTGTTGGTGCTGTGGATGGTCTTGAAACTCCGCCTCCGGAACGCGCTCCGCCTCGTGCTTGGCGTCAACGTCCTGGCTGCTTCACTCATTGCGTTGTGTGTATTCACCGCGGGAAATCTGATCGCTGCCGTTGCAGTGATAACCATTGCAATTGATGTTGCGCTGTTTGCGGTGAGCCAGGTGGTTGCGCTCTCCCGTCTCCGTACTGCGGCACTCGCAGGCTAGGCCTGCGTCACACCGGCAAGCCGGTACCCCATCCCTGGCTCAGTAAGCACGTGCACGGGGTTGGCTGGATCATTCTCCAGCTTGCGGCGCAGTTGCGAAACGTAGAGCCTGAGGTACCCGGTGTCTTCGACGTGCTCCGACCCCCAGATACTCGTGAGTATGGTCTTCCGCGTGACGAGCTTGCCAGCATTGCGAATGAGGATCTCGATGAATTGCCACTCGGTCGGCGTGAGGCGGATCTGACGTGTGCCCTCCGCAGTCGTGCGCGTCACGCTGTGGGAAGCGAGATCGATCACGGTGTCACCCAACCGTACGACAGGTGACGTGTCATCTTGTACGACCCTGCGAGAAAGCGCACGGATACGCGCGAGCAGTTCCTCGACCGCGAATGGCTTGGTGATGTAGTCATCGGCGCCTGCATCGAGCGCCTCGACTTTGTCAGCTGCGCCAGAACGCCCCGAAACAACAAGAATCGGCGCTTGCGTCCAGCCCCGAATCCCCTGAATCACTTCGATACCGTCGAGTTGGGGCATACCGAGATCGAGCAGGTATAAGTCGGGATGATGGTCGATGGCAGCGGCAATTGCTTGCGCGCCATCATTCGCAACGATGACGGTGTACCCCTTCGCGGTGAGGGTGATGCGTAGTGCACGGAGGATCTGCGGATCGTCGTCGGCAATCAAGATCTTCATCGCGTCTGTTCCGTTTCTGCTGTGTCGTCTGCGCTGGTCGGGCTGGTTGCGCCGGTCGGTCCGCTGGTTGCGGCTTCGACGGGCAATGACACCACCATGGTGAGGCCACCGCCTGGTGTATCTTCTGGCGTGAGCGTACCGCGCATTGCCTCAACAAAACCGCGAGACAGCGCAAGCCCGAGTCCGAGGCCCGTCGAGTTGTCGGTGTCACCGAGTCGCTGGAATGGCAAGAACACGTCATCGAACTTCTCCGGCGGGATGCCGCGACCGCGATCCGCGACCCGAATCTCGAGCCGGTCACCGAAGACGCTCGTACTAACAAGCACGGGTACCCCGACCGGGCTGTACCGCTGCGCGTTCGACAGGAGATTCACGACAACGCGCTGCAGCAGGACCGGATCAGCATCGACGTAGGCGTCACCGTGATCGAGAGCGAGGGTGACCTCACTTGGTCCGAGCCGCAGCTCCTCGAGGGCGGGCGCAATCGCGTCTGCCGGATCGATCGGGAACGTTCTGACATTCATCGCATCGGCCTGCAACCGACTGACGTCGAGCAGATCAGTGACGAGGGTCGCGAGCGAGGTGAGGCTCTCATCTGCGGTATCGAGGAGTTCTTGCTTGTCTGCAAGGCTGAGCTCAGGGGTTGCGGTCCTCAGCCCGCCAATTGCTGCCGTTGCAGCAGCGAGCGGGCGACGCAAATCGTGACTGAGCGCAGAGAGGAGCGCGCCACGCACACGGTCTGATGCCGCAATTGGCTCGATCTGCTTCGCCGTTTCGGTGAGCTGTTCGTGTTCAAGCGCGGTGGTGAGCTGCACGACTACAACGCCGAGCAGACGCTGCTCGGTCGCGTTGATGTCGGGGCCGTAGAGATCAAGTGTGGCATTGCGCGTCAGCGCCATCGACGTCGGTGTCTCGTCGGTCGGCGGATCGCCAGCGCTCGCAATCACCCGTTCGTCTTGGCGCAGTGCCACGCTCGAGAGCTGGAATGCCTCCCGAGCCCGATCAAGAATCGCCTGAATGGAGCTTTCTCCACGCAGGACGCTGCCTGCGATCGTCTGAATGAGTTCGGATTCTGCAGCGGCACGCTTGGCCGCGCGAGTGAACCGCGCCGAGCGGTCAACGATAAAACTGACGAGGCTCGCGATGACCACGTAGAGCACTAAGGCGAGGAGATGGTGGGTGCGATTGATATGCACGGTATAGAGCGGCTCGATGAAGAGGAAGTCGAGTGTGAGGCCAGACAACACCGCGGCGAGAATTGCTGGCCAGAACCCGCCAACAATCGCGACGACAACGACGAGCAGCTGAAAGCTCAATACATCGGTGGTGATCGACTCAGCATTGCGGGTCGAAGAAAGAAGCAGCGTGAGCAGTGGGCCGCCGATGAGCGCCGTGGCGAGGCCGAGAAGGCGGCGTTTCATCGTGAGCGCGCCGGTTCGCGGGGGAAGTGAGAAGCGCTTGCCAGCTGCCGCGTGGTTGACCATGTGTACGTCGATGTCACCTGACTCGCGAACGACGGTCGCTCCGATGCCCGAACCAGTAAACATTGCGGCAAGGCGTCCGCGGCGACTCGCACCAAGCACGAGCTGCGTGGCATTGACCGAGCGCGCGAACTCGACGAGTGAGTGTGGCACGTCGTCACCGATCACCTGGTGGTACGAGCCGTTGAGCTTCTCGACGAGGCGACGCTGTTGTGAGAGCGCTGCAGGATTGCTTGCGCGAAGACCGTCTTGCGTCGTGACGTGCACTGCGAGCAGCTCGCCGCCGGCAGAACGTGAAGCGATCCGCGCCCCGCGTCGCAGCAGGGTCTCGCCCTCGGATCCACCAGTGAGCGCGACGACCACGCGCTCGCGTGCCTCCCAGGTGCGGTTGATGCCGTGAGCGTCGCGGTAGCCGCGAAGCGCCTGATCGACCTCGTCTGCGAGCCAGATGAGCGCGAGTTCGCGAAGCGCGGTCAGATTGCCGAGTCGGAAGTAGTTCGACAGGGCAGCGTCGATGCGCTCTGCGGGGTAGACGAACCCACTGCTTAACCGGTCACGGAGCGCTTGCGGCGCGAGGTCGACAACCTCAATGGAGTCGGCCTCGCGCAGAAAGCTATCTGGCACGGTCTCGCGCTGCGGGATTCCTGTAATTTGCTCAACCACATCATTGAGCGATTCAATGTGTTGGATATTCAGGGTCGAAATGACATCAATTCCTGCGGCGAGCAGCGCTTCGACGTCTTCCCATCGCTTCGCGTGAGCGGAGCCAGGTGCGTTCGTGTGCGCGAGTTCATCGATGAGAGCGATCTCAGGGTGATGGGCGAGGACGGCGGCGAGGTCGAGTTCTTCGAGGGCGACTCCGCGATGCTCGACGAGCGCACGGGGGATCACAGGGAGGCCAACGGTCATGGCTGCGGTTGCCTCCCGACCGTGCGTCTCAACGATGCCGATAATGACATCTTTTCCCTCGGCAAACAGCCTGCGCCCCTCTTCAAGCATCGCGAATGTCTTGCCGACGCCTGGGGCGGCGCCGAGCAGCACACTGAGCCGCCCTCGCTTCGACATGCTTACTCCTTCAGCTGGTTGAGCGCGATGTTGACATCGAGCACGTTTACGGTTGATTCTCCCAAATAGCCGAGTGCACGGCCACGGGTATGTTCATCAAGCACCTGCTGTACAACTGCAGGGTCGAGGTGACGCGCCTCTGCAATGCGCGCTACCTGAATAGCGGCGTATGCCGGGCTGATGTGTGGATCAAGCCCAGAGGCCGAAGCCGTGACTGCATCGGCAGGTACCGCACTCTCGGGCACCCCGTTGAAGGCTGCGATCTGCGACTTCCGGTCAGTAATGGCAGCAATCAAATCTGGGTTCTCTGGGCCGAGATTCGAAGCGCCTGATGCGCCTCCGTCATACCCATCGCCAGCGGCAGAGGGTCGTGGCTGGAAATACTCGGCAAGCGGATCGCCCTTCGCATCGGTAAACGACTGACCGATGAGCGAAGAACCGACAGCTGCACCGTGAGTATCGGTGCGAAGCGAGCCATTCGCTTGCCAGGGGAGTGCCAGCTGACCGATGCCAGTGATCACGAGTGTGTAGCCCACGCCAAGGAGCAGCGTGAACAGTGCCATTGCACGCACCGCCGCCCAGGTCGAACGACCCGCGCTACGAAGTGAGGTTTGCATGTTGTGCTTCTTTCAGAGAGAACGGTGAGGGCTAGAACCCTGGGATGAGCCGGACGAGGAGGTCGATGACCCAGATACCGATGAACGGGGTGACGATGCCGCCGAGCCCATAGATACCGAGGTTTCTGCCGAGCACCGTCGAAGCGTTGCCAGGGCGGAACTTCACTCCGCGCAGGGCGAGCGGAATGAGGAACACGATCACGATCGCGTTGAAGATGATGGCCGACAGTACCGCCGAGGCAGGTGAATGCAGACCCATGATGTTCAACGCCGAGAGTTGCGGGAACACCCCAATGAAGAACGCAGGGATGATCGCGAAGTACTTAGCGATGTCGTTCGAGATCGAGAAGGTCGTCAGCGCACCACGGGTGATGAGCAGCTGCTTACCGATCCGCACAATGTCGATGAGTTTCGACGGGTCAGAATCGAGATCGACCATATTGCCGGCTTCCTTCGCAGCCGAGGTACCAGAATTCATGGCGACGCCAACGTCGGCCTGGGCCAGCGCAGGAGCATCATTCGTGCCGTCACCGGTCATCGCAACCAGGTTGCCGCCCTCTTGCTCCTTGCGAATGTAAGCGAGCTTGTCTTCGGGAGTCGCCTCCGCGAGGAAGTCATCAACGCCAGCCTCCCGCGCAATCGCGGCAGCCGTCAGCGCGTTGTCACCCGTGATCATCACGGTGCGGATCCCCATAGCTCGCAACTCGGTGAACTTCTCGGGCAGCCCCTCCTTCACGACATCCTTCAGATGGACAACACCGAGCAAACGGGCAACACCTGCTGCATCACGAGTCGCAACAACGAGTGGCGTGCCACCGCTTGATGACACTCGCTCAATGTGCGAATCGAGCTCAGCGCTCGCCGCATCGGTGAGCGGAGCATTCGCTTCAGCGAGCCAGGCCTTGACCGCTGAACCGGCACCTTTTCGAATCTGGGATCCGTCAGGAAGGTCAAGCCCAGACATGCGAGTTTGCGCGGTGAACGGAACGATCTCACCGGCGGTGTTGCGTTCGAACGCGATGCCGAGCTTCTCCGCGAGTTCGACAATCGAAACGCCCTCAGGAGTGGGGTCTGCGAGCGACGAAAGCGCTGCGGCCTCGCCAAGTTCTTGCTCAGAAACAGCGGTCATCCGCACGAACTCGCTCGCGCGCCGGTTGCCGTAGGTGATGGTGCCGGTCTTGTCGAGGAGCAAGGTCGTCACATCGCCAGCAGCTTCAACCGCACGACCCGACATGGCGAGCACGTTGCGCTGCACCAGACGATCCATACCCGCGATGCCAATTGCGCTGAGGAGCGCACCGATCGTGGTCGGGATGAGGCAGACGAGCAAAGCGACAAGCACGGGGATGCTCACGGGAGCGGCCGCGTACGAAGCGATTGGGTTGAGAGTGAGCGCGACAGTCACAAAAATAATGGAGAGCGCCGACAGCAGGATATTCAACGCAATCTCATTGGGGGTTTTCTGCCGTGCGGCACCCTCAACGAGCGAGATCATACGGTCGACGAAGGTCTCACCTGGACGTGAGGTGATCCGCACCACAATGCGGTCAGACAGCACGCGCGTGCCGCCTGTGACAGCGGAACGATCGCCACCAGACTCACGAACGACCGGCGCTGACTCACCCGTGATCGCAGACTCGTCGACCGAGGCGATGCCCCAGATGACGTCGCCATCGCCGGGAATGAGTTCGCCAGCGGTGACGACCACAACATCATCAATCGTGAGTTCGGATGAAGCGAGCGCAGTGGTCTCGGCATCGTGTGCAGCGGGGTCAGCATCGGCGTCGTAATTGTCGATGCGGTTCGCGACCGTACTCGTACGGGTATTGCGCAGCGTCTCGGCCTGCGCCTTACCGCGGCCCTCTGCGATGGACTCGGCGAGATTCGCAAAGAGCACGGTCAGCCACAGCCAGGCAGCGATTGCCCAGGTGAATGAGCCTGGGACCGGCGAACCACCCGACTTGGCCGGGCCACCGAGGAAGGGTTCGGCAACCGTAAGCACCGTGGTGAGTGCGGCTCCGATCCACACCAAGAACATGACCGGGTTGCGCCACTGCTCGCGCGGATTGAGCTTGCGGAAGGCGCCAGGGAGCGCGGCCTTGACCTGTTTCAGTGAGAAGCCAGAACGTGGTTGGGGTGATGGTTCTGGATCGTGCGGCTCTGATGCAGCCGTCTGGGACGGAGAAATGAGCGTAGACATGAGTTACTTCAGCCCTTCAGCGAGCGGACCCAGCGTGAGCACTGGGAAGTAGGTGAGTGCCGACATGAGGATCGTGACCGCGGTCAGCAATCCGATAAACATGGGGCGATGGGTGGGAAGCGTGCCAACAGTCGGCGGCACCTTCTCCTGCGCAGCGAGTGAACCCGCGAGCGCGAGCACGAGCATGATCGGGATAAAACGGCCGAGCAAGATCGCGAGACCGAGCGCGGTGTTCAGCCACGGGGTATCTGCGGTGAGACCGGCGAATGCCGAACCATTGTTGTTTGCTGCCGACGTGAACGCATAGAGCACTTCAGACATGCCGTGCACACCGGGGTTCGCAATCGAGACGTTTGCGACCTCGTCTTTGACACCAGGAAGTGCGAAGCTCAGTGCGGTTCCTGCGAGCACAAGCATCGGGCTGACGAGAATGTACATGGCCGCGAGCTTGATCTCGCGCGGGCCGATCTTCTTACCGAGGTACTCGGGAGTGCGGCCAATGAGCAGACCCGAGATGAAGACGGCGATGACGGCGAGGACGAGGATCGCGTAGAGCCCCGAACCGACTCCGCCAGGGGAGACCTCGCCGAGCATCATGTTGAGCATCGGCATCATTCCACCGAGCGAGGTGTACGAATCGTGCATCGCTGCGACGGCACCCGTCGAAGTGCCCGTGCTCGTCGTGGTGAACAGGGTCGAACCGATGATGCCGAGCCGTTGTTCCTTGCCCTCCATCGCAGCGCCAGCGAGCTCTGGCGCTGTGCCAGGGCCTGCCGTTTCCAGGAGCGTGAGGATCTTGAACGACGCAATGTAGAGGATTGCCATGACCGACACGATTGCGTAGCCCTGGCGGTTGTCTCCCACCATGCGCCCGAAGGTGCGTGGAAGTGAGAACGGAATGATGAGCATCAGCAGCACCTGGAACAGATTGGTCAGGGCTGATGGATTCTCGAACGGGTGCGCAGAATTCGCGTTGAAGAACCCGCCGCCGTTGGTGCCGAGCAGCTTGATCGCTTCCTGCGAGGCTGTCGGGCCACCCGGAATCGTCTGGGTCGTGCCAGTCACCGTCGAAACGGCCGTGAATCCGTTGAAGTTCTGGATGACGCCACCGATCATCAAGACGACCGCAGCAAGCACTGCAATCGGCAGCAGAATACGGAGGGTGCCGCGGGTGAGATCTACCCAGAAATTCCCAATCGTCCCTGAACGGCGGTAGGCAAAACCGCGCACCAGCGCGATCGCCACGGCGATACCGACTGCAGCAGAAACGAAGTTCTGCACGGCAAGTCCAGCGAACTGCACCGTGTAGCCGACGGTCAGCTCTGGTGAGTACGACTGCCAGTTGGTGTTTCCGACGAACGAGGCTGCGGTGTTGAATGCGAGGTCTGGTGATGGTGCATCAAGACCAAGCGAGTACGGGAGTACCGGCTGGAGCCGCTGTAGCGTGTAGACGAACAGCAGGCCAACGGCTGAGAATGACAGCACGCTGCGCAGGTACGCCTGCCACGTCTGTTCGGTGTGTGGATCCGCGCCAATGACACGGTAGATCACGCGCTCGATCTTCCAATCGGCGCGTGAGGTGTAGACCCACGCCATGTAATCGCCGAATGGACGATACGCGATGACCAAGACGAGGGCAACGGTCGCGAGAGCGAGAAGCGCATATAGCCAGGTCATTAGAACTTCTCCGGCTTCAACAGTGCGACCACCAGGTACACGACGGCGGCAATCGCGAGCGCGGCGGCAATGAACTCAAAAACGATCACAGTTTCTCCACCGCCTTCGCCAGCAGCCCGATCACAACGAACACGGCAATACTGCCGAGCACGTAGATGAGGTCAAACACAACAGGTCCTTTCGCAGAAAGTCAGCGCCGCTCTCGCGGAAACTGGCGCCCGAAACGGGCTATGACCTGATCAAACACCCGTTTTGTCGGTGTAAACGAAGTCCTAACGGAATCCATACGGGGTTTTCGTGGATCCTCACGGGTGGCTTACGGGTGTGTGTTCCCCGACCCGCGCCGCTCCCGCCGCTCCCGCCGCTCCCGCCGCGCCTGCCGTCGGCCCGCGCCGTTCCCGCCGTTTCCGCTGCTAGCCCGCGAAACGGGGTGTTCCCGCCGAAACAGACCCTTTCAACCGTCTGAAACCCCCTGTTTCGAGAAGAAGGGCCGTTTTGACGGGGTTGGCAAGGTTGGCCGGGGCCGGGCGGGCTAGGGCCAGGGCCGGGGCTGGCAGGGCTGCCCAAACCATTTTGCTCAGCAAATTTTCGGCAAATCGATGCGGTAAATCTTGCCAGCCGGGCGTAAGATTTCCTGTCGGCTACTGAAACTGGCGCCCACAGGTGCCGCTCTAGCCAGCTGAGAAGAGGAACCCCATGCTTGGAAACGCGCTGTCAGGTTGGCATCTCGTCATCATTGTCTTCATTGCGCTGCTGCTGTTTGGCTCGACGAAGCTTCCGGCGCTGGCGAAGGGCCTGGGGGAGTCGATCCGTGTGCTCCGCAAGGAGACCCAGGGAGATGGCCCCGCCTCCGAGACTGTCGAGAAGTCTGCAACAGACACGACTGCCTCAGACGCAGCCCCCACGCAGAAGGCCGACTAACAAGTCTTCACGCATCAGCCCATTACCGCCCCGGTGATGGGCTTTTTGTGGTGCCCGCGGCTATGGGGCTGCGGGGAGAGGGCACGCGGTAGCGAGAGCGACACCGCAGTAACGGTTACGCCTGCGTGAGGTTTCTGAACGCGACCCGCATCGTCTCGCGCACTGCGCGGTGGCTTTCCGTTGGCGATTCGGGGTTTGGCTGCTCTGCTTGAGCAGACCATCGCATCCAGCCGTGACGCCACACGGTGATGCCGATTTCGGCGAGCAGTGCGAGCTGGGGGGTAGTCATGTCTGGGAAGACATCGCTGAAACGATCCGCCAACTTCTCGGCGATCTCAACATCTTGCGACGCTTCGTATGCGCGTAGTTCTGGTTCGGCAGCGATGAGCGCGGAGATGCGACGGTGCACCGCGAGCTCGAGATCGCTTTCAATGATGAGGATCTTGTCCCCAATTGCCTCAATGGCCGCAAGAATGCCGCCGGAGCTAGCGACCGCCTCGTCGACGGGGAGCAAGTCGTCGATGGCATCGAGGTAGCGCCTGGGGCCAGGCATGATCGCCTGTTCCTTGCACGAGAAGTAGCGGAAAAAGGTGCGCCGCGAGATGCCAGCGGCCTCGGCGATCTGTGCGGTGGTGACGTTGCAGAGTCCCTTGCGCTCGGCCAGATCGATGGCTGCGCGCTGGATACGTTCCTGCGTTTCTCGGTAGTTGCGCTGCCGGAGCCCCTCGGGTGCTGCGGTGCCAGATGCAGCGGTGTTCGGCGTTGCCGAAGCTGGCGCATCGACGCTTGGGGCAGCACCAGTTCCAGCACGGTCATCGTTGACTGCACTTTCTGATGCGGTTGATTGCGGTGTAGACACTTCGCTCCTTGCGGTGGGCAGATCGGTGCCCCTTGAATCTATCGGATTCACGCACAGGCATTCAGAAGATGGCACAGTGTGCCATAATTTACACTTCGAACAATTTCCTCACGAGAGAAGAGCTCCTGCGTCGTGACGCCTGAACCCACCACAACACCACCCCTTGACCGCCGCACGATTACCGCAGCCATCGCGATTCTCGCGCTTTCAGCGTTTGTGATGATTCTTAACGAGACAGTCTTGGGCGTCGCACTTCCGCAACTCATGGCTGACTTCAATGTGAGTGCGACGACAGTGCAGTGGCTCACGACTGGCTTCCTCCTCACCATGGCGATTGTCATCCCCATGACCGGATTCCTGCTGCAGAGGTATTCGATTCGACGACTGTTTATCACCGCGATCTCCCTCTTCCTCTTCGGCACGATTGTTGCGTCAGTGGCACCGGTGTTCAGCATTGTGTTGACCGGACGCGTGCTCCAGGCAGCTGGCACGGCGATCATCATGCCGCTGCTCATGACAACGACCTTGACCCTTGTACCGCCGCAGTTCCGTGGCTCGGTGATGGGGCTCAACTCGGTCGTCATCTCGGTCGGTCCCGCGATCGGACCGACGCTCTCGGGCCTGGTGATCGACGCGTTCAACTGGCGCTGGGTGTTCGGCCTGATGATTCCCGTTGCGGTCATTGCGATGGTCGTCGGTGCCTTGTTGATGCCCCGTATCGGTGGCGGTGGATCCGCATCACTCGATATCCCATCCGTCATTCTCAGCCTGCTCGGGTTTGGTGGCGTGGTGACCGCGATTTCGACGATCGCCGACCTGTCTGCTGGTTCCCCCGTGCCGGTCGTCGCCGGGCCAATCGGCCTCATCGCGCTGGTGAGCTTCGTGATCCGCCAACGCAGGCTTCTCGTCCAGGGTCCCGGCCGTGCACTGCTCGATCTCACTCCGTTCCGTGAGCGTCGCTTTGCGCTCTCCGTCGTGGTGGTCATGGTCGCGATGGGCACGATGCTCGGCACAGTGCTCGTGCTCCCGATGTTTGCTCAGACCGCAATGGGGCTGACCGTGCTCGGCACCGGACTCATGCTGCTCCCCGGTGGAGTGCTGCAAGGCCTGCTCTCGCCATTCGTCGGCCGCCTCTACGACATGTTTGGCGCGCTGCCGCTGGTGATTCCTGGCACCATCGTGCTCGCTGGAGCGGAATGGTGGATGTCTACCATGACCGCGAACACCACGGTTCCGCAGCTCATCGGCATGCACCTCGTCTTTGCAACGGGAATGGCATTCGTGCTCACTCCGATGCTCACGCACGCCTTGAGCAGCCTGCCCGTCCGCCTGTACGGGCACGGCAGCGCGATCGTGAATGCGCTGCAGCAGCTCGGCGGCGCGATTGGCATTGCTGCGATGATCGGCGGTATGGCGCTTGGCGCAGAAATGAGTCGTGGGGGCGGATCCGCCGCCGATACCGCAGGCATCCATCTCGCGTTCGTGGTGGGAGGCAGCTTGGCGCTCATCGCGGTGTGCTGTGCACCGTTCCTCGGTCGCAAGCAGACAGTTTTTCCGTCACAACGCGGGTAATCCAGCACGTCACTTATGGTGATCCATAAAAATCGTGAGGGGAGGTGAGTTACACCACTTCTGTCTCATAGGCTGGACGACATGAGCGTGACGACAACAGGTCTCTCCAGCGCGGAGGCAGCCAAACGGCTCGCCGACGGACGAGGGAACGCAGCCCCAGACGCATCGAGCCGGTCCCTGTGGGCGATCCTCGCGGCTAATGTATTCACGCTGTTCAATGCCATTGTCTTCGCGGGCTTCGGCATTCTGCTTGTGCTCGGGCGCTGGCAGGATGCGCTGTTCGGCCTGCCAGCGATCTTCAACACCGTCATTGGAGTGGTGCAGGAGTTCAACGCAAAGCGCACGCTTGACCGACTTGCAGTGCTGAATGCTCCGACGGCTCGTGTGATCCGTGATGGTGAAGTCATGGAGATCCCGCAGGAGCAGGTCGTGCTCGGCGACGTCTTCGTGCTGCACGTTGGTGATCAGATCACAGCAGATGCCCGCATCATTGACACGGATCATGCGGGCCCGACAGGACTCGAACTCGATGAGTCCTTGCTCACCGGCGAATCGGATGCAGTACGCAAGCGATCCGGTGACGAGGTGCTTTCGGGCTCAAACGTCGTGACCGGCAGCGGAACCGCCGAGGTGATTCGCGTCGGCGCAGAATCGTACGCGGCAAAGCTCACGTCAGATGCTCGAAAGTTCTCGCTCGTCAAGTCGGAACTGCGTGGCAGCATCGACCGCTTGCTCAAGTGGATCATGTGGCTGCTGCCGGTCATGATTGTCATCGTTGTCAACGGACAGATGCAATCGGAGGGCGGCTGGACAGTCGCAATTGCAAACGGCGGCTGGCAAGAAGCAGCGGTCGGTGCGATTGCAGCGGTCATCGCGATGGTGCCGCTGGGGCTCGTGCTCGTCACAAGCATTGCGTTCGCGGTCAGTGGCGTCTCGCTCGCGAAGCAGCAGGTGCTCATTCAGGAGCTGCCAGCAGTCGAAGGTCTCGCACGAGTCGACGCGCTCTGCCTCGATAAGACGGGCACACTCACGACCGGTGAGATGGCGTTTGACCGGGCGATCGAGTTGCAGCCGGTGCAGGGCTGGGAAGGCGTGCTGAGCTACCTTGGCTCGGCGCCAGATGCGAACGGAACGGCCGCATCCCTCGCTGTACCGTTTGCCGACGCCGAACAGCCGATCGATCCGACACCGATTCCGTTTGATTCCGCGCGCAAGTGGAGTGGGCTGTTGGTGGGGCGCGGATCCGCACCCGCAGAAGGCACCTGGATCCTTGGCGCACCAGAGTTTGTGATGCGCGCAGAGAACGACGCGAACCGCGCGGCGCTTGCCGAGGCAGGACGGCTTGCTGAACAGGGATCCCGAACCCTCGTGCTCGCGTACAGCGACGATCTCACACCCGTCGGTGAGCAGCCGGAACTTCCGGCAGGTCTCTTTCCCGTCGCGATCTTGACGTTCAAGGAACAGGTGCGCGAGGACGCGGCCCAGACGCTCGGCTACTTTGCGGAACAAGACGTCGACGTCCGAGTCATCTCTGGCGATGATCCGCGCACCGTCGCAGCCGTTGCGCGAGCGGTTGGTCTCAACTGCGAAGCCGGGTTTGACGCGCGTGAACTGCCAGAAGATCTCGACGAGCTGGGTGAAGTGCTCGAACGTGAGCACGTGTTTGGCCGGGTGACTCCGCGTCAGAAGCTTGAGATGGTGCGCGCCCTGCAGCGCCGCGGTCACGTCGTTGCGATGACGGGCGACGGCGTGAACGATGCCCTCGCGATCAAGGAAGCGGACCTCGGCATCGCCATGGACACCGCCGCGCAAGCCACGAAGGCCGTTGCCCGCCTGGTGCTGCTTGACGGCCGCTTCGACCGCATGCCCGGCGTTGTCGCCGAGGGACGTCGTGTCATCGCAAACATCGAACGCGTATCGATGCTGTTCCTGACGAAGACGATGTATGCATTCGCGATTGGTGTGATCTTCGGTCTGTTCGCCTGGGCATTCCCGTTCCTGCCGCGTCAGCTCTCGATCACCGATGGCCTCACAATCGGCATCCCCGCGTTCTTCCTCGCGCTCATGCCGAACGCCGCACGCTACCGGTCAGGCTTCTTGAAACGCTCCCTTGCCTTCTCGATACCCGCCGGTCTTATCGTCACGGCCGCGCTGATTGCCGTACGCATCGGCGCATACAACATGGGTGAATTCCAAACGATCGAACTGCAGTCTGCCTCAACGCTCACGCTTGCCGGTGTCGCCCTGTGGGTGCTGGCCGTCATGGCACGCCCGATTCATCCGTTCCGCGTGCTCATTGTGCTCGCGATGTACGCCGGGCTGGGCCTGGTCTGGGTGATCCCGTTCACGCGTGACTTCTTCCAGGTGACATGGCTGCCAAACGATCTTGGCGTGCTCGTGCTTATCGTCGTTGGCATCGGCGTCGTGCTCGTAGAGGTGCTGCGAGCATGGCACCTGCGGCTGATCGCGAAGCAGGATCCGGTTGGGCGGGCTGCGGCGGTGGCTGCTTAGAAGTGTGTGGGCAGCGTTAGGCGCCAGTGAGCTGGAGTTGCTGCCCGGTCCAACGCTTCCTCAGCCACCGATCGTGTGAGGCAACGATGACCGTTCCTTGGTACTCCGCGATGGCGTTTTCTAACTCTGTCGAAAGAAGTAACGAGAGATGGTTCGTTGGCTCATCAAGGAGCAGCACCTCAGGTGGGTCTGCAAGGAGAACGGCTAGCGCAAGTCGTCGTTGTTGCCCCAGGCTGAGCACTGTAAGTTGCCTGCGCTCGTCTCGGCTTGCTACGAGCCCAAAGGTCGACAGTGGAATGCGTTCGGCGCGTTCCCGCCCGACGAGGTCGACATACGTTTGATCTACCGTGCGACTGGGGCCACGGTCGTACGGGTCGGGGAGTACTACATCCTGTGTCAACAGCCCAACTCGCGCGGAGCGATCAATTTCAACATGACCGCTCGATGGTGTCAGGCCTCCGGCGATGAGATGGAGAAGAGTGGATTTTCCTGCGCCATTCGCTCCGGTGATCAGGAGCTTTTCGCCCGCATGAATACTGATCGATACCGGTGCAAGGCGACCTGTGAGCGCAACGTCAACGAGCCTGATCTGCGTTTCATCCGTGTCGGCTGCCGTTGGCGTTTCCGCGGCAGCTGCCTCTGATGGCGTGCCAAGGCCAGCAAACCGAAGCTGAGTTGGTGGTTGACGAACCTGTCGCGCCTCGAGTTCATCCAGTCGTGACCTTGCATCGTTCACTCGACGTGAGACGACCTTCGCGTTTCGGTCGGCATAGTACTTCTGTGCCGCCCGCACCTCGCTTCTGGGATTCCAGTCGTGATGACCAACGATCTGGTTGCCGTGTACGGAGGCGCGAAGACGCTTCAGCTCATCCTGCTCAGCTCGGTACTGGTGCTCCCAACGTGACCGAGAGGCAGCTCGACGAGCGAGGTAGTCACTGTATGCGCCGGTGAAATAGACGGCACCGACCCCGGACCCAGGACTGTCTTCTTCCAAGGATTCAGTCATGGCCTGCGGGAGCGGCGCGGGGTCAAGATCTACCAGTCCCGTCGCCGTTTCATCGAGAAAGGCACGGTCATGACTCGCCATAAGTACCGGTCCCCGCCAATCAACGAGCATGCGGTGCAGGTATTCGGTGGCTGCATCATCAAGATGGTTGGTGGGCTCATCAAGTAAGAGCACGTCAGGTTCGCTGAGAAGCAGCCCTGCCAACGCCAAACGTGCGCGTTGCCCTCCTGACAGGTCCTGCACTGCGCGATCGAGTGGAAGATCGCCTAACCCGAGACCCGCAAGCATCGCAGATATTCGTGCGTCAAGATCCCACGCACGCAATCGCTCCGCAAGATCCAATGCTTCTGCGTAGGCATCTGCGGCTTCTCTATCCTCAGGCCTTGCGGCAAGCTTCGTTGCGCTGTTGTCGACATTCGTGATTGCGCTTCTCACGGGTTCAACAAAGGTGTCCAGCACGCGCGTGACGGTGGCACCGGTTTCGAAGGCGTGTGCTTGGTGCAGCAAACCTACGCGCGGAGGGACCCCTCTCGTCCCAATCGCTGAGACCGAACCGGTATCAGGAGGTGTGATGCCAGCAGCAATACGCAAAAGCGTTGATTTTCCTGAACCGTTCTCTCCGATCAACCCGACACGTTGGCCAGTAGAAACCAGGAGAGAGACATCAGTGAGTACGCGACGATCACGGAACGAGATCGATATGTCATCGATCCGCAAGTGAGCTGAGGCTGTTGTCGTAGGAGAGACGAAAGAGAAAGACATGAGCAACCTCGAAGTTTTCAACGGTTCCCGCCGGGCACATGCCTCGGACGCAGGAAGGAAAAACTCAAGATGACATGTGTACAGACTACTGGAGTTTGTTACTCAATCAACTACCTGCCACTCATCTGCCCACCCGAAGTGCCTACGCAAGCACCTCCGGATGCGCCTCAATCAGTGCAACCTGTTCCTGCCATCCGAGCCCGACGATGCTGAGCACGACCCGTACGACGGTATCGGCAGCGTTCGCGATCTCAGACGGCGGAAGCGCCGAGTCAGATGATCGCCCGCGCAGGGTGGTGCGAGCGGCCTCCTCGACAAGGTACGCGAGCACGGCTGGCGAAAGGTCTTGTCGGAAGGACCCATCGGCCACACCGGTCTCGGTCAGCGCACGCAGACGCTGACGCAGCGGTGCGAGTGCCCGCGCTGTGTCTGCAACGTGCGCGTCATCCAAAGCGATGTTTGCAGAGGCACGCACAGCTGATGCTTCGCGCCACAGCCGTGCGGCGAGCAGCGCGAGAGCGACTCGTGGATCCGCGTGGTTCGTTGATTCAGCAATGTCGTTGAACTTCCGGGCACCGCTCTCGACGACGGCACGAATGAGTGCTTCTCGTTCGGGGAAATGTCCATACAACGCGCGCCGGGAGAGGCCCGCCGCCTGTGCAATCGTGACGAGGGAAGCGTTGGGCTGCTGTGCCAGCACCGATTGCGCAGCTTGGATAAGTGCTTCCCGGTTTGCGGTGGCATCGCTGCGCGGGCCTCGGCGTACGACGTTGCGTACTGAAGATGGGGTTGGCATCGATATCACCTCTACATGAGCTTCGTTGACTCGACGGCCTCGATGAGACCGCGGTTGAACGACATGAGCGGGCGACGCAGCACAAGGCCGAGCAGCAACGCGGGAATGGTGAACAGCAGAAGCATGCCGATTGCAACCCAGAAGTCACCGTTGTACACGCCAGCGACGGCCGCTCTGAGCGCATCCACTGCGTAGGTGGCTGGCAGGAACGGGCTCACATTCTGGAACCAAGCAGGCAACAGTGGCAGCGGATAGGCGCCGCCAGCGCCAGACACCTGGATGACCAGCAGCAAGACGGCAAGTGCCTTACCAGCGTTGCCGAAGGCGACGACTGCTGTGTAGATGATGAGGGTGAAGACCAGCGAGATCATCCATGACGCGAACACGAGCAGGAACGGGTGCGCGGGTTCGATCTGCACGAACAAGATGAGTCCAAGCGAGAGCAGGGTGCTCTGCGCGAGTCCAACGAGCGCGAAGATGCCGTAGCGACCAAGATACTGCTCAGTGGGGCTGAGTTCATCGCGGTCGGGGAGCGTCTCGCTGTTGACGTCGGTGCGGATCGTGACCGTCATGAGCAGTGCGCCGACCCACAGCGCAAGCACCATGTAGAGCGGAGCAACACCCACGCCGAACCCTGCGACAGGGAAGACCGCTGTGCGATCCACGCGCACGGGGTTCGCGAGCGATGTGGCGAGCGTACCGGGGTCGGAACCGATGACCTCTGAAAGCTTCGAGAGATCTCCGGTATTGGTGGCATCCTTGATGGTCTTTTGAATCTTGTCGAACTTGTCGGCCGCGTCGGTGAGCGACTTCGAAAGCTTCGACGTTGCATCGCGCGAGTGATCGAGTACGTCGCGCACTGATCCGCCTGCGCCTGAGAGACCGTCTGATGCCGCTGCAAGATCCTGGCGGATCGCGCTCACGTCGCCACTCACAGCCTCGACCGCAGCTCCGAGCTTGTCGAGCTGCGGTTTGAGGCCGGACTCATACGAGGTGCGAGCTGCCTCGAGTGCAGCCTTTGCATCGTTGATCGCTGCGATGTTCTTGTCGTGTGACTCTTGCGCCTTGGCGTTGCCGTCGCGGATCGATTGCGCCGATTCGGTGAGACGATCCCGCACGACGGTCTGGCGAGCGATTGAATCATCGAGACGCGCGAGCAGCTTGGTTGCTTCGTCTTGCTGCGGCAGGCTTGCAGTGGCGTTTGCGATGTCATCGCGGAGCTGCTGCGTGGCATCGATCTGCGCCTGGACGCGTCCGGCCAGAGCGTCGAGTTCGTCTGCCTGGGCGGCGCTCAGGTCTTGACTGCTCGCATAGACAGCATCAATCTTTGCTGCGACCGCGTCATATCCCTGAGTCGAGGCATCGAGTGCTGTCGAGAGCGCGCTTGACGCACCCTGCAGCGTGCCCTTCAAATCCTCGACAGCAGCGGCACCGCCGCCGAGCGCGTTCTTGGTATCGCCGAAGGCGCCACCTGCCGCGCTCACGAGGGATTCCGCGCTGTCAACGAGCGGGATACTTGCGTCGACGAGTGACGTGAGCATCTCGGTCGTGCGGGCGCTTGAGCGAAGCTGCAGTGAGATGTTACCGACGCGGGATTCTACGCGCGTGAGCATCGCTTGAGTGTTCTCATCAGTGAGGTAATCACTGAGTGAGGAAATCATCCCGACCGCGACATCACCGAGGGTTTCGGTAAACGTTTCACTGATCTGTGCCGAGATGCCCTCTGCGCCCTGCTCGGTGAGCTTCGGGGCGAGCGCGTTCTTCTTCTCGTTCGTGTAGAAGTCGAGGCTCGTGCGCTCGGAACCGTTGGTGTAGAAGGTCATCATGTCGGTACTGAATGATGCAGGAAGCACGACCGCTGCATAGTACTCGCCAGAGCGTGTACCGTCGATCGCGTCTTCTTCACTGGTGATCACCCAGTTGAGTGCGTCGTTCGCGCGCAGCTGTGACAACACCTGTTCACCCACGTTGATGCGAACCGGCATGAGGTCACTCTGGTACCCGGCGTCGGTGCTGGCGACGGCAACCTTGAGGTTGCTCGCGTTCTCGAACGGGTCCCAGCTCGCGATGACGTTGAACCAGGTGAACAGTGATGGAATGACGACGAGGCCGAACAGCACAATGCCAGCCATGACATTGCGGGTCGCGTGACGCAGATCGCGGCGGATCAGATCAATGATGTTTCTCATGCGCGCGACTCCTCTTCGCCCTGCTCAGTGATGGCGCTCGCCATGACTGCTTCGCGGAGCTCTTCCTCCGGCATGTCTGCGACCTTGGCCGCCTGGATGAAGCTCTGCTTGATGTACTCGAGCACGATAAGCGAGACGATGACAAGTAGTGACCATGCCACCCAGAGGCCGAGCATGAGTGCCTTACCGCCCGGCAACGCCCACGCGATGATTCCGAGTACGACCATGCCGATCGCGCCGATGATGAGCGTGCTCTTCAGCAGCTTGGGGTAGTGGTGAGTGAACGCGCGTTCGCGCACCGCGAGGTCTTCGCGATACTCGTCGCGGTTCTTCAGCGCGTGAATGACATCAATGAGGCGGTAGCCAGGGCCGACAACGGCGACCTTCTCGCCAATCATGAGATCGGTCTCAGCGATCTGTCGGTTGAACAAACGGTTGAAGTTGCCGAAGCGCGTGCGCAGCGTAATGCCGATGATGAATGCGATCACCGACATGAGCGCGAGGACGCCCATGAACTTCCAGTAGTGACCACCGTAGAAGCCGCCGATGGTCTCACGCAGCGCATCGATGCCGTATGAGAAGGGCAGGAGCGGGTAGAGCGTGCGGAAGAACCCTGGCATGAGCTCAATCGGGTAGAGGCCAGAAGCACCCGGAATCTGCATGATGATAAACAGCACGCAGAGGCCGCGACCGACGTGGCCGAAGGCGGACGACAGTGCGTAAATAATGCTCGTGTACACGATCGAGATGAGCATGCTTGTGCCGACGTATGCGACTGCGCTTGTGGTTTGCACGCCGATAACGAGGTTGCCAACGCTCACGATGAGTGCCTGCAGCATACCGAGAAGCGCGAATAGGAAGAACCGCCCCATGTAGGCCTGGCGGACGGTAATACGGCGGAGGCCTTCGGTATCGACCTCGACCTTGAAGATCACCATGAGCACGAACGCGCCGATCCACAATGACAGATTCGTGAAGAGTGCTGCCATCGCTGAGCCGTAGGTCTTGATGGGGAACACCTGGATCTCGTTCACCGTGACCGGTGACGACACAAAGCTCGCGATCTGGTCTGGGTCGAGCGTCGTGATCGTGGTGAGCATGCCCCACTCAGACGCTGCAGACATCGCCAGCACGTCTGCACGTGCGGTTTTCACGCCGGTGATGAGACCCTTAACGTCCTCATCAAAGCTGGTGAGCGCGGATCCTGTCGCGACCAGCTGTGTATCGATGCCCGCGAGGAGTCCGTCTGCCTGCGTGAGAACTTCCTGCTGCGCGGAGATTGCAGCGGTGAACGCTGACGCGCTCGCTGAGAGCTGTGAGACAGCGGAATTCACTGCGGGAACAGTTTCGGTCAGAATCTTCCGCATGTCGCCAGCGGCATTCTTCGTGTTGTCCATCGCGGCGGACAGTGCGGATACGGCTTCGTTCACTGAAGTCGCGGCCCCAGCTGTGCTGCTACTCAGATTCTTGAGCTTGGTGAGTACTTCGTCGTTCGCCGCGTTCTGCGCTTTGAGCTGGTCGAGCGCAGACTGCAGCGCAGCCTTCGTATCATCGGGAACTGAAGCGTCATTGATCAATGCCTCAAGATTCTCGATTGACTCTTTGTTTGCCTCAATCGACTTCTGAATCTCGGTAATGGACGCATCGAGGCGAACGCCAGCCTGATCAAGTTCTTGCGTGAGGTGCGTGATTGAGGTCTGCGCTGAGGCAGCAGAATCGGCCAGGAGCGTCGCACCGGTGAGGTACGCATTCGACGCCGCATCGGTGAATGCGACGAGTTCGCGCTGCGTCTCAACGAGTGCCGACTGAGCCGCAGTCATTGACTCCTTGACATCGTCGAGTGTGCTTCGCACATCGGTGAGTGTTTTGCGTGCAGAAGAGATTGTGCCGCGCGAGTCCTCGATGCCTGACTGCATGTTTGCCAGGCTCGTCCTGGCATTCTCGAGGGTCTTGGTGGTCTGATCAAACGCGTTCACCGTCTTGTCTTGCGCGTTGAACAGCTTGAGTTCGATCGAGTCGCCAGTGTCTTTAATGGCCTGGGTCGCGGCGTCTGCAACCTGTTCCTTGAACGAGCTGGTGATTTGAGCGTCGAGTGTTGATGCGCCAACGTCAGTGATTTTCGGCCCGATCATGCCGTTTTTCTCGTTGACGAAGTACTCGAGGGCTGGCTGCGTGAAACTGCCGGTCGTGAGACTCAGGAGGTCAGAGCTGAACTCTGCAGGAATGACGATTGCTGCGTAGGCATCGCCGCTTTCAACCGCGTCGTGTGCGTCTGCCTCATCCATGAACTGCCAGCCAAGTTGATGGTTGGCCTTCAGTTCCTTGACGACTTCGTCGCCAATGTTCACCTTGCCGGTGAGGTCGTTCTCTGCCCCCTTGTCAAGGTTGACCACTGCGACGGTGATGTTTGAGGTGTTCTCGTACGGATCCCAGAATGCGTTGATGTTGAACCACGCATAGAGGGCAGGCGTGACGAGTACACCGACGACGATGACCCACGCTTTTCTTGTGCGCAGGATTCGTTTAACATCGCGTGTAAAGACGCTCCAGCTCTGTTTCACGTGAATAGCTTACCCCTAAAGTGCACATTAATGTGCAACTTAGTGCAAGCTTGGCGTAGAACCTCAGATCCGTAAGACAACAAAACGACAGCGGGGCGACACGCTTGCGCATGTCGCCCCGCTGAAAAGCGCCAGCTGAGAGTTAGCTCCCAGTCTGCGGATCGTACCCGGCCCCGATGAGGCTTTCGGCGCGTTCCGTGTGGGGAAGCAGACTCAACATGTCGGTGTGAAGACCGAGGTCACGGTCGGCATGCAGCGCCATGGTGTGTGCGGCGTCGCGGACGTCGCGATCCTCAATCGCACGTAGGAGTGCGCCGTGATCTAGGTCCATGGTCTCCGGGGTGATTCCGAGGAAGGCGACCCCGCTGTCAACTGCGCGTCCGAGTACTGCCATGACGCCCGTGTAGAGGTCAAGCAGCAGCTTGCTGCCGCTCGCTTCGACGATCAAGCGGTGGAATGAGTCGGGACGGGTGATGTCGTTGCAGCGTTCGTGCGTATCGCCCAGCTCTGCAGCGCCGTACTCGCCATTGAGAATGTGAGTGTGGTTCTGCTTATAGCTTTGGCGCAGAGCCTCAAGCTGCTCGTCAGTGCGCTTGATTGCGGCGGTCTGCGCCGCCTCGATCTCAAGCGAACGACGATAGATAAGCACCTCTTCGAGATCCTGCTCCTGCAGGAACTCCGTGAGGATCGAGCTGACTGGCGTTCGTGCTCGCACGAACGTGCCAACGCCAGGAACTGCCTGCAGCATTCCGAGCGTTGCAAGAGAGCGCACGGCCTCACGGACGGTCGAGCGACCGACACCAATGAGCTCCATGAGTTCTGGTTCTTTAGGAATGAGTTCGCCGATTGGCCACTCGCCGCTGCTGATGCGCGCGCGGAGGAAAGCTAGTGTGTCTCGCACTTTGTGTGATCCGAGCTGAGGGGAGGCCATGGGTTGAGTGTACCGATCGCGCCCCGAAGTTGCCCGTTAGCCCAGCGTGGCTACCCAAGTTGAGAGCTTTGCAAGACCGTCAACGGTCGAGTTCAGGCCGAGCGCCTGGACCTCTTGACCGGTCACGCGGAGGATCTTGTCGTTCGCAACAGCGGGGAGAGCAGCGATGCCGGGGTTGTCAAGTAGATCCTTGAACAGGCGGTCTCCCGATCCGTTCATGTCGATCAGGACGATGCCGGCGGGATCTGCCTCAATGATCTGCTCAGCGGTAATTGGGCCGGTCGCGCGCATGCCGAGATCCGCACCAGCGCTGTGGCCGCCAGCAAGGGTCAACAGCTCAAGTGGGAAGGCTTCGCCAGCCGTAATGAACGGTCGACCGGCCTGGTTGTTGAGCACAAGCACGTTTGGCGCATCCGTCGCCTCGCTCTGGTCATCTGCGGATCCGGAAGCAACAAGTCCCTGCTCAATCTCGGCAGTGAGCTTGTCAGCAGCCGCATCGGCGCCAGTGGCCTGGCCTATGAGATCGATGTTCTGCGTGAGGGTTGCAACGCTCGTCCATGATGAGGGGAGCTGCATCGACTGAATGCCAGCCTGCTCAAGCGTCTCGCCGATGGTGTCATCCATGCCGTGACGGGGGCTTGAAATGACCAGATCGGGTGCCGCTGCGATGACCGTCTCAGGATCGAGGTTCATTGCGACGGGGAAAGTCCCCGGAACCTTGCTGAGCTCATCGACGTGGCCGCCAAGCGCTGGGTTCAGTACTGCCTCAGGAATGAGTACGAGGTGGTCAGCGAGGCCAAGCTCTGCGATTGCCTCTGCGCTCTCGTAATCGAGGGCCGCAATTGCCTGAGGCTCCGCCTCAATCGTCATCTGTGTTGCTTCGCCGCCCTTGGCGCCAGCAGGAATGTCGATCGTGCGCGGGAACGCGGCCGCTTCAGCTGCCGGTGCCTCAGCCGTGTTGTCGGTGTCGGCAGCGGTTCCGCAGCCTGTCAGCGCGACAAGACAAGCGGCGGCGAGGGCCGTGGCTGAGAGTGGTCGGGTGAGGTGCATTACGTGTCCTTTCGAATGCTGGTGAAGTCTGTGCGTGGATCCGCGGTCGCGAGCATGTGTCTGCCCTGCTCCGTCGTGTGAATTGACGTGTGTACGCCGTAGGCATCAAAGACGCGTTCTGGGTGCAACACTTCTTGCGGTGGGCCGTGGTGGGCAACGCCGCCGGGGTGGAGCAGGAGCACGTCGGTGCATGCGTTCAGTGCGAGGCTGAGGTCGTGGATCGCGGCGATCACGATCCGCCCCTCTTCGCCAAGATCGCGCATGATGCGCTCAACGGCACCCTGGTGGAAGAGATCGAGTGCGCTCGTGGGCTCATCGAGTACGACAACGGGGGTCTGCTGCGCGAGGACTCGTGCGAATTGGACGAGCTGGCGCTGGCCGCCAGAAAGCCCTGCGTAGGATCGGTCCGCGAGGTGCGCAATACCCGCCTGATCGAGCGCGCGGTCAACCGCCATGCTGGGGTATTTCCGTTCGGATGCCCACGCGCCGACTCCGACAAGCTCACGCACTCGAAGCTCACCCGGTGCGCCGTGGTCCTGCGCCATGAGGGCAATGTGTTTGGCGCGTTGGCGAGCCGACATGCGTGTCAGATTGTGGTCCCCGAAGCTGATCTCGCCGTAGCTGCTGATGCCGGTGTGGGCGATAGCGCCAAGGAGTGAAGATTTACCGACGCCGTTCGGCCCCACGATGCCGAGCACAGCCCCGGGCTCAATGCGTACCGTGAGCGGATCGGCCAGCGCTCGGCCGCCGCGCATCGCACCGAAGTCAGTCAGTAGGAGTGGTTCGGGCATCATGCGCGGCTCCGTCGCAGCAGCAGGAACAGGAACACCGGTGCGCCTGCGAGCGCCGCGACAACGCCCGTCTGCACGACGACTGCGCCAAATGCGGTGCGCGCGATCGTGTCGGCGATGACGAGGAAGAGCGCACCACCGAGCGCGGTGAGCGGAAGGAGCCTGGCGTGAGCTGCGCCGACGATGAGGCGCAGGAAATGAGGCACGATGAGGCCAACAAAGCTGATGATGCCGCTCACGGCAACTGCGGCACCAGTCACGAGGGCGGCCACGAGCAGCAGGACCGTCCGTTCGCGGTTCACATTGATGCCAGACGTCGCAGCAATTTCTTCGCCGAGCGCGAGGGCGTCAAGCGCACGTAGTCGGGTGAGGAGATAGCCAACGCCCAGCGTAATCGGCACGATCGCAAGCCAGACGTGATCCCAGCGACGCAACTCGAGGTCACCGGACAGCCAGAACATCGCACTTCGAACGAGCGCATCGTCGTGGGCGTTCGCGATGAGGACGTTGATGATGGCGCCAGCGAGCGCACTCAGTGAGACGCCGACGAGGATGATGGTGCCTGGGCGCAGGTCGCGGCGGGCGCGAAGCACGCCAAGCAGAATGAGTGCGACGATGGCCGCTCCGGCGAAGGCAGCGAGCGGGACGCCCCACTGGCTGTTTCCTGAGAAGCCAAAGGTGATGCCAGCAACGGCGCCGACTGCGGCGCCCGCAGAGACGCCGGTGATGCCTGGCTCGGCGAGGGGATTGCGAAGAATCGCCTGCATAACGGTGCCGACAACGGCGAGAGCTGCGCCGACGAGCATGGCAACCATGATGCGGGGGAGACGGATCGACCACACCACGGCATGGGCTTGGACCGCCGAACGATCTGCTGCCGGAGCGCTTGGCGCACCGGCGCTGCCGGGGGCACCGGCAAACAACGCTGCAAACGTTTCGGAGGGTGAAAGCCTCACCGTTCCGAGCATGAGCGAGACAATCGCAGCTGCAAGGAGTACGATCACGCCAATAGCGGTCGTCCACAGCACGGGATGTCGCATGCGGGTCACGGTTGAGCTCCTGACGAAAGTTGGCAGACCGGTGAGAAGCCCGATCGGCAATCACTATAGTTCCAGGTCAGATGTATCACGTCCGATGTTTCACATCAGACGTTCAGGTTCGGGCGAATAGCGTCGGAGTGTGACTGACAAATCTCATCTCAAACCTGCCTATCCGTACGATGCTGTGCTTTTGTGTTCATTTGGTGGACCGAATGCGCCGGAAGATGTTCTTCCCTTCTTGCGAAACGTGACCGTGGGAAAGGGAATCCCCGACGAACGTCTCGCTGAAGTCGGAGAGCACTACGGCCACTTTGGTGGCAAGAGCCCCATTAACGAGCAGAACCTCGAACTCGTTGCAGCGTTGCAGGCCGAGCTCGCTGAACGCGGGATTGACCTGCCAGTGGTGTGGGGCAATCGCAATTGGCATCCGTACTCGGTAGATACGCTCCGCGACGCTGCGGCTTTCGGCGCCAAGCGCGTGTTGACGATCGTGACGAGTGCATACGCGTCGTACTCCGGTAGTCGCCAGTACCGCGAGCACCTCGCTGCTGATGTTGCAGCGCTCGGCGACATTGCACCCGAGATCGACATTGTGCGCCCGTTCTTTAACGACCCCGGGTTCGTGACTGCAAACGCAGATGCGATTCGCGAGGCCGCAGCGAAGCTCCCCGGTGAGCTTGGCGGTGCGCATATTGTGTACGTCACCCACTCGATTCCAGACACGATGCAGGACGCATCTGCAGTCACCGGACCCGGCTACCGTGAGCAGCACGAAGACGTGCGCTCAACGATTGATGCGCTCCTTGCTGGCCCGACAGCACCCACCTTCGACTCGTCGCTTGCGTACTGCTCGCGCTCTGGTGATCCGCGCACCCCGTGGCTCGAACCTGATGTGAACGACCACCTCGAGGCACTTGCCGCCGCAGGTGTGACAAAGGTGATTCTTGCGCCGATCGGTTTCATCTCGGATCACATGGAGGTCGTATACGACCTTGATACCGAAGCGCTTGAAACTGCAGAGGAACTTGGCATTCATGCGGTGCGTGCAGACACCGCAGGCGTGCGCGCCCCGTTCGTCGCTGGTCTCGTTGATCTCGTGCTTGAGCGCGCAGCGCGCGAGCGTGGCGAAGACGTCACCGCGCGCACGCTTGGCGAACTTGCGGCGCTGCCTGATGTGGCACCTCCTGGTAGCTGCCGCATGTGCCACAACGAAGTCACCGGCAAACCGGTACTTGCAGGACCCGAGGATTAAGGAGATCCGTCATGATTGATCACTCAGCTATCGCCGAAAGTGTCAACAGCGCTGTGAACTACACCATGTTCGCAGTCTTCGCAGAGGACCGACTGGTTGCGCCGGTTGACGACTCTGCTGCTTCAATCGCAGATATTGAGGCGCGGATCGCGGCAGCAGACGGCCTCGAGGTGCGCGGCTGGTACGACATTTCTGGGTTCCGCGCCGACGCCGACATCATGGTCTGGTTCCACGCGCCAACGACCGAAGCTCTCCAGGCTGGTTACCGCGCCATCATCGAGGGTTCTGAGGGACGTCTGTCGCCGGTGTGGTCAAACATTGGTGTGCATCGATCCGCTGAATTTAACCGCACGCATATTCCTGCGTTCCTCGCCGGTGAGACCCCGGGCGACTACGTGTGCGTGTACCCGTTCGTGCGTAGCTATGAGTGGTACTTGCTGTCAGACGAGGAACGCAGTCAGATGCTCCGCGAGCACGGTGCGGCGGCGCGTGACTACACCGACGTGCTTGCGAACACGGTTGCGTCATTCGCGCTTGGTGACTACGAGTGGTTGCTTGCGTTCGAGGCAAGCGACCTGCTTCGTATCGTAGATCTCATGCGTGATCTTCGCGCGACCGATGCGCGACGTCATGTGCGCGAAGAGACGCCGTTCTTCACCGGTCCGCGCGTCTCTGCTGAAGTATTGCTCACGCGCGCACTCGGCTAGCCGGTACGTATCTGCTGCTCGGGCGGATCAGCGAATTCTCCAGTATGTGCAACTTTGCGAACAGGGAATTCACTGATCCGCCCTTTGTGTTTCCACTTCAATCGATAGCATGGGGCGATGAGTGAGGGCACCGCGCGTCGATCCGAGGGGTTCTCGTTCCGCCTGACCAGGGCCGCCGTTCTCGGAGCCGTCATGCTCGCAGTTGCGGCGATCGGTGTGCTCGGACTCTTGCACGTGGTCGTCGGGCCGAACACTGCTCGCGCGGGTTATCTCGCAATGCTGCTCCTGCTCTCGCCAGTGCGCACGTTCGTCTTGCGAACTCGCGTGCTCTCAGCCTGCTGGGCCATTGTGGTCGCGCTCGCTGGTTTCCTGGTGGGTGGCTTGGGATTCTGGCCAGTTCTTGCCGGTGTCGTGGTGGTGTGCCTCGTCCAAGGCATGTTCCGCATCGGTGAAATCGCGTCGCTGAGTCGGTCTCCAGTGAACTTTGTCGTGTTTTCTGGATTCGGGGCGAGCGGATCAATGGAACTCTGGCACGTGGCGCTCGGCTCGGTCGCGGGTGCAGCGGTGATGTTGCTTGTTGGCTGGTTGAACCCCCAAAAGGGAGGCAAGCTTGAACAGCCCACCAGTACTCGACAGCGTCTGCGGTACGGGCTCATGTTTGCGTCTGGCGCCGTGCTCATCCTGGTACTCGGTGAGGTCGTCGGAAAAACACTTGCTGAGTGGACGCTGCTGACCTTCTGCATGATTCTTTCTGTCGGATTCGACAACCGAGTCTCACGCGTGCGGCAACGCATGATTGGCACGATCGTGGGCGCGATCTTCGCGACGATCATGATGTTCGCGCCAGAGCCAGCTCAAATCACCGCCGCCGCGGTGTGCGGAATCCTCTGCCTCGCGTACATCAACATGGGTAACTACGCACTGTTTGTTGCGTTTCTCACGCCAGCGATTCTGCTGACATCGAGCATTGATCTCCCGGCCTACGTGCTTGCCGGTGAGCGCATCGCCGCGTGCTTCATTGCCGCGGGCACTGCGCTCGCAGTGAGCTGGTGTTTTGACCCGTTCGGCAAGCGAGCAAGCGGGCAGATCGCGGAACCGCAGCCGTCGCCACAATCGTGAGCACCGGCGGGCTGGGAGACTCACAGCGAACGTTGTGGTGAGGCTTGGGAAGATGACCTCATGACTGTGCGTTTTGGCGTTGTTTCTGCTCTTGCCCTCGCGGCCGTGCTTGCGGTGACTGGCTGCTCGACCGGCAATGATGCTTCTGCGCCGCAGGGCGCTGCAGCCGAGTCTTCGGAAGCTGCAGAGGCCGCCGATGTACTGTCGGAGCTTGGTATCTCAACAACGAACCCGCGTGAGATCATCAACGCGCTGGACGCACTTCCCGTGGCAGAGCGTCCGACCAACCTCATCGCCTCGGTGACGCCAATGGAGCTGCAGCTGCAGCCCGGTGAATCTACGGCAGAGAACCTAGCAATCCCCGAAGGTGAGTTCTACCTTTCGATTGCGCCGTATGTTGAGCAAACACATCCGTGCACGTTCCACAGTCTCACGACCTGCCTCGGAGAAATGGGTGGGGCTGACATTGAGCTGCGGATCGTCAATACGGCGACCGGAGAAGCGGTCGTTGACGAAGCGCGGACCATCGCGGACAACGGTTTCACCGGCGTCTGGTTGAAGAGTGGAAACGAATATGAGGTCACCGTCACAGCTGGTGGAAAGACCGGCACGCAGGTGGTTACGACGGGACCAGAAGATCCGACCTGTCTTACCACGCTACAAATCGGGTAACATAGGTATTTCTTGGAGTCAGATTCGCTGACTCGCTGTGAAACACGGCAGGAGGTGCATGATGGGCGATCCGCTCAGTCGATCTCACCGCACCTCCAGGACGGTATAGCGCGCTGCAGCCCTGGAATTAGGTGACTTGAGGCGTGCGCTCTCAATATCCGTCCGCACCGAATCTTGGTGCGCGAATCCAGAAGGTGCCGAAATGGTCGACTTTCAGACCCAGATCCGTGAACCGCTGCAGACAGGTGATCTCCAAGGTCTCGCGTCAACGTTGCACACGCTTGAGGCCGCTGAGCTCGTAGAGATCATCGATGCGTTGCCAACGCACGAAGCTGCCGTAGTCTTCCGACTGCTGCATAAGAGCCAAGCCGCTCCCGTGTTTGACAGCCTCGACACCTCAACGCAGGCTGACCTTGTAGACGAACTCGGGCATGGGGCGATCACTGAAGTGTTCGCCACGATTGATCCTGACGAGCAGGCTCGACTGCTTGACGAACTTCCCGCTCGGGTCGCAAAGCGATTGGTTGCGTCAATCGATGTGACCGAGCGCGGGCCGGTGATGGCGCTGCTCGGGTACCCAACAGGATCGGTCGGGCGGCACATGTCGCCAACGCGTGTTCGCGCGTACGCCGACGATACGGTGGCGACGCTGGCCACCCGCATCAACACCGAAGACGTGCACATTGCTGACTTTGCAGCAATTCCCGTCATCACGCGTGATCGCATCCTGCTCGGTACGCTCGACCCCGCTGACGTCTGGCGCTCTGCACCAGGTACGGTCGTCACCGACATCATGCATGATGACCCGATCGTGGCCACCACAAACGAAGACATCGAGCATGCCTCGCGTCAGCTCCTTGACTCTGGCAGCCTGCTTGCTCCCGTCGTCGACAAAGAGCACCGCCTCGTAGGCCTCCTGCCGATTAGCGATGCCGCCAAGATCGATAAGGAAGCGGTTGCAGAGGATCAGGCGCGCGCCGGTGCCAGTGAGCCGCTTCGCCGCCCTTACCTCCTGACGCCAGTACGGAAGATCGCGCGCTCGCGTATCGTGTGGCTTCTGGTGCTTGCCGTTTCTGCAGTGCTCACGGTCAACGTGCTTGAACTCTATGAAGCAACGCTTGAGCAGCAGGTCGCATTGGCGCTCTTTATTCCGCTCCTGACCGGCATCGGTGGCAACACCGGGTCGCAGGCCGCGACAACCGTCACCCGCGCACTCGCAATGGGCGAGGTGCGGTTGCGTGATGCTGCGCGAGTAGCGTTCAAGGAAGTGCGAACAGGGCTCATGCTTGGCGCAATTCTTGCGGTACTCGCGTTCGGTATTGCAAGCCTCGTCTACGAAGTACCCATCGGCATTGTTATTGGTTTGACGATTATCATCAACCTGCCAATCGCGGCGACCGTTGGTGGCGTCATTCCGCTCGTGGCCCGTGCATGCAAGGTCGATCCCGCGGTCTTCTCGACGCCGTTTATCTCGACATTCTGTGATGCGAGCGGTCTCATGATTTACTTCACCGTCGCGATTTCCGTGCTTGGCCTCGGCTAACAGATTTGATGAACGGTGAGCGTCATATGACGTAAAACCCGCGTGTCGCACCGATAAATCATCATATGATGATTCGCATGACCACTCCTATCGGTATCGGAATTGTTGGCTACGGCAACCTCGGACGCGGCGTCGAAAAGGCGATCGCACTGAGCCCCGACCTGCAGCTTGTCGGCGTGTTTTCACGCCGCGATCCATTAGCAGTGAAAACTGCGGGAGCGCCCGCATATGCTCTTGCTGATCTCGACGCACACGCTGATGAGATTGATGTCCTTATCCTTTGCGGCGGCTCGCGCAGCGACCTGCCCGTGCAGAGCCCTGAGCTCGCTGCACGATTCACCATTGTTGACAGCTTTGACACCCACCCCAAGGTTCCTGAGCACTTCGCAGCTGTAGACGCTGCTGCAACCGCAGCAGGCACGGTAGCGATTATCTCGACCGGTTGGGATCCGGGCCTGTTCTCGATCAACCGTTTGTACGGCGAGGCAATCCTGCCGCAGGGCTCGACATACACCTTCTGGGGTCGAGGCTTGAGCCAGGGCCACTCTGATGCGCTTCGCCGTATCGAGGGCGTCGTTGGTGCGGTGCAGTACACCTTGCCCGCAGAGTCAGCGATTGAGCGCGTCCGCTCGGGGGAGCAGCCTGAACTCACTACTCGTGAGCAGCACACTCGTGAGTGCTTTGTTGTGCTTGCAGAGGGCGCTGACGCAGAGGCAGTTCGGAACGAGATCGTGACGATGCCCGATTACTTCGAGCCGTACGACACCACGGTGAACTTCATCTCTGCTGAAGAGCTTGCACGCGATCATCAGGGCATGCCGCACGGTGGCTTCGTGATCCGCAGTGGTGAGTCTTCACCCGGTGTCAACCACACAATCGAGTACAAGCTTGCACTCGACTCGAATCCTGAATTCACCTCGAGTGTGCTTGTCGCATACGCACGCGCTGCAGCTCGTCTCGCGGCGCAGGGTGATACTGGCGCGAAGACTCCGTTTGACATCGCTCCGGGTCTGCTCTCGCCGAAGTCTGCTGAGCAGCTGCGCGCTGAAATTCTCTAAGCTCTAGGCTCTTCGCCCGCATCTCGAAACACCTCGAGACCCTCGAATCACCTCGAAACACCTCGAAACACCTCGAAACACATTGAATCACCTCGAAACCGAGGGTTTCATACGAAATGGCCTCTTTCATGCGCATGAAAGAGGCCATTTCGTATGAACGGGGTTGTTTCGCGGGGTTTGCGCCAGGAGTAACCAGCGCGGTGCCCCGCGCCTCAACCGGCGGACTTACGCGTGAGCGTTATGCGCCGATGGATCCGCGCGCATACTCATCAGCGAGATCCTGGCCGGTCAGCGTTTGTATCGCGCTCATGATCATTACGGTTGCTTCGCGGCGGGCTTTCCCGCCCGGTAGCGAGGCGAGCGCAGTGAAGTCGAGCGGCGTTCCGTACCTGATCTCGGCCCGGCCGCGTGGCCAACGCATTCCCAGGAGCTTTCGGTTTGTACCGATGAGACCGACCGGCACCACAACCGCTCCTGTTTCGAGCGCGAGCCAAGCAGCACCCGACTTTCCCCGGTAGAGCCGCCCGTCGCGGGATCGACTTCCTTCAGGAAATACGGCGAAGACGCTTCCGTTTGCAAGCACATCACGACCGCTGTCAAGCGCGGACTGAGCGGCCGAGGACGCCTCTCGATGCACGGGAATCGCGCCGATGCTGGTGAAGAACCAGCGGCCTAGGCGACTCGAAAAGAGCGACGCCTTTGCAAGAAACTGCACCTTGCGTGGAGAAAACGATGGGATGAGTATGGTGTCGTAGGCAGAGAGATGGTTGCTCACCAGCAGCACGGGACCGGCAGCGGGCACATTCTCCCGACCACAGATTCGGGGACGAAAGGCCAGCGTGAGCACCGGCCGCAAGACCGCACGGCCAATACTAAAGACCACGCCAGGGCGCGCGGCAGGGCGCGTCACTCGGTGTGATCCTGAGCGAGGAGTGCAGGGAAGACATGGTCATGATTGAGCGGCGCGACGTCTGAGCGAGTGGTCGCCGGCAGAATCCACTCGATTGCCTCGATTTCAGCTTGCGGCACCGCCGACTCAGCACCCGGAACCGTCGGCGCTACGAACACGGCTGCTTCGACGATGAACCCAGCTTCGTTTGCGGCGGCGGATCGAAATACGCCGAGCGGGCGTAGCTCTGTTGCATCGAGTGTGAGTTCGAGTTCCTCAGAGATTTCTCGGACGGCGGTATCGAGAGCTGCCTCACCGACCTCCGGTTTTCCGCCAGGTAACATGAACATGTCGGTTCCGCGCTTGCGAACGTGGAGCACCCGTCCTGTCTCGTCACGTATGACAACTGCGCTGACGCGAATGATCTGTTCGAAGTCCTGGGTCTCGTTTGCGCTCACCCGTAAATGATAGCTGTGGTTATCAGCGGACTTTGACAGAATGGGGCCATGGCGATTGACACCGCAGACCTTCCTGAAGAGCCCACTGAGCCAGAGCGTGCCCCGCGGAGCATGGAGAATCCCGGTTGGCTTAACGAGGCCGAGCTTGCCTTCGTGCGAGGTCGCATGCCGATGCTCTACGTTGAGGCGTTGCCGGTGCGGCTCGATGGGTACGGCAACGTCACCGAGGTGGGACTGCTGCTGCGAAGCACCCCTGAAGGCCGCCTCGGTCATGCGCTTGTGTCTGGCCGGGTTCGGTACGGCGAGACGATTCGTGAGGCGCTGTTCCGTCACCTTGAGAATGATTTGGGACCGATGGCATTTCCGCAGATCCCACTCGCCTTGGTTCCAGCGCAGATTGCCGAGTACTTCCCGATGCCCGGTATCTCTCGCTATGTTGACGAGCGCCAACACGCGGTTTCGCTTGTGTACGTGGTGCCGGTGACGGGCTCCTGTGAGCCGCGACAAGATGCACTCGAGATTGCCTGGCTGTCTCCGGCCGAAGCGTTGTCGGATGCAACGTTCGCGGATCTTCCTGGCGGTCGCGGAAACCTGGTCAGGCAGGCACTTGCCACGGTCGGCTGGTAACAGGACTACAGCCGCAGGCAGCTCGTGTGAATGACTCACCACATGGGTGAGCAAACTACTGCACCCGTTTCCGCCAGGTGATTCCGTGTTCTGGTGAATAGCCACGTGCACACTTGGTGCACGATGATGGCCGGGTCGGCTTTCGAAAGCGGAAGAACTCGTGCCCCGCAGGGCACATCCCCATCCAGGGAGCTTGCTCGTGCGCGATCTCCCCGTCGTGGGTGCGACCACCGACGTAGCCAATCGCGCGTGCGGTGTCCCGCCACTTCGGGCCATGGCCAGCATTAGGTCCAACGAGCGCGTGCGCGATCTCGTGCAGCAAGATTTGGTGGACCTCATCCAGCGGATACTTTTCGGCGAGGTAACGCGAGACCGTGATCCGGCGCTCGGTGAAATTACACAATCCTGCTCGTCGCTTCGCCCGGTCAAAGTCAAACGACCAGGGGACGAGTCGTCGTTCATCGGCGTTCAATCGTTCGCCACCGAGGTGCACGCTGATGAGTTCGGCCGCAAGCGATCGGACCGAGGCAAGGTCTGCCATCAGCCGAAAATTCCCTCCGGTGGAGCGGGCGAATCGAAAGCCGTCGCATCGGTCACCGGTGTGGCCTTCCGCGCGAGATCCGCGAACTCTCGCCCGACAAGCATGCTTGCGGGGAAGGGGCCGCCAGCGAGGAGACGGGGAAGCCACTCGAGATCGGGTTCAGCGTCGGAGGCAACGAACACCACGTTGCCAAACCTGCGTCCCTTGAGTACCTGCGGCTCTGCGATGGCGGCAACGGTTGAAAATCTGTTCGCAAGTGTCGCTGCTTGACCGCGCACGAACGGGAGTCCCGCACCGTCTGCAGCATTCACAACAACGACGCCACCCGGAGCGAGAAATGGCTTGAGTGCATCGTAGAACTCGACACTTGAGATGTGCGCCGGGGTTTGTGCGCCGGCGAAGACGTCAACAACGATGAGATCCATTGCCGCGAGCATGCCTGCTGGAAGTTTTGCGAGCATCGCGCGGGCGTCACCTCGGCGTACCCGAATGCTCGCTCGCTGCGGGAGCGGGGCAGCCTCACGGACAAGTTCGACAAGTGCGCCCTCCAGCTCGATGATTTGCTGTCGACTCCCCGGACGGGTGGCTTCGACATACCGCGGGAGCGTGAAGGCGCCGCCGCCGAGATGCAAGGCCGAAATTGCCGCACCGGCGGGCTTGAACAGATCGATGACATGTCCGATCCGCCGAATGTATTCATAGAAGAGATCTGCGGGGTTTCGCAGATTGACATGCGATTGCGGAGTGCCGTCAACGACAAGCTGCACTGCACCGGGGACCCATTCGTCCTCTTCTATTGCGGCAGTGAGACCTGAACTCAGCGTGACAGGGGCCGGAAGCTTCATCCTTTAACCATAGAGCGACGTCCAAGAACCCCAGAATCGGTCCAGAGCCAGGCCGCGATGAGGGCCGCCGCGAGCCCGATGAGAAGTCCGGCGATCGTGTCGGTGAGCCAGTGCGCATGCAGGGCGGCCCGGCTCCACATCATCGTGAACACCCAGGCGCCCGCAACGACCCAGACGACGGCCAAGATCTTTCGGCTCGCACCGATGAAGCACGTCACAATGATGGCGAGCGAGATGGCGAGCGTCGCGGCGCCCATGGAATGACCCGAGGGGTACGAATACCCGTGTGTCGTGAAGAGCTGATCTCCCGGGCGCTCGCGCATGAATAGCCGCTTCAACACCTCTGATAGCGCGACCCCAATGAGCAACGCGGTCGCCAACATGTATGCGGATCGCCGCTGACGCAGCAGCCACAGCAGCAAAACGAGGATTGCGCCGACGATGGCCATTCCGACTGATCCGCCAACCTGTGCCAGGAATAGCGATAGATCGAACGCAAATCCGTGCGGCTGGATCGTCGTGACTGACAACCACCAGGAATCAATAGGCGTTGGGCTTTTGCCACCCGCCAGGAGATACAGTCCGAACGCACACACCGCCACGACGGCCCCGATCGCCACCGGCAATACTGCGCGGGAGACGGGTCGCGGATCGCGAGACGCTTCGTGCAGGGGAGTGGCGGCTGGGCGCGGTTCTTGGCCGATAGACATTCTGGAACAATACCCGGCTGAACTTGAAAACACTCGGAATGTGCCGGGAAGTGATCAGGGCAATATACACACATTCGCTAGACAAGTGAAATTTCTGGTGATAAAGTCGTTGTTTGCACTACGGACACCAGTGTGCCTTCATATAGTGGGAGGTTCCGGGAGTTGGCGCATCACGCGCAAATAGCCCCGAACGAGTGATTCCGTTGCATTTCTCGCAAGACCAGGTCAACCGGCCCGACGGGGCTCACGGAGGTACTTCCTTGGCTGCTGCGCGCAACGCATCGTCATCCACCAATCCGAAGAATGGACGCAACCATAAGCGTCTGTCCTTCGCCAAGATTTCCGACACACTGTCGGTGCCTAACCTGCTGGCACTGCAGCTTGAGAGCTTTGATTGGCTCGTCGGCAACGAAGCGTGGAAGGCACGCCTCGTTGAAGCTCAGGCCGAAGGGCGCGACGATGTCGCGCTCCGCAGTGGCCTCGAAGAGATCTTTGAAGAGATCTCGCCTATCGAGGACAACGCAGGCACTATGCAGCTCTCGTTCGAGAATCCCATTCTCGATGAGAAGAAGTTCACGATTGAAGAGTGCAAGGAGCGAGGCAAGACCTACTCCGCACCTCTCTACGTTGAGGCTGCTTTCTACAACACCGAAACTCAGGTTCTGAAGAGCCAGACGGTCTACATGGGCGATTTCCCCATCATGACCGACAAGGGCACCTTCATTATCAACGGCACCGAGCGCGTTATCGTTTCGCAGCTCGTTCGTAGCCCAGGTGTCTACTTTGAGCGTACGCCCGAAAAGAACAGTGACAAGGATGTCTTCTCTGCACGTATGATCCCGAGCCGTGGTGCATGGCTCGAGTTCGAGATCGATAAGCGCGACCAGGTAGGCGTGCGTATCGACCGTAAGCGTAAGCAGTCGGTCACCGTCTTCCTCAAGGCTCTCGGCATGTCTGCCGAAGAGATCCTTGAAGAGTTTGCAGGTTACGACTCGATCATTGAGACGCTTGCGAAGGACAACAAGGACATTGTGACGCAGGAAGATGCCCTGAAGGACATCTACCGCAAGCAGCGTCCGGGCGAGCAGGTTGCTATCGAGGCAGCTCGTGCGCTTCTCGATAACAGCTACTTCAACGCGAAGCGTTATGACCTTGCCAAGGTTGGTCGTTACAAGATCAACCGTAAGCTCGGCATCGATGCGCCTATCACCGACTCGGTGCTTTCGCTCGAAGACATCGTCAGCACCATCAAGTACCTTGTTGGTCTGCACGCTGGCACCGAAACGCTTCCTGGCGTTCGTGACGGCGAGGTCTTCGACAACCGTCTGGACACCGACGACATCGATCACTTCGGTAACCGTCGCGTCCGCGCCGTTGGCGAGCTCATCCAGAACCAGGTTCGCACCGGTCTGAGCCGTATGGAGCGCGTTGTCCGTGAGCGTATGACTACGCAGGACATCGAGGCGATCACGCCGAACACGCTGATCAACACTCGTCCAGTTCTCGCAGCGATCAAGGAGTTCTTCGGAACCTCGCAGCTGTCGCAGTTCATGGATCAGAACAACCCCCTCGCAGGCCTCACCAACAAGCGCCGTCTGTCGGCACTTGGCCCAGGTGGTCTGTCGCGTGACCGCGCAGGTGTTGAGGTTCGAGACGTTCACCCGTCGCACTACGGCCGTATGTGCCCGATTGAGACTCCTGAGGGTCCGAACATTGGTCTGATTGGTGCACTCGCAACCTTCGCGCGCATCAACGCTTTCGGCTTCATCGAGACCCCGTACCGACGCATCGTCGACGGCAAGGTCACCGACAAGGTCGATTACCTCACCGCTCACGAAGAGGACGAGTTCCTCATCGCTCAGGCAGGCGCACCCCTCACCGAGGACGGCCGCTTCGCTGAGGAGCAGGTGCTTGCTCGTCCCCGCGGCTCCGAGGTGATGCTCGTTGACGCTGAGCGCGTGCACTACATGGACGTCTCCCCGCGCCAGATGGTTTCGGTCGCTACATCGCTGATTCCGTTCCTCGAGCACGATGACGCGAACCGCGCACTCATGGGCGCGAACATGCAGCGTCAGGCTGTGCCGCTGCTCCGCAGCGAGTCGCCGATCGTTGGTACCGGTATGGAAGGCTACGCAGCCATCGATGCTGGTGACGTCATCACCGCACTCCAGGCTGGCGTTGTTGAGGACGTTTCGGCAGATGCCGTCACCGTGATCAACGATGAGGGCGGATCGAAGACTTACCGTATGCGTAAGTTCGACCGTTCGAACCAGGGCACGAACTACAACCACCGCGTCATCGTCAAGGCTGGCGAGCGCGTTGAGGTCGGCTCGGTCATCGCTGATGGCCCCGCTACCGAGAACGGCGAACTCGCACTCGGAAAGAACCTCCTCGTGGCATTCATGCCGTGGGAAGGCCACAACTTCGAGGATGCGATCATCCTGAGCCAGAACCTGGTGAAGGACGACACCCTTTCGTCGATCCACATCGAAGAGTACGACATCGATGCTCGCGACACGAAGCTTGGTAAGGAAGAGATCACCCGTGATCTCCCCAACGCAAGTATGGAGTCGCTCAAGGATCTCGACGAGCGCGGCATCATCCGTATTGGTGCTGAGGTCAACCCTGGCGACATCCTCGTTGGTAAGGTCACCCCGAAGGGCGAGACCGAGCTCAGCGCAGAGGAGCGCCTGCTTCGCGCGATCTTCAACGAGAAGAGCCGCGAAGTTCGCGACACCTCGCTGAAGGTTCCGCACGGTGTTGCAGGTACTGTCACCGCTGTAAAGGTCTTCGACGCAGACAACGACGACGAGCTTGGCTCGGGCGTCAACCAGCGTGTAGTTGTCTACATTGCTCAGAAGCGTAAGATCACCGAGGGCGACAAGCTTGCAGGCCGTCACGGCAACAAGGGCGTCATCTCGAAGATCCTCCCGGTCGAAGACATGCCCTTCCTTGAAGACGGCACCCCGGTCGACGTCATTCTGAACCCGCTTGGTATTCCAGGCCGAATGAACTTCGGTCAGGTCCTCGAGGTCCACCTCGGCTGGATCGCGAAGCAGGGTTGGAAGATCGACGGCATGCCTGAGTGGGCTGCAAAGCTCTCTGAAGAAGCACGCGAAGCTGCACCGAACACCAAGGTTGCTACTCCCGTATTCGATGGTGCGTCTGAGGCTGAGATCGCTGGTCTGCTTGACTCGACTCTTCCCACCCGTGATGGCGTTCGCCTCATCGATTCGTCGGGTAAGACACGCCTGTTCGATGGCCGCTCCGGTGAGCCGTACCCGTACCCGATCTCGGTCGGCTACATGTACATCCTGAAGCTGCACCACCTCGTCGACGACAAGATCCACGCTCGTTCGACTGGTCCGTACTCGATGATCACCCAGCAGCCGCTCGGTGGTAAGGCGCAGTTCGGTGGCCAGCGATTCGGTGAGATGGAGGTGTGGGCACTCGAGGCATACGGTGCCGCATACGCACTCCAGGAGCTCCTGACCGTGAAGTCGGATGACATTCTCGGCCGCGTCAAGGTGTACGAAGCTATCGTCCGTGGTGAGAACATTCCGGAGCCGGGCGTGCCCGAGTCGTTCCGCGTTCTCATGAAGGAGATGCAGTCGCTCTGCTTGAACGTCGAGGTGCTCGGTGCAGACGGCCAGGCCGTCAGCCTCCGCGACAACGACGATGAAGCTCACCGCGCAGCGGAAGAGCTCGGCATCAACCTTTCAACCCGCTTCGAGACCTCGTCTGTCGACGAGATCTAAGCCGGGCCAGACAAAAGCTACCAAGGAGAACAATTTTGCTCGAAGGTACGAGTTTCAATGAACTGCAGATTCGTCTGGCAACCGCCGACGATATCCGCAGCTGGTCCCACGGCGAGGTAAAGAAGCCTGAGACCATCAACTACCGCACCCTGAAGCCTGAGAAGGACGGTCTGTTCGGCGAGCAGATCTTTGGTCCCTCGCGTGACTGGGAGTGTGCATGTGGCAAGTACAAGCGCGTCCGTTACAAGGGCATCGTTTGTGAGCGTTGTGGCGTAGAGGTTACGAAGTCGAGCGTTCGTCGTGAACGCATGGGCCACATCGAGCTTGCTGCTCCAGTGACCCACATCTGGTACTTCAAGGGTGTTCCGAGCCGTCTCGGTTACCTCCTCGACATGGCACCGAAGGACCTCGAGAAGGTCATCTACTTCGCTGCGTACATGGTCATCGACATCGATGAAGAGGGCCGCCACGAAGATCTCGCAGAGCTTGAGGCAGAACTTCGCGACGAACTGCGTACCCTCGCAGATCAGCGCGACATCGCGATCTCGAAGCGCATGCAGCAGTCGGAGACCGACCTTGCAGCACTCGAGGCTGAGGGTGCGAAGGCTGATCAGCGCCGCCGCGCTGAGCAGTCTGCTGAGAAGGACATGACCCTTATCCGTAAGGGCTTCGACGAAGACATCGCTCGTCTCGAGCGCGTCTGGGAAGAGTTCCGCAACCTGAAGGTTGGCGATCTCCGTGCTGAAGACGCTGTCTTCATCGAGCTCATGGACCGCTACGGCGACTACTTCGACGCATTCATGGGTGCAGAAGCCATCAAGAAGCGTCTTGAGGCATTCGACCTTGCGGCCGAGAGTGAGCTGCTCCACCTCCAGATCGCAGAGGGCAAGGGTCAGAAGAAGATCCGCGCTATTAAGCGTCTGAAGGTTGTCAACTCATTCCTGCAGACCGGTGCAAGCCCCGCTGCAATGGTGCTTGACGTTGTTCCCGTGATCCCGCCCGAGCTTCGCCCGATGGTGCAGCTTGACGGTGGTCGCTTCGCGACCTCGGATCTCAACGATCTGTACCGCCGTGTGATCAACCGCAACAACCGTCTCCGTCGTCTCCTTGATCTCGGTGCTCCCGAGATCATCGTGAACAACGAGAAGCGCATGCTTCAGGAAGCCGTTGATGCACTGTTCGATAACGGTCGTCGTGGCCGCCCAGTTACCGGCACCGGTAACCGTGCGCTCAAGTCGCTTTCTGACATGCTCAAGGGTAAGCAGGGTCGTTTCCGTCAGAACCTGCTCGGCAAGCGCGTTGACTACTCGGGCCGTTCGGTTATTGTCGTTGGCCCGCAGCTGAAGCTGCACCAGTGTGGTCTGCCCAAGCAGATGGCACTTGAGCTCTTCAAGCCGTTCGTCATCAAGCGCCTCATGGATCTGTCGCACGCACAGAACGTGAAGGCTGCAAAGCGTATGGTCGAGCGTGCGCGCTCGGAGGTTTGGGATGTTCTCGAAGAGATCATCCGCGAGCGTCCGGTTCTGCTGAACCGCGCACCTACCCTGCACCGCCTGGGTATCCAGGCGTTCGAGCCGCAGCTCGTCGAGGGCAAGGCAATCCAGCTTCACCCGCTCGTCTGTGCAGCGTTCAACGCTGACTTCGACGGTGACCAGATGGCTGTTCACCTGCCGCTTTCGGTGGAGGCACAGGCAGAGGCTCGTGTCCTCATGCTTGCGTCGAACAACATTCTGAAGCCTTCGGATGGCCGTCCGGTTGCTCTGCCTTCGCAGGATATGATCATCGGTCTGCACCACCTCACCACGCTCAAGGCCAACGCTGTTGGCGCTGGTCGTGCGTTTGGCACGGTTTCCGAGGCGATCCTCGCAATGGACGAGGGCACCCTCGACCTCGGCGCTCCCATCAAGCTCCGCCTCATCGGGTACACCGATGCATCGGGCGCGACGATGGAGAAGCCGACGCTGGTAGAGACCACGCTTGGTCGTGCGATCTTCAACGAGGCGCTCCCCACGAACTACCCGTACTTCGAGCGCGTTGCTGATAAGGGCGCACTCTCGGGTCTCGTGAACGATCTCGCTGAGCGCTACCCCAAGACTGAGGTAGCTGCGACGCTTGACCGCATCAAGGACGCCGGTTTCCACTGGGCATCGCGTTCGGGTGTCACTGTTGCACTGTCTGACGTCATTACGCCGTCGAACAAGGCTGAGATCATCGAGGTACACGAGAAGCGTGCCGCGAAGGTTCAGCGCGACTACGACCTCGGTATGATCAGCAACGCTGACCGTCACAAGGCGCTCACCGACATCTGGACCGAGGCGACCGATGAGGTTGCTCAGGCGATGCGCGACGCATTCCCCGAGGACAACACGGTCTTCCGTATGGTCTCGTCTGGTGCACGTGGTAACTGGCTGCAGATCCGTAACATTGCGGGCATGCGAGGCCTGGTGTCGAACCCGAAGGGTGAGATTATCCCTCGCCCGATTATCAACTCGTATCGTGAGGGCCTGTCGGTTGCGGAGTACTTCATCGCGACCCACGGTGCTCGTAAGGGTCTTGCTGATACCGCACTCCGTACCGCTGACTCGGGTTACCTGACCCGTCGTCTTGTCGACGTTTCGCAGGATGTCATCATCCGCGAGGAAGACTGCGGCACGAAGAAGGGTCTCGATCTCGCGATCGCTGAGGCTGATGCGAACGGTGTCCTCGTCCGTGATGAGAACGTTGAGAACTCGGTGTACGCACGTACCCTTGCTACCGACGCGACCACCGCTGACGGCGCAGTTGTCCTTTCGGGCGGCTCGGACGTAGGCGACGTGGCAATTGAGCAGCTGGTTGCAGCTGGTGTCACTGAGATCAAGGTCCGTTCGGTCCTGACCTGTGAGTCGGCTGTTGGCGTGTGTGCAACCTGCTACGGTCGCTCACTTGCGACCGGCCAGCGCGTTGACATCGGCGAGGCAGTGGGCATTATTGCTGCACAGTCGATTGGTGAGCCCGGTACTCAGCTGACCATGCGTACGTTCCACACTGGTGGATCGGCATCGGCAGCAGATATTACCCAGGGTCTGCCACGTGTCCAGGAGCTCTTTGAGGCACGTACCCCCAAGGGTGCATCGCCGATCGCAGAAGCTGCGGGTCGTATCGTTATTGAGGACACCGAGAAGTCGCGTCGCGTACTCCTCACCCCTGATGACGGCACCGAGGTCAAGGCATACCCGGTTCTGAAGCGTGCAACCCTGCTCGTTGCAGACGGTGATCACGTTGAACTCGGTCAGCCGTTCCTCGCTGGAACGCTTGATCCGAAGGACATCCTTCAGGTCGGTTCGACCCAGAAGGGCAAGCACATTCCAGGCGAGCGTGCAGTCCAGAAGTACCTCGTTGAGGGCGTTCAGGGCGTGTACCGTTCACAGGGTGTGCCGATCCACGATAAGCACATCGAGGTCATCGTTCGACAGATGCTCCGCAAGGTGACTGTTGTCGACCACGGCGACACCGAGCTCCTTCCCGGCGCGCTCGTTGACCGTGCAAGCTACCAGCGCATCAACCGCGAGGCTCTCATCGAGGGCAAGCGTGCAGCTACCGCACGTCCTGAGGTCATGGGTATCACCAAGGCTTCGCTCGCGACTGAGTCGTGGCTGTCGGCCGCTTCGTTCCAGGAGACGACTCGCGTCCTCACCCAGGCAGCGATGGAGGGATCGAAGGATCCGCTCGTCGGCCTGAAGGAGAACGTCATCATCGGTAAGCTCATCCCGGCTGGTACCGGTCTGAGCACCTACCGCGATGTCGACGTCGAGCCCACTGAAGAGGCAAAGGCAGAGCGTTACCCGAACCGCGTTTTCGCTGGTGAAGGCACCTTCGATGAGAATGACTTCTCATTCGTTGACTTCGACAGCTTCACCTCTGACGAGTTCAACCCCGGTAACTTCAGCTAAAAAGTTCTAGAGAACGGCCCCGTCCCGCTGTGTATGCAGTGGGACGGGGCCTTTTTCGTTTTTTGCAGATGCTTCGGCGCGCTGATCGCATATTGTCGGTCGGTCAGAGTACGGTATTTGCCATATCACCGTGCCCGCATGTGTGCGAGTCACGATCCCCATCAGTGAGGAGCACCGATGACCGAGAACGAGAAGCCGAACCCCGGCGCGCCCGTTGCTGAGGACGTCGTCGAAGAGAATCAGGTCCTTGAAGCAGTAGAACGTGCGAAGGCTGTCGCGGCGGAGAGCGCGGCGGACCCGGTGATTGACGAGTCAGTACCGCAGCTTGACGCGTCAACTGAGGGTGGGCCAGCATCTCCTCAGGCGCCACTCTCGGCAGACGACATTGAGTTGCGTCGCCGTGAAGCACTCGCTGAGGTGGCAACCGAACTTGACCTGCCCCAGGCTGAAGTGCCGCCAACCGCCGTACTTGCTCCCGAAGCGTCCGCGATTGAGCTTGAAGAAATGCCAACCGCCGCTGCCGAGACCGTATCTGAGGTCGTCGTTGCCGATGATTCCGAACGCGATGGTGAGATCCGCATCAGTGCAGAGCACCCAATGGCGGCCCTGTACATGCAAAGCCCGATGCCGCCAGATCTCCGTGGCAACCGCGGAGTCGGCGTGCTCATTGCGCTGGTTGCGATGGTCGGCTTCGCGGTCGTGCTTGCTGGCGTCTATGCCGCTTGGCAGGCACCAAACTTCCCACCATCTTCCTACGTGGCTGAGGGGTTGCTCCCGCTCCTGCAGAACTGGGGATTTGAAGCAGCTGTCTTCGGATTCTTTGTTGCGCTCTCACTGCTCGTCTTGATCCTTGGCCGAGCTGGCTGGTGGGCCTACATCGTCTTTGGTTTCTTCGTCGGTGTAGCAACATGGCTCGCTGCAACGGCCGGCGCTGCGCTGTATGCGCGGTTTGGGTTGGGCATCGGGATCGGTACTGATCCATTCGTCATTATCGAGGAGTACGGCTTTACGATGCCCGCAATTGCCGCAGGTATCGTGGCTCGTGAGGTGACCGTGTGGTTCGGGGCGTGGATCGGCTTCCGTGGTCGACGGGTCCGTAACCGCAACGCCGAGTTGCTTGACGAGTACGAGAACGCACTTGCAGAGCTGAATAACAAGTAGCAATGACTGCACAACAGAAGCGCGGCGTGACCCGCGGATACGTCCGAGGGCTCATTGCCGCGTCTCTGGTTGTAGCGGTTGCACTTCTCGTCGCTGTCTGGGGATTCACCAGTTTGCTCGGGTCGGTGCCCCCAGTACACACCGAAAGCGTGCCACGTTGGGCGGCGCCCGTGTTGATTATTGTTGCGCTCGGTGTCCTAGCGGCCTTGTTATGGCAGCAGTCGCTTGCGCTCCTCCGCGGGAAAACCTCGCCGTCATGGTCATCCATACTGGTTGGTGCGCTGTTGGCGTATCTCATCTGGTGCCTGGGTGGAACGCTCTTTGGCATGGTGATCGATGAGACATGGACAAGTCTCTTCGCATGGCTACTCGTTCCCATATGGGGTTTGGTGGGGCTGATGTACTGGGCGCTCCTCGTGCGGCGCGTCTACACCGAGATGCCCACTCCTCAGTGGCCATGGGAAAAGGGCGACTCGAGTCAATGAGTTCCCGCACCGTCGAGCAAGATGTCGCTGATGCCATCGCTGCCTGGATGCGCTGGATTCCCCGCTGGGAACCCCCGGTGCATCGGGGACGAGCTCGCATCTGTCGACGGTGTACTGGTTCGCCGCTGATCCACGCAGCAGGCATTCCTGAGGCAACGCCACATCAGGTCACACATGCGCTTGTCTCACGAATGCAAAAGATCATTGATCGGCGAGTCGATGAGTTCACGGAGGCTGCACTCCCTGCGCTATATGCCGAGCTGCAGGGAGCAGAGGCTTGGGCGGCTGGCGGCTATGATCCGCGCGCGGGACTCGCGCCTGAGTTCGAGGGGCTCGACCCTGATCCTGAGCCAGGCGACGCGGCACAGCCGTTCCTGTTCACCATGGGGGAGTTAGCTGAGCAAGCGCGGGGGAGCGCCCATCTGCCACGGCCACCTTTGACCAGGGAAGAGCGTGAACAGTTGCACAAGGATCTCGCGGTCGCGGATCGCGTTGCAGGAGATACCGGCCGTGCTGTGTGTGCAGCATTGGTTGCCTATCGATCTGAAGTAAGCGCCGCGATCGCGCGCTTTGTTGAGCCACAGGTTGAAGCGCTGCTTGAACAGCTGGCAAAGCACCTAGAACCGCCGGAATAGTGCGGTGGAATCTTGCGATTCAAACCAATCGCCCGTAAAGTGGAATGAGGTGTGTACCACCGATATTCGCATGCTTGCATGTGGGTACCGAGGGTTCGCACTGTGGGTCCCTCATCTCATCCGAGATGAAACCCCCACGGCATAGCTGCACTCAGCTTTCTTGCGTTGCTTCGGTAACTCAGGAGGGCAGCAGCTCTGTGCTTGTGCAAACAAGCACGCATGCTCAACCATGTGAAGCATTCCTGTCACCGTGCAGGACTAACTAGGAGAATCAGTGCCTACTATTCAGCAGCTGGTTCGCAAGGGCCGGACGCCGAAGGTCTCGAAGACCAAGGCGCCCGCTCTGAAGGCGAACCCTCAGCAGCGCGGCGTGTGCACCCGTGTGTACACCACCACCCCTAAGAAGCCGAACTCGGCGATGCGTAAGGTCGCTCGTGTGAAGCTCTCGAACGGTACCGAGGTAACTGCGTACATCCCCGGTGAGGGCCACAACCTCCAGGAGCACTCGATGGTGCTCGTTCGCGGTGGTCGTGTGAAGGACCTCCCCGGTGTTCGTTACAAGATCGTGCGCGGCGCGCTCGACACGCAGGCGGTCAAGGATCGCCAGCAGGCTCGTAGCCGCTACGGTGCAAAGAAGGTGAAGTAATGCCTCGTAAAGGTCCTGCTCCCAAGCGTCCCGTCGTTGCCGATCCAGTATACGGCGCACCGATCGTAAGCCAGCTCGTCAACAAGATTCTTGTTGACGGCAAGAAGGGTCTCGCAGAGCGCATCGTTTACGGTGCACTCGAGACCGTCGCAGAGAAGAGCGGCCAGGATGCCGTGACTGTACTCAAGAAGGCGCTCGACAACGTGCGCCCCACCCTTGAGGTACGTTCACGTCGTGTTGGTGGCTCGACCTACCAGGTGCCCGTTGAGGTTAAGCCGCACCGCGCGAACACCCTCGCACTGCGTTGGCTCACCAGCTACGCAAAGGCTCGTCGTGAGAACACGATGACCGAGCGTCTCACCAACGAGATCCTCGACGCATCGAATGGCCTCGGCGCCGCTGTAAAGCGTCGTGAGGACACTCACAAGATGGCTGAGTCGAACCGCGCGTTCGCTCACTACCGCTGGTAATCAGCAGGTAGCACCCAGATGGCGGATCGGGCCCTCACCGGTTCGATCCGCCACCTGCGGGGCGTATCGCTCCCGCACTTTCGAACGTTCATCCCCACCCGGAGGAGACACCTGTGGCACAAGACGTGCTCACGGACCTGAACAAGGTCCGCAACATCGGCATCATGGCTCACATCGATGCCGGCAAGACCACCACGACCGAGCGCATCCTGTTCTACACGGGTGTGAACCACAAGCTGGGCGAGACCCACGACGGTGGCGCGACTACTGACTGGATGGAGCAGGAGAAGGAGCGCGGCATTACGATTACGTCTGCCGCTGTTACCTGCTTCTGGAACAAGAACCAGATCAACATCATCGACACCCCGGGTCACGTTGACTTCACCGTCGAGGTGGAGCGTTCGCTCCGCGTTCTCGATGGTGCCGTCGCAGTGTTCGACGGCAAGGAGGGCGTTGAGCCCCAGTCGGAGACCGTGTGGCGTCAGGCTGACAAGTACGGCGTTCCCCGCATTTGCTTCGTCAACAAGATGGACAAGATGGGCGCCGACTTCTACTTCACCGTAGACACCATCGTCAGCCGCCTCGGCGCAAAGCCGCTCGTTATGCAGCTCCCCATCGGTGCTGAGAGTGACTTCATCGGCGTTGTCGACCTGCTCACCATGAAGGCATTCGTTTGGGAAGGCGACGCTAAGGGCGACGTTACCCTCGGTGCTAACTACGAGACTCGCGAGATTCCTGCTGACCTTCAGGCAAAGGCTGAAGAGTACCGCCTGAAGATCGTTGAGACCGCAGCAGAGACCGACGATGCACTCCTCGAGAAGTTCTTCGGTGGCGAAGAACTCACCATGGAAGAGATCAAGGGCGGCATCCGTAAGCTCGTTGTGAACAACGAGATTTACCCCGTTTACTGTGGCTCGGCCTTCAAGAACCGTGGCATCCAGCCCGTGCTCGACGCAGTTGTGGACTTCCTCCCCAACCCGCTCGACATCGGCGCTATCGAGGCTCACGATCCCCGCGATGAGTCGATCGTTATCCCCCGTAAGCCTCAGGCAGATGAGCCGTTCTCGGCTCTCGCGTTCAAGGTTGCTGTCCACCCGTTCTTCGGTCGTCTGACCTACGTTCGCGTGTACTCGGGTCAGCTTGACTCCGGTGCTCAGGTCATTAACTCGACCAAGGGCAAGAAGGAGCGCATCGGCAAGATCTTCCAGATGCACGCCAACAAGGAGAACCCTGTAGATAACCTCACCGCAGGTAACATCTACGCGGTAATCGGCCTCAAGGACACCACGACCGGCGATACCCTTTCGGATCCCGCGAACCAGGTTGTTCTTGAGTCGATGACCTTCCCTGAGCCCGTCATCGAGGTTGCTATTGAGCCTAAGACCAAGGGTGACCAGGAGAAGCTCGGCACTGCTATCCAGAAGCTTGCTGAAGAGGATCCCACGTTCCGCGTGAGCCTCAACGCTGAGACCGGCCAGACAGTTATTGCTGGTATGGGCGAGCTTCACCTTGACATCCTCGTGGATCGTATGAAGCGCGAGTTCAAGGTTGAGGCAAACGTTGGTAAGCCTCAGGTTGCGTACCGTGAGACGATCCGCAAGGCAGTCGACAAGTACGACTACACCCACAAGAAGCAGACCGGTGGCTCGGGCCAGTTCGCAAAGGTCCAGATCGCAATTGCTCCTCTCGACGCAGAGGAAAACAGCGACAAGATCTACGAATTTGAAGACAAGGTCACCGGCGGTCGTATTCCTCGCGAGTACATCCCTTCGGTCAACGCTGGTATCCAGGATGCAATGCAGTACGGCATCCTCGCTGGCTTCCCTGTTGTGAACGTCAAGGCGACGCTGCTCGACGGCGCTTACCACGATGTTGACTCGTCGGAGATGGCGTTCAAGATCGCCGGCTCGATCGCGTTCAAGGAAGCAGCTCGCATGGCTCAGCCCGTGCTGCTCGAGCCGATGATGGCTGTTGAGGTTCGTACTCCTGAGGAGTACATGGGCGATGTTATCGGCGACCTCAACTCACGTCGTGGCCAGATCCAGTCGATGGAAGATGCGAGTGGCGTCAAGGTTGTCCGCGCGCTTGTTCCGCTTTCAGAGATGTTCGGGTACATCGGTGACCTCCGGTCGAAGACCAGTGGTCGTGCCGTGTTCTCGATGACCTTCGACTCCTACGCTGAGGTGCCGAAGGCAGTAGCCGACGAGATCGTTCAGAAGGCTAAGGGCGAGTAACTCCCGTCTGTGATCAGGGGTGAGTGCGAAACTCGCCCCTGATCTTCAGCTCAGGTCGCGCTGAGCGCCCAGAGCTTGTAACATAAACACATAAACCTGTACTCGGAGCCTCCGAAACCGTCGGAGGAGCTCTGTGTACTTAGTCCTGAGGAGGACCATAGTGGCGAAGGCCAAGTTCGAGCGGAACAAGCCGCACGTTAACATCGGAACCATCGGTCACGTTGACCACGGTAAGACCACTCTTACCGCTGCGATCTCGAAGACTCTTGCTGACAAGTTCCCTTCGGATACCAACGTTCAGCGCGACTTCGCAACGATCGACTCGGCTCCCGAGGAGCGCCAGCGCGGCATCACCATCAACATCTCGCACGTTGAGTACGAGACCCCGAAGCGTCACTACGCTCACGTTGATGCACCCGGTCACGCCGACTACATCAAGAACATGATCACCGGTGCTGCTCAGATGGACGGCGCGATCCTCGTGGTTGCTGCTACTGACGGCATGATGGCTCAGACCAAGGAGCACATCCTCCTTGCAAAGCAGGTCGGCGTTCCTTACCTCCTCGTTGCGCTCAACAAGTGCGACCAGGTTGAGGACGAAGAGATGCTTGAGCTCGTTGAGATGGAGGTCCGTGAGGAGCTCTCGAAGCAGGGCTACCCCGGAGACGACGTCCCCGTTGTACGCGTTTCGGGCTACCAGGCACTCCAGGGTGACGAGAAGTGGGCTAACTCGATCGTTGAGCTCATGGAAGCTGTCGACGAGAACATCCCCGATCCCGTACGTGACAAGGACAAGCCGTTCCTTATGCCCGTCGAGGACGTCTTCACGATCACCGGTCGTGGCACCGTCGTTACCGGCCGTGCAGAGCGTGGCACCTTGAAGATCAACTCTGAGGTCGAGATCGTTGGCCTGCGTCCCACGCAGAAGACCACCGTTACCGGTATCGAGATGTTCCACAAGCAGCTCGACGAGGCATGGGCAGGCGAGAACTGTGGCCTCCTTCTCCGCGGCACCAAGCGTGAAGAGGTTGAGCGTGGCCAGGTTGTCGTAGCTCCCGGCTCGATCACCCCGCACACCAAGTTCGAGGGCACCGCTTACATCCTCAAGAAGGATGAGGGCGGCCGTCACAACCCGTTCGAGACGAACTACCGTCCCCAGTTCTACTTCCGTACGACTGACGTGACCGGTGTCATCACCCTTCCCGAGGACAAGCCGATGGTTATGCCCGGCGATACCACTGACATGGTTGTTGAGCTCATCCAGCCCATCGCTATGGAAGAGGGCCTCGGCTTCGCAATCCGTGAGGGTGGCCGCACCGTCGGCGCCGGCACGGTGACCAAGATCGTCGAGTAATTTCACTCTGACTGATTGACAAAACCCCCGAGAGGTTCGCCTCTCGGGGGTTTTGCTTTGTCTGAGCGGTAGAGTTGGTTGGTAGGCGGCAGCCTATTTGTCTTAGCGAAAAGGGGTGCGTGTGCGCGAAACACCAACCAGTCGGCTGACTCACTTTCTTCAGACCTATGGAGTTCTCTACCTGTGCGACGCGCTTGCGTGGGCAGTAGGCATCATCGCTGCCTTGATACTTCGATTCGATTTCGAGCTCGAACGCATTCATTGGGGCTGGACTTCAGCACTCATCGCCGTAGCGGTGTGCTTGCAGTTGTTGGGTGGCTGGGTGTTCTGGCTGTATCGCAACAGGTACGAGATCGGCAGCTTTGACGAGGTTCGCGCCCTCGTGTTCTGTGTTTCTACGGTAATGATTGTCACCTGGTCGTTCGGCTACTGGGTTGGCTACGGCAACGGCATCCCGCGTAGTACGGTCGTCATTGCCGCCCCAATCACGTTCAGCATTATGGGCGTGAGTCGATACTTCGTGCGATTGCACGCTGAGCGTAGCTTGAAGCCTGGTGCACGGGCTGAACGGGTGCTGCTCTATGGCGCCGGATACCTTGGCGTGCAGACGGCAAAGCGATTGCTGACTGATGCCAAGGCGTCGTACCTTCCGGTCGGGTTTGTCGACGACGACCCGACAAAGCGGCACCAGGTGGTGCGCGGTGTTGGCGTCATGGGCACGCTTGCAGAGTTGAGCGATGCCGTCAGACAAACCGGGGCGACAACACTGATGGTGTGTATTGGCGACGCCGATGCTGCGATGTTGCGCCGTGTTGACGAGGCCGCTGATAGGTGTGGCCTGAACGTCTTGGTTCTCCCGCCACTCGACCAGATTCTCAATAATGCTGCTTCAATCTCAAACGTCCGTGAGCTCTCAATTGAGGACCTCATCGGGCGTCATCCAGTACGCCTGAATACTGATCCCATCGCGAAATACATCCAGGGTAAGCGCGTGCTCGTGACCGGTGCTGGCGGATCCATCGGTTCTGAAATCTGTCGCCAGCTTGTTGCGTTTGCACCTGGCGAGCTCATCATGCTTGACCGAGATGAGACTTCTTTGCAGGAGGCACAACTCTCGATTAGTGGTCATGGACTCCTTGATACGAATGATGTCGTACTTGCTGACATCCGAGACGAAGCTGCGCTCACTGCAATTATGCTCGAGCGTAAGCCTGACGTTGTGTTCCATGCTGCAGCTCTGAAACACCTTCCGATGCTTGAGCAGTATCCAGACGAGGCATGGAAAACGAATGTGCTTGGCACGCTGAATGTGTTGCGGGCTGCCCAAGCGGCTGACGTGGGTACATTCGTCAACATCTCCACTGACAAGGCAGCGAACCCGACAAGCGTGCTCGGGCATTCGAAGCGCGTGGCAGAAAAGCTCACCGGGTGGATGGCGCGGGAAACTGGCAAACGCTATCTGTCTGTCCGCTTTGGCAATGTGCTTGGTAGTCGTGGCTCGATGCTTCCTACGTTCAGAAAGCTCATTGACGCGGGTGGCCCGCTGACAGTCACACATCCCGATGTCACCCGATTCTTTATGACGATCCCAGAAGCATCGCAGCTTGTTTTGCAGGCTGGAGGCATTGGGCGCCCGGGGGAGGTGCTCATCCTCGACATGGGGGAGCCGGTGAGTATCTTGGACGTCGCCAAGCGGATGATTGCGCAGTCCGGTAAGCAGATTGAGATCGTCTTTACCGGTTTGCGTCACGGCGAGAAGATGCATGAGATTCTCGTTGCCGACGGCGAGGGAGATTCGCGCCCATTCCACCCAAAGATCTCACACGCACACGTTGGTGTGCTCGACCCTGTAAACCTTGATCATGAGGGCTGGGTTGCGCGAATGTCGCTCACCGAAGCCGCAGAAGAACGAATCCAATGACCTTTGCTGTAACCGCCGTAGTTGCCACCGTTACGACGCTCGCGCTGTCGCTATTGCTGCCATTTGCAGTGAAGCCGATGCTCATGAAGCTTGGCATCATGGACGTTCCGAATGAGCGCTCATCGCATGTCCGCCCAGTCCTCCGTGGCCTTGGCCTGGCGGTACTTATCGCGATGGCTGTCGGGTACATGGTTGGTTTGAGCACGCAGGGTGTGGATCAACCAGGGTGGATCTCGCTCCTCATTATTGGCGTTGGTGCGGTGTTGAGCGGCCTACTCGGCCTTCGCGAAGATCTGCAGGGCTTGAGCGTACCGGTGCGAAGCGCGGTCCTGCTCGTCATCGGCGCGGGATCCGCAATCGCACTGATCTTCGCCGCAGAGCGAGCCGGAGGAGTGCAGTTCGCGTGGGTGGCCGGAATGCCGGTGACTGACGTGTCAATGATCACATTGGTGATCTTGGTGATTTACGCAGTGTTGTTTGTTTCGAGCTACATCAACGTTGCGAACTTTGTCGATGGGCTCAATGGCATCAGCGGCTTCCATGGAGTCATCGCTGGCGTCGCATTTGCTATCGCCGGTCTGATTGTCGGTGAATGGTGGCTTGTGGTGAGTGGTGGCGTGCTCGCTGCTGGGTATGCCGGGTTCCTGCCGTGGAACTTCAGCAAGACTGGTGCGTTCCTTGGTGATGTTGGCAGCTACCTGCTTGGTGGGGCAACGGCGATCACCAGTTTCGCTGCTTTGCTTGCTGGCGTACCTTTGCTTGCGACGATCGGGCCGATGATCATTTGCTTTGGCGATGTTGGCTTTACGCTCGTGCAGCGGGTACGCGCCGGTAAGAAGTGGGACGAGCCGCACAAGGAGCATGTCTACCAGCGGATCCAGCAGCTCGGCTACAGTCACGCGCAGGCGTCTGGGATCACGGCTGGCTTCTCCTTGCTTGCTGCTGCGCTTGGCTTGCTCTCGTGCTTCACCGGGGTAATTGGCACGCTGGTTCTGCTCATCTCTGGCCTCGCGTTGCTTGCCGTGTATATCGCGCTCCCGAAGCTTCTCCCCACCGCGTAAGAAGCGCATGATGATGCCGATCCTGAGTAACGGCTGGAAAGTGACGACACGCGACACGCCCGGGTTGCAATGATGCATTCCCGCATGCGAGAATAGACAGGTTCAGTACTTCTCGGTTTGTCCGAGAATCACTGCCTGGCTGTGTGTTGCAACCTCGTTTTGGGGTGAGGCGCCGTGGGGAGCGAACAAGACTTGCAGGTCTCAATGTCACTTTGTTGACGTGAGGGTTGCAGGGCCACACGTTGAGTGTGGTTTTGACAGGTGAACAGAGACCCAGCACGCACAGCGTCGAAAGACGCCGTATTGCCAGGGCGCTGGTACGCAAGACGTCCAATGCTTAGGGCTTGCCCTGAGTACGACGCAAGTAGAAAGTAGAGAGTCACATGGCGGGACAAAAGATCCGCATTCGACTGAAGTCGTATGACCACGAGGTCATCGACAGCTCCGCTCGGAAGATCGTTGATACGGTCACCCGTGCAGGCGCAACCGTTATCGGCCCAGTGCCGCTCCCAACGGAGAAGAACGTGATCGCTGTGATCCGTTCGCCCCACAAGTACAAGGACAGCCGCGAGCACTTCGAGAAGCGCACGCACAAGCGCCTGATCGACATCGTCGATCCCACGCCCAAGGCCGTTGATTCGCTCATGCGTCTCGACCTTCCGGCCGATGTCAACATCGAGATCAAGCTCTAAGGGGGGATCGATTCATGACTGCAGTACGTAACGTGAAGGGTCTCCTGGGCACCAAGCTCGGTATGACTCAGGTCTGGGACGAGGACGGCAACGTTGTTCCTGTGACCGTAATTGAGGTAGCACCTAACGTTGTTACCCAGATCCGCACCCCTGAGCTCGACGGCTACAGCGCGATCCAGATCGCCGCTGGCCAGATCGACCCCCGCAAGGTAAACAAGCCTTCGGCTGGTCACTTCGAGAAGGCAGGCGTCACGCCTCGCCGTCACCTCACTGAGGTCCGCACTGCGGACGCAGCTGAGTACGCTCTCGGCCAGGAGCTCACCCTCGACGCAACCTTCACCGCCGGTCAGAAGATCGACGTTGTAGGTACCTCGAAGGGTAAGGGCTTCGCGGGCACCATGAAGCGCCACAACTTCTCTGGCGTTGGCGCATCGCACGGTCAGCACCGTAACCACCGTAAGCCCGGTTCTGTCGGCGGCGCTGCGACCCCTGGTCGCGTGTTCAAGGGTCAGAAGATGGCCGGCCGTATGGGTGGCGATCGTGTAACCGTCCAGAACCTTACGGTTCAGGCGATCGACGCTGAAAAGGGTCTCATCCTCGTTAAGGGTGCTGTTCCCGGTGCAAGCGGTCGTCTCGTATTCGTCCGCAACGCAGTGAAGGGGGCGTAGTTCATGGCTACCGCTACCAAGCTCGAGATTCTCGACGCGAAGGGCAAGAAGGCAGGCTCGGTTGAGCTTCCCGAGGCTATCTTCGGCGCTGAGACCAACGTCCCGTTGATCCACCAGGTTGTCACCGCTCAGCTCGCAGCTGCGCGTCAGGGCACCCACAAGGTCAAGAACCGTGGCGAACGCTCCGGTTCGGGCGTTAAGCCGTTCAAGCAGAAGGGTACCGGCCGCGCTCGTCAGGGTTCGGTTCGTATGCCTCAGCACCGCGGCGGCGGCATTGTGCACGGTCCGGTTCCCCGTGACTACGCACAGCGCACCCCCAAGAAGATGATCGCAGCTGCACTCATCGGCCTGCTCTCGGACCGCGTTCGCGGCAACCGTCTGCACGTTGTTGACAGCTTCGGCATCGAGGGCAAGCCGAGCACCAAGAGCGCACGCGAGTTCCTCGCTGCTGTCGCTCCGGGTACCCGCGTTCTCGTCGTGATCACTCGTGAAGACGAGCTGACCGCGCTGAGCGTTCGCAACCTGCAGAACGTACACGTCCTGTTCCAGGATCAGCTCAACGCCTACGACGTGGTCGTCAGCGATGACCTCGTCTTCACCAAGGCAGCTTTCGACGCATTCGTCGCAGGTCGCACCGCCAAGGAGGAAACGAAGTGAGCCTGAACAAGTCTTCACACGACGTCATCATCCGTCCCATCGTCTCGGAGAAGAGCTACAGCCTCATCGACGCGAACGGCCAGTACACCTTTGAGGTACAGCCGACCGCGACGAAGACTGAGATCAAGCTCGCTATCGAGCAGGTCTTTGGCGTGAAGGTCAACAAGATCAACACCCTCAACCGCAAGGGCAAGACCCGCCGCACCAAGTTCGGCATTGGCAAGCGCAAGGACACCAAGCGCGCCATCGTCACCCTTCAGTCGGGCTCGATCGACATCTTCACGGCCGGTCTGTAGAAGGGCGAAGAGGAAACAATATGGCTATTCGCAAGTACAAGCCGACGACCCCAGGTCGTCGTGGCTCGAGCGTTGCTGATTTCGCTGAGATCACCCGCTCCACCCCTGAGAAGTCGCTGCTTCGCCCGCTCCCCAAGACCGGCGGCCGCAACAACCAGGGTCGTATCACCACCCGCCACATCGGCGGTGGCCACAAGCGCCAGTACCGTGTCATCGACTTCCGTCGCCATGACAAGGACGGCGTGAACGCCAAGGTTGCGCACATCGAGTACGATCCCAACCGCACCGCGCGTATCGCGCTGCTGCATTACGTGGACGGCACGAAGCGTTACATCATCGCTCCGAACAAGCTCAAGCAGGGCGACATCGTTGAGTCCGGCGCGGGTGCAGATATCAAGCCAGGTAACAACCTGCCCTTGAAGAACATCCCCACCGGTACCGTGATTCACGCTATCGAGCTCCGCCCCGGCGGCGGCGCGAAGCTTGCACGCTCGGCAGGTATGTCGGTGCGTCTCGTCGCTAAGGACGGCCCCTACGCTCAGCTTCGTCTCCCCTCGGGTGAGATCCGCAACGTCGATCTGCGCTGCCGCGCAACGATCGGCGAGGTGGGTAACGCCGAGCAGTCGAACATCAACTGGGGCAAGGCCGGCCGTATGCGTTGGAAGGGCGTTCGCCCGACCGTTCGCGGTGTCGTGATGAACCCGGTAGATCACCCGCACGGTGGTGGCGAAGGCCGCACCTCGGGCGGTCGTCACCCGGTCACCCCGTGGGGCCAGAAGGAAGGCCGTACGCGTCATCCGAACAAGGAAAGCGACAAGCTCATCGTGCGTCGCCGTACCGTTGGCAAGAAGCGCTAGTCGGCAGGTAGGAGAGAGTAGAAGATGCCTCGTAGTCTCAAGAAGGGCCCCTTCGTCGATAACCACCTGCTGAACAAGGTGGTTGTACAGAACGAAGCTGGCACCAAGAACGTGATCAAGACTTGGTCGCGCCGCTCGATGATCATCCCCGCAATGCTGGGTCACACCATCGCAGTGCACGACGGTCGTAAGCACATTCCCGTGTTCGTAACGGAAACCATGGTTGGTCACAAGCTGGGCGAGTTCGCCCCGACTCGCACCTTCCGTGGCCACGTGAAGGACGACAAGAAGGGCCGTCGCCGCTAAGCGGTGACGTGAAGGAGGAAGAGAAATGGTGGAATCGATCGCACGTGTGCGTCATATCCGCATCACCCCCCAGAAGGCCCGTCGCGTTGTTGACCTGATCCGTGGCAAGAACGTTGAGGAAGCACTCGCGATCCTCAAGTTCGCACCCCAGGCAGCGTCGGAGCCCATTTTCAAGCTCGTCGCCTCGGCAGTCGCTAACGCGCGTGTCAAGGCGGAGAAGGAGAACCTGCGCTTCAACGAAGACGAGCTCGTTGTGGCACGCGCTTTCGTGGATGAGGGTGCAACGCTCAAGCGTTTCCGCCCCCGTGCACAGGGCCGCGCATTCCGTATCAACAAGCGGACCAGCCACATCACCGTCATTCTTCAGACGGCTGATGAGCTCGCCGCATCGAAGGGAGCCAAGTAAATGGGCCAGAAGATTCATCCCTATGGCTTCCGCCTCGGGGTAACCACTGATCACGTATCGCGTTGGTTCTCGGACTCGACCAAGAAGGGTCAGCGTTACGCTGACTACCTTGCCGAGGACATCAAGATCCGCAGCTACCTGACTGACACGCTTGACCGTGCAGGTGTTTCGCGCATCGAGATCGAGCGCACCCGTGACCGTGTACGCGTGGACATCCACACTGCACGCCCCGGTATTGTCATCGGTCGTCGCGGCGCAGAGGCAGAGCGCATCCGCGCTGGTCTCGAGAAGCTCACCGGCAAGCAGATCCAGCTGAACATCCTTGAGGTGAAGAACCCCGAGGCTGACGCTCAGCTCGTTGCACAGGGCATTGCAGAGCAGCTTGCTGCTCGCGTTGCTTTCCGTCGTGCAATGCGCAAGGGTCTCCAGGGCGCTCAGCGCGCTGGTGCCAAGGGCGTTCGTATCCAGGTCTCCGGCCGTCTTGGCGGCGCTGAGATGAGCCGTTCGGAGTTCTACCGCGAGGGTCGTGTGCCGTTGCACACCCTTCGTGCGAACATCGATTACGGTTTCTACGAAGCGAAGACCACCTTCGGCCGCATTGGCGTGAAGGTCTGGATCTACAAGGGTGACCTCACCAACAAGGAACTTGCTCGCGAGCAGGCAGCACAGAAGCCGTCGCGTGACCGCGGCGATCGCCGTCGTGCGCCTCGTAACGCTCAGCAGGCTGAGGCTGCACCCGCTGCAGCAGGAGCGGAGAAGTAACAATGCTGATTCCCCGTCGAGTAAAGCACCGTAAGCAGCATCACCCCGGCCGTAGCGGCCAGGCAAAGGGCGGCACCAAGGTCACCTTCGGTGAGTTTGGTATCCAGGCTCTTACCCCCGCTTACGTGACGAACCGTCAGATCGAGTCCGCTCGTATCGCGATGACCCGTCACATCAAGCGTGGTGGCAAGGTGTGGATCAACATCTACCCTGACCGTCCCCTCACCAAGAAGCCTGCCGAGACCCGCATGGGTTCCGGTAAGGGTTCACCGGAGTGGTGGATTGCCAATGTCAAGCCGGGCCGCGTCCTCTTCGAGGTCGCAGGTGTCGATGAGCAGCTTGCACGCGAGGCACTGACCCGCGCGATTCACAAGCTTCCGCTCAAGGCCCGCATTATCAAGCGTGAGGAGGGCGACGCGTAATGGCGATCGGTACCAAGGAACTGGCTGTCACCGAACTGGATACGTTCGAGAACGAGCGCCTGGCAGAAGAGCTCAAGAAGGCTAAGGCTGAGCTTTTCAACCTTCGCTTCCAGTCGGCCACCGGCCAGCTTGAGAGCCACGGCCGTGTTCGTCAGGTGAAGCGCGACATTGCTCGCATCTACACCGTTCTGCGTGAGCGCGAGCTCGGCATTCGGGTCACCCCCGTTGCTGCTCCTGCGAAGGCTAAGGCGAAGAAGAGCACTAAGAAGACCGAGCAGGCGGATGCCGCCGCTGACACGAAGGAGGCCTAACAATGGCTGAGGTCGAACAGGAACAGCGCGGCTACCGCAAGTCCCGCCGTGGTTACGTCGTCAGCGACAAGATGGATAAGACCATCGTCGTTGAGGTTGAAGACCGTGTGAAGCACCCCCTCTACGGCAAGGTCCTGCGCCGCTCGTCGAAGGTCAAGGCTCACGACGAGATGAACACTGCAGGCATCGGCGATCTCGTGGTCATCCACGAGACTCGTCCGCTCAGCGCTTCGAAGCGTTGGCGCCTCGTAGAGATTCTCGAGAAGGCGAAGTAAGCCTCGCGGCTTACTGATTGAAGGAGTAACAAGTGATTCAGCAGGAATCGCGACTCAAGGTTGCCGACAACAGCGGTGCCAAGGAGTTGCTCACGATTCGCGTACTCGGTGGATCGGGTCGTCGTTACGCCGGCCTCGGCGACACGATCGTCGCGACCGTCAAGGACGCAATCCCCGGTGGCAACGTCAAGAAGGGCGACGTCGTAAAGGCTGTTGTCGTTCGTACGCGTAAGTCGACCCGTCGTGTTGACGGTTCGTACATTAGCTTTGACGAGAACGCTGCCGTCATTCTGAAGGCTGACGGGGAGCCCCGCGGCACCCGTATCTTCGGGCCGGTCGGCCGTGAACTTCGCGATAAGAAGTTCATGAAGATCGTCTCGCTCGCACCGGAGGTGATCTAGTCCATATGGCTAACAAGATCAAGAAGGGTGACCTCGTAGAGGTCATCTCGGGCCCGACCCAGGAGCGCGGTGGCTACCGTGGCAAGCAGGGTCGCGTCATTGAGGTTCTGACCGAGACCGACCGCGTTGTGGTTGAGGGCGTTAACTTCGTCACCAAGCACACTCGTGTTGGCCAGTCAGAGCGTGGAACGAAGGAAGGCGGCATCGAGACCGTCGAGGCTCCGATCCACGTTTCGAACGTCGCAGTTGTCGACCCCGAGACCAAGAAGCCGACTCGCGTTGGTTTCCGCGTTGAAGAGGTCGAGAAGAACGGTGTGAAGAAGACCGTCCGTGTTCGCTTTGCGAAGAAGTCAGGGAAGGCCCTCTAATGACTGAGACTAAGGTTCAGCCCCGTCTGAAGCAGAAGTACCGCAGCGAGATCGTTCCTGCACTCCAGGAGGAGTTCAAGTTCGAGAACGTCATGCAGGTGCCTGGCCTCGTGAAGGTTGTCGTTAACACCGGTGTCGGCGAGGCAGCTCGCGACAGCAAGGTGATTGAGGGCGCTATTGCGGATCTCCAGAAGATCACCGGTCAGAAGCCCAAGGTCACCTTGGCCCGCAAGTCGATCGCACAGTTCAAGCTGCGCGAAGGCCAGGCTATTGGTGCACACGTCACCCTCCGTGGAGATCGTGCATGGGAATTCCTCGATCGTCTTATCAACCTCGCTCTGCCGCGTATCCGCGATTTCCGCGGTCTTTCGGCGAAGCAGTTCGATGGCGCTGGCAACTACACCTTCGGTTTGACCGAGCAGAGTGTGTTCCACGAGATCGATCAGGATAAGATTGATCGTGTACGCGGTTTCGACATCACTGTCGTCACCTCGGCAAAGACCGACGACGAGGGTCGCGCGCTGCTTAAGGCGCTCGGTTTCCCGTTCAAGGCCTAATAACTGAATAGTCCAAGTGGGCTTGGTGCCCGGGATGTATCCCGGGCACCTTTCCCGCGTCACCCAGGTCGGTGGTCGTGTAACGGCCCCCGATACCAGGCGAGAAAGCAGAGTCAATTATGACGATGACTGATCCGGTCGCAGATATGCTGACCCGGTTGCGCAATGCAAATAGCGCACATCACGATGACGTTTCGCTCCCCGGCTCAAAGCTCAAGGAGCGGATCGCAGAGATCCTCAAGCGCGAAGGCTACATCGCTGACTGGAAGGTTGAGGCCGCACGCGTCGGTACCACCCTCACCATGCAGCTGAAGTACGGCCCCAACCGCGAGCGTTCGATCGAAGGCATCAAGCGTGTCTCGAAGCCCGGTCTGCGTGTATACGCAGGCGCAGCCGAGGTTCCGAGCGTTCTTGGCGGCCTCGGTATTGCGATCCTGTCCACCTCTTCGGGGCTCCTCACGGACCGCGAGGCCGAGCAGAAGGGCGTAGGCGGCGAAGTGCTGGCCTACGTGTGGTAAGCCAGAATGTCACGTATCGGTAAGCTTCCCATCACCGTTCCCGGTGGTGTAGATGTCAAGATCGATGGCCAGCAGGTCACGGTCAAGGGCGCAAAGGGCGAGCTTTCGCTCACCGTTGCAGAGCCCATTCGCGTTGCAGTTGAGGACGGCCAGATTCTGGTTACCCGCCCCAACGACGAGCGCGAGTCGCGTGCACTGCACGGCCTCACCCGTACCCTTATCAACAACAACATCGTTGGTGTCACCGCTGGTTACACCAAGCAGCTTGAGGTTGTTGGTACCGGTTACCGCGTCGCGCTGAAGGGCAGCGATCTTGAGCTCGCTCTTGGCTTCTCGCACCCCGTAGTCTTCGCTGCTCCCGCAGGCATCACGCTTGCAGTTGAGGGCACCACGAAGATTTCGGTGAGCGGTATCTCCAAGCAGGCAGTCGGCGAGGCTGCAGCTAACATCCGCAAGCTGAAGAAGCCAGAACCCTACAAGGGCAAGGGCATCCGCTACGCGGGCGAGAACGTTCGTCGCAAGGCTGGAAAGGCTGGTAAGTAACCATGGCCGCTAACATCACTCGCGCTAAGGGCCGTACCGCTGCCCGCCTCCGCCGCCACAGCCGCCTTCGTAAGAAGGTTGTTGGCACCGAGGTGCGCCCCCGCATGAACGTTACGCGCTCGTCGCGTCACGTCTTCGTCCAGGTCATTGACGATTCGAAGGGCTTCACCATCGCATCGGCTTCGACCATGGAAGCGGACATTCGCGCTTTCGAGGGCGACAAGACCGCTAAGGCACGCAAGGTAGGCGAAATCCTCGCTGAGCGTGTAAAGGCAGCAGGCGTTGACGCAGTGGTCTTCGACCGCGGTGGCAGCAAGTACGCTGGCCGTGTCGCTGCGATCGCCGAAGGCGCTCGCGAAGGGGGGCTGACCCTGTGAGCAACGAAACGAAGGAGCAGGAAGTGGCTGCTGAGACCCCGGTCGTGGAAACCAAGACTGAGGATCACCGCAACGAGCCTCGTGAGCAGCGTCGCGGTAGCCGCGATCGCGGCACCCGTGGTGAGCGCGGCGGTCGCGAGCGCACCGAGAGCCAGTTCCTCGAGCGCGTCGTCACCATCAACCGTGTTTCGAAGGTCGTCAAGGGTGGTCGTCGCTTCAGCTTCACCGCTCTCGTCGTCGTCGGCGACGGTAACGGCACCGTTGGTGTCGGTTACGGTAAGGCCAAGGAGGTGCCCCTCGCAATCTCGAAGGGTGTCGAAGAGGCAAAGAAGAACTTCTTCCGCGTCCCCCGCGTTGGCAGCACCATCCCGCACCCCGTGCAGGGTGAGGCAGCAGCAGGCGTAGTACTGCTCCGTCCCGCAGCTGCTGGTACCGGTGTTATCGCCGGTGGCCCTGTCCGCGCCGTACTCGAGTGCGCTGGCATCCACGACGTTCTGAGCAAGTCGCTCGGTTCGTCGAACACCCTGAACATCGTGCATGCGACCGTTGAGGCTCTGAAGATGCTCGAGGAGCCCCGCTCCGTCGCAGCACGTCGTGGCCTCGACTTCGACCGTGTCGCACCGGCTCGCCTTGTGCGTGCCGAGGCGAAGGCTCTGGCCGACGCTGCAGCTAAGGCAAAGGCAGGTGCGTAATGGCTAAGAGCCTGAAGATTACGCAGACGAAGTCCGTTATCAGTGAGAAGCAGAACCAGCGCGACACGCTCCGCAGCCTCGGCCTCAAGAAGATCGGCCAGTCGGTCGTTCGCGAGGACACCGTAGCTAACCGCGGTTATGTTCGTGCAGTTGCTCACCTGGTACAGGTTGAGGAGATCGACGCATGAGCGAGAACATTGAGCGCGGCGAGGTTCTGAAGGCACACCACCTTCGTCCCGCAGCTGGTTCGAAGAAGGCCAAGACCCGTGTTGGTCGTGGTGAAGCTTCGAAGGGTAAGACCGCAGGACGCGGTACCAAGGGCACCAAGGCTCGTTACCAGGTCAAGGCCGGCTTCGAGGGTGGCCAGATGCCGCTGCATATGCGCACCCCGAAGCTCCGTGGCTTCAAGAACCCGTTCCGCACCGAGTACCAGGTTGTGAACGTTGCAAAGCTCGCAGAGCTCTACCCCAAGGGTGGCGACGTCACGGTTGCAGATCTCGTTGCAAAGGGCGCGGTTCGCAAGAACCAGCCTGTTAAGGTTCTCGGCGATGGCGACCTCTCGGTCAAGCTCGTTGTAGACGTTAACAAGGTCTCGGCTTCGGCACTTGAGAAGATCGTTGCCGCAGGCGGCGAGGTAAAGTAACTTTCTATTAGTAGGAAGTTCTGAGCGGGGGAATCCCTTGCGCGATGATTCGTGCGAGGAGTTCCCCCGCTTTTTCTTTGTTATTTGGTTGGTATTCAACCGAATCAGTAAGCGAAATGACCCGGCTGCAGTGTAGGCTGTTTAGTCGGTGATCGTCGTGTTGGCGTGAGCCAGTACCGACAGGCCAGGAGGCAAATCTTGTTCAGTGCGATCGGACGAATTTTTCGAACCCCCGATCTAAGGCGGAAGATTCTCTTCACGCTCGGCATTGTCACGCTTTTCCGTTTGGGTTCGTTCATCCCCGCACCCTTCGTTGACTTCGCCAACGTCCAGGCCTGCCTCGCGGCAGGGGAGAACGCCAACGGGTTGTACGACATGATCAACCTGTTTAGTGGTGGCGCTTTGCTGCAGCTATCGATCTTTGCGCTTGGCATCATGCCTTACATCACCGCATCGATCATCGTTCAGCTTCTTCGCGTGGTGATCCCTCACTTCGAGGCTCTTCACAAGGAAGGCCAGGCCGGTCAGGCCAAGATGACGCAATACACGCGTTACCTGACGATTGGCCTCGCGGTGCTGCAGTCGACGACCTTGATCACCGTAGCGAAGTCGGGTCAGCTGCTCGGCAACGCGAACCAGGCTTGCGAAAACCTGGTTTCGAATGAGTGGTGGGCAACGCTCATCATGATTCTCACGATGACTGCGGGAACTGGCCTCATCATGTGGTTCGGCGAACTCATCACCGAGCGTGGCATCGGCAACGGCATGTCGCTCCTCATCTTCACCTCGATCGCGGCAACGTTCCCGAATGCGCTGTGGGTCATCAAGGAGCAGCGCGGCTGGGAGATCTTCTTCTTCGTCATCGCAATCGGCCTCGTTATCGTCGCCGCGGTTGTGTTCGTTGAGCAGTCACAGCGACGAATTCCTGTGCAGTATGCAAAGCGCGTCGTTGGTCGTCGCACGTATGGTGGCAGCAGCACCTACATTCCGATCAAGGTCAACATGGCGGGTGTTATCCCTGTGATCTTCGCATCGGCCATTCTCTACCTCCCGATGCTGATCTCGCAGTTCAACCAGCCTGCGCCCGGCGAGGATCCCAAGGCATGGGTTGTATGGATCCAGACAAACCTCGTGTCAGGTGACCAGCCGCTGTACATGGTGGTGTTCTTCCTGCTCATCATTGGCTTCACCTTCTTCTACGTCCAGATCACCTTCAACCCTGAAGAGGTTGCGGACAACATGAAGAAGTACAGCGGATTTATCCCTGGCATTCGTGCGGGACGTCCAACGGCTGAGTACCTCAACTACGTACTGACCCGAATCACGACTGCTGGTTCGATCTACATCGGCATCATCGCAATTATCCCGTTGATCGCTCTGTCGTTCTTCGGCGCAAACCAAAACTTCCCGTTCGGCGGCGCCTCGATCCTCATCATCGTTGGTGTTGGTCTCGAAACCGTCAAGCAGATCGACGCGCAGCTTCAGCAGCGTCACTATGAAGGGCTTCTTAAGTAAATGACCTCGACTCGACTTCTCATCATTGGCCCTCCTGGTGCAGGCAAGGGCACTCAGGCAGGAAAGATTGCTGAGACTTACCAGGTTCCTGCGATTTCGACCGGCGATATTTTCCGTGCGAACATCAAGGGCGCTACCGAGCTTGGCAAGCGCGTTCAGGCGATCATCGAGTCGGGTGAACTCGTTCCTGATTCTCTGACGAACGAAATTGTTGAGGATCGTCTGAACCAGGACGACGCAGCCGCGGGTTTCCTGCTCGATGGTTACCCACGCACCCTGGACCAGGTGGCAGCACTCGACGGCATGCTTGAGGGTGATTCTTTGGATGCTGTTGTGCTGCTCGAAGCAGACGTTGACGCTGTCGTTGCTCGGTTGCTCAAGCGCGCCGAGATCGAAGGACGTGCTGATGACACAGAAGATGTCATTCGTCACCGACAGGACGTTTACGCGGAGCAGACCGCGCCACTCGTTGATCTGTTCTCGAAGCGTGGCATTCTCGTTTCGGTAGACGGAATGGGTACTCCTGACGAAGTTGCAGAGCGCATTTCGGCTGGTCTCGCAGCTCAGCTAGGGCGATAGTCCATGGCACGTCGAGGCATCATTCGTCGGTCGATCTATAAGTCGCCTGCTCAGCTTCGCCTCATGGTGGAGGCTGGGCGCGTGACACGTCTGGCGCTCGATGCGCTCTCCGCTGCGGCACGTGAGGGCGTGACCACGCTCGAACTGGATGCGATCGCGGAGAAGGTGATTCGCGACGCCGGGGGAGTGCCAAACTTCCAGCTGGTACCCGGATATCGGCACACGATCTGCGCAAATGTGAATGCCGATGTTGTGCACGCGATCCCTAATGACCGCCCGCTACAGCCCGGAGACATCGTTTCTCTCGATGTTGGCGCAGAGGTGAATGGCTGGAACGGTGATGCTGCCATTACCGTTGTCATCCCCGACCCTCAGGATGAAGCACGCACCAAGCATGCGCAGCGTCTTTCAGCGGTCACTCACAGTGCAATGTGGGAAGGCATCGCACGATTTGCTCGTGCGAGCCACCTCAATGAGGTCGGCGACGCGGTGTCTGCCTACGTCCACGCCAACAGCAAGTATGGCGTGCTCGAGGAGTACATCGGTCACGGGATCGGTCGCAGCATGCACGAAGATCCTCCTGTGTTTAACGTTCCAAGCCCAGGCAGGGGGCCCGCAGTCAAGGCAGGCCTCTGCGTCGCAATCGAACCCATCATTTCAGCTGGCACCATTGACACCGTGATCCAAGATGATGACTGGACTGTCACGATCAAGGACGGCTCCCTCAGTGCTCAGTGGGAACACAGCGTTGCCCGCCATGAGGGTGGCATCTGGGTCCTGACTGCTGAAGACGGAGGTGCAGCAGGCCTCGCACCATTTGGAATCACCCCGGTTCCGATCGCCTAGCGCTTCGCTGTTGATTAAAACACGGTGAAAATGTCCGCTTCCTCACATGAGGAAGCGGACATTTTGCATGTCATAACCCGCATGAACATCCGATCAAGCGCGACGCGCCGATGTAGATGGTGCTCGGGTTTACAAACACGGCACGCCCGAGTAGTCTTGTTCCTTGGTGCTTTGCGCCTGTTTTCGTGATCGCGAAAGTGGGCTGAAGCATTCGCAGACGAGTACATCTACTAAGCGATAGTGAGGCTATGGCGAAAAAAGACGGCGTCATCGAGATCGAGGGCCAGGTTGTTGAGGCACTCCCGAACGCAATGTTCCGGGTTGAGCTCACAAATGGCCACAAGGTCCTCGCCCATATCTCCGGCAAGATGCGCCAGCACTACATCCGAATCCTCCCTGAGGATCGCGTGATCGTAGAGCTGACGCCGTATGACCTGACCCGTGGTCGTATTGTCTACCGCTACAAGTAGGTCTCTCGGAAGTAACGGCCTACGAATCCTCGTAGGTACGAAGACAGCGAACCCTTAAGGAAATCATGAAGGTTAAGCCCAGCGTCAAGCCGATTTGCGAGCACTGCAAGGTGATCCGCCGCCACGGCCGTGTCATGGTGATCTGCAAGAGCAACCCCCGTCACAAGCAGCGCCAGGGTTAATTCCCTCGCAGTTTGCGTCGGGGTGACGATTTCGTCATTGCTTTCGTAGACCATTCATAATTCAATATTGCAACCGCGCGTTGAAGATCCCAGTTTCGTACCTACGTACTGAACTGGGGGACACCTCGGGTTGGAGGCCCGAACCCCCAATGCGCACCATACCTCCACTACCGCCAAGGAGAGCCAACACATGGCACGTATTGCAGGAGTAGACATCCCGCGCGAGAAGCGCGTTGAGATTGCACTCACTTACATCTACGGCGTCGGCCGCACCAGCGCGCTTAAGACGCTTGCTGAGACCGGTATCGACGGCAACATTCGCGTTCGCGATCTCAGCGACGACCAGCTCGTGCTTCTGCGCGACCACATTGAGGGCAACTTCAAGGTTGAGGGCGATCTTCGCCGCGAGGTCGCAGCTGACATCCGCCGCAAGGTTGAGACTGGCAGCTACCAGGGTCTTCGTCACCGCAAGGGCCTGCCTGTGCATGGTCAGCGCACCAAGACGAACGCACGTACCCGCAAGGGTCCGAAGCGTACCGTCGCCGGCAAGAAGAAGTAATAGCCGGTTCACCGGACCATCACAGATAGTTTTCAGGAGAATTCTCAATGGCTGCACCTAAGGCCGCAGCGCGCAAGCCGCGCCGCAAGGATAAGAAGAACGTTGTACAGGGCCAGGCCCACATCAAGTCGACGTTCAACAACACCATCGTCTCGATCACTGACTCCACCGGTGCTGTGATCAGCTGGGCTTCGTCGGGTGGCGTGGGCTTCAAGGGCTCGCGTAAGTCGACCCCGTTCGCTGCTCAGCTCGCTGCTGAGTCTGCTGCGCGTAAGGCGCAGGAGCACGGCATGAAGAAGGTTGACATCTTCGTTAAGGGCCCCGGCTCGGGACGCGAGACCGCGATTCGTTCGCTGCAGGCAGCTGGCCTCGAGGTCGGCTCGATCAACGATGTGACCCCTCAGGCTCACAACGGCTGCCGTCCCCCGAAGCGTCGCCGCGTATAAGTAGCGCGATCCGCTGTTCGCAGCGGATGTGAATCGGCCTCGGTCGACCACAGCATTACTTACACATTTTCCCTCTCTCTTTACCGCGTGAGTCATATAGCGGACTCCGGCGAAAGGATCACACAGTGCTCATTGCACAGCGACCCACTCTGACTGAAGAATCAATTTCTGAGTTCCGTTCGCGGTTCACCATCGAACCGCTGGAGCCAGGCTTCGGTTACACTCTCGGCAACTCGCTCCGCCGCACCCTGCTGTCGTCGATCCCCGGCGCAGCTGTGACGAGCGTTCGCTTCGAGGGCGTTGCCCACGAGTTCACGACCATTCCGGGCGTGACTGAGGACGTCACCGAGATCATCCTCAACGTGAAGGCGCTCGTTGTTTCGAGCGAGCACGATGAGCCGATCACCGCGTACCTTCGCAAGACTGGTGCCGGCGAGGTTACCGCTGCTGACATCTCGGCACCTGCTGGTGTTGAGGTTCACAACCCGGAACTCGTCATCGCCACGCTGAACGACGATGCACAGTTCGAGCTCGAGCTCACCATCGAACGTGGCCGCGGCTACGTTTCGGCGGCTCAGAACCGTAACGACGATGCAGAGGTTGGCCGTATTCCGGTTGACTCGATCTACTCGCCGGTGCTCAAGGTTACCTACCGGGTTGAAGCAACCCGTGCAGGTGAGCGCACCGACTTCGATCGTCTCGTTGTTGACGTTGAGTCGAAGCCCGCTATCAGCCCCCGTGATGCAATTGCATCGGCTGGCTCGACTCTGGTCGAGCTGTTCGGTCTTGCTCGCGAGCTGAACGTGCAGGCTGAGGGCGTCGAGATCGGTCCCGCACCGGTCGAGGTTGTTGCAGAAAGCGAACTGTCGATCCCCATTGAGGATCTCGACCTTTCGGTACGCAGCTACAACTGCCTGAAGCGTGAGGGCATTAACACCGTGAGCGAGCTTGTAGCGCTCTCGGAAGCCCAGCTGATGAACATTCGTAACTTCGGTCAGAAGTCCGTATTCGAGGTGCGCGACAAGCTCACCGAGATGGGCCTCTCGTTGAAGGACGCAGTGCCCGGTTTTGACGGCGCACAGTTCTACAGCTACGAAGACGACGTTAACTAACGATTAAGCGTCTCGCGCTGATCGAAATTTACTTGGAGTACACACATGCCTAAGCCCAACAAGGGCCCCCGCCTCGGAGGCGGACCCGCTCACGAGCGTCTGATGCTCAACCAGATGGCTGCGCAGCTTTTCGAGCACAAGCGCATCCAGACGACCGAGACCAAGGCAAAGCGCCTGCAGCCCGTCGCAGAGCGTCTCGTGACGTTCGCAAAGCGCGGCGACCTGCACGCTCGCCGTCGCGTCATGCGTCAGATTCTCGACAACTCGGTTGTGCACGAACTCTTCACCGAGATCGCACCCCTCGTTGCAGAGCGTCAGGGTGGCTACACCCGCATCATCAAGACCGGTTTCCGCAAGGGCGATAACGCGCCCCTCGCAGTGATCGAGCTCGTCCTCGAGCCCGTCAACCCGAAGCCCAAGGCAAAGAAGGCTGCTCCTGCAGCTGAGGTTGTCGAAGAGGCTCCTGCTGCCGTAGAGGCAGAGGTTGTCGAAGAGGCACCTGCAGCTGAGACTGCAGAGGAGAAGGCTGAGTAAGCTTTCCTCACCAGCACAAAGGCCGCAATCCTTCCTGTAAGGATTGCGGCCTTTGTGTGTGTAGACGCTGTGTGTACGCAGCGTCTACACAGCGCAGAATCAACCAGGGAGCTCGACGCCAAACATCTCTGCCGTTGCACGTGCTGACGGTGTTCCGGCATCGGGATCCGCGCCCTGCGAGATGAGTACCGCAATGACCTCGGAACTGCGCTTAAACACGGCCCCAGCGAGTGGGCTTTGGCCACGGTCATTCATTCGGTTCACGTCTGCCCCACGCTGTGCCAGAGCCTCCGTGAGACGTGCATGACCGTTGTATGCTGCGAGCATCAGCAGCGTATTTCCGCTGGCATCTGTGAGATCTGCGGGAACTCCCTGATCGATCGCAGACAGTAACGTCGCCGTATCGCCCGCACGCGCAGCGTCGAAGAGTTGGTGCGCAAATGCGAGCGCATCGGTGGGAAGTGATTCAGACATGTGAATATCCAACCACGTTGTCGACGGCTCTAGCGACGCGGCAAATCCCAGCCGCGGGATTCTCCTGGCGAGAGGAGACGGCCAAATGCGTCAGCTGCCGCATCAGCGTAGATCTCGCCACCACTCGGATTCGGATGAATGTCGTCACCGGCAAGCGCATCAGGCACGCCGTCGACCAGCTTGGCCCATGGCGCAGTCACTACACCTCGATGTGCGGCAGCGAATGATTCTAGGTCAGTATTTACCTGTGGGATCCATTCACGGTCAGCATAGGCGTCAACAAAGACGACATACCGCTGCGGACCGGCGACATCGAGAATGCGTTGCATGTCTTCCTGGTTGACTGGCCCGTTGGTGCCGAGGCCAACGAGCACGACAGGTCGCAGGGTGCCATTTGCGGCACGCTCCTCGATGATGTCTGCACCGACGTTCATTCCTCGCGAGACCGCCGCGTCTACGTCTATTCCAGTGAAGCGTGCGCTCAACTCAGGGTAGCTCGCGAGCATCACAGAATCACCGACGGCCGTGATATCTGCGCCGGTCACCTCGACCGGTACTGCAGCCGGGCGCGGCTGAGACTTCTCACCCCGAGCTGCTGGCTTCTCACCCGTTGCACCAAGACTGGGAGCCACAGTGTGAGAGTTCTCGGTGTCTGAATCTTTCTTTGCGTTCGCTTCGAGCGCTTCCGACGCAGCACGCGCTTCGACAGCTGCCTGCTGCTCTTTGAGTTCAGCCTCGCCGCGGGCGATCACATCAGCGGACGAGGTTCGCTCTGGCGCTACGGCGACGGCAACCGCAGTTACAGGAACCGTCACGAGAACGACCGCTAGTACGCCAATTCCAATAATAGACTGCCGAGTCGTACGTGAAGTGCGCAAGCGCATAATACGAAGTGCTCCTCGAATGCCGGCGCGACGCACAGGCTGTTCAACGTAGGTGTACGAGAGGGCCGCAAGGCCGAATGTCGCGGTCGCTGTGATGATAATCACGAGTGCGGTGGGGGCGGATCCGCCTGTAACGCTCTTCAGCGCGGCGGTGACGATGAGCAGAAGCGGCCAATGCCAGAGGTAGATGCCATACGAGCGCTCGCCGATCCAGCGGAGCGGACGGCAGTCAAGCCACCTACCGATCGCGGCGCCTGGCCGTGTGATGGCCCAAATGATCGCAAGCGCCAAGAGCGTGGCGAGCTGGAAGCCGCCGGTGAAGCTCTCCAACGACGCTTCCTTGACAGTGAATGCCAGCCACAGGAACGCTACGCCAGCGATGAGCGCAACGCCTGTGGTGAGTACTTGTGCGCCACGTCCGATGGGCTCGGATGTGCGCTCCTTCGGCTCTGCGAAGACTGCAAGTGCCGCGCCCCAGAGCAAGCCGAAGCTGTGCGTATCTGAACCAAAGTAAATGCGAGTCGGGTCGATCCCGTCGGCAGCCATGCCAGCCATGAAGCCGGCCGAGATGACACCCAAGATGAGGAGGGGCAGCCCTCGCGTCGAGCGCGAACGCAAAGTAACAAGCAAGAGCGCAAACAGGGGGAGTACGAGATAGAACTGCTCTTCAATGGCGAGCGACCAAGTGTTTCGGAAGAGCTCAGGGGTGTCTTGCGCGAAATAGTCAGTGCCGCTTGAGATGAATACCCAGTTACTGACAAAGAAAATGGTGCCGAGAAGCTGCTTGCCGATTCCAACGAGCAAATCGCGATCTACGAGATAGGCGAGTGTTGTCGACACCAGGACGACAAGGGCGAGCGGTGGCAGCAGGCGTCGAGCGCGACGTTGCCAGAAGGGAATCAGCCGAATTCGCCCAGTCTTCCGTACTTCACGAAGCAACAGCGTGGTGATCAAGAACCCACTGATGACAAAGAAAACATCAACACCCAGAAACCCGCCAGTGAGGGACTGAGGCGCCAAGTGGTAGATCAACACCAGCAGCACTGCAATAGCACGGAGCCCATCCAGGCCGCCAATGTGGCGGGGATGGGGCGTGGATACTCGGAAAATACTCATACGTTATGCGCCTGTAAAGACTCAAGACATCTTACGCGATCCGTGCGTGGGGGCGCTGTTTTGCTGGAGATCTGGCACTATCGAGGAATGACTGACCTCCCCGCAGACTCTCATCGGCTTCGTTTGGACCTTGCCTATGACGGCACGGACTTCTCAGGCTGGGCAAAGCAACCAGGGCTACGGACTGTTGAAGGGGAGATTGAGGCGGGGCTCGCGCTGATCCTCCAAACTGAGCCAGGCGAGGTGCGACTTACTGTCGGTGGACGCACTGACGCGGGGGTGCACTCTCGTGGTCAGGTTGCGCATATTGACGTATCAGGTGAGCAATTGGCGACATGGAACAAATCAGATGCCATGGCGCGACGCCTCAATCGGGTAGTGTCGCGATCCGCGCCAGACGTCGTGATTCACTCAGTGCGTGAGGTTCCCGCCGCGTTCGACGCACGGTTTGGCGCATTGCGGCGGCGATACGAGTATCGGGTTCGCCCCGGGCAGGCTCGACGTGATCCGCTCACCGCGCGATTCACCGCAGACTTCACACGTGACCTTGATCTCGAGGTCATGCAGCAAGCCTCTGCAGATCTTCTCGGACTCCAAGACTTCACCACCTTCTGTAAGGCACGCGAGGGCGCAACCGCAGTGCGGGAATTACTGACGTTCGAGTGGCGTGAAACCTCCGACGGCGCATTTGCTGCGCGGATCGAGGCTGATGCATTCTGCCACTCGATGGTTCGTGCACTCGTAGGATCGATCGTTGCCGTTGGGTCGAAGCGGATAAGCGGCGCGGAGCTCAGAGATCTGCGTGATGCTCGCGAACGTACGAGTCGTTTCACAGTGATGCCAGCAAAGGGCCTTTCGCTGGAGGAGATCGTTTACCCCGCAGATGACGAACTCGAAGCGCGTGCGGCGCAGACCCGTGCGCGACGTGATTCGCTCGATGACTAGTGTGCTAAAGTAGACCCTTGGTGCGCACCGGTATATCCAGTGCGTGCCCGAATGTGAGCCCTCCACCGGCCCAGCACCCCGAGAGAAATCCCGTGGGACTGAGCAGAGGAGTGGGATCCACGAACATCTCCATTTCGACAGAAAGCAGCACGACAGTGACTCGCACTTACTCGCCGAAGGCAGCTGACAAGAAGCACGACTGGATCGTCATCGACGCAACCGACGTCGTTCTTGGCCGCCTCGCATCGCATGCAGCCGCACTCCTCCGCGGCAAGCACAAGACCACCTTCGCTCCTCACATGGACATGGGTGACCACGTCATCATCATCAACGCAGCAAAGGTTGTTCTTACCGGCAACAAGGCTGAGCAGAAGAAGGCGCACCGCCACTCGGGTTACCCGGGCGGCCTCACCTCGGTCAGCTACACCGAGCTCCTCGGCAAGAACCCTGATCGCGCTGTTGAGAAGGCGATCCGCGGCATGCTTCCCAAGAACTCGCTCGGTCGTGACCAGTTCCGCAAGCTGAAGGTATACGTCGGCGCAGAGCACCCGCACGCAGCTCAGCAGCCCACCCCTTACAACTTCGGCCAGGTCGCGCAGTAATCGCGCCTCCTACAGAGACTTAAGAGAGAGACTTCACAGTGACTGAAGAGCAGACCGTGGCCGTCGAAAGCTACACCACCGAGACCCCGGCCGATTCGGCCGCAGCCTCGACCCCGCGCCCCGCACTCACCGTTCCCGGTGCAGCTGTAGGCCGTCGCAAGCAGGCAATTGCTCGCGTTCGCCTCATCCCCGGCTCGGGCAAGATGACCGTGAACGGTCGCGAGCTTGCAGAGTACTTCCCGAACAAGCTGCACCAGCAGCTCATCACCGACCCCTTCACCGTGCTTGAGCTCGGTGGCGCGTACGACATCGTCGCACGCATCGTCGGTGGCGGCCCCTCGGGTCAGGCAGGCGCACTCCGCCTCGCTATCGCTCGCGCGCTCAACGAGATCGACGCGGAGCACAACCGCCCGACCCTGAAGAAGGCGGGCTTCCTCAGCCGCGACGCTCGTATCAAGGAGCGCAAGAAGGCTGGTCTCAAGAAGGCCCGTAAGGCGCCTCAGTACTCGAAGCGTTAAGCAGGAGTATTCCCCTTCATGGGACGCCTATTTGGCACTGATGGGGTGCGGGGCTTGGCCGGCGTGGATGTCACTGCCGACCTTGCCCTGCGCCTCGCGCACGCGGCGGCTCTCGTCCTTGGGCGTCAAGCCCGGGCCGAGAGCCGTCGTGCTATCGCCGTCGTTGCGCGCGACCCCCGAGTCTCCGGCGAGTTTATCTCGGCCGCTGTCTCGGCAGGCCTCGCGGCGGCAGGCGTCGACGTGCTGGACGCGGGAGTGATCCCCACCCCAGCCGCCGCCTATCTCGTGGCCGATACGGACGCTGATTTTGGCGTCATGGTCTCTGCGTCGCACAACCCTGCGCCAGACAACGGGATTAAGTTCTTCGCCGAGGGTGGCAAGAAGCTCGACGACTCGATCGAAGATGCGATTGAGGCGGCGCTCGCGCAGCCCGCTCCCGCAGCTACCGGTCGAGAGGTCGGGCGGATCCGCCGCTTTGCAGATGCTGAGGATCGCTACCTCGTGCACCTCCTCGGCACGCTCGACGGTGTGAGCCTCAAGGGCCTCAACGTCGTGCTTGACTGCGCACATGGTGCTGCATCGGGCATTTCACCCGATGTGTTCGCTGCTGCCGGTGCAAATGTCACTGTGATCGGTAACGATCCTGACGGCTACAACATCAATGATGGTGTTGGCTCGACACACCTTGGTCCGCTTCAGACGAAGGTGCTCGAAATTGGCGCAGATCTTGGTATTGCTCACGATGGTGACGCGGACCGTTGTCTCGCTGTTGACGCTGATGGAAACATCATCGACGGTGACAAGATCATGGCAATTATCGCGCTCTCCATGGAAGCGCGAGGCAAGCTCAAGAAGCACACGCTCGTCGCAACCGTCATGTCGAACCTTGGTCTGAAGCTCGCGATGGCTGACAACGGCATCGATGTGGTTGAGACCGGCGTTGGTGATCGCTACGTGCTTGAAGCGATCAACGAGCACGGTTACAGCCTTGGTGGTGAGCAGTCTGGCCATGTCATCATGAGCGAGTTTGCAACGACCGGTGACGGCATTCTCACTGGCATGCATATTGCCGCAGAGATTGCCCGTACTGGCAAGTCACTTGCTGAGCTTGCGACCTGCATGACGGTCTACCCACAGGTGCTTGTCAACGTCCGTGGCGTTGATCGCACCAAGGTTGGTGGCGACGAGGTCGTGCAGCAGGCTGTTCGCGCTGCTGAGCTGCTGCTCGCAGGCGAGGGGCGCGTGCTGTTGCGTCCATCGGGTACCGAGCCTGTGGTTCGCGTGATGGTCGAGGCAACGACTGAGGAGCAGGCGCATCAGCTCGCTGATGATCTTGCAACCGTCGTGAAGGAGCGTCTCGCGATCTAGCGCAACGCACGATCCACATCCTGGGGTGTATTTCTCGACGGCGAGCTCTCATCATTCGGATGAGAGTTCTGCCAGGACCTCGAAAGGGGCTGTTTCTCTCGAAACGGCCCCTTTCTTGCGCATGGAACCGCCTTTCTCGAGAGAAAGGCGTCGTTTCACCGGGGCGGCCGGCGATCGCAGCTACAACTTCCGCAACAACACCTTTTGCACCCGGTGGTCAGGCTCTTTGCGTAGCACCAGCGTTGCACGTGCGCGGGTTGGCCTGATGTTTTCAATGAGGTTTGGCTCATTGATGTCTTTCCAGAACGAATCCGCGAGAGCGTGCGCAGTCGCATCGTCAACCTTCGCGAACGGACGGAAGTGCGATCGCGGATCAGAGAATGCCTTTTCGCGAAGCTTCAAGAAGCGATCGCGGAACCAGGTTTGAATATCTGACGTACGCGCATCGACGTAGATTGAGAAATCGAACAGATCACTCACGGCAAGCGGGTGGCGCATCGTGGCCGGTTGGAGGACGTTGAGGCCCTCAACGATGAGAATATCTGGCTGGCGCACCACGGTGTATTCGTCGGGAACAATGTCGTAAATGAGGTGGCTGTAGTGCGGAGCCTTGACCTCTGGCATCCCAGCCTTGACTTGCGTCACGAACTTCAGCAGCGCGCGACGGTCATATGACTCGGGAAAACCCTTTCGATCCGCGATTCCTCGGCGCTCGAGCTCGGCGTTCGTGTGCAAGAAGCCATCAGTCGTAATGAGGTCAACATTTGGCGTCTCTGGCCAGCGCGCCAAGAGCTCCCGAAGTAACCGCGCGACCGTTGACTTGCCGACCGCAACAGAACCAGCGATGCCGATCACGAATGGTGAGGGCTTCTCGTCGTCACGGTGCAAGAACGCTTGACGTGTCAACTTGTGACGTTCGCGAGCGGCGATTGCGTGCAAGTTGATGAGCCGTGAAAGCGGATTGTAGACATCGGCAACTTCTGCAAGGTCAAGCGGCTCACCGAGTCCGCGAAACGAATCGACCTCTTCTTGGGTCAGCGGATACTCGGTTTCACCGGCGAGTCGTGCCCATTCTGCGCGCCCAATTTCAGTAAATGGGGAGGTGAGATCCGGGCGGATCAGCGCCTGTGTGTGCAAGCTCACGTCGATGGGCTTGGTGATCGGATGTGGATGCTCATTCATTGTTCACCATCGTGCCATTAAAATAACCGTATGTGTGGAATCGTTGGATACGTCGGACCGAATGATACGGTCGACGCACTTATCACGGGCCTTCGTCGACTTGAGTACCGAGGCTACGACTCGGCTGGTATTGCAGTAATTGATGCGGACGATGGTGTGGCAGTGCGGAAGAAGTCGGGCAAGCTTGCCCGACTCATCGACGTGCTCGAACATGATCCTCTCGCAGCGGGTACGGCAGGCATCGGTCACACCAGGTGGGCAACCCACGGTGGACCGACCGATGTGAACGCGCACCCGCATCTGGGTGACAATGGCCGACTTGCGCTTATTCACAATGGCATCGTTGAGAACTTTGCTGAGCTTCGCGCCGAGGTTATTGAGGCTGGCTGTGAGCTTCTCAGCGAGACCGACTCCGAGGTCGTTGCGGCCCTGCTTGGACTTGAGTACCAGCGTCAGGGCGATCTCGAAGCCGCATTCCGTGTGGTCGTGCAGCGTCTGCACGGAACGTTTACCCTGCTTGCACTGCACCAAAACGAGCCAGGAAAGGTGGTGGCTGCACGCCACCATTCACCGTTGGTTGTCGGTCTTGGCGAGGGTGAGAACTTCCTTGGTTCAGACGTCGCCGCGTTTGTGTCGTTTACCCGTCGCGCGGTTGCTGTAGACGAAGACAACATTGCAATCATCACCGCTGAAGCTGTTCGCATTACCGACTTTGCTGGCCAGCCTGTTGAATTCTCAGAGTTTGAGGTTGAGTGGGACGCTGACGCTGCTGACAAGGGCGGCTGGTCGTCGTTCATGGCGAAGGAGATTCACGAGCAGCCCGAGGCGATTGCCAACACGTTGCGTGGCCGCATCGAGACTGGTCACGTCGAGATTCCCGAGATCACCTCGCTTGGCGAAGAAGTGATTCGAGGGATCGATCGTATTGTCATCATCGCGTGTGGTACCGCCTCATACGCTGGAATGATCGGTGCTTACGCCATTGAGCAGTGGGCGCGTATTCCGGTTGAGGTGCAGCTGAGCCATGAGTTCCGCTACCGCGATCCGATTCTTACCCCGAACACGATGGTGATCTCTGTCAGCCAGTCCGGCGAGACGATGGACACGCTGATGGCTGTGAAGTATGCCATTGAGCGTGGCGCGAAGACGATTTCCGTCTGCAACACCCAGAGCGCAACGATTCCGCGTGAATCTGATGCTGCGGTCTACACGCACGCAGGCCCAGAAGTTGCGGTCGCGTCAACCAAGGCTTTTGTCGCGCAGATCACTGCGCTCTACCTCATTGGTTTGCAGTTTGGCCGCGTCCGCGGAGTGCTGAGTGCTGAAGCTGAAGCTGAAGCAATTGCTCAGTTTGAGGCACTGCCTGAAAAGATGCGTGAGGCAGTTGCAACGCATGAGCAGATTGCGCAGCTTGCCCACTGGATGGCAGATACGCGCTCGGTGCTCTTCCTTGGGCGTCACGTCGGTTACCCGGCGGCACTCGAGGGCGCGCTCAAGCTCAAAGAGATTGCGTACATCCATGCCGAGGGCTTCGCAGCTGGCGAGTTGAAGCATGGCCCAATTGCACTGATCGATCACGGTCAGCCGGTCTTCGTGCTCGTCCCGAGCCCGCGTACCTCGCCCCTTATGCATGCCAAGGTTGTTTCGAACATTCAGGAGATTCGGGCACGTGGTGCTCGCGTCATCGCGATCGTGGAGACCGGGGATACAGCGGTGCTGCCATTCGCGGACGATGTGATTCGCATCCCACTGTCCGATGCCCTGTTCGATCCGATCTTGCAGGTTGTGCCGCTGCAGTGGTTCGCGCTTGAACTGTCCACTGCGAAGGGGCTTGACGTGGATCAGCCACGTAACCTCGCAAAGTCGGTTACTGTCGAGTAACCAAGCGAAGGAGGGGCGAGTGATTCAGGGGATTGGTGTCGATACCGTCGATATCAGCCGCTTCGAGCGACAGCTTGAGCGGACACCACAGTTGAACACTCGCCTCTTCACTGCACGCGAGGCAGGGTTGGCCCTCGCATCTCGTGCAGCGCGGTTCGCGGCGAAGGAGGCGCTGATCAAAGCACTCGGCGGATCGCACGACCTTTCTTGGCAAGACTTGGAAGTGCCGCGCACGCCCAAGGAAGCACCAACATTTACCCGAACGCCGGCGCTAGATCGCGTGTTGGCTGGGCGTGGGGCCTCAACGGTGCACCTCTCCATAACGCATGACGGCGGTGTCGCGACTGCGTTTGTGGTGATTGAGGGTGGCACGCGGTTTGCCGCGGCTGAATCAGACGGAGACGACGAATGAGAACAGGCTCGATGCGGGTTGCCGAGATTTCGACGTATGCGATCCGCCAAAATGTCGCGCATTTACGGGCTCTCACCGGTGGCAACGTTATCGTGGTCGCAAAAGCTGGCGGGTATGGGCATGGGGCGTTGATCGCGGCCGAAGCCGCGATGGCCGGCGGCGCCGTGATGGTTGGTGTTGCTGATCTCGAAGAGGCGCTTGCGCTTCGGGACCAGGGCTTCACTCACCCATTGTTGTGCTGGCTACACGGACCGCGAACAGACTTTGTTGCAGCGGTTGCAGAAGAGATCGAGCTCGGTGTGAGTAGCCAGTGCCAACTCGATGCCATTGCGGATGCTGCACGCGAAACCGGCAAACGCGCGAGTGTGCATATCAAGGTTGATACAGGGTTGAGTCGCAACGGCGTGCAAGAACCGGATTGGCCTGCCATGTTCGCTCGTATTGCCGAACTTGAGGCTGAGGGCCTCGTGCATTCCCGCGGGATCTTTAGTCATCTCGCAAACGCTGGAGACGACAACGATCGTCTGCAGGCGGCTTGCTTCGACCGTGCGATTGCACTGCTCGCAGAGTACGGCGTCGAACCCGAGATGCAGCACCTCGCAGCAAGCGCAGCTGCAATCGGTTCACCACACCTGCGATACAACACTGTGCGTATTGGGGTTGCGGCCTATGGCTTGAGCCCCTACGCCGACAAGACTTCTGCGCAGCTCGGACTTGTTCCAGCGATGACGCTGCGTTCTGAGATCATTGCCCTTCGCGGCGTGCCCGCAGGCACTGGTGTCTCGTACGGGTACAACCATGTGTGCGAGACCGCGACGACGCTCGCACTTGTGCCAATGGGATACGCAGACGGGATGCCGCGCGCGTTGAACGGAGCTGGTGCCTGGGTGACGGTTGCTGGTGAACCCCGGCCAATCGTTGGCCGTATTGGCATGGATCAGTTCATTGTTGATGTGGGACCCCTCGCGGGGCGCTTGTCGCTTGGCGATACCGTTGTGCTGTTCGGAGATCCTGAGCGGGGTCATCCTCCAGTCGAAATCTGGTCTGGCCTCATGCGCACGATTAATTACGAGATTATCGCGGGTATTGGTCCACGTGTTGTGCGCGTGGCCATCGATGCTGACAGTGCAGGGAGTGATGCGTGAGTAAGCAGTTCACGGAGCGGATCGAGATCCCGGAACCCGAGGCTATGCACGACCTAGGGATTCGACTTGGCCGTGTGCTTGGCGCCGGCGACCTGGTCCTGCTGACTGGGCCACTCGGCGCAGGGAAAACCACACTGACTCGCGGAATTGGCGAGGGCCTCGGCGTACGCGGGCCAGTGCAGAGCCCAACTTTTGTCATTGCGCGTACTCACCCATCGCTGGTTGGTGGGGCGCCGCTCGTGCACGTCGATGCGTACCGTCTCGGTGACGCTGCCGAGATCGAAGACCTCGATCTCGATTTTGATCGGTCGGTTGTTGTCGCTGAGTGGGGCGCGGCGCTCGCAGGCGAGCGCGAGTCGTGGCTTGAAGTTGTTATTGAACGTCCAATTGGTGGTGCTGCAGATGGCAGTGCGCCTGGCACAACAGGCGATGACGATGATGATCTCGTCGAACCGCGAACCATTACGATCACTGGATTTGGTCCACGTTGGGCAGAGGGAGCATTTGCATGAGCGCGTTGGAACTCAGCGACGTGGAACGACACGAAGTGATCCTTTCTGAGCCGCGGTCTGATGTGATGCTCGCGATCGACACTGCGCTTGGTACGAGCGTGGCGTTGAGCACGCCCGGCGGCCGTATCTTTGAGCTCGTGAGCGAAGATCCGCGTGGGCACATTGAGCGGATTGGTGAGCTGATTGCTGCGGTCTTCGACCAAGCAAACGTCTCACCATCGCAGGTGACCGCGGTCGTGATGGGAGTGGGTCCCGGTCCTTTTACCGGCTTGAGAGTCGGGATGGCTGCCGCGCAGGCATTCGCAGTCGGACGCGGCGTGCCGCTGTTGCCGCTGTGCAGTCACGACGGAGTCGCGCTCGCAACGCTTGATGAAGCTGGCGCTCAGTCTGGTGTCCGTGTCGTACAGGACGCCAAGCGGCGTGAGCTGTTCATCACCGAATACAGCGGACTTGATTGGTCTGGCGTGCCCGTTCGCAGCGCGGATCCGCACCTTATCGCGCGTGCAGATCTTGTGTCGCAGCCGAACGATGTCGTCCCTACGGTGGTGCCAGCGCGCGCCCTCATTCAGTTGGCTGCCCGAAAGCTGGCTGTAGACGGCGCGTTTGAGAGTGAGCGCGCCATGTACTTGCGTGCCCCTGATGTGAAGGAGCCATCGGCGCCGAAACGGGTCGTTGCGTGACAATGTCCGCTCCACAGACTGACCTGACGTTGCGCGTTGCGCGGCTCACTGATCTTCCCGGCATTATGCGGATCGAAAATGCGACGTTCGCGGGGGAGACCTGGAGCGAAGCCGCGATGCGGGACGAGCTAGCGTCAGAGTACCGGTACTACCTCGTGCTCGTTGACGATACGCAAACGGTGCACGGGTATGGTGGCTTGCTGGCTGTCGAACCAGATGGCGACATCCAGACCATTGCTATTGATGCATCAGTTCGTGGCACTGGGCAGGGCCGGCGGATCATGGCTGAACTGCTTGCAGAAGCTGAAAGGCGTCATGTGCAACGGATCTTCTTGGAAGTACGTGGTGACAACCAGGTCGCACACAAGCTATATGAGTCCCTCGGTTTTGAACGGATCGGGGTTCGTCCCGCGTACTACCAGCCGGGCAACGTAGACGCCATCATGATGCGTCTGGAAATGACAGGAAAATGAGCACCCAAAACTCCGCAGACCCGATCGTCCTCGGTATTGAGACGAGCTGCGACGAAACCGGTGTGGGAATCGTCCGAGGTCGCACACTCCTTGCGAACGCGATTGCGTCATCTATGGACGAGCACGCGCGCTTTGGCGGTGTGGTTCCTGAGGTCGCTGCTCGAGCGCACCTCGAGTCGATGACTCCTACGATCGAGCAGGCACTCACGGAGGCCGGGATCACGCTGGCCGATGTTGATGCGATTGCTGTGACTGCTGGACCAGGTCTCGCAGGTGCCCTCATGGTAGGTATCTCAGCGGCAAAGGCGCTGTCGGTTGCAACGGGAAAGCCGCTGTACGGCGTGAACCACCTGGTCGGTCATGTTGGTGCAGATTTGCTCCAGGGTGATGGGCTCCGGGGCGTCACTGGCATGGCGGGCAAGATTGGCGAGCTTGAACTCCCAACAATCGCGCTGCTCGTGTCTGGTGGGCACACGTCGCTCTTGCTCGTGCGAGATCTCGTGGGGGATGTTGAACTTCTCGGCGAGACGATTGATGACGCCGCTGGTGAGGCTTTTGACAAGGTCGCGCGAGTCCTTGGCCTGCCGTATCCCGGCGGCCCACAGATTGACAGGGTCGCGGCTGAGGGGGATCCACGCGCAATTCGCTTCCCGCGTGGCCTGACGAAGAAGAAGGACCTTGAGCGACATCGCTTCGACTTCTCGTTCTCAGGGCTGAAGACCTCGGTTGCCCGCTGGGTAGAGCAGCAAGTTGATGCCGGTATTCCGGTGCCAGTGGCTGATGTTGCAGCGAGTTTCCGAGAAGCGGTCGCTGATGTGTTGTTGATGAAAGCGCTCGACGCGTGCGCTGAGTACGGAGTTCCGCGCTTGCTGCTCGGTGGAGGCGTCGTAGCAAACGCGCGCGTTCGCGAACTTGCCGCAGAGCGTTGCGCAGCTGCAGGAGTCGAACTGCGAGTGCCTCCGCTGTCCCTGTGTACTGATAACGGGGCGATGATTGCGTCGCTCGGCGCACAGCTGGTGATGGCAGGACATGCGCCATCAGAGTTGAAATTTAGTGCAGATTCAACGCTCCCAGTTACGGAGATCCGCGTTTCGTAATTCGCTACTTGGCAGCGCGACGCGCTGAGAGCGCCGAAATTGTTGCAATCGATGTCTCAACGTTTGTAGCAGGTTAAAACATTCGGAACCTGTAGGTTTTAGTTCGCGCAAGAGGGAGAAGATCCGCGAAATATCGCCAAACTTGTGCAATTCCACGCATTTTCCCAGGAAAAATTGAATCCTATTCAAACGAAAATTTGGGCGCAAATTGTATTCCTAACAGTGATTAGGTGCAAAATTTGTGCACTTCGGAGTGGCTAACATGGGTGGCATGACTCGAGGGCGACCCAGGGACCAGGAACTCACGGAGCGTGCATTGCTCGCTGCGCGTGACGTGATGCTTGAAGACGGCTTCGAGGCGCTCAGCTTCGATCGTGTTGCGGATGCTGCGCAGACGAGTCGAAGTGCGATCTACCGTCGCTGGGATAGCAAGATCGATCTCGCCTTTGACGTGCTCTCGTTCCACATGGATCTTGAACCGATGGTAGCTACCGGCGACATCATCGAGGATCTCGTGACGTACACCATGCGAAACGCGCCTCCCAAAGAACTCGGAGACTCAGGGCGCCTATCGGTTTGGGCCCTCATTGTGAGTCCTGAGGTGCTCGAGATGTACATCGAACGTGTGGGCGCAGGTCGACGCGCTGAAGGGCTGGAAATCGTTGGTTGCGCGATGACCCGATGCGATCTCCCTGAGAACACCGACGCGAACCTGTTGCTCGACCTGTTGATTGGTCTCCCAATTCTCGCCTCGGTGCGGCGTGATCCTGAGGCTATCGAGGCCCGTGTGCGTGCAGCGGTCGTTGCACTTCTCAAATCGCCACCGCTGAAGTCGGAAGACGGGGCGCAAACGGCTTCTTAGGAGCGTTGGTCAGCGCACGCGTTCCGCAAGGAGCGCGACGTGGCGATCTGCGACCCGAGTGAGGATGATGGTTGCAGACTGGGATCCGCGCAGCTTCAATCGTTTACGCAACGAAGCTGGATCCACGTCGATGCCACGCTTCTTGATCTCAAGCGTTCCGATGTCACGTGCGGACAGTTCCTTGCGAAGTTGCTTTTCGCCTGCGGGGAGCTCATCAACGATACGGAACGCCTGCGCGAACGGGGTCGGTACGAACTCGTCACCGGTCAGGTACGCAATGCCCTCACGTACCATGCCCGCATTGAGTTGCGCGGCGAGGGTGCCAATGAGTCGAGCGCGGATCACGGCACCGTCTGGCTCGTACACGTAATTGCCGAGCTCACGTACCGCGGCATCATCTGCATCTGCTGAGCCGGTGAGTTCATGTGTCTCGTTGCCCTGCAGGAGCGTCGCAGCTCGGTGAATCCCGTGTCGTGCTGCTTGGCCAAACCAAATGCTCGTCTCGACGAGCGCACCATCCACCGAGACCCACTGTGACTCGGCGTCTTCCGGGAGAAGCTCGCGGGGGAGGCCTGGACCAAGCTTTACTCCTCCCGCACGCGCGGAGCGCGCGGCGTGAAAAGCGAAATCTAGCGAGGGAGAATAATCGTCAGGGGACACGCGCCTAGTGTCTCGATGTCCAGCTGTGCGGCGTGCTGGGTCGAGGAAGATACCGTCGTTTCCTGCGAGATCGACGCTCTCAGCGTCTGCAAGTGTGACGGTTGCTGAGCCGTATTCAGGTCGCGCGGCGACCGTGGCCAAGTTGTGGCGAGCGTACGCAGCCGTTAACGGATCAATTTCGACTGCCCGTACATCGAGCCCGGCTTGAAGGAACGCGAGAGATTCGGCACCGAGTCCGCAACCGAGATCCGCGACAGTCGTACAGCCTGCGGCGTGAAACCGCGCAGCATGAAGCTCGCTGACACGTGCCCGACTCGCCTGCTCAAGACCGGCCCTGGTAAACAAGAGTTCGCTCGCGTGCGCTCCGAACTTCTGCTGTGCTTTCGAGCGCAGGTCAGTCTGGGTGAGTGCGGCGGCAATAATGCCGGGCTCGTAGCCATCCTTGCGTAACGTCTGGCCGATCGACTCGATTGTGCGGCCTGCGTCAACCTCAACGGCGATTCTCGCGAGGAGATCCAAGCCCGCGGAATCTGCCAATTCACTCCAGCCGGGCGCGGGCGAACTTGTGTGAGACATTGGGTCACTTTCGGTGAGGTGTGCGCAGGTGGGAAAGTCGGAGTTCGATTCTACCGAGGGGCTCTCGTTCGCTGTCCGCGATCCGCGCTCTGAATCATTGGCACTCGTCTTGCGAGAGTGCCAATTTGGCCCGTAGACTCGTACCCAGGCGGGCTCCTCCCGGGGCACGCAGCGTACTAACCACGCTTCCATTGGAGAAAGAGGTCAACCGTGTCGGTTGCTATCAAGCCGCTCGAGGATCGTATCGTCATCAAGCAGGTCGAGGCCGAGCAGACCACTGCGTCGGGTCTCGTTATCCCTGACAGCGCAAAGGAAAAGCCCCTTGAGGGCGAGGTCGTGGCTGTAGGCCCCGGTCGTATTTCTGACGCTGGCACCCGCATCCCCATGGACGTTGCAGTAGGCGACAAGGTCATCTACGCGAAGTTCGGTGGCACCGAGATCAAGGTTGGTCTCGAAAGCTACCTCGTGCTCAACTCACGCGACATCCTCGCGATCATCGAGCGCTAAGTACAACAGCGCCAAAAGGCGGGTCGGTCCGAGGTCGGACTGCCCCGCCTTTTGCGTGTTTTCCGCCACACCTGCACACCCCACACCTCTGTAGACTGGTGCGGTGAATGAGACGCGTCGAGGAATAGCATATGGAATCGGCGCATACCTGATCTGGGGTGCCTTCCCCCTGTACTTCACGCTCGTCTCCGTGGTTTCGCCACTCGAGATCGTGTCGTGGCGCGTATTGTCTACGCTCCTGGTGTGCGCTGTGTTGGTTTCGATCGCCAGAAAGTGGCAATCGGTGGCGCGAATCTTCAAAACACCGAAGCTTCTCGGCATGTTTTCGCTGTCAGCCATTTTGCTCTACGCAAACTGGCAAATTTTTGTGATCGGTGTTGTCACCGGGCACGTGCTTGAGACCTCGCTTGGATACTTCATCAACCCGATCTTCACGGTGTTGTTCGGAGTGGTGTTCTTTGGCGAGAAGCTCAACAAACTGCAATGGGCAGCCGTGGCCATCGCGCTCTCAGGCGTCATCGCCTCGGCGATTGCGTACGGCAAGTTCCCGTGGATCTCGATCGGACTTGCGCTGTCGTTTGGCCTGTACGGTGTCGTACACCAGCGGATCGAGTCCGTAGATGGAATTACCGGACTCGCCGTCGAGTCCTTCATCTCGACACCGATTGGTGTCGTACAGGGAATTGTCCTTGCCTCAACGGTTGGCTTGAGCGCGTTCTCGCACGGCGCAGGCATCTTTGCGCTCGTGCTCGTGAGCGGTCTGATTACTGCCGCGCCACTCATCCTATTTGGAGAGTCAGCGCGCAGACTCTCTCTCACGTACGTCGGCTTCCTGCAGTTCATTACGCCAATCATTGGCTTCCTCTATGGCTATTTGGTGCTCGGTGAAGCTGTTTCCTGGGGCCGGTGGGTTGGATTTATTGCCGTCTGGATTGCACTCGTTCTCCTGGTCACCGACATGATTCGGAAAGCGCGGAATACCCCCAGAGCGTACGTCCAGACGAACACCGGTCAGGTTCGTTTAGACTGATACAGGTGAGGAGTGCATATTAGCCTCCTAAATCGGCCCGAGTCTTGGCCACAATTGAGAGAGGTTCTATGGAACAGCGTGACCCCTTCGCGTTCACCGGTCTCACCTACGACGATGTGCTGCTCCTGCCTGCGCACACCGACGTGATTCCGAGTGAGGCTGACACTAGTACCCAGCTCACCCGACGCATTCGCCTGAACATTCCGCTCATCTCTGCGGCAATGGACACCGTCACCGAGACGCGCATGGCCGTCGCCATGGCGCGCAATGGTGGTCTCGGCATTCTGCACCGTAACCTGTCGATTCAGGATCAGGCAGAAATGGTCGACCGTGTGAAGCGCAGTGAAGCTGGCATGATCACTAACCCAGTGACGACGTCTGTCGACGCCACTGTTGCAGAGGTAGATGCAATCTGCGGTGAATACCGTGTTTCGGGTCTCCCCGTTGTTGACGCAGCAGGTATTCTGCTCGGCATCATCACGAACCGCGATATGCGCTTCATCGATGTCAAGGATCGTGCACAGGTTCGCGTCGGTGACGCGATGACTCGCATGCCTCTCATCACTGCACCCGCGGGTATCTCGCGTGAGGCAGCCGCTGACATCTTCCGACAGCACAAGATCGAGAAGCTTCCACTCGTTGACGCGAACGGGAAGCTCACCGGTTTGATTACTGTGAAGGATTTCGACAAGGAAGAGCAGTACCCACTCGCTACGAAGGACGACTCAGGTCGACTTCGCGTCGGCGCAGCTGTTGGCTTCTTCGGCGATGCGTGGCAGCGTGCTGGCCAGCTCGTTGATGCAGGTGTCGACGTTATCGTTGTTGACACCGCAAACGGTGACAGCAAGGGCGTGCTCGACATCATTTCGAAGATCAAGGCAGACCCAGCGTTTGCCGGCGTCGACGTTATCGGCGGCAACGTCGCAACCTACGCAGGTGCGAAGGCACTTGCTGAGGCAGGCGCAGACGCAATCAAGGTGGGTGTCGGTCCCGGATCGATCTGCACCACTCGTGTGATCGCTGGTGTCGGTGTGCCTCAGGTGACTGCAGTGTACGAGGCAGCGAAGGCTGCGACTCCCATGGGTGTCCCCGTGATTGCTGATGGCGGCCTGCAGTATTCAGGTGACATTGCGAAGGCTCTCGTTGCTGGCGCCTCAGCTGTCATGATGGGTTCGCTGCTCGCAGGAACCGACGAGAGCCCTGGCGACCTTGTCTTCATCGGCGGCAAGCAGTACAAGGGCTACCGTGGAATGGGCTCACTCGGTGCGCTCCAGACTCGCGGTGAGCGAACCTCGTACTCGAAGGACCGCTACTTCCAGGCAGACGTCCCGAGCGATGAGAAGCTCATCCCTGAGGGCATTGAAGGCCAGGTTCCCTACCGCGGCCCGGTAGGTGCCGTTGCACACCAGATGACCGGCGGTCTCCGTCAGTCGATGTTCTACGTCGGTGCACGCACGATCTCCGAGCTCAAGGAGCGCGGTCAGTTCGTTCGTATCACTGCAGCGGGTCTGAAGGAATCGCACCCGCACGACATCCAGATGGTTGTCGAAGCACCGAACTACAAGAAGTAATAACACTTCACCGGCGCTGCGGCGCGGAAAGAAAGAGTGATCGTGAGTAACGAGATCGAGATCGGCCGGGGCAAGCGGGCCCGTCGCGTGTACACCTTCGACGAAATCGGTGTGGTGCCGACTCGTCGTACGCGCGACCCAGAGCTCGTGTCGACCGCTTGGTCGATTGACGCATTCCAGTTCGAGATTCCGGTACTTGGTGCACCAATGGACTCGGTGATGTCGCCAGCAACGGCGATTGAGCTTGGTCGCCTTGGTGGCCTTGGCGTCCTGAATCTTGAAGGTCTCTGGACACGTCATGAGAATCCCGAGCCTTTGCTCGACGAGATTGCTCGAATTGATGATGAGGTTGAGGCAGTGCACCGCATGCGCGAACTGTACTCTGCTCCTATCAAGTCTGAGCTGATTCGTGACCGCCTCGCTGAGATCCGCGAAGCGGGTGTCACTGTGGCAGGCGCCCTTTCACCGCACCGCACCGCCGAGTTCGCTGACACCGTCGTGAAGTCGGGTGTCGACATGTTTGTGATCCGTGGCAACACGGTTTCCGCTGAGCATGTGTCCGTCGCGGGACGTGAACCCTTGAACCTCAAGGAATTCATTTACCAGCTTGACGTTCCCGTCATCGTTGGTGGCGTTGCAACGTACCAGTCTGCGCTCCACCTGATGCGTACTGGCGCAGCTGGTGTGCTTGTTGGCTTTGGCGGCGGCGCTTCGTCAACGACGCGTGCAACTCTTGGTGTGCGTGCGCCAATGGCGAGCGCAATTGCTGATGTTGCTGGTGCACGTACCGACTACCTTGATGAATCGGGCGGCCGTTACGTTCACGTGATCGCTGATGGCGGTCTTGGTACCTCGGGCGACCTGGTCAAGGCGATCGCATGTGGTGCAGATGCAGTCATGCTTGGTGGCGCCCTTGCGCGCGCTACTGATGCGCCAGGTCGTGGTCGTCACTGGGGCCAGGAAGCTCACCACGAGGATCTTCCCCGTGGCACGCGGATGTCGTTCGAACAGATCGCTCCGCTTGCCGAGATCATCAACGGCCCAGCACATCGTGCAGACGGCTACTCAAACCTTATTGGTGCTTTGCGCCGCTCGATGGCGACCACGGGTTACTCCGATGTCAAGGAGTTCCAGCGAGTCGGCATCGTCTACGCAGAACGCTAAACAGTGGCTCGCAAAACACCCGAATACCTCGGCGAACCAACGCTTGGGCAGGTGATGCGCCGTCCGCAGTGGATTTTGGCGCTCCTGCTCGCGTTGGCCGTTGCCGCAGCATTCGCGTGGCTCGGTCGGTGGCAGCTCGGTACTGCGATCCGTTCGGACGTTTCTGCACTCGCAGACACTGAGACGGTGAAGTCCCTGACCGAGCTTGCAAAGCCTGGTGGCGGGCTGAACGAGCTCGCCGCAGGTTCCGTGGTCGAGATCGACGGCACTCTTGTTCCCGGTGACTTCAACATCGTCGAAAAGCGTCAGAACGATGGTGTCGAGGGGGTTTGGGTCGTCGGCCGATTTGCGACTGAAGATCCAGCTAGTAATCTCTCAGCTGCCATCGGTTGGGCGCCTACTGCCTCTGACGCTTCGCAGGCCATTGCACTGCTTGAGGCTACCGTCGATCCGACACAGGTCTTCCCGCTCGAGGGAAGAATGATGCCTGCTGAGGCGCCTGCACGCCCAGGTGCGGATCAGGATCCGCACCTCATGACTGCTATGGTGCCTGCTCAGCTCATTAACACCTGGGGTGAGCTGAACGAGCCAGTGTATGCCGGATACATGGTGTTGCATCCGCAAGCTGAAATGAGCACACTGCTCGATGCTGCAGGATTGGACGCGATTGACTCAGTCCCGCCATCTGAACCCGAGCAGGTGAACTGGTTGAACCTCTTCTACGCGGTTGAATGGGTGGTGTTTGCCGGCTTCGCAGTGTTCTTCTGGTTCCGTCTCACCCGCGACGCGTGGGAGAAAGAACACGAACTCAAGGCGCTCGCAGAACAAGCGCGCGTCGACGCAGAATAGAATGGACATCATGCAACTGCAGCCGAAGCCCGAAGATTACCCGCGTATCAAGCGTGCGCTGTCAATCTATAAGGTGACGTCGGTGATCACGGGCCTCATGCTCCTCCTGCTGTGCGCAGTGATGGTGATGAAGTACGCGGTCGGAGTACAGCTGTACCTCTTCACGCCAGATGGATTCGCGGTGTTCCGTGAAATTGCACCTGAGGGCGTTGAAGCTGACTTTGTACAGCCAGGGTTTGATCTCTTCAAGGCGATTCTTATCGCTCACGGTTGGTTCTACGTGATCTACCTCATTTCGGACTTCATGCTTTGGAGCCCGATGCGCTGGGGCTTCAGCAAGTTCCTGTTGATTGCGCTCGGCGGTGTGATTCCCTTCATGTCCTTCTTCCTCGAAGCACGCGTGGTTCGCCAGGTGACTGGCTTCCTCGAAGCAAAAGAGGCTGAAGTGACAGACGTCACGAGTACTGCAACAAGCAGCTCTGGCGCGTAGTCCCGCGGGGCTTATGTCCCCTCCCGCACGCACACTGTGCGAGCTAGACTTTTCTCTCACTAATCGAAAGGCCAGCATGGCAGAACAGACAGGCACCGCGCACCGCCCGGTGCTCGTGGTTGACTTCGGCGCGCAGTACGCGCAGCTGATCGCCCGCCGCGTGCGCGAAGCAGGGGTTTACTCCGAGCTCGTCCCGCACTCGATCACGGCGGCAGAAGTTGCTGAGAAGCAGCCCCTCGCGATCATGATGTCGGGCGGTCCTTCTTCGGTATACGAAGATGGTGCTCCGCAGTTTGATCCCGCAATCTTCGACCTCGGTATCCCGATGTTCGGTATGTGCTACGGCTTCCAGGTTATGGCGCACACGCTCGGTGGCGTGGTGAGCGAGACCGGTGACCGCGAGTACGGCCGAATTGAAGCCGACCTCGTTGCTGGCGGCGGCGCACTGCTTGGCGGTCTGCCTGAAAGCCAGAACGTGTGGATGAGCCACGGTGATTCCGTTTCGCAGGCTCCCGAGGGCTTTGAAGTACTAGCAAGCACTGCGCTTACCCCGGTTGCGGCTTTCGGCTCGCCTGAAAAGCGTATGTACGGCGTGCAGTGGCACCCCGAGGTAAAGCATTCGGAACACGGTCAGGCAATGATCGAGAAGTTCTTGCACGAGATCGCGGGAATTCCTGCTGATTGGACCGCAGGCAATGTCATCGCTGAGCAGATCGAGTCGATCCGCGCACAGGTTGGTGACGCACGCGTCATCTCGGCACTCTCGGGCGGCGTTGACTCGGCAGTTTCGACCGCGCTCGTACACAAGGCGATCGGTGATCAGCTCACCGCTGTGTTCGTCGATCACGGCCTCCTCCGCAAGGGCGAGCGTGAGCAGGTTGAGCGCGACTACGTCGCATCGACCGGTGTGAAGCTCATCACCGTTGACGCTGCAGACACCTTCCTCGGCCACCTTGAGGGCGTTACTGACCCCGAGACCAAGCGCAAGATTATCGGACGTGAGTTCATTCGCGCGTTCGAGAAGGTGCAGCTTGACCTTGTTGCAGAAGCGAAGGCTTCGGGCGAGAAGGTGAAGTTCCTGGTTCAGGGCACGCTCTACCCCGACGTTGTTGAGTCGGGCGGCGGGTCAGGTACCGCAAACATCAAGTCTCACCACAACGTTGGTGGTCTTCCTGAGGACCTCGACTTTGAGCTCATCGAGCCGCTTCGTGCGCTGTTCAAGGATGAGGTTCGTGAGATCGGTCGCGAACTCGGCATTCCCGAGGAAATCGTTGGTCGTCAGCCGTTCCCTGGTCCGGGTCTCGGTATCCGCATCGTCGGCGAGGTCACCCGTGACCGACTCGAGGTTCTGCGCGAGGCCGACGCGATCGCCCGTGAAGAGCTGACCGCAGCAGGCCTCGATCAGACGATTTGGCAGTGCCCGGTCGTGCTGCTCGCAGACGTCCGTTCAGTTGGCGTCCAGGGCGATCACCGTACGTACGGTCACCCGATTGTGCTGCGTCCCGTCTCCTCAGAGGACGCGATGACTGCAGACTGGACTCGTGTCCCGTATGACGTGCTCGCGCGCATTTCGAACAAGATCACCAACCAGGTGCCTGAGGTCAACCGAGTTGTGCTCGACGTGACCTCAAAGCCCCCTGGGACCATCGAGTGGGAGTAAGCCCACACCCTGGTCTCAGCTGAGCTGAACGAATGAGGGGCCGCACCTTTGAGGTGCGGCCCCTCATTTCTTTTCCCCTGAGCGTTTCCTTGAGGCGAGCTGACGGCGGTCGCCCACGGGCCACTGGCGCGAGATCTGGGGTTGTTGCCGAGAAGGGCGCCTTCATGCGGCAGAAAGGGGTGATCTCGCAGGGAAGGCGCGTTCTCACGGAGTTGCGCCGGATACGACGGACGACCAGGCCGCGGGCATGAGAAAAGGGGTGGAGCACTCGAAAGTGCTCCACCCCTGATCCGCGCTCTTGAGAGCGTCAGCGTCTTGCGACGCGGGCGACAATTAGTCGTTGCCTCGCAAGATCGCGATGATGCGGAGGATCTCAACGTACAGCCAGATAAGGGTCACCATGATGCCGAACGCTGCGCTCCAGCCCCACTTCTCGGGGACGCGGTTCTGCACGCCGTTCTGAATCATCTCGAAGTCCATGACAAGCGAGTAAGCGGCGAGGGCGACTGCGAGCAGACCGATGACCACACCGAGGGGGAAACCAAAGATGGTTGCACCGCGCAGACCCCATGGGTTGTCGTTGATGCCGGTCATCATCAGGATGAAGTTGATGAGCGAGAAGACACCGTAGCCGACCATAGCGATCAGCACGATCTTGGTCATGCGGGGACTCGTGCGAACCTTGCCGCTGCGGAAGAGCAGGAGGGTGACGCCGAAGACCGCGAAGGTGCCAATGACGGCCTGCGAAACGATGCCGGCCCACTGTGCCTCAAAGATCATTGAGATGCCGCCAAGGAAAAGACCCTGGAACGCGGCGTACCCGATGATGAGGGGAACACTTGGCTGCTTCTTGAACGAGTTCACGAGACCAAGCACGAGGCCCACGATCGCGCCGACAAACGGGATGAACGGCATGGAAGGCGTTGCCATCCAGCCAACCGCGGCACAGGCGACGGTGAGGATGAAGAGGAACACCGTCTTCGAGATGGTGTTCTCATAGGTCATAGGGGAGGACGATGCTGGCATCGTCGGAGTGCCAGCGGGCACACCGGCGCCAGGCGCTGCACCAGCAGGTGCGTCGACGCCAGGACGGTTCACCTCGGCTGCAGGCTGATCGTAAATACGGCGCAGCTCATCAGCGGTGAGGTTCTGCTTGCCGTTCAGCGCCGGGTTCTTCGAGAAGGCGGGATTGCTCATTGTGGTGGTCGAGTCCTTTCCAGGGCTTGTACTACTTCACTAGCGTAGCGAAGTGGGGCTTTGTCTGAGCTGAATTTTCGCCCTCAGCTTGGGGTAATGCTGTGCGCTGCTGATCCGCGCCCACTGTGTGAACTATGGCTGCGAAGGAGAGTGCCGCGAGAGGAACTCAAACATCGCAGTGTCATCGACGCCGGGGAAGGTGCCGGTGGGAAGCGGGGATAGCACGTGTGCGTGCATGCGGGCGCTGGGCCAGGCCTTACCTTCCCAGCGCGAGCGCAGATCGCGAGGCGCCGTGCGGCAGCATGCCGGATCAGGGCATGTGGACACTTCGCGCATGCTCGTATCGCGGCCCCGGAACCAGCGGGAGTCATCGAAGGAAACTCCACACGCAATCGCGAAGTTTCCAGCGTCTGCCTGCCCGGTCTGCACACTGGTCCAGTAGGTTCCGTTCGGGGTGTCGGTGTATTGGTAGAACTCACTCGTGCGGTCAGTGCGGTGAAAAGCGGTTCGGCCACCCCACTTTGCGCAGAGCAGCTCGCCCTCAATCGAACCGTCTTCGTCAGTGGGGAAGGGGAGACCGTCATTCGCATACCCGCGCAGCAGCGAACCCACGGCGTCAGTTCGGTAGTGATGTACCCGAAGGTCGAGGTGCCTGGTCGCGAGGTTGGTGAACCGGTGCGCTGCAGCCTCGTGGGTCACGCCAAACGCATCGCGGAAGTCCTCAATCGCGAGGTTCCGATTGCGCTTAGCGTTCTGCAAGAATTCCACTGCGCGTGCCTCCGGGATAAGGCAGGCGGAGGCGAAGTAGTTGATTTGCAGCCGCTGTTGCAAGAATTCTGCGTAGCTCGCTGGCTTGTCGTGGCCGAGCACACGATGGCCCATCGCCTGCAGTGCGAGCGAACGCAGGCCGTGGCCCCCAGGAATTGAGGCCGGCGGCAAGTAAATACGACCGTTCTCGAGGTCGGTCATGCTGCGAGTGTTCTCTGGCAGATCATCAACAAAGATCAGGGTGAACCCGAGCAGTTCACCAAGCATCGCGACTTCACGGTGGGTGACTGCGCCGTTGCCGTGCCCGATTCGACGCATGAGGTCTGAGGCCAGCAGTTCGATGTCGGGCAGGTAATTGTTGCGTTCTTGCATCTGGGTGCGGATCACAGTGTTTGCACGCCGTGCTTCTTCTGAGGTGGAAGCCGCAGCGCGGCTACGCCGTGCAAGTTCTTGGTGCATGCCAACGAGGGTTGCGAGCGTGTCATCACTCAAACTGCGCGGAGCACGAATGTGGGGCAAGCCAAGCCGTTGGTATGACGGAGTAGATTGCGCGCGCTCGAGCTCGATTTCAAGTCGGCTACGTTCGTCGGGCGCTTCGGGGGAGAGGAGGTCGCCTGGTTCAATCTCGAGTTCCCGTGCAAGAGCCTGAATCAATACAAGCTTGGGCTCACGGCGGCCGTTTTCGATGTGTGAAATTTGGCTCGCGACAACACCAACGCGCTCGCCCAATTGTTCGAGGGTGAGCCCAGCATGCGTACGGTAGTGCCGAAGTCGTTTGCCAAGGATCATGCGATCCATGTCTGCACCAGAAATAGTGGGAGTATCCTGAGGGACCATGCATTTGACTCTATGTCAAAAAAGCTGAATTTTTACAGCTCATTTGGAAAATAGTAGGTGAATTTGTGGGGGAAGATGGTTGTACACACCTGAAAAGGGTGCGGTTTCACTCCAAGGAGACACATACTCATGGGTAATGACCAGACGGCAACAAGCCTGAACTACGCAGCGCTTGTGCGCGCTGAAGCAAAGACCGGCAATGAAGAGGTGCTGAGTTGGGTGACTGAAGTCGCTGAGCTGACGCAGCCTGACGCTGTGCTGTGGTGCGATGGTTCGCAGGACGAATGGAACCGCATCACTTCGGAGATGGTTGAGGCTGGCAGCCTCATTGCGCTGAATAAGGACATCCGTCCCGGAAGCTTCCTCGCACGCTCGAACCCGAACGACGTTGCTCGTGTCGAGGATCGCACGTTCATCTGCTCCGAGAACGAGGCAGACGCTGGTCCCACAAACAACTGGGCAGCACCGGAGGCCATGAAGGCTGAGCTTATGCCGCTCTTTGCTGGCTCGATGCGTGGACGTACCATGTACGTCGTACCCTTCTCGATGGGTCCCGTTGGCGGCGCGATTACGCAGCTCGGTATCGAGATCACCGATTCACCGTACGCAGTTCTCAACATGCGGATCATGACCCGTATGGGCCAGGCAGCGCTCGACGGCATCACCCCTGGTTCTGAGTGGGTACGCACCGTTCACTCGGTTGGCGCACCTCTCGCAGAGGGTGAAGAAGACATCGCGTGGCCAAGCAATGACACGAAGTACATCACCCACTTCCCCGAAACCCTTGAGGTGTGGTCATACGGATCCGGCTACGGCGGAAACGCCTTGCTTTCGAAGAAGTGCTTCGCGCTCCGTATTGCTTCGGTCATGGGCAAGAACGAGGGCTGGCTTGCAGAGCACATGTTGCTCCTGAAGCTCACGAACACTGAGACCAACAAGGCATACCACCTGTCTGCCGCGTTCCCCTCGGCATGTGGCAAGACCAACCTTGCAATGCTGCAGCCCACCATTCCCGGCTGGAAGGTCGAGACCATTGGTGATGACATTGCGTGGCTTCGCCCCGGCAAAGACGGTCGTTTGTACGCGATCAACCCTGAAGCTGGATTCTTCGGTGTTGCTCCCGGTACCGGTGAGTCGACGAACCCTGTTGCGATGGAGACCCTCTGGGGCCACACCATCTACACGAACGTTGCGCTGACCGATGACGGCGATGTCTGGTGGGAGGGTAAGACTGACGAGGTTCCCTCGCACCTTATCGACTGGCTCGGCAACGACTGGACTCCCGAGTCGGGTCGTGTCGCTGCGCACCCGAACTCACGTTTCACCGTGCCCATCCAGCAGACGCCGACGCTTGCTCAGGACTGGTACGAGCAGGACGGCGTTCCGCTCGACGCAATCCTCTTCGGTGGCCGCCGTGCGACCAACGTCCCGCTCGTAGCTCAGTCACTTTCGTGGGAGCATGGCGTATTCGTCGGCGCAACCATCTCGTCTGAGAAGACCGCGGCACAGGAGGGCACCGTTGGTGAACTCCGCCGCGACCCCTTCGCGATGCTTCCTTTCTGTGGCTACAACATGGCCGACTACTGGGGTCACTGGCTCGAGATGGGCGAGATTCTTGGTGAGAATGCTCCCAAGATCTTCCAGGTGAACTGGTTCCGCAAGGGCGACGACGGACGATTCCTGTGGCCTGGCTTCGGTGACAACTCACGCGTCATTGACTGGATCATCCGTCGTGTCGAGGGTGAGCACACCGGCCGCAAGACCGCGATTGGCACTGTTCCCGCTGAAGGCGAGTTGAACCTCTCTGGCATCGAGGTGCCCGCAGCTGATCTCGAAGAGCTCTTCGCGATTGATCCCAAGTCGTGGCTCGCAGAGGCTGACCTCACCGAAGAATTCTTCGGTCAGTTCGGTGATCGTGTCCCAGCAGCGCTGAACGACCAGCTCACCGGTCTTCGTGATCGCCTGAGCAACTAGCCTGCCGGACGCAGGCTGAAATAGCAGAAGCCCCTCCCAGATATGGGAGGGGCTTCTGCTATTTCAAGGTGAAGAATGCCGACACCAGATATTCAACGCGACACGTTCTAGGGTCGCTCCGTTATCGGCGTACGCGGCGACCGCGGACAACGAGTCCGACTCCGGCGGCTGCAGTGGCCGTACCAAGCAGCATGAGAAGCGTCGCGTCATGTGCTCCAGTATTCGCAAGAGCGGCGGGCTTTGTTGCCGGCTTGGTGGTGCCTGGCTGGGGTGCGACGGGTTCTGGCTTTGGCTTGGGTTCCGGCTTGGGCTCTGGCTTAGGCTCTGGTTCTGGCTCCGGCTTGGGTTCTGGCTTTGGCTTGGGTTCCGGCTTGGGCTCTGGCTTAGGCTCTGGTTCTGGCTCCGGCTTGGGTTCTGGCTCGGGGTCGACGGGCGCCTTAATGTTCACGGAGCAGCCCGGGATGTCATCGCGCATCGCCACATCTGCTTCCCACACGCCCGTATCAACGATGATTGCCGAACTCATGTAGTTCGAACCTACGCCTTCGAAGAGTTGCACTTGGCCTGAGACGCTCTCCGGGACAGTCAGCGTGAACTCGAGAACTCCGGCTGAATCGTCAATCGACATGCCTGGGAAGAAATAGTCGCTGGGGAGCACCTGCACCCCATTTTCATCGGAGCGTGCGTCCATGTCCTGGCGCCAAGAGATCACATTTCCCGTCACGGACACACTCTCCCAAGGTGCAGGCGCTTGGCGAATGTAGTCGCTAATTGCGATGCCGGATGGGTCCGATGACTCTGCTGTGGAGATTGACTGTGAGATGGAAACACCAGAGATGTGTACTGCTGGATTTACCGTCACAACATTCTCGCTCATGCGTAGATCCAGCGGCATCTGCAGGAAGGCGTCTTCCTTCGTGGATTCAGAGGCAAATGACTTCAGGTCCACAACGGTCACTGCGTACGTGCGGTCCGTGGTGGGTTGTACAGAAACGTAGTAGTTGGTTCCCTTATGCCAATACGAGCAACCAACAGGCGCATCTGCCGACTCTACTGCCTGGGCGGCAGGGGCAATGAATGCGGCCCCGCTCAATGCGAGGAGAGAGCCTGTGGCGAGCATCTTGGCGTACTTCTTTGGCATAGCTTTCCCAACGTTTGTGGCAACCCGTTGCCTACTGACGATTTGCTAGGCGACATCGATGTGCTAGCTGAGAAAACAGTATCGAGTGTGGGGTAGAAACACCAGCGAAAAGTACTCGAGCACACGGTGTTCTGCGATGAGGGAGCGTGTGCAAAAAGTAACCCCGCACGAGAAGGGATGAAACCTGGCTTCAGCCGAACAGCAGAACAGTCGATCTGGGGCCATCACATGAAAAGTCCCCCCACTGGGACTCGAACCCAGACTTGGCTGATTTTAAGTCAGCTGCCTCTGCCAATTGGGCTATAGGGGGAACGCGAGGAAAGCCCGCGACCACCAAAGCATAGTGCCTTTAGAGCCGAGGTGTACTGTGGCAGCGTGGCGTTTGCAAAGTTGGTGTTGATTGTCGCTCTGCTCGTTGCGGCTGGCCTCGGTCTGTTCTTACGGATCCGCGCATCTCTCAGAGAGCGAGCACGGGTTCGTGCGGCGTTTCAGGCTGAGCTTGAGCGGGATTTGCGCGAGCTCTAACGAAAAGAATGTTGCGAGTACCCAGCTTTCGCCAGAATGACACAGCGGATTCATGGGCACGGCGGATAGACTTGCCGCATGAACGGCGGATTGATTGCACTCCTGATTGCACTTGGCTTGGTGCTGATTCTTGGTATCTACGTGTGGGCGACCTACAACTCGCTCGTCACGCTCAAGGTTCGCGTCGATGAGGCGTGGAGCGACATCACGGTGCAGCTCAAGCGTCGTGCAGACCTGATTCCTTCGCTTGTTGAGAGCGTGAAGGGCTATGCGGCTCACGAAGAAGGCGTCTTCTCGGCAGTCACGAAGGCGCGTGCCGAGACGATCTCTGCTCAGGGGCCTGCTGAAGCCTCAGTGGCAGAGGGTCACATGCAGAACGCCCTGAAGAGCATCTTCGCCGTTGCTGAGGCGTACCCGCAGCTTCAGGCGAGCCAGAACTTCCTGCAGCTCCAGTCGGAGCTCGTCGACACCGAGAACAAGATTCAGGCATCGCGCCGCTTCTACAACGGCGGCGTTCGTGAGTACAACACCAAGATTCAGGTGTTCCCGAACAATATCTTTGCTGGTGGCATGGGCTTCAAGCAGCGCGACTTCTTTGAGGTTGAAGACGTCGCTGCGATCTCGGAGCCACCACGCATCCAGTTCTAGTCTCCGCACGCTGAAGGTTTAAGAGAGCTCTCGCGTGTACAGCGCAATCCGAAAGAACAAGATCAACAGTGTGCTCATCATTCTGTTGTTCCTGGCAGTCATTGGCGGCCTGGGCTGGCTTGCCTCCTACATCTACAACTCCTGGACCATCGTTATCTGGGTGATGGTGTTTGCGTGCGGTTTCGCGCTCATTCAGTACTTTGCCGCTGGCAAGCAGGCCATCATGATGAGTGGTGCGCAGCGGATCACGCAGGCTGACAATCCCCGCCTGTATCGCATCGTTGAAAACCTTGCGATCACAACGGGAACCCCGATGCCTGAGGTGTACATCGTGAATGACCCTGCGCCGAATGCGTTTGCAACGGGTCGCGACCCTGCCCACGCGATGGTGGCGGCAACGACCGGTCTGCTCGATATGATGACGGATTCTGAGCTTGAGGGCGTCATGGCTCATGAGCTCGGTCACGTGCGCAACTATGACATTCGAGTGTCGATGATCGTGTACGGGCTTGTGGTCGCCGTCGGCATGATCAGCGACATGCTCGTTCGCATGGTGTTCTTCAGCCGCAACAATAACAACAACAATCCGGTGGTCATGATCTTCGGTATTCTTGCGATGCTCGTTGCGCCACTGGTTGCAAGCATCGTGCAGCTCGCTGTTTCGCGTCAGCGTGAATACCTTGCTGATGCGACTGGGGCCCTCACCACACGGCATCCAGAGGCGCTGGCGAGCGCGCTGCACAAGCTTTCGACATACGGGCAGCCGATGCAGAAGCAGAACTCGAGCATGGCGCATCTATGGATCGCGGATCCGCTGAAGCCCGGCCTCACGCAGCGTCTTTTCGCGACCCACCCGCCGATCCCCGATCGTATTCGTCGCCTGCTCGACATGGGTGACAAGTTCTAACATTTGCTGAGGCCTGGCCGTGGAGCATCGTACGGGCGTAGGGTAGGGGCAACCAAAGGAGCCCCGAAACGTGTCAACGATGTTCAGATCCCTGTCAATTCGGAACTATCGGATCTGGTTCTTCGGAGCGCTTGTCTCAAACATCGGGGCCTGGATGCAGGCAACCGCGCAAAACTGGGTGGTGCTGACCGAGCTCACCGACAACGACGCCACTGCAGTTGGCATCACGATGGCCTTACAATTCGGCCCGCAGCTGTTACTTGTTCCTTTGAGTGGGGCGGTCGCGGATCGCTTTGACCGCCGCAAGGTACTCTTCATCACGCAGTCGCTCCTGATGACACTTGCGTGCGCACTAGGACTACTGCTCGTGCTCGGGACCGCTGAGCTCTGGCACCTCTACCTTTTCGCGCTCGGACTCGGCATTGTGAACGCGTTTGATACGCCGTCGCGTCAAGCTTTCGTCTCGGACCTCGTTGACCAGTCTGAGCTCTCGAACGCGGTGGCGCTGAACTCTGCATCCTTCAACTCAGCGCGCTTGGTTGGCCCAGCGGTCGCAGGTCTGCTCATTGCAGGTGTCGGATCTGGGTGGGTGTTCATCATCAACTCGGCCTCGTTCGTTGCAATGCTCCTCGCGCTTTCCGCGATCCGCATACAGCCAGAGTCGCGTGCGGCGGTTGGCGCGCGTGGGGTCCAGGGAAATCAGCTCGTTGCTGGGTTTAAATACGTGTGGATGCGCAAGGATTTGCTTGTCATCTTCATCATTGTGTTCCTCGTTGGCGCGTTCGCGATGAACTTCCCGGTGTACTCGTCGACCATGGCCGTTGAATTTGGCCGTGGCGCGGGGGAGTATGGGGTGCTGTCCTCGATACTCGCGATCGGATCGTTGTCTGGTGCACTCCTCGTCGCACGACGCCCTGCCGCGCGCATGCGCGTCGTGGTGCTTGCTGCTGGCGGTCTGGGAGCTGCTGCACTGATCTCAGCACTGATGCCCTCGTTCTGGACATTCGCGATCTCGTTAGTGTTGCTTGGCTATTGCACCGCGACGCTACTGTCGACCGCGAACGGTTTCGTGCAAACGACGAGCGACCCCGCAGTACGGGGACGTGTGCTTTCCCTTTACTTTGCGGTGCTCATGGGCGGTACGCCGATTGGCGCACCGGTCGCCGGTGCGGTGGCTGACCGCTTCGGTCCGCGGTGGGCACTGGGAGTCGCGGCAATCGCGGGTCTGCTCGCGTGCCTAGTTGGCGTGCTGTGGTGGTTCATCGGGCGAGACCTGCGGGTGCGGGTGCGGATCGGATCCGCGCCACACCTCGTGGTATCGCACGCAGGTCGTCCCGAGGGTGGAGAGCCGACGGGCACTCAGGATGAGACGCTCACTGCGCCGATTGACGTCTTGAGGCGGCAGCCTATTCCAGTTGGGGAGGTTGACTCAGTTCCGCAGAATGGACCACTTTCAGACGGAATGACCGGCCCCATTCCGCTTCCTCAGCGATCCGAACATCGACCCGAAGAGCCGGGCGCGCCCGACAAAAAGCAGTGACTTTCGTGAATAAACATGAGGTTCTTGCGATTCGGAGATGATTCCTTAGATTTATGACTGCTTTTGACTGCGACGGGAGTAAGGTTAACCGTGGTACTTCGGCGGGCCTCCGCCGTCTGTTTCTTCGAATACACCGGAGCGATACAAGTGAGCGATTTCCTCGCATCTGAGACGCGTACCGAGACCGATTCTCTCGGCAGCGTCGAAATTCCCGCACAGGCCTACTGGGGTGTGCATACCGCGCGTGCAAACGAGAATTTCCCGATTGCTCGACGACCGATCTCGGTTTACCCCGACTTCGTACGTGCATTCGCTTGCGTGAAGCAGGCAGCAGCTCGTGCGAACAACGAGATTGGCGCACTGGATGATGAGCGCACGAAGCTCATCGATCAGGCCTGTGAAGAGATCAAGAGTGGTATGTTCCACGATCAGTTCGTGGTGGGTGTTGTCCAGGGTGGTGCTGGCACCTCAACGAACATGAACGCGAACGAGGTCATCACCAACCGCGCGCTTGAGCTCGCAGGTCACACCAAGGGTGATTACTCGTTCATTAACCCGAACGACCACACGAACCACAGCCAGTCGACTAACGACACGTACCCAACGGCAATCAAGGTTGCCCTTGCGTTCTCGCTGAAGTCGCTGCTTGAGGAGCTCACGCTTCTTGCGGATTCGTTCCAGAACAAGGGCCGTGAGTTCTCTCACATCGTAAAGGTCGGCCGCACACAGCTACAGGACGCTGTTCCGATGACCCTTGGTCAGGAGTTCAACGCTTTCGGCGTAACCCTGCGTGAAGATGTTGACCGCCTCAAGGAAGCTGTCTCGCTGCTTGGCGAGGTCAACATGGGTGCTACCGCAATCGGTACGGGCATCAACGCTCCCAAGGGCTACAAGGAATCGGTCATCAAGCACCTGCGCGAGATCACCGAACTCGACCTGGTCACTGCAGGCGATCTCATTGAGTCGACCAGCGACACCGGCGTATTCATTACGTTCTCTGGTGCGCTCAAGCGCACCGCTATGAAGCTCTCGAAGATATCGAACGACCTTCGACTGCTGTCATCGGGCCCGCAGGCTGGCCTCGGCGAGATCAACCTCCCCGCACGCCAGGCAGGCTCATCGATCATGCCAGGTAAGGTCAACCCTGTTATTCCTGAGTCGGTCACCCAGGTGGCGTACTCGGTTGCTGGCTGCGACGTCACGGTTTCGATGGCGGTAGAGGCTGGCCAGCTCCAGCTCAACGCATTCGAGCCCATCATTGCTCACTCGCTCTTCCAGTCGATCGTGTGGCTTGAGCGCGCGTGCCAGACCCTCCGTGTGAACTGTGTTGACGGCATCACCGCGAACGAGGACCGCCTTGAAGACATCGTTGGCCGTTCGGTCACCGTCATCACGGCACTCGCACCGGTCATCGGCTACGCGTCGGCTGCAAAGCTCGCAAAGGAAGCGCTGGCAACGAACGCGAAGGTGTCGGATCTCGTGCTTGAAGCTGGTCTGCTTGACCAGGCGCAGCTCGATGATCTACTGCAGCCCGCGAAGCTTGCCGGTCTGAGCGACGAAGACTAATCATCTGAAACAGCAGTGGTGCGCACTGCGCCGCTGAATGCGATGGGCCCGGGACACATGTCCCGGGCCCATCGCTGTTTCTCCGGGGCGTCTGTACGGGCCCCGCGTCGTCAGCGCACAGGGCAACGAAAATGGCCCCCGGCAACATGCCGAGAGCCATCGTCAACGCAGACCACCGTCAAACGGAAGCCCGTGAGCGAGCGGACTAGTCTGCCGCTACACAGTACGAGCGAAGCTCGCCAATCTTCTCAATCGTGACCGTCACCGTCGAGCCCGGCGTGAGGTACAGCGGTGGTTTGCGCGAGCGACCTGCACCGCCGGGTGAACCGGTCGAGATGAGCGTGCCCGGAAGCAGCGTGAGCTCCTCTGACAGGGAAGAGATCAGCTGTGCGACGGTGCGGATCATGAACCCAGTCGTTGAGTCCTGCACGCGCAGGTCATCGACGTCTGTCGTAATTGCGAGCGCCTGAGGATCAGGAATCTCATCTGCGGTCACCACCACAGGGCCGACAGGGGTAAACGTGTCGAATGACTTGCAACGTGCCCACTGGGGCTCCTGGAACTGGATGTTGCGAGCCGTAATGTCATTGACAGCGGTGTAGCCGAAGACATAGTCGAGCGCTTCTTCTGGCGTGACGTTCTTCGCTGGCTTGCCGATAATGACGCCGAGCTCTGCCTCGTAATCGACCTCGCGGCTGATGCGTGCAGGGAGCTTGACCTCAGCGTTGTGCGAGTTGAGCGAATTCGGGAACAGCGAAAAGAGAACTGGACCAGAGTCATTGTCCAGACTGAGCTCGCTCGCGTGCTCGTCGTAATTGAGACCAACCGCAAGGATGCTTGGCGGATTCACCGTTGCTGGCGCGTAGACCGCGTCATCTACAGCAATGCCAGCGTCGTCTGGAGCCTTCGCAATCGCCTCTGCAAGGCGTGCCTGTGCGTCTGCGCCGAGCTCGATGAACTCCTGCAAGGTGTTCGTCTCGAAGCCAAGGTCAGCGACACGTACATAGCGGTCGCCGTGCTGGACAACAAGCACGGCCGGAGCGTCTGGGGTCATAGCTATATGCGCGAATCTCACCAACCCAGGTTATCGGACGTTTGCATTGCATGCTGGAAGGACCGGCAAATCGAGACAAACTCGTGAGCGCGGTGCTTCCCTCTCAGCGAAATCAATGGCACTGAGTGATGAATCCGGTAAGAATAGTGACATGACGAATTCGCTCAACAAGCCTGAAATTGACGCACCTGAGGGTCCGGCTCCCGCAACGCTCGAGATTGTTGATCTCGTTGAGGGTGACGGCGCTGAGGCGCTTGCTAGCTCGACTGTCGATGTTCACTACATGGGCGTTGAATACGACTCGGGTGAAGAGTTTGACTCTTCGTGGGGTCGTGGTGAGTCGATCAACTTCCCACTTCGCGCGCTCATCGAGGGATGGCAGGTAGGTATTCCGGGCATGAAGGTCGGTGGCCGTCGTAAGCTCATCGTCCCTCCTGCTCAGGCGTACGGCACCCGCGGTGGCCACCCGCTCTCTGGCAAGACCCTGATCTTTGTGATTGATCTGCTCGGCGTGAGCTAAACACTCTGTCGTTTGCTGAAGCACCCCACCTGCTCTGTTCGGAGTAGATGGGGCGCTTTGTTATGGCATTGAAATCGGCGAACGATAGCAGAGATCGTTGATTCTGAGTTTTACCTGATAGCGTGTGTCTGTTAATTAGTTGCGAATTCATATACCGAATTTGCACCTCAACAGCGTTCTGATCAAGTAACTCAAGGAGTACGCAGTGGCTCAAGCCTCCGCTCAGCAGACTGAACCGAAGGGCGCGCTCGACCGCTTCTTCAAAATTTCCGAGCGTGGATCCACCATCGGCACAGAGGTGCGCGGCGGTCTCGTGACGTTCGTCACGATGGCCTACATCGTGATCCTCAACCCGATCATCCTCTCGGGGAAGCCTGACGTTGCAGGCAACATGCTCGACTTCGGCCAGGTCAGTGCGGTTACCGCTCTCACCGCTGGCGTCATGACGATTCTCTTTGGCCTCGTTTCGCGTTTGCCCTTCGGCTTCGCTGCTGGCCTCGGTATCAACGCATTCCTTGCGTTCTCGGTTGTCCAGGAAGTCACCTGGCCTGAGGCAATGGCGATCGTTGTCATCAACGGTGTGCTCATTGTGCTGCTTGCTGCGACTGGCCTGCGCCGCATGATCTTCGACGCCGTTCCTGTCGAACTCAAGCTTGCGATCACCGTTGGTATTGGCTTCTTCATCGCATTCATTGGCTTTGTTAACTCAGGCTTTGTGACTGCAACCGGCCAGAACTCACCCCCTGTTGGTCTCGGCCAGGGGGGATCAATCGCTACTATTCCGACGCTGCTCTTCGTGATTACTCTTGTTCTCACTGGCGTCCTCGTCGCTGCGAAGGTGAAGGGCGGCCTGCTTATTGGCCTCGTCACCGGCACGGTTATTGCAGTGATCGTTGAGGCAGTTGCGCATCTCGGCCCGCAGATCGGTGCAGACGGTGAGTTCAACGCTGGTGGTTGGGGACTGACGGTTCCTGAACTCGGTTCCGCTCCCTTCAGCGTTCCCGATCTCAGCCTTGTCGGCGCAGTTAGCTTCGACTTCAGCAAGGTTGGCACAATCACCGTCATTATGCTGGTCTTCACGCTCCTCTTCACCAACTTCTTTGATGCAATGGGCACGATGACTGGTCTCTCGCGTGAAGCGGATCTCGCTGACGAAAAGGGTAACTTCCCCCGTCTGAAGTCGGCACTGGTCGTCGAAGGTGTTGGTGCGATTGCCGGCGGCCTGACGTCGTCGTCTTCGAACACGGTGTTCGTTGAGTCTGGCGCAGGTATTGGTGAGGGTGCACGCACCGGTTTTGCGAACATCGTGACCGGTCTGCTCTTCTTCGTTGCGATGTTCTTCACCCCGCTGACCGGAATCGTCCCGACTGAGGTTGCAGCCGCTGCACTCGTCATTGTCGGTGCGATGATGATGGCGCAGGTCAAGAACATTGACCTCACTGACTTCCGTATCCTGCTGCCCGTCTTCTTGACTGCCGCAGTCATGCCGATGACCTACTCGATTGCAAACGGCATTGGTGCAGGCTTCGTCTCGTACGTTCTCGTGAACGCATTCAGCGGTCGCGCAAAGAAGATTCACTGGCTCCTGTGGATTGTTGCCGCTGGTTTCATCATCTTCTTCGCACGTGCACCGTTCGAAGCAATGATCGGGATCTAGCGGTTGATTGCTCTCCCTGCGGGGAGAACGCAGAACGCCTCGGACTCTGTATGGAGTCCGAGGCGTTCTGCGTCTGTCGGGCAGCACTGATGCTGCGCCGTAGTGTGGCACAGAATAACGCGCAGTCACTCGGGAAGTTTTTCCCTATGCACGGAAACTACGGTCATCTCTACTGCACTTCTTGGGACCTGCTTCTGATTGAGGCGTGTGAAAAGTAGGTTTTCACCTATCTGTATTTCACCCAACAGGCACGGGAAGGCCCCAAGTAAGATGAACACCGCTCTTGACACCGACGAAGCATCCCCACGGCAGCACAGTCGGCATCGTCTGAACTGGGGGACGCGAACCCCAACTCAGACCCCGATCGATTTTCATCGTATGTTTCAGCTCTTCCCGCGCGATGGCGACCCGGGGCGAATCGCAGTAAACGCCTTATTGCTCGACGCATTTTCGATCGCTCAGTTTAAGTGCGGGCCTGTGTCAATTATGCGCGAACGCCGGGCAGAAGGCAGCGGGCAGCGATTCTGGTTGATTCTCTGCACAAAGGGCCACCTTGACGTCTCTATCGCAGGTAAGCCCCTCGCCGCGTTCAGTGAGCAGTTTTACGTGGTTCCCCCAGGGCGTGAACGCTTGACCTTTAAAGTGCCGGAGTACTGCGAAGGCATGCTCTTTTCATTTCACCGTGGTGAGGTTGAGCCGCTTCGGCCTGAGGCCGCACGACTGCGCGAAGAAACGTTGAAAGCGCCACTCGGTCGTGCGTCATTTGGGTACCTGAAGGGCATTCTTGACAGCGAAGGCAACACCATCGGAGACGACACGACAACCCTACGGACGCTCATACGAGAGGTTGCCCGAGGAATCGTGCGAACCGCATCAGCCACCGACCCTGCAAACGAATGCCTGTTTGAATCTGCACAGTGGGTGCTTCAAGCCGAATTTACGAACCCTGGGTTCAACGCGGGTCAGCTTGCACAGCGTCTGGGGGTTTCCCGCAGCACGCTTGATCGTGCGTATGCGATGCGAGGATGCCGCATCGCGCAGGAGATACGTCGTGCGAGAGCAGAGTACGCGAAGTCGCGGCTCGAACAATATCCCAGCTGGAGCCGTAGCCTGGTCGCTCATTCGGCAGGATTCGGGTCAGGTGTTTCGTTGCGTCGGGCGCTTGATGAATTCGACCTCAGACCAGAGCGCTAACTTGGCTAGCGTGGTCCGTGGTCCCCACGCGGGGTGCCGGTGCGCTGGCCAAGCATATGATCGAGTACCTCATCAAGAATGTCGAGGCCGTCACGCACTCCACCAGGTGAGCCTGGCATCGTCATGACGAACGTACGCCCTGCGAACCCAGCGACGCCCCGGGTGAGCAAAGCAGTCGGCGTCGCAGCTGCGCCGCGAAGTCGGAGCGCATCGATGAGCCCTGGAAGCTGTACTTCGAGGAGTGGTGCAACCTCCTCAGGGGTGCGATCGGTAGGGGAGACGCCGGTCCCGCCCGTTGTCAGTACGAGGTCCACACCGGCCGCAATTGCTGCTTTGACCGCTTCACCAGTGGGTGCACCATCAGCGACGACAATCGGCTCCTCGACGGCGAACCCGCGTGCGGCAAGCCATTGCACGATCACCGGACCGGTGCGGTCTTCAGCGGTTCCTGCAGCTGCGCTGGTTGACGCGACAATAACGTGCGCAACCCTCATTCGACTGACCAGTCGCCGCTCTTCCCGCCTGACTTTGCGAGCACGCGGGTCGTAGTAATCACTGCCTGGTGGTCGACAGCCTTGATCATGTCGTAGAGGGTGAGGGCTGCGACACTTGCTGCGGTGAGGGCCTCCATCTCGACGCCTGTGACACCGCGCACCGTTGCAGAAGCGATGATCCGCACGCTGGTCTCACCCGGCTCAAAGTCAATCGCGAGCTTCGTGATGGGAAGTGGGTGACAGAGCGGGATGAGCTCCCAGGTACGCTTTGCCGCCATGATGCCGGCGATGCGCGCGGTACCGAGTGCTTCGCCCTTCGGGAGATTGCCCGAAACGAGTTGTGCGATGACGTCTGCGCGGGTCTCAAGGATCGCCTCTGCCTGCGCGGTGCGCTTCGTTACCGATTTCTCGGTGACGTCGACCATGTGGGCGCTGCCATCTTCTCGGATGTGGGTGAGATGCTGCTGATCTGGTTCAGTCATGGAGTCTCCAAACTTCTACGGGCGATCCGGCGGGAAGATCGGTGACACCGACCGGAATGTGAGCAATGACCTCTGCCGAAGCAAGGTCTGCAAGCAAATGTGAGCTCGGCGGCGTGACCCGCACGCTGCCGTCCGCCAGGATCCGCCCCCTGCGCAGCTGATGTTTGTGTGATGGTGACACCACATCATGAGCAAGTGGCCGGGTTTCGGCATCACGGCGACCTGGTCGTCTGGCATATTCGCGCAGCAGCGGGAGCAAGAAGCATTCAGCAGAGAGCGCACAACTCACGGGGTTGCCTGGGAAACACAGGGCGGCAATCGTCACCGGTTGTCCGGTCGGTGTGGCAAACGTCAGCAGGCCTACACCCTGTGGCCCGCCCGGCTGCATAGCAACGCCCGTGAACGTGACACCGTGGCCTGTGAAGGTCTCGCGAACCACTTCATATGCGCCCGCGCTGATGCCGCCAGAGGTGAGCAGCAGATCGAAGTCAGAAGCGTAGGTCGTGACAAGCTGCTGCAGCGCGGTGGCATCATCTGCCACACGCATGTGAGTGACTGATGCGCCTGCTTCCCGAAGAAGCGCGCTGAGCATCGGAGTGTTCGCGTCAAAGATTCGTCCGTGAGTGAGCGCTGCATCAGTCGTGTCTGCGACCTCGTCACCGGTTGACACGAGGAGCACTCGAGGTTGCCGTCGCACTGGGACGTGCTGCACGCCAGCATTGCCGAGTAGGCCGATGACGGCAGGGGTGAGCCGCGTGCCAGCAGCAACAAGCTCACCGCCAAGCGGGAGGTCAGAACCGGCCCGTCGCACGAACTGCACGGCAGGTGGCGCCTCAGCGAAGCCAACTGACCCTGTCGGCGCAAGGTCACCAGCGCGGCGAAGCTCCGTGAATTGCGGTGGCACCGCTGCTTCAATCGGAATGATGGCATCGGCCCCGAGGGGTACCGGTGCCCCCGTCATCACCGGTGCAGCCGTTGCGGGTTCGTGTGGTTGTGGCGGATCGCCAGCGGCCGTCGTGTGACCGATGCGGAGTTCATAGGGGCCTGGACCGATGAAATCCGAGGTGCGGACGGCATACCCGTCCATCTGAGAATTGTCGAACGGTGGCAGCGGGATTGTGCTGGTCAGCGTTCGCGAGATCACGCGGCCAGGGAGATCGGGGTCATACAGTGAGAGCACATCGGCGTTCTCGAGCGCGCAACGATCGAGTACGGGGGCGAGAAGCTCCCGAACGATCGCCGCGTGCTCGGTGAGCGTGCGTGGGGAATGCGTCATCGTCTCAATCACCCGCCAGCAAACGCGGGAAGCACATCAACGGTGTGATCTGACGGTGCGTCTCCTGCGGCGAGCGCACCTCCGTCGCGTCGAACGGTCCCGTTGACCAGGAACGAACCTGAACGAAGTACTGTGGCAATGGCATCGCCGTACTTGGCGATGAGGTCTGCACGCAGGTCATCGAGTTTGGGAGGGGTACCTGGGTACTCCCAGACCTCTTCGTCGCGGCCTGCCGCTTCTGCTGCGGCGGCGAAGTATCTGACGGTGATCTTCGACATGCTGCCATCGTACTGCGCTGCTGCATGAGTGGGAGCGCTCGCCGCGCACCTAAGATGGGGAGCATGAACACCGCAAGGATCGCGCCGCTCGTTGAGCCGATTCCTGCCCTGTCGTCTGAGGCGAGTGCTCGCGCGCATCGACAGATGCTGCTTCCTGGGTTTGGGGAGATCGGGCAACGAAGGCTTGCGGCAGCTCGCGTGCTGGTGGTGGGTGCTGGCGGGCTGGGGAGCGCGGTCGTACCGTATCTTGCCGGTGCTGGCGTTGGGCGGATCGGCATCATCGACGATGACATCGTTGAGCTGTCGAATCTGCACCGGCAGATCGCGCACGGTGTTGCGGATGTGGGGCGCGCGAAGGTGACGTCACTTGCTGAGAGTGTGCGCGCGCTGAATCCTGGGGTTGTGGTCGATGAGCACCGGTTGCGTCTCAGCTCGGGGAATGCCGCTGAGATCTTTGCTGCGTATGATCTGGTCATCGATGGGAGTGATAACTTCCCGACGCGGTACCTCACGAATGATGCGGCTCAGCTTGCCCGTATTCCCCTCGTGTGGGGCGCGATTCTGCAGTATTCGGGCCAGGTGAGCGTTGCCTGGCACGAGCATGGTCCGGGGTATCGCGATCTGTTCCCTGCGCCACCTGGGCCGGAGCTGGTGATGAACTGCGCAGAAGGTGGTGTGCTCCCCGGGCTGTGCGGCACGATTGGTTCGTTGCTCGCGACGGAAGCGATGAAGGTGATTGCTGGTATTGGTGATCTGCTCATCGGACGGGTGTTGACCTATGACGCGTTGCGTGCCCGCACGCGTGAGATTCCTTTTGCTCGCGATCCACAGGCTGCGCCTGTCACAGAGCTGGTGGACTACGAACTGTTTTGCGGACTTGCAGGTATTGGCGTCACTGAGTCAGGTGACGCGGCGGCAGCGGCTGAGATCGGTGACGGAGCTGTAGGCGTTCTCGAGACTGCTGACCTGGCTGAGTTCTTGCATCGGGAAGCAGGGGTACTGCTGCTTGATGTCCGCAGTGGTGCCGAGTTCACGGGCAGACGGATCCGTGGCGCGATCCATCACGACATCGCCCGCATCGACGCTGGCGATCTCCCTGCCCCGCCGCACCGTTCTGAAAGCCGGGTCGTCGTGTATTGCGAGCGCGATCCGCGTTCGGTCAGGGCAGTGCATGCGCTCGCCGCAGCTGGCTGGACCGATGTGATGTACCTTCGCGGCGGCATTGATGCGTGTGCGCGAGTCCTCCCTGACCTCATTGTGCGCGGATCAGCCGCGACGTGAAAGGCTGACATGTCAATTTCTTCTGCAGCGGCACACCTGTACGCCCTCGTGACGGATGCGCCGCTTGACGAGGTGGCGATCCGTGACGCGGTCGACGCGGATGAGTGTGGCGCACTCGTGATGTTTCACGGCATTGTGCGCAACCACGACGGCGGAAAAGGGGTCGCGGCGCTGGACTATCAGGCACACCCCGATGCTGACCGGTTCTTGCGTGAGTGTGTCGCCGAAGCATCGGAACGTACCGGGCTACGCATGGCGGCAGCACATCGCGTTGGCGCATTGCAGATTGGTGACGCTGCGCTCGTTGCTGCGGTTTCAGCGCCGCACAGAGCCGAAGCATTTGCGGCAATTGAAGAGCTTGTCGAGCGCATCAAAGCAGAGGTGCCAATCTGGAAGCGTCAGCACTTCGCTGACGGTGTCTCAGAGTGGGTCGGGCTCTAGCCGCCGATGTACGACATTTCGATGCGCTCGCGGCTTCCAGAGAGCTCAGCGCGTTGCTCTGAGTAGCGGTCATCTCGCACCGCCCACAGCTTGGCGAGCGCATCAACGATGGTCTGGTGATCCGCGCCATCTCTGACGAGCGCGCGCAGGTCGAATCCGCGATAGGCGAAGAGGCACGTGAAGATCTGACCGTCGGCTGAGATACGGGCGCGGGTGCAGGTGCCGCAGAACGCGCCTGTCACGCTCGAGATCACGCCGATTTCTCCTGCGCCGTCGCGGTACTTCCAACGCACGGCGGTTTCCCCTGCGCGCGCAGCGCTGGCGCGTTCGAGCGGGTGGACCGCGTGAATGGTGCGTATGATCTCGGCAGACGGGACCACATCATCAAGACGCCACCCGTTTGATGCGCCAACGTCCATGTACTCAATGAAGCGCAGGGTGTGACCGGTGCCTCTGAAACGCTCTGCGAGCGGCACGACTTCGGACTCATTGACGCCACGTTTGATCACGGCGTTGATCTTGATCGGCCCGAGGCCAGCGTCGGCAGCGGAGGCGATCCCGTCAAACACTCGTGACAGGGGGAAGCCAACGTCATTGATCTCGCGAAACTTCGTATCGTCAAGCGAGTCGACCGAGATAGTTACCCGGTCAAGCCCAGCCGCTTTGAGTGCAGCGGCCTTCACCGGAAGGGCGGCCCCGTTTGTCGTGAGCGCGAGGTCTGGCTTGCGTCCATCGGGGGTGCGGATCGCGGCAAGTCGTTCAATGAGATCCTCGATGCCGCGGCGCAGCAAAGGCTCACCTCCGGTGATGCGCAACTTGTCAACGCCGAGCGAGACGGCGGCGCGAGCGACAAGCTCGATCTCTTCAAACGTAAGGAGCTCTGAGCGCTCCATGAACTGGTAGTCGCGACCGAAGATTTCTTTCGGCATGCAGTAGACGCAGCGGAAGTTGCAGCGGTCGGTCACCGATATTCGTAGATCTCGGAGTCCTCGGCCACGCGCATCGACAAGCCCCGTCGAGGGGAGCTGTGCGATGCGGCGTTGGGAGGTCACGTTGCCATCCTGTCAGGGGCGGTGCGCCCGCGCAGCACGACAAGCGCAATCACAGACACTGATACCAGGATGAGAGAGAGCGCGAGCGCAATGTCTTGGGTGACGCCAGCGCCGTTGAACGCGGTGTAGATCGCGAGCGGGATCGTACGCGTCGTGCCTTCCGCATTGCCAGCAAAGAGGGCAGTCGCACCAAACTCACCGAGGGCGCGAGTGAAAGACATAATGGTTCCCGCGATGAGCCCCGGAGCAATGAGCGGCAGCGTCACATGCCACAGCACCGCCGTTGGCGATGCGCCAAGGGTTGACGCTGCTTCCTCGTAGGCAGGATCGAGTGAGCGCAGCGCACCCTCGACCGAGATGACGAGGAATGGGAGCGCAACAAACGTCTGCGCAATCACGACCGCAGTGGTGGTGAAAGGGATGCGGATCCCGACCTCAGCGAGCCAACTTCCGATCATGCCGTTGCGCCCAAGCAGCGAGAGCAAGGCCAGGCCGCCGACGAGGGGTGGGAGCACAAGCGGGAGTGTGACGATGGCGCGGAGCGCAGCAGCCACAAAGCCAGAGGTACGCGCAAGCACGATTGCGAGGGGAACGCCGAGCACAAGACAGCACGCCGTTGCGGTCAGCGCTGTGGTGACGGAGATCCGAAGTGCACTGAGCGTCTCTGGCTGTGCAAGGACAGCAGGAAGTGCCGCCCAGTCGATCCGCGTGAGGAGCGCAATAAAGGGCAGCAGCAGGAGCGCGCCCGCAAGGGCCGCCGGTGCGATGACAATCGCTGGCAGGTCCTTGCGGGCGCGGCTGTGCTGGTGGGTCACGCTGCTGGGCCGAACCCGAGCTTTTCGAAGAGCTGCTGCGCTTCGGTGCTGTTCATGAGCTCGGCAAATGCGAGCGCTGCCTCTGGCGATGCGGATCCGCTGAGCGGTGCGATGAGGTAGCTTCCTGCTGCTTCGTTTGATCCAGCGATTTCGATGCCGTCAACACCGCCCTCTGAGCGGAGCACATCTGAACGATAGATGAGTCCGGCGTCAGCCTCTCCCGCCGCGACCTTCGTGAGTACGGCTGTGACGCTCTGCTCTTCACTTGCCGGAGTGATAGCAACGCCATCACGGTCGAGAAGTTTGTGCGACGCTGCACCGCACGGAACCTCTGCTGCGCACAGCACGACGACTGGTGTCTCGCCCGATGCGGTCGGCTGTGCGAGCGAGGCAAGGTCGGTGATCCCGAGCGGGTTGCCAGGGGCAACAGCGATCTCGAGGCTGCTGGTTGCAAAGGTGATGGGGTCTGTCGCGGTGAGCTTCTTGTCAGTGACCTTCAGCATGTTCGCTTCGTCGGCCGAGGCAAACACGTCGATGGGTGCGCCCTCAAGAATCTGAGTTGCGAGCACCGACGAGCCATCGAACGAGAGCGTGATCTTCACGTCGGGGTGTTCTGTCGTAAAGCGATCGCTGAGTTCTTCGAACGCTGGCTGTAACGATGCAGCTGCGGCGACGTTGAGTTCGCCTGAGAGCGTCTCAGAAGCTTCGGGAGCAGGCTTATCCGTTGCCTGATCGTTGTTTGCACAGGCAGTGAGCGAACCAACCGTAATGGTGAGCGCGGCCGCAATGGTGAGCGAGCGCCGTAGCCCGCGAGTGATGAAGCGTCGTTGAGTCATATTCGCAGTATATCTACGCTCGTCACACCATTGACTTGGCTGGCTACCCTCGATAGTTTCGAGGCAGGTGAGAACCTCGGCACAGTAGCCGGCCCCGCAACAGCGTGACGAACCGTCACGCAGAAAGGCGTGAGAATGCCGAATTACAGATTTCGTTGTCAGGCGGGGTGCGAGTTTGATGCGCTCTACGCAATGGCAGATGTGCCACGCGAGACGCAGTGCCGATCATGCGATGGCACCGCAACGCGGCTCGTCACGGCACCGCATCTCTCCGGTGCTGGCAGCTCGGCATACGGGCTCATCGATCGTGCCGCGCAGAGCGCGCACGAGCCCCAGGTGGTGACGGGTCTCCCGTCTGCATCGCAGGGTCCACCCAAACGGCAGCCGGTGACCTACAACCCGCTGCACGCGAAGCTGCCGCGTCCATAAGACAGGCGACAGTTTCATTCATTGAGACCTCCGTGCGCAACGAAGCTCACGGGAATGAGGAAGAAGGTTAGCGCAATGCCCGAACATGTATTTCAGCTGGACTCCAATAAGAAGTTTGTAGACCAGGACAAGCTGGGACACAACCGCTGGCACCCTGAGATTCCGCCTGTTGCGACGGTGAAGCCAGGTGACAGCTTCCGCGTCGACTGCCGTGAGTGGTTCGATGGTGCGATCAAGAATGACGACTCCGCACAGGACATCCTCGATGCTCCGCTGCTCACCGTGCACACACTCAGTGGGCCCTTCCGCGTTGAGGGCGCAAAGCCGGGCGACCTGCTCGTCGTCGACATTCTTGATGTTGGACCGATCCCACAGGAGGAAGGCCCACTCGCTGGTCAGGGCTGGGGCTACACCGGAATCTTCGCGAAGCGAAACGGCGGTAGCTTCTTGACCGACCAGTTCCCTGACGCGTACAAGGCAGTGTGGGACTTTGCTGGCCAGACTGCGACCTCCCGCCATATTCCTGGGGTGTCCTTTACCGGGATCATTCACCCCGGTTTGATGGGTACCGCGCCCTCCGCACAGTTGCTCCAGAAATGGAACAAACGTGAGGGTGACCTGATCGCAACTGATCCGCTCCGCGTGCCGCCCTTGGCGCTGCCACCCGAGGCAGAACACGCGATTCTTGGCGGTCTCGACCGTGACCAGTGGGCGCGAGTCGGTGCTGAAGCTGCCCGCACTGCGCCTCCGCGTGAGAATGGTGGTAACCAAGACATCAAGAACCTCAGCAAGGGTGCGCGAGTGTTCTACCCGGTCTTTGTCGACGGTGCGAACTTCTCAGTTGGCGACCTGCACTTCTCGCAGGGCGACGGTGAGATTACGTTCTGTGGTGCGATTGAGATGGGTGGCTTTATCGATCTCCGGGTCGACATCATTCGCGACGGCATGGAGACGTATGGCGTGAAAGAAAATGCGATCTTCATGCCGGGCAACGTTGAGCCACAGTACAGCGAGTGGCTTGCCTTCTCGGGCACCTCGGTGACGCTCGACGGCGAGCAGCGGTACCTCGACTCGCACCTCTCGTATCAGCGCGCCTGCCTGCACGCGATCGACTACCTCACGAAGTTCGGTTACAGCCCAGAGCAGGCATATCTCCTGCTTGGTGCCGCACCGATTGAGGGCCGCCTTTCGGGCGTCGTCGATATTCCAAACTCGTGTTCGACGGTGTACCTGCCAACGGGGATCTTCGACTTCGATATTCGCCCGTCTGCTTCCGGTCCGGTTCAGATCGACCCAGGTATCGGAGCACCTCGCGCGAACGCATAACGCGCAGTACCTGCAGCGAAGCTCCCTCGCGATCCGATTACTCGGTGACCGGGGGAGCTTCGTTCGTAATACGGTCCGCGCGGCTATAGACCACCATCGATTCACCTCGAAGGAAGCCAACCAACGTGAGTCCTTCGGCCTGCGCGAGATCCATTGCGAGTGATGACGGTGCCGATACGGCTGCGAGCATCGGAATGCCAGCCATGATTGCCTTCTGGGTGAGCTCGAAGCTCGCGCGCCCAGAAACCATGAGTACGCAGGAACGTGCGGGCAACTGGTTGTTGAGGAGTGCCCAACCGATGACCTTATCGACGGCATTGTGGCGGCCGACGTCTTCGCGCAGCACCAGCAGTTCACCGGTGCGACTATCGAAGAGGCCCGCAGCGTGAATTCCCCCTGTGCGGTCAAACACCGCCTGCTCGGCACGGAGCCGATTAGGAAACTCAACAAGATCTGCGGCAGCGATCGTCAGCGGATCCTCCGCCACAGCAAACTGGGACTGCGTGTGCACGGCATCGATGGTCGCCTTACCGCACAGACCACACGAACTCGTGGTCGTGAAGTTTCGTTCGAGCGAGGGGGCAGGAGGAGCAACTCCTGGCCCGAGCGTGACATCGAGCACGTTGTAGGTGTTCGCTGCGTCTCCCAATGATGGGGGAGCTGCGAACGGGTTTGCAAGCCCGGCATCGCCGAGGAGGTTCACTCGGTTCGGTGCGGGGCCATCGGTGGGTGGCTGATCCGCGCCCCCGCAGAACTGCGCGGTGAAGAAATGATGGGGGGCCCAAATGACCCCCTCAGAAACGAGGAATCCGGCAGCCAACTCAACGTCGTGACCTGGTGTGCGCATGGTGACGGCGAGTGGCTTGTTCGCCACGCGAATTTCAAGCGGTTCCTCGACAGTGAGGAAGTCCTTGCGGCGCTTGGGGAGTTCACCCACAGTGATCCGGGTGATCTGGCGACGGGCAGTGATTCGTGACACAGTTCTTGGATAGCATCGAAATGAGTCCAGTGCCGCGTGGCGCGCGGACAGCAACGGCGCGCGAGCAGCTGCAAGCGCTCAAACGGGTGGAGGAACGCAATGGCGGGTACGAGTCCCCTGATACCGGCGGCTGAGCACGTGAACTGGTTGCTTGCCGAGGTGCCACGAACGCCACTTGCGACGCTGCAACTTCGTGATGCTCACGGACACACGCTTGCAGAGACAGTGACCGCCCAGCACGACCTTCCGCTGTGGGATAACTCTGCGATGGACGGGTATGCCGTGCGATCCGCGGATCTCGCTGCGGCGAGCGCGGATCTGCCTGTCGCGCTGCGTGTGATCGGTGAGGTCGCAGCCGGGAGTGCGCATGATCCTGCGCTTGGAGCGGGGGAGTGCGTGCGGATCATGACCGGGGCCCCGCTGCCGAGTGACGCAGATGCGATCGTCACTGTCGAAGCTGGCGAGGGTGAATCCGGTCCAGGGGAATGGGCAGCGACGCGCGTGTTCGTGGCAGCCCCCGCGCGTGCGGGTGCGCACATTCGTCGCCAGGGCGAGGATGTAACAGCTGGCGTTGAAATTGCCCGCCCTGGGGACCTGCTCACCGCCGTGCGAATTGCAGCGCTCGCTGCAGCAGGCGTGAGCGCAGTTGCGGTGCACCGAACGCCGCGGGTGGCAGTCATCGCGACAGGGTCTGAACTGCTTGCCCCGGGCGAACCGCTCGCACGCGGCCAGATTTCTGAATCGAATTCATTGCTCATCACGAGCCTGCTCGCCGAAGCGGGGATCACGGCAACTGTGCACGCCGTAAGCGCAGATGACGCGTCATCATTCGGGGCGCGGATCGCAGAGCTTGCCACCCAGGTGGACGCCATCATTACGACCGGTGGTGTCGGTCCTGGCGCACACGACATTGTGCGCATCGCGCTCGCCGCAGAGCCTGGAGTGCGTGCCCTGCGGGTTGCGGTGAAGCCGGGGCAGCCGCAGTGTGCAGGGGTGCTCTCCGGCGGTGCGTGGATCTTCGCGTTGCCTGGAAATCCGGGAAGTGCGGCGACCTCGTTCGAGCTGTTTGTTCGACCAGCGCTGCTGCGAATGCAGGGACGTACGGTCGTGGAACGCACCCAGATACCTGTGCGTGCAGGAACGGACTGGCGCGGGTCCGCAGGCCGCTTGCAGGTGCTCCCCGTAAGCGTCTCGAGCGACGATGACGGCCTGGTCTGTACGCCCGCGGTGCATGAGCGACGGGTCTCGCACGCGGTCGGGAGCGGTGGCGGTGCTGTGGGGTATGCGCTCGTCCCGCCCGAGCGCGGCGACGTGCGTGCGGGCGAGACCGTGCAGGTCATCCTGACCGGCGGTGCGGTGTGAAGCGGGGCGAGGATGCAGTCAACGCGACCGAGCCTGTGGTGGCTGCCTCCGTTGCGCCATCGCTCAGCGCGATTGTGCTCGCGGGTGGGCGCGGGTCGCGCCTCGGCACCGACAAGGCAACTGCCGTGGTTGGCGGATCCACGCTAGTCAACGCCGCCGTCACTGCGGCGCGCGCAGTCACCAGCGAGATCATCGTTGCAGGCCCAGCATCGGCTGTGCCCATCGGTTGTATCGGGGTGCGGGAAGAGCCAGCGTTCTCTGGGCCGCTCGCCGCGCTTGAAGCGGCGTTGCCGCACGTGACCGCGGATCGCGTGCTCGTCTTGGCCTGTGATCTCGTTCGCCCTGCAGCAGTTGTTGAGCTGCTCACTGCAGTGAGTGCGGCAACGGAGGAGGCGCTCGTGCTAAGAGACCCGAACGGGCGAGCGCAGTGGCTTGCGGGTAACTACGAAGTTGCGGCGCTCCGCGGCGCATTTGCCGGGCTCGTCGGTGAAACGGCTGACCGACCGATCCGTGCGGTGACAGCCGAACTCGACATTCAGTGGCTCGACTCAGACACCGCAACGACCGCTGACATCGATACCCCGGCTGACCTCGCGGCGGCTCGTGAATTACATGCTTCGACATCGCAACACCGTTCTGAGGAGTGAACCATGTCAGATAATCAGCATCTCCCGCCAGCAGCGCTCGACGCATGGCTTGCCGCAGCAGCTGCCGAAATTGGAGTCACTGACGACGACGTTGAGGTCACCACAGAGACCACACGTATCGTCTTGCACGCGGCAAAACTCGTTGCGCGAAATGTAGCGCGGCCAGCGGCGCCACTGAGTACATTTCTGTTGGGGGTTGCCGTGGGGAGTGCGGGGGATCCGCAGGCCTTGAAAGCGCTTGCAGACCAGCTCGGCACACTCGCGCTGGGTTGGGAAGCTCGTGCGGAACCGTCCAGCAACGAGACTTCCCAACCACAGAACGAGGGATGAACGGCTAGTTGCCGAGGACCTTCTGGTAAGCCTGGGCGTACTTGTTATCTTCCTGCGAAGAGAGCGATCGCATGTCGTAGATGCGCTTTGACATTTCCTCATCAGGGAAGATCAACGGGTTGTCCGCCATCTCGGGGTTCAGCTTCGCCATCGCATCGCGTGCGCCTTTGACCGGTGTGACGTATTGCACATACTCGGCAACCTGCGCTGCGACCTCGGGCTCGTAGTAGTAGTCAACGAGCTTATGGATGTCGTCAACAGGGACCGAAGTCTCAGGCATGCAGAACGAGTCGATGAAGAGCGGTGAGCCAGCTTCGGGAACGACAAACTTCCAGACCTCCTCACCTTCCTCTTCGTTGAGCATCGCAATGTCGCCGGACCAGCACATGCCTGCGAGGACGCTGCCATTCTGCAGATCCTGGGTGTATGAGTTCCCCTTGACGTTAAAGACCTGCTGGCGCTTGATCTGCTCTTCGACGACTGCGAGCGCTGCGTTGAACTGCTCATCGCCCCACTCACCTGCAATGTCGACGCCCTGCTCAAGCATGATGAGGCCGAGGGTGTCGTCCTGCTCAGAAAGCAAGCTCACTTTGCCCTTGAGATCAGGTGCCCAGAGGTCAGAGACTTCCTTGACTCCCTTTGGGTAGAGCTTGGTGTTATAGCAGAGGCCCGTCATTCCGCCCTGATAGGGGATTGCGTACTCACGGTCAGGGTCAAACGTTGCGTGCTTGAAAATATCGATCAACTGGTCATTCACGTTTGGCATGAGTGAACGATCAAACGGCATGAGCTGATCTTGCTCGAAGATACGCACGAGCGATGAGTCGGTCAGCGTGAACAGGTCGTAGCCGGTGTCTTGCTTCAGCTTGAGTTGATCCTTGATCTTGCCGATAAAGGTTTTGTTGTCGTCAACGTCCTCGAAATAGTCGACCGAAATGCCGGTCTCTTCCATGAATCTGTTGAGCGTTGGGTAGTCCTGAGTGTCTTCGTCGAAATCGAGGTAATAGGTCCAGCTCGCCCAGCGAATGACCCCTTCTTTGCCGCTTGCCTCTGCGCAGCCAGTGAGCGACGTTGCTCCCAATGCTGCTGCGCCAACACCGAGACCGGTGAAGAGCTGGCGACGGCTTATCTGTCGTGACTGGATCGCCCGAACAATGCTCGCGACGATGGGGTCGTTTGGCACATTGCGCATGTCTCCTCCTTTGGAGATACTTTGTACTGCGTCAGCAGTCTGTCAGAGACCGCGCGCGATGTCCCGTATTTGGGTGATGAGTCTCTGGTTCCCTGCAAAGAGCAGTGGCTCTCCAGGCGCTGTCTGTGTATCAGCGCCAAGCAGCGTTGCTCCGGCTTCGCTTGCGATCAGTGCTCCGGCAGCGTAGTCCCAGGGCTGCAAGCCCTGCTCATAAAACGCGTCGACCCGTCCCGCCGCGAGTGCGCAGAGGTCGTACGCTGCAGCACCCAGACGACGAATATCGCGCACATTGGGAAGCAACCGGGTCAACAACTCCAGCTGTTCGCGCTTGCGATCGACGGTGTACCCGAAGCCCGTTGCGACAAGCGCCTGCGCTGGCGACGATACTTCACTTACTGTGAGCGGAGCGCCATTCATGCGTGATCCGCCACCGACGTGCGCTGAAAAGAGCTCATCGAAGCGCGGAGCGTAGACCGCTCCTGCAACTGCGCGGCGCTCGTCGGCAAAAGCCTGCACGTCAACGACCGTCGCAGCGATACTCACTGCATACGCTGGTTGGTCATACAAGTAGTTCACCGTCCCGTCGATGGGGTCGATCACCCAGGTGATTCCGCTTGTGCCTGAGGCCTCGGCGCCCTCTTCACCAAGGATTCCGTCATCTGGGCGGGCAGCACGGATTCTCTCTGTAATGAACCGCTCGGTCTCGCGATCCGCAAATGTCACAATGTCGATCTCGCTCGACTTGGTCGCGGCAACGCTGACACCCTCAGCGCGCATACGCATGGCGGCTACGCCGGCCTCACGTGCGAGACCGGCGGCAAGGTCTTCGAGCGAACTGAGCTCTGCAGAAGTGAGAGTGATCATGCTCCGAGCCTACTGAGATGACCGGGCAGGAGAATAGTGGTAAGGTTGTCAGGTTGCCGTAATAACGGCCGCGGATTAAGAGAGCTAGGGCATCCCGCTACTAGCGCCGCGCAGCAATCGAAAGGGGATCTCCATGGCACTCGCAGCAGACGTCAAGAAGGCGATCATGGAAGAATACGCAACCACTCCGGGCGACACGGGTTCCCCCGAGGTCCAGGTTGCACTTCTCACCAAGCGCATCAAGGATCTCACCGAGCACCTCAAGGACCACAAGCACGATCACCACTCGCGCCGTGGCCTCCTTCTCCTCGTTGGTCAGCGCCGTCGTCTCCTGGGTTACCTCCAGAAGACCGACATCACCCGCTACCGTTCGCTCATCGAGCGCCTCGGCCTTCGCCGATAAGTAGCTTCTGACTTCCGGTGATCGCCGGACTGTCTGAAACAACGCCCCGTGGCTTTCGAGCCCGGGGCGTTGTTGTGTTTCTGCTCGAATGCATACCGGCGGCCGCATCCGTGCGATCTGCGCGTGTACCGCATTTGCACGCGGCAGGTAACGAGATGAGTTACGACCCAAGGGCTAGACTCTGACAGATGGATGAACCACGCAGCGACCTGATGCCTGCCGCCTCACTCTGGCGTATTTGGCCGTGGGCTGCTTGTCTGCTTCCGCTATTGGTCGTCCTTTGCTATCCGCGCAGTTACGAGCAAGGGATCGTCTACGTCCTCGGTGTAGTTCTTGTGCCGTGCTTTGGAATCCTTGGCGTTTTGCCCAGGTGGGTGCTTCGCAAACGCGGCCACCAAGTCGTGCCGATCGTGGTTGCCCCGCTGCTGGTGCTGCATTGGTGGTGCTGGGTGATCGTGCTCCTTACCCTTGATAGCAGCGGTGATATTTCTACTCCCTCACTGCTGGACACCCTGACAGCGGGGAAGCTGACGCCAGGACTGAACTTGCTCTTCGGTCAGTGTGCGTTCATTGTTGGAGTGGGCACCTGGCTCATGAGCTTGATATTTTCATTGTTCGTCAGACCTCAGCGGGGTGGGTCGCCCCGACGGCAATGGACGGTGATCGTGGTGTCGCTCGTGGCGCCGATCATGTTGCTCGTTACGGCTGTGTTCGTCACACCGCTGGTTGTGGATCAACGAAAGGACTCCACGGGCGAAACCTTGGCTGTGGCCATGAACCGGCCTATAGAAGAACAAGCCGAGATTTTCCGCACACGTTATGACGAGGCACAGAGCGCACTCGCTGTCGTGCGTGCAGCCATTCAGCCAAGTGCTGACTGGAAAGCATGGGACATGCAGCCACTTGATGGTGATACGAGTTGTTCCTCGTACGGAGCGGAATGCTATCGATTCCAAGTAGCGTTCGCCCTCAATCGCCAAGTTACTCAGGCCGAAATGAAAATGCTTCACCAAAGTCTGGAAAAGCAGGGCTGGGAAGTCAGCGTCGGCTCAGCTGGATTTACTGCTGTTCTCGCAGATGGTGAACGCGTGACGGTCTCTCCCCGCGAGGGGGACATCACTCGAGTGGAATACACATCTCAAAGCTGGTGGGGAGACCACGAGAAGCTTTTTGAGCTTGCGTGGACCAACAACTCTCCTGAGGAAGATCATCAGTATGCAGAAGATGAGTGGCCACCGCTCTGAATGGAGAGTCATAGCAGTAGGTATTGCCGGGGTTGTGATGAGCATTGTGGTCACCGCATTTTGGGATGCAGTAACCGCTGGGGTGGGCACTTCTTGGAGCGGATAGATCGTCACGGGGCTCTGGGGAGTTACCTTTCTTCCAACCTTTGTTTTCTCAGTCTGGGCGGCTGTTACAGGTCGTTGGAAGTCATTGTGGGGACTTGGCGTCGGATTTGCGATCATCCCGCTTTGGCTCTTTGTTTTGGCGGGTTCCTGGAAGTCGCAGATCGCCGTTGTGTTGCTCGGGTCACGCAGCGGGACGGAGTCCCTCGTGTATTTGCCAGTGTTAGGCATTGTCGTCGCGTCTGCAGTACCCAGCCTGGCTCTTCTTGTCGTCGGGAGTTGGCATTATGCACATCGTCCAGAACAGCGGGCAGCCAGCAACCCATGGTCGTCGCGACAGTGAGACTGGCTCCGATGAAGACGTGCGCGTAGGTGCAGGCGCGCAGGGATAGCAAAGTGCCCCCACCACCGAAGTGATGAGGGCACTCGCTGAGCAGAACTGGATTGCTCCAGTCGAGCTTCAGATCATTAGATCTTCGACGAAGCGTCCTTCAGAACGCTGCGGAGGATGCCGCCGATCTCAGCGAACTCAGCCGGACCAATGGTCAGCGGCGGAGCGAGCTGGATAACGGGGTCTCCACGGTCGTCTGCGCGGCAGTACAGGCCTGCGTCCCAGAGAGCGGGCGACAGGTAGTCACGGAGCAGGCGGTTCGACTCTGCCTCGTTGAAGGTCTCCTTGGTTGCCTTGTCCTTGACAAGCTCAATACCGAAGAAGTAGCCCTCACCGCGAACGTCACCGACGATGTCGATGTCGAGAAGCTTCTCGAGCTCTGCACGGAACAGCGGGCTGTTCTCGCGCACGCGGCCGTTGAGATCCTCTTCCTCGAAGATGTCGAGGTTCTCGAGTGCTGCTGCAGCTGCTGCAGGGTGACCTGCGAAGGTGAAGCCGTGGTAGAAGGTGTTGTCTTCGTTGTTGAAGACCTCCGACACCTTGTCAGCAACGATCATTGCACCGAGGGGCACGTAGCCCGAGGTGATGCCCTTTGCCGAGGTGATGATGTCAGGCTCGTAGCCGAGTGCCTTCGAAGCGAAGAAGTCGCCGATACGACCGTATGCACAGATGACCTCATCCGAAACGAGGAGAACATCGTACTGGTCGCAGATCTCGCGAACGCGCTTGAAGTAACCGGGGGGAGGCGGGAAGCAGCCACCCGAGTTCTGTACGGGCTCGAGGAAGACTGCAGCAACAGTCTCGGGGCCCTCGAAGAGGATTGCCTCTTCGATGCGGTTTGCAGCCCACTGACCGAATGCTTCGATGTCGTTGGACGGAGCGCCCATCTCATCAGCACGGTAGAAGTTGGTGTTCGGAACGCGGTGACCACCAGGGGTCAGCGGCTCGTAGAACTTCTTCATGTCGGGGATACCGGTGATAGCAAGAGCACCCTGCGGCGTGCCGTGGTAGGCAACCGAACGCGAGATGACCTTGTGCTTCATCGGCTGGCCCTTGATCTTCCAGAAGTGCTTAGCCAGCTTGAATGCCGACTCAACAGCTTCGCCACCGCCGGTGGTGAAGAAGACCTTGTTCATTTCGCCGGGTGCGTACGATGCGAGACGCTCCGACAGCTCAATTGCTGCGGGGTGACCGTACGACCAGATCGGCATGAAGTCGAGCTGCTTCATCTGCTTTGCAGCAGCCTGAACGATGCGATCGCGGCCGTGGCCTGCGTTCACAACGAAGAGACCAGCAAGGCCATCGATGTAGCCCTTGCCTGCTGCGTCGTAGATGTGGTGGCCTTCGGCGCGGGTGATGACGGGGATACCGTCGTTGAGCACCTTACGGTTAGTGAAGTGCGGCCACATGTGCTTCCGGGCCGAAGCCTGGAGAGCTGCAGTGTCGACCGCTGCAGTTGGATCGAAAGACATGGTTATCGTGTTCCCCAGTCGTATTTCTGTTTGTTGAGTTTGAGATAGACGAAAGTCTCGGTCGATGAAACGCCCTCAAGCTGACGAATGGTGTCATTCAGCAACTCAATAAGCGCATCATCGTCTTCGCAGACTACCTCGGCAAGAAGATCAAAGGAACCCGCGCTGAGCACGACGTAACTGACTTCTGGCACTTCTGCGAGTCGATCGGCGACGACCCTGGTATCGCCTGAGACCCGAATGCCGAGCATTGCTTGTCGGTGGAAGCCGATTCGCATGGGGTCTGTCACTGCAACGATCTGCATGACGCCGGCATCGGTGAGTTTCTGCACACGCTGACGAACAGCCGCCTCGCTGAGGCCGACTGCCTTTCCGATTTCGGCATACGAACGTCGACCGTCGAGCTGAAGTTGCTCAATGATCGCTTTCGACGTCGAATCGAGTGCCAGAGTGGCTCGTTTAGTACCCACACGACTGATTCTGTCAGTCCGATAGCAAAAAAGCAAAGGAATCCGAAGCATGTGCCGATATTTTCAGGCAATTTACGAAGTTCCCGGCCAAAGGGCAGGCTGAATCTGTGGTGTCGAACCACTCCTTCTAGCCTCGGTCTTTTTCTGCGAGAGGCAAGTGAATTCGTAGAACTTGCGGCGAACTGCAGGTGTCGATCACATGATTGAGCGTTTGATAACTGTTTAGTGTCTAAATTGACAACACCTGTCCTCCAGTCTGGCGCTGGAGGGGGAACTATGGAATATTCAACTATCGTGACCAGGCAATGAAAATTGCGGTTTCTCGCGTTGTTGAATGCTTGAAACACACGTGCACAACATATTGAGTCAAAGGAGACCCAAATGGTGAGTCGTATGCCCGAAGATCCGATGGTACAAAACATCGTGAACATGATCCGTGGCGCACAAATGGATCGTCGTCGTTTGCTGAAGGGGGCAATGGTCGGCGCTGCCGGACTCGGCACTCTCGGATTATCAGCGTGCGCAGGTGGCGCTGGTGAAGATAATGCTGTCGTCTGGGGAAACTGGACCTACTACCTCGATTTCGACGATGAAACCGGTGGCTTTGCATCCTTGGATCGTTTCGAGAAGGAAACCGGCATCAAGGTGACCTACATCGAAGACATTGATGACAACAACACGTTCTACGGCAAGATCAAAGACCAGCTGAAGCAAGACCAGTACACGGGATATGACACGATCACGTTTACAGACTGGATGAATGCCCGCTTGATCCAGGCGGATCAGGTGCAAGAGTTTGACTACGCAAATCTTCCGAATGTTGAGAAGAACATGGTGAAAGCACAGGTGGACGCACTCGACGTTGATCCTGGACGTCAGTTCACGATCCCGTGGCAGCTGCCCGCCTCGGGATGGGTGTGGAACACCGAGGCTGTCCCGAACGGAGTGAAAGAACTCAACGATTTCATGCGGCCCGAGCTCAAGGGCAAGGTTGGCGTACTCACCGAGATGCGCGACACCATGGGCATGATTCTTGCCGGTCTCGGATATGACCCCTCAGGTGACTGGGGCGACAAAGAGTATGACGAGGCGCTTGCCTGGCTCGACGACGGTTTGCAGAGCGGCCAGATTAAGAACGTGAAGGGCAACTCCTATACGCAGGATCTTCAGACCGGTGACACCCTCGTTGCAATGGCGTGGACGGGTGACGTCATCATGATGAATACTGAGGAGCCAGACGGTCCAAAGTGGACGATGGAGATTCCCGAGTCGGGAGGCATGATTGCCGCGGACTCGTTCACAGTCCCGAACGGGACCGGGCCTGAAGCAAAGGCGCGAGTCGAAGAGCTCATCAACTTCTACTACCAGCCAGAGATCATGGCCGACGTCGCGAACTACGTGACGTTCGTTCCGCCTGTCGAAGGCACCCAGGAAGCGATGCGCAAGCTGCACCCTGAGAACGCCGAGAACCCACTGATCTTCCCCACAGAAACAGACTGGAAGCACCTGCACTCGTTCCGCACGCTGTCAGCTGAAGAAGACAAGAAGTACTCGACTGCGTTCCAGAACGTTCTGGGGCTGTAAGGGCTGCATACATAATGGCAAACATCACTACCTTCGCTGACAAGGGCGCGGATCTCGAACTCGTCGGGATCCAGAAGCGTTTTCCCGGATTCACTGCGATTGAAAACCTTGATTTGACGATTCCAGCCGGATCGTTCTTTGCACTGCTCGGCCCGTCTGGCTGTGGCAAGACGACAACGCTCAGACTGGTTGCGGGACTCGAAGATCCGACAGAAGGGCGGATTCTGCTTGGTGGCAAGGACGTCACTGATCTGAAGCCGTTCAAACGCCCGGTGAACACCGTGTTCCAGTCGTACGCGCTGTTCCCGCACATGACGATCCTTGAGAACGTCGCGTTCGGACTGCGTCGACGCAAGATTGGTGATCCGGTCGCCAAGGCGCAGGATGCACTGCGACTCGTCGAACTTGATCACGTGCAGGACCGCAAGCCTGCACAGCTTTCGGGCGGCCAGCAACAGCGAGTTGCACTGGCGCGTGCGGTGGTGAACCGTCCAGCCCTGTTGCTGCTGGACGAGCCACTCGGCGCACTAGATCTCAAGTTGCGACGTCAGATGCAGCAAGAACTCAAAGCGATTCAGCAGGAGGTCGGGCTCACGTTCTTGCACGTGACTCACGACCAAGAAGAAGCAATGACGATGGCCGATACCGTCGCCGTCATGAATAAGGGCCGCATCGAACAGATGGGTGCACCTGAAGAGCTGTACGAGCTCCCGAAGACGGTGTTTGTTGCCAACTTCCTTGGCCAGTCAAATCTGTTCAGTGTGAAAGTCGCGGGAAGTACTGACCAGGTGATCCATACGGATCTTGGGGGCAGTCGCATCTCGGTTCCGCGTAGCCGAAGTGAGCGCGACGCCGGCGAGATTACGGTTGGCGTCCGGCCAGAGAAGCTTCGACTGCACCGTCAACAGCCTGCCGGTCATGACGCGTCAATCAACGTTCTTGGCCCTGGCGTGATCACTGATGTCTCATTTATCGGCGTGAGCACGCAGTACACAGTCGAGTCCAGCGTGTACGGATCGGTGCAAGTATTCGCGCAGAACGTTGAAGCCGGACCCGCGGCGGCACTTGGCGACACTGTGTGGCTGAGCTGGCTTGTCGAGCACACCTTTGGTCTGCTTGATGATCGGCTCGATACCGGTGCGCTGACCACAGAGTTCTCGACGCGAGCAATCGCGACGCAGGCAGCACTCGCTGAGTAGGAGCACTCATCATGGCCTTTACCGCGTTCTCGGGCGACACGAAGGCAGTTGAGCAGGCCCCAAGGAAGCGGGGGTGGATCGCGCTGATCCTTCTCGCGCCTGGCATTGCTTATATGCTGCTTTTTTTCGTCGCACCGTTTATTCAACTGGCGATCACGTCACTCCAAGCCCCCGCTGACAGTGGAGGTATCGGACAGTATGTTGCCGCGCTGCAGTTCTCGAACTATTGGGCGGCGCTTCAGGAGTACTGGCCGCAGCTGCTTCGCTCGTTCGTATATGCGATCGTGGCGACGATTATCGGACTCATCATTAGCTACCCCCTCGCATACCTCATTGGTGTGAAGGTGCGCTCGAAGCCGATGCTGCAGGGTATTCTTCTGATCCTTGTCGTGGCGCCATTCTTCATCAGCTTCCTGCTGCGAACCCTCGCGTGGAAGTCGATCTTGCCGAGTGAACTCATCGGGACCCACTTCTCGGTGATCTTCGGTCTCGTGTATAACTTCATTCCGTTCATGGTGTTGCCGATGTTCTCCTCCCTGCAGGCGCTTGATCTGCGTCTGCTCGAGGCTGGCTCTGACTTGTACGCGTCACCTGCGACGACGTTCCGCAAGGTAACGTTGCCGCTCTCGATGCCTGGCATTGTCTCTGGCACGCTATTGAGCTTCATCCCGATGTCTGGTGACTACGTGAACGCATCGCGTGAGTTCTTGGGTGGGACATCGACCACCATGGTCGGTAACGTCATCGAGTCGAACTTCCTCCAGACGCAGAACTATCCGATGGCTGCGACGTTGTCGATCATTCTGATGGTGATCATTCTCATCTTTGTTGCGACTTACGTGCGTAAGAGCGGGGCGGAGGATCTCCTGTGAAAAACTTCACGCTGGGTAAGGCGTTTGTCCCGGTTATTGCAACCATCACGCTCGTGTACTTGCTCACACCGATCGTGCACGTCATCGTGTTCTCGTTCAACGATGCCGGCCGCAATAACATCTTGTGGCGCGGGTTCACACTCAAGAACTGGCAGAACCCGTGTGGCGCACCGCAAGTGTGTACCGCGTTCGGAAACAGCATCCTCATTGGCATCGTCGCGACCGTCGTTGCGACGATCCTCGGCACGATGATTGCGATTGCGCTCGTTCGCTATCGCTTCAAGGGACGATCGACCGTGAGCCTGTTGCTCTTCACCCCCATGGCGACACCTGAGGTGGTGCTCGGTGCAGGTCTTGCGGCGCAGTTCCTGCTCGCTGGTGTCCAGAAGGGGATCGGCACGATCATCCTCGCGCACACGATGTTCTGCATTTCCTACGTCGTTGTCGCGGTCAAAGCTCGAGTTGCGAGTCTTGATCCGGCTATTGAGGAGGCAGGTCGGGACCTGTATGGCTCACCGACGCAGGTATTCTGGCGGATCACCTTGCCAATGCTCATGCCAGGCATCATTGGTGCAGCACTGTTGTCGTTCGCACTGTCATTCGATGACTTCATCATCACGAACTTCAACTCAGGTACCGCTACGACCTTCCCGAAGTTCATCTACATCTCTGCGCTCAAGGGTGTTCCCGCCCAAGCGAACGTGCTGGCATCGATCGTCTTCGTAGGCGCGTTGCTCCTCGTCGTTATCGTGCAGATGGTTGGCATTAATAAGAAGAAGAAACTCGCAAGAATGGCATGATCCATTCGGCGGGTCGCTGAATATTCTTCGGCAGGGCTAGCGTATCCATCGGATACGACTAGCCCTGTTCATTTTTGACGGTAAGGTTTTTCTGTTCCCATATTGAGCGACGTTTGTCGCACACGTTCTTAAAGGAGAGAACTATGGCGAAAGGACTGGCTCCTGCAGTGACGCAGCGAGCAAACCTGAAGCGGAACCTTGGCCTCTGGGCCATTGTGGGTCTCGGCCTTGGCTACATGACGCCGACGGTGGTCTTCGACACGTTCGGCATGGTCGCACGTGACACCAACAACGTGGTGCCGATGGCGTACCTCGTGGCACTTGTCGTGATGCTCTTCACCGCGTCGAGCTACGGCAAGATGTCTCGCGCAATTCCGAGTGCCGGATCCGCATACACGTACGTGCGCGAATCGATCCACCCGAATGTCGGCTTCATGGTCGGCTGGACCGCGCTCATTGACTACATGCTTCTTCCGATGGTGAACTGCCTGATCGTGCGCAGCTACCTAGAGGCGGTCTTCCCAAGTGTTCCCGGCTGGATCTGGGTGGTCGCGTACTGCATCATCACGACTGCTGTTATCTACTTCACGATGCGCGGTACTTCAAACCTCAACATGATCCTCCTCGTGTTCTCGATTGTGGTCATGGCTGTGTTCGTTGCGATGGTCTGGGGTCAGCTCGCAGCAGGCGAAGGCGCAGGCACCGTTGCTTCGATGGATCCGTTCTTCCACTCAGACGTACAGATGGCTGCGGTACTTACCGGCGCAACCATCGTCTGCTTCTCCTTCATCGGTTTTGACGCTGTCACCATGTATGTCGAGGAAGCCAAGAGCCCGAAGATTGTTCCGCGCGCGATTCTGCTTACCGTACTCATCGGCGGCGCGATCTTCCTTATCGCTGGCTACTTCTCGCAGCTGCGGTTCCCCGAGTGGGAACTCTTCGCGCCCGGTGGCGACATGCAGTACATCGAAGATTCGACGCTTCCTCTGATGGGTAAGGAAGTTGGTGGCGGTACGCTGCAGGCAGTCCTGACTGCGGCAGGTTTTGCAGCATCCTTCGCGTCGGGCCTCGCCTCGCACGCATCGGTCTCACGTATGCTCCTCGTCATGGGCCGCAACAACGTGCTCCCGAAGAAGGTCTTTGGCTACATCAACCCGAAGACCAGCACCCCGACCTTCAACATCATCCTGACCGGTCTCGTCTGCATGCTCGCGATTGCGTTCACGCTCGAGATGATCGCTGCGTTCATTAACTTCGGCGCACTGATCGCCTTCTCGTTCGTGAATATCTCCGTCATCGCATGGTTCGCGATTCGTCAGAAGCGTTACAAGACCCCCGGCGACTTCTTCAAGTTCGTTGTCATGCCAGGCATCGGTATGCTGCTGACCGGCATCCTCTGGGCAAACCTCCACGTTGATGCGCTCATCGGTGGTCTTGCCTGGGCCGCAATCGGCTTCATCTACCTGCTGTGGCTCACTCGCGGATTCAAGCGCAAGGTTCAGGCCTTCGACGAGATTCAGCCCGTGACCGGCTTCAACAAGGTTCCCATCGACGACTAAGTCGACTGACCGCGCTAGCTGTGCCCCGTGCTCCTCGCCAAATCGAGGGGAGTGCGGGGCACAGCTGCAGGTAAGCTAGAACAATCATGCTCGACATTGACTTCAACGCACGCGTCCGCGCGATCCGCTCGACCTATGCAGACATCGCTGAGGTCACTGACCTCGAGAAGCTTGATCGCGAGATCGCTGACCTCGAGGAGCAGGCTGCTGCGCCAGGCCTCTGGGACGATCCGGCGGCCGCGCAGAAGGTCACCAGCGGTCTTTCGCATCGTCAGGCGCGAGTGAAGAAGCTCCGCGCCGTAGAGTCGCGGATCGATGACCTTGAGGTACTTGCACAGCTCGCGGTCGAGATGGAAGACGCAGACTCCGAGCAGGAAGCCATGAAGGAGCTTGCTGCGCTTGAGGCCGCGATGCAGGATCTCGAGGTGCAGACGATGCTTTCGGGTGAGTACGATGAGCGATCCGCCGTCGTGACCATTCGCTCGGGCGCTGGCGGCGATGACGCCACTGACTTCGCAGAAATCCTCTTGCGCATGTACTTGCGTTGGGCAGAGGACAACGACTTCCCGACGAAGGTGCTTGATACTTCGTACGCTGAGGGTGCCGGGATTAAGTCGGCGACCTTCGAAGTTGACGCGCCCTACGCATTTGGCAAGCTTTCGGTCGAGGCGGGTACGCACCGCCTCGCTCGCATCAGCCCATTCGGCTCTGCTGACAAGCGTCAGACAAGTTTTGCCGGAGTGGAAGTGATTCCGCTGCTTGAAGAAGCGACCGAGGTCGATATTCCTGAGACGGACATTCGCGTTGATGTGTACCGTTCATCTGGACCAGGTGGTCAGTCCGTCAACACGACTGACTCGGCTGTGCGCATCACCCACATTCCGAGCGGCATTGTTATTTCGATGCAGAACGAAAAGTCGCAGATTCAAAACCGCGCTGCAGCCATGCGTCTGCTGCAGACTCGTTTGCTTCTTTTGCAGAAAGAACAGGAAGCGGCGAAGAAGAAGGAACTCGCTGGCTCGGTGACCGCAAGCTGGGGCGATCAGATTCGCTCATACTTCCTGTACGGCCAGCAGCTCGTGAAAGACTTGCGCACGGGCCACGAGTCATCCCAGCCGGATGCAGTCTTCGACGGTGATCTTGACGGATTTATCGCCGCTGGCATTCGCTGGCGCTCGTTGACAAAAAACGACTGAGTTTCAGCGCGCCTCAGCCCACCTCCAGCCAGCTCCGCGTATCGTCAGGAACGTCATGATCCTCTTTGAGAACGTCACCAAAAAGTACCGCGGAACACAGAAGCCCGCGCTCGATAACTTGAGTATCAATATCGGGCGCGGCGAATTCGTGTTCATTGTGGGCGCATCGGGCTCTGGAAAATCGTCCTGCTTGCGACTCATCCTCTGTGAGGACCAGCCGACTTCGGGCTCCATTCATGTCGCTGGTCAAGACCTGCGCCGTATCTCTTCCCGGAAGGTTCCGTACTTCCGTCGAGGCCTCGGTATGGTCTTCCAAGACTTCCAGCTCCTCGCCAACAAGACGGTCTACGACAACGTCGCCTTCTCGCTGCAGGTCATCGGTAAGTCACGTGGCTTCATCCAAGAAGCTGTGCCTGACACGCTCGAGATGGTTGGGCTTGCTGGCAAGGCAAAGCGTTACCCGCATGAGTTGTCTGGCGGTGAGCAGCAGCGTGTGGCGATTGCGCGCGCAATTGTGAACAAGCCAGCAATTCTGCTCGCTGATGAGCCTACGGGTAACCTTGACCCGGCGACGAGCCTCGGCATTATGCAGCTTCTGAAAGCCATCAATGCGGCGGGCACGACGGTCGTCATGGCGACCCACGAGGCGGCTTTCGTTGACATCATGCGTCAGCGCGTTATTGAGCTTTCGCAGGGCGTCCTCGTCCGTGACGAGGTAGGCGGCGGCTACGGTGAAACCGCTTCGATTCCTATCGCGGATCTTTCCACTGCAACTGCGCAGGCTCTGCGTGCACCAGAGGAAGTCGTTCGTGCCGCCCTCGGCCCTGAAGCTGATCTAGATCTTGCATCGCTTGCGACATCTGCGCCCGGCGTGAACGATACTCCGCTTACTCCTGAGGCTGGTCAAACAGAGGTGGGAGTCCCGTTCAACGACGCTGACGCAGACACTGATCTGTCGATGCAGCCAATCGTGCCTGCGCCAACGGCCGCGACCCCGCCAGCAGCTCCAGTAGCTGGCCCTGCGGACCCTCCCGCTGTCGCGCAGCCGCTGACGCTTCCTGACTCGGATCCGCTTGATGACACGATACGAGCGGGAGCGCCAGGAGCACCACCGGCGCCGAGACGCCGTATCCCGGCGTTCCTCGAGCCAGAAGACAGTTCGATTGACCCCGTGCAGATGGCAGAAACCGGAAACCTCGCTGAGCACCTGGGGCTCCGAGACGAAGACGATCAGCGGGATGTGGGGCCGGTTCGATGAGATTCAGACTCGTAATGGGTGAAGTCTGGAGTGGACTTCGCCGAAACCTTTCTGTTGCGATTTCTGTCGTCCTGGTGACGTTCGTATCGTTGACATTCGTGGGCGCTGCGGTGCTCATGCAGTTGCAGGTGCAGCAGATGAAGACCTTCTGGTACGACCGTGCGCAGGTTGCCATCTACCTGTGTACCTCGTTTGATCAGAGCTCGACGTGTGACGGCAACGACGCAAACGAAGAAACGATCGCTGCAGTTGAGGACGCGCTCGAGTCAGAGATTCTCGCGCCGCACATTGAAGAGTTCTTCTTCGTTGACCATGATGACGCGTATGCGGAGTTCACGAAGCAATTCGAGGGAAATCCCATCGTCGACATCACGTCTCCTGAACAGCTGAACCAGACGTATTGGCTTCGCCTCACCGACCCGTCAAAATCTGACATCATTCAGGAAGCGTTTGCCGATATTCCAGGCGTACAAAGCGTTTCTGACCAGCGCAGCCTGCTCGACCGGATCTTCTTGTTCCTTGGCGTTGCGAGCTACACGGCCATTGGCATCGCAGGCCTCATGCTTGTTGCTGCGGTGTTGCTCATCTCAACGACCATTAGGCTCTCTGCGTTCTCGCGTCGACGTGAGATTGGCATTATGCGCCTCGTGGGTGCGTCAAACGGATTCATTCAGACACCGTTCATCCTCGAAGGCGTAATTGCCTCCTTGGTTGGCGCTGTCCTTGCAAGCGTGGCATCGCTCGCAATCGTGAAGTTCTTCGTGCAGGGATTCCTCGTGACCGAGGTGCCGTTCACGAGCTACATCACGATGGAGCAGGCGCTTGTTGTCCCGCCGATTTTGATTGGCGCTGGCGTGATTCTTTCTGCGATTGCGGCCAAGATCGCAATTACGCGGTACCTCAAGGTATAGGGTCATATCCATGCCTAAGGAGACTGGCGAGAAACTTATCGCCTCGAACAAGAAGGCGCGTCACGAGTACCACATCATCGACACCTATGAGGCCGGAATGGTCCTCACGGGTAGTGAGGTGAAGTCGCTTCGCATGGGGCGCGCCTCGCTCGTCGACGGCTACGTGTTCATCGAACGTGGGGAAGCGTGGCTCGACACCGCCTACATCCCTGAATACCTCAACGGTTCGTGGACCAACCACTCACCGCGTCGAAAGCGCAAGTTGTTGCTGCACCGGCAGCAGATTGACAAGCTGTACCAGAAGACGCGGGAGGGCGGCATGACGATCATTCCGTTGCGTCTGTACTTCTTGGACGGACGAGCAAAGGTTGAGATCGCTCTTGCCAAGGGCAAGAAAGAATACGACAAGCGTCAGACGCTTCGTGAGCGTCAAGACAAGCGTGAGGCGGATCGGGCCATGCGCGATAAAAACCGTATGGGGGAGTAGCGAAAGCTGCTATCCTGTAATGCCGGGTTCTTCCCGGTTCCCGTGATCAGATCGGGATTGGTAATTCAACAGTGCATGATGCGAGTGCCTCATGATCCACGCCACACGCGTGCGATCGATACGGGGCCGATCGGTTTCGACACGTCGATTTAAGACTGTGGGAAGCGGGCCGAGGACGCGGAGTTATCTCGTTAACGCCCTTCGCAAAACACAGGTGCAAACGCTAAGCGCACCGACTTCGCTCTCGCTGCCTAAGCACGAGACCGAGTCCGTCAGGCCGGGTACGCCTTCGCCCCGGTTCCTGGCGTCATTTAGAGGGCTTGCTGGTTCGTTGAGTGTCAGGGCGAATCGGGACTTACACTGATGCTGGGCCTGTCGTTCTAGATGTTTGTGGCAAAGAACGGGGCCGAGTAGAACGCATACACAAACTACGCTCGTAGAAGACATGGAATTGTCGAAGTGGACCGGGGTTCGATTCCCCGCGGCTCCACGAACGCAGTCGCATCATGCAGTTGTTACCGCGATCAGCCGCCGGTATGCCTAGATCATGGGCATACCGGCGGCTTTGTGTTTTCTGTCACGCTGCTGGCTGAGTCTGTTTTTGCTCGGCTATGCGGGTCAAAACACATCATCCTCACCTCACGTGCTTGACCTGTCTGAGTACATACCGCTTAGGCTTCACAGGTTGTTATTTCGGGAGAATTTGGGGCACTCGTGATGTTTGGTTACTTGACGTCGCAGCGTTCGGGATGTCTACGCGATGAGAGCTGATGTTGATGTAGATAGAAGTCAGCATGAGCGTTGGCTCCGTGCGCCCGTTCTAGGTCTCGTTGGCTTGGCCATCGGTTTGGGCACCGTTGGCTGCGCCGGTGTCCGTGAGAATCCCGACGCTATCCCCTCTTCCGAGGCCGCTGACGCCGCAATTCCTGCCTTCTCCGGGCCCTGGGCCTCGGAATTCGAGAGCGCATATGCAGAAGCCACGACCTCGTTCGAACGAGAGATCTTGCAAGACGGTGTGATTACCGAGGCAGAATATGCTGAGATGCGTGAAGGTCTCCAAAGCTGTCTGTTCTCTCAGAGATTCGAGGAAGTTGAGTTCTCACCGCGAGGAGGAATGAGTGTCGTTGGACCAGACTCCATTAGCGGAGAGGAACAGCTGAAACGTGCGCAGCACTGTTCTGAGACCTCTGGTGAGGCGACAATTGGTGCACTGTACTCATGGATAAGGCGGAATCCAGAGCATCTTGACGACGCAACGATCGTTGTGGAATGCCTCCTACGTCATGCCGCGGTTCGTGCAGACTACTCGGCGGTCGAGTATGGCATTGACATGCCAAACGACGCAGTTCCGATTCTGCCAGGCGTCTCTGCCTCGGTGCTCTCCGAATGTAGCGAGGATCCACTGGGAGTCAACCCGCTGCAGCCTGAGTAAACGGGAAGCGGTGCCCATGAGGTTTCACCTCATTTCTGGCTCTATTGAAAATCGCCTGTGCCGAGAAGATTCATAGCTGAGTTCTACTAAGCTGGCTCGAATGTCAGCATCATCCCTTCGCCCGTCGCCGGGTGTTTCACCCGCTTCGGGCACACAGCGACGTGGGCGAGGGTCGCGGCGATTTGGGGCTGGAGGCGCGTGTGTCCTTGTGCTCGGTGTGCTGCTCATTGCTGTGGTGCTGCTCGGACGCGTTCATGGTGTCGTCGGTACGGCGATAGCCGTCGTCTTGCCATGGCTGGGATGTGTTGCGGCTATTCTGGTCCTCTTTGCGTTCACCCTCCGTCGGCGCTGGTGGCTGGTTGTCGCCCCTGTACTGGTGTGGGTCATTACCGTGTCTCCCGCTGTTACCTGGATTCCTGCGGCCATGGGGGAAATTGACGCGAAGACAGACTTGGTGGTTGCGAGCCAGAATGTTGAAGCGGATTCTGGTACCGCTGATGCGTCGGCGAACGCGCTTGCTGCTCGAGGAGCTGATGTCATCGCGCTCACTGAACTTGATGCCGATTCGCGTCGTCTCGCAGAGGAGACGCTTGAGGAATCACACCCGTACTCATACCTAGTCGGCACCGTCGGCCTGTGGAGTACGGTTCCCATCGTTGACGCCCGACCGCTCGAGCTTGGACTCGGGTGGCAGCGCGCGCTCAACGCAGAGATAGCGACTGATACAGGCAACGTGAGCGTGTACGTCGTGCATGCTGCCTCGTTCAGACCTGGCGAGCAGGCCGATCGAGATGCGATGCTTGCGGCACTTGGCGATGAGATTGCTGCGGATCCCGCAGAGCAGGTTATCGCCCTCGGTGACTTTAATGCTGCGACGACTGACCCAGCGCTTTCTGCTGTACGCACGCTTCTCAGTGAAGCGAAACAGAAAGCGCCGGGCATATCGTTCACTTGGCCAGCTGCGTTCCCAGTCGTGCGCATTGACCACATTTTCCAGCGCGGTTTCGATTCACGTGGTGGGGAAGCGTTCCGCGCGGGAGACAGCGATCATTTCGCTGTCATTGCGGCACTCGCTCCCGTTGACAGCACCGGGCTTAACAGAACTGTCACTAGTTGAAGCATCGGTGACATCTGCCACACAATTTGCCTCTTCACGCACACACGCGAGTACGGCACCGATACACAGCAGCGTTGAAATGAGGGACGTACCTCCCGCTGACACGAAGGGCAACGGCACACCCAGCACCGGTGCATACCCAAGCACCACAGCGATATTCACCATCATCTGCACCGAGATCCACACGACAGCACCGCCGGTGAGGATCCGCGCAAATGAGGTCGTGAACCGGTTGATAAGTGCGATACAGACCACCGCGAGTACCAGGTACAAACACAGCACCGCGAGTGTGCCGACGAGACCGAGCTCTTCACCAATAATTGCGAAAATGAAGTCGGTCTCAGCCTCGGGTAGCCACTGCCACTTCGCTTTCGAATTTCCGAATCCAACGCCAAACACGCCACCAGCAGACAGCGCCCAGAATCCATTGAGCGACTGCCAGCACATGTCCATTGCGTGTTCGACATCGGTGAGACAATCCACCTCGAAGAAATGCGTGAGCCGGTAGACGCGATTCGGTTTGATGAGGGTCATGACCGCGACTCCTGCGACAGCAATCGCTGCAACACCGGCAAGAATTCGAAGTCGAATCTGCGCAAAGTACAAGCAGCCGAAAATCAATGCACCAAGAATCATCAGTGTGCCAAGGTCACCGCCAAGCACATTGATAAACATCGAGAGAGCGACAACAGGGACGACCGGGATCCACACGTGCTGCCAGCGCCTGAGGAGTGGCTCCTTAGCCGTCAGTATGGTCGCGACCCAGATCAGAAGAACAAACTTCATGAACTCCGCAGGTTGTGCAGAGAACGGCCCAATCTGGAGCCAGTTTCGGTTTCCGCCAGCTTCGTACCCGAGCGGCGTGTAGACGAGAATCTGAAAGAGGAAGCCAAGCGCAAGGAGCGCCCATGATGCACGACGCATGAAACGTGTCGAGACCTGGCTCATGAGCACCATGCCGAGCAGCCCAACCAGGGCATAGCTGCCCTGGCGGAGCGCACCAGCCCAAGGATTCAGGCCGTTGGCGACGGCAACGACCTGACCCGCCGATTGCACCATGGCGACTCCGAGCGCAACAAGAATGCCAACGACGGTGACGAGGATGATAGCGAGCGTGCGGAGCGGCCCCGCCTGCGCAGGAACGAGTAAGAACCGCGCAGACGAGGAACCGGGCAACAGGATCCGCCGCTGTTGCGTGTGCGTCATCGGAACGAGACTTAGTTCACACAGGGAATAGCGCCAGCGCGGATCGGTGCATCCCAGCTGTCATACACGGGGAGACCGGTCTCATTGAGTTGCGGGGTTGAATCGCTTGCTGCGGGAGCCTCACTTGATTCGTCGACGTCGTCGTCGTCGGTGTACTCATCGTCGGCGTATGCATCTTCGACATCCTCGACCGCGTCGCTGGCAGCGCTTGCCTCGTAGCCGCCATCGAAGTAGGTGCCTGCGAAGATGGCAGCGACGATTCGCTGGATCTCATCTTGGTCGACGGTATTCACGTACGAACCATCGATGATGTCAAAGTCGAGGATCGGGAGCGTGACAAACTCAACACCGGTCTTTGACACCTCCCTGGCCATTTTGACAAAGCTGAGCACGTCGAAGCCCGTATCGAGTGCGACGTGGGTCGTTGTCGCGTCCATGAGCGAGGCGATCGTCTTCGGGCTGGTCAGGGTGCTCTTCGTGTTGAGCTTGTCGACGAGTGAAATCATGAATGCCTGTTGGCGGCGCGAGCGATCAAGATCTGTGAGGAACGGACCATCCTCGCTCGTATCTCGACGTTGGCGGACGAAGCTCATCGACTGCTCCGCGTCGATCTCCTGGACACCAGCGGCGAAATCTGCGCCTGAGTAGGTGTCGACGGTGGCCTGATTGAGGCATACGGTCAGCGGCTGTACAGCTTGGGCAACGTGGTAGAAGCCGCCCATCGTCATCTCGACGAAGTGGTCGATGCGTACGTCACCGAGGAAGTGCGAGACCGTTTCAATCTGTGTCTGACGGCCGGCAGCGCGTGCCTCCTGGTAGATCTCAGCATCTGAGAGCTCGGTATCAGAGTCGTAGAGGTCGTTCATTCGCTCTTGCAGCGCAAGGCCGTACGCCTCTTTGATTTTTGACTGCTCTACGCCAAGCGGCGCACCAACAATTTCGACGTAGTCATCACGAGGAATGGAGATGCCAACCGCCTTGGAACGGTCCTCTGGAACGTGTAAGAGCATGAGCACGTTGGCGTTGTACCCGCCATCGGTCTCGTCACCTGCGCGGATTGCGTCGTAGATCTCGGCCGGCAGCGGGTCACCGTTCTGATCACGACGCGTATCCATACCCATGATGAGGATGTTCTGCTCGCCAGAATCGTCGAGCACATCGTCGACGAGGGGGAGCGAAAAGTCCGAACGGTTGATGTTGTCGTTAAAGTTCTTGTACGCAAGGGCGATGCCTGCGCCCGTGAGTACCAGGGCACCGGTCAGGACGCTGGCAATAGTGATCGTGATCTTGCGACGACGACTGCGGGGTGGCCTTCGTGCAGTCGAAACTGAGGTGCTGTCAAGGGCGTACATGGGGTCGGTAGGACGCTGAGCGTGCATGAGAATCCGTTCGATGCTGCGGCAATGCCGCGCGACAGGGGAAGTGTCGTGTGAGCAGCGAGCGCACGCGTGTGTTCCACGCGCAAGGGGCTGCTCAAGCAGCGATCAACGGAGGAGTTGTCGGAACGTCACCGACGGGTTGTGCAGGAATGAGTACGCGGCCAAGTCGGACGCGCTCACCAGGGGTGAGCCGCGGCAAGCGGACTTCGGGCGTCATCCATTGCATCGGCGCGGCATCATGCGTATGTGCCTGCGCACTCACCGCGGTTGCAGCCACGGCGGTGTCTGCTTGCGGTGCGATGAATCCAAGGTCTTCTTCAGACAGACCGGAGAATACCTTGCCAGTGAGGTCAAGTGCATCGGCTTCGTCATCGGGTACGCCCGTGAAGCTCAATGCTGACTTCTCGAGGGACTCTTTCTCTGTGCGTGATTCGTCAAAACGCAAAGTTTCAGAGGTTGCGCCTGGAGTGGGTACGGGGGCCACACTCTCAAGGATGTCAATGACCCAGAACGTCGGGGTAAACAGGAAGAACGCAAGCAGCACCGTGATGAGTTTGCGTGGTGCTCGTTTCATCAAGTGTCTGCTCCTTCCTAGAATCTCTCAACGATTGGCAGTGAGTTCACGATGCTACCAGGGCAAGCTCCGCGAACGTTCAGAATCACTGCAAAAACGCAGCGGGTGGGGCGGATCAATGTGATCTGCCCCACCCGCTGTCAGTGTGCTTAGTGCTCCATTGAGCTGTGGTCCATGTCCATCTCATCGTGGCTCATGGTGCCGTCTTCATCGCGGTAGTTCTCCTTGGCGCCGGAGTAATCCTTCACCATGGCGTTGAAGGTGTGCTCCGAGCCGTCTGAGAAGACAAGCGTGAACTCGACGTCTTCGCCAGCTGGGACGGCCTGCTTGAGATCCATGAGCATGATGTGGTTTGCGCCGGGTGCGAGCTCAAACTTGCCTTTTGCGGGGATCTTGTACCCGTCTTTCACTTCCTGCATAACGTTGTTTCCCGAGCCGTCAGCGACGGTCTCGTGAAGCTCGACGTCATCAGAGAGCGGTGACTTAGCGGCAACGATCTGGAGTTCCTCACCGGTGGTGTTCTCAATCGTGCCGAATGCGCCGGTCATGCCCTTGTCCGATGCCTTGAGCCAGAAGTCGTGCAGCTTCACGGCGTCAGCCTGAGTCTGAGCCGTTGCCTCCTGCGAGGTGTTTGATCCTGCATCAGAACCGGCAGTGCTGCAACCGGTAAGTGCGAGCAAAGCTGCGCCAATAACGATTGAAGCGCGTGCGGTACGGGTCTGGAACTTGTTCATGTGTTTCGCCTTTCAACCTGCGAATCAATGGCCGCCCGTGGGCAGGCCGAATGCGCCCGACCTGGCGGGCGCGAAGAGAGAATGCTGGAGTTACGAAGCATCAGCGCTGACTTACGCTGTGTGCTCCGTCAGGCGCGGTGGGCCACGGCGATACAGCGATGAGGCACGCAGCTGGTCAAGCGCTGTCCAGTGCGTTGTGACGATGCGAGGTGCGCGGATCGGCGCGGTCAGCGGGACCGGATCCGGCTGCGGGGCAAAGGCAAGCTGCAGCCAGGTGCCAGTGCGAACCGCGAGATCGCGAAGGAAGAGGAGCGTGCGCTCGCCCTGTGCGAGGAAGACGACCGTGGCGATCGCGCCGAGCACGTGTGAAGCCCACATGAGTGTGTCGCCCTGAATGAGGGTGATCGTCGATTCGCTGAGCATTGGTGCGGGGAGCGCAGCGGCAGTCATCATGTGATGGCTGTGCGCTGATCCGCCAGCCAGTCCCGCTTGCTCGGTGCCCAACACAAAGAGGGAGTGGAAGAGCGTCTGACTCGCGATGACCGACACACTCAGTCGAAGTACTGAGAGCTTTCGTCCTGCGAGGAGTACACAGACAAAAAGTGAGAGTGCGAGTGGGGCAATGATGCCGAGCGAACCCGGCATCGCACCACCCGCAGAAACGTGCGATAGCAAGGCCACGAATGTTGCGACGACAGCGGCAGTCGATCCACGCACAACGTGCGGGAGGCGTGACAGCTGCGACATGGTCTTCATTCTCTCAGCCCATTGCTGGGAGTTAGCTAGGCTCGGCGTCGACGAATGAGTGCCGAAATGAGGCGCCAACCCACAAGGAAGACGCACAGCGTCGCAGTCGTGACGAGGACAAACGCGAACGCGGTGCCCGAGCCGGTGACTGCACGAAGAATCATTCCGATAAACACTGTTCCGGTCCAGACTGGGAGACCAACACGAATGACGTCGCCCGGTGCGCGCCATGCGCGAGTGACCAGCCACATGGCAAGCAAGCCGGCGAGGAACGGCCACGCGGTTTCGAGGAGGCCGAGTGCGGTCGCCTCACGAGCGTGGCTGTTACGTCCGAGTGCTGCGAAGATGAGCACGAGCACGACGTCGAGAAGCGCAGCCGTTACGACAGTACGAGGAGCAGGTGCGACCTGCTTGACGTCTTGGTTCACGCCTGCTGACCGTCCTGCGATGCAGCGGCATCCTGCGCCTGCTTTGCCCGGGTAACGACGTCAAGCACTGCCGCGTGTACCTTGCCGTTGGTTGCGAGCGAGCTGCCATTCCAAGCCGAGTCTGCGCCGGTGATATCGGTGAAGGTGCCGCCAGCTTCACGCACGATCGGCACGAGAGCTGAAAGGTCGTAGGGCTTCACGTCGAACTCCGCCACAACGTCAACGAGGCCCTCTGCAAGCATCATGTATGACCACATGTCGCCATATGCACGGTCACGCCATACTGCGCGTGTGAGTGTGATGAGCGGATTGAGGTAGCCAGCAAGATCCCACTGTTCGATGCTTTGGAAGCTCAGTGACGCGTTCTCGATACCCTCGACTCCAGAGACCTTCAGACGACGCGGATCTTCGCCCCGTCGCCAACCCCAGGCGCCACCGCCAGTCTCTGCCCACCAACGTTGGCCGAATGCTGGCGCTGAGACGACACCAACGGTGGGTACACCATCGACTTCAAGCGAAATAAGCGTTGCCCAGTTGGGGACACCACGAAGGAAGTTTGAGGTGCCATCGATGGGATCAATGACCCAGCGGCGTGAGCCCTTTTCGGTACGGCCCGACTCTTCACCAAAGAAACTGTCGTCTGGGCGATCCGCTTCAATGCGAGTGCGGATCGCGTCCTCGACGGCCTTGTCAGCATCGGTCACAAACGTGCGATCCGGCTTCGTCTCAATGGTGAGGTCAGCGGACTGGAAACGTTCGTGTGAGATGGCATCGGCCAGATCAGCCAATTCGAGAGCGAAAACGAGGTCATCCGAGTACGCGTTCATGATCGAAGCCTATCGTTGTTGATCTTGGTAGGGCGCTGAAGTATGAGAGAACAAGCGGTGACTAGCCGAAGATGTCGCCGAGGAGCTCGAAGGGGTTCTGCTTCTTGCGCTGTTTCGTGTACCCGCGATCGTCGTAGTGCCGGTCGCGTGACTGCTGGTACTGCTGAGGCTGCTGGTACTGCTGGGGCGGTTGTTGCTGCTGCACAGGTGGTGCGGCGGGCGAAGCCGCAGCGGCGGGCAGGGCGCTCGCTGCTTCTACCTGCGCAATGATCTTGTCGAGTTCACCGCGGTCGAGCCAGACGCCGCGGCACTCGGGGCAGTAGTCAATCTCAACGTTGCGGCGCTCGGTCATTACGAGCGTTGAACCATCTGTAGGGCACTTCATGCTCATAGCGTGTCATGTCTTGATGAGGTGCAGCCACGAAAACAAGGGCTTCTCGGAGGATTCAAAGTTTGGCGAAAGTGACAGGAGCTGTTGCAGCAGGGAGCGGGGCCGCCGCAGAAACAAAAAGGGCGAGATCGTGAAGATCTCGCCCTACTTTGTACGCCCCCGGGGAATCGAACCCCGAACCCTCTGATTAAGAGTCAGATGCTCTAACCAATTGAGCTAGAGGCGCACGTTGTTGTTTGAACAACAGGGAATACTCTAACACGGACTCTGAAGGAGGCGCAAAATCGTCCTGATTTACCGAAGTGTCGCGCGTGAATTCAACGATTGTCGTTGCTGTGAACGGCTGAGCGTAATGACCTTTAGCTGCAAGCGCACGGGGGAAGGCGGGGGCGTCGCGTGAAGATACAAGAAAGGCTCGAGATCAATGGTCTCGAGCCTGAATTGTACGCCCCCGGGGAATCGAACCCCGAACCCTCTGATTAAGAGTCAGATGCTCTAACCAATTGAGCTAGAGGCGCTCGCTGCCGTGCTTGGCAACGAGGAATACATTAACACGGCACTTGGAACGGGCACAAAATCAGTTCCCTGGCCCGAGCGTGTCGTTCAGAGTGAACCCACGATCCGCGCCAATCATGTTGAGCGGTTTACGCCCCGAACTCCTCAAAGTCAGCGTCCTTGTCTTGCATTGCGACGCTGGCAATTGCGAGTGCGAGACCCGCGGCCCAGACGCCCCAGACCAATGCGATGCGCCAGTCCTTTCGCATGCTCTGCGTGCGACGTACCGTGGTGAATGCGCCGGCCGCTGCGCCGATCACTCCGGGGTTGGTGACGTACTTGCCGATCGAAGCCATCGAAGTTCCTCCGCTGCTGAAGTGAGTTGCCCTGGTGGTGATCCCTGGTGTGACAGGGGCCTCGGCCACGCATGGGTGGGTGAGAACACACTACCGCGCCGTCGTGGGGTACGCTTGGTTTGGTTCACGCGAACATTGCGTACGCGTGAAAAGACTTCATGGAGCCGCTGGCTCCAGTGCGTAATTAGTTCCTTATGGAGGGCAGTCATGGCAAAGAACGAGCAGCTGTTTGAAGAGAGCTCGCAGGGTGCAACCAGCGCGATCACCGTTATCGGCTTCGTGATTTCGTGCGTGTTCGTGTTCGGTGGCTTCTACCTCTTTGGTGCGGGCTTTAATGCTGAGCTTCCGCAGATGACGCAGCTTGCGATCTTCTCAGGTGGCCTCCTCGCGCAGCTTGTTGGCTGGGGTATTCCCTTCGTCGTTCTCCCCGCGATCGGTAAGTAACGCACGAACGCAGCGCATGACAGCAACACCGGAATTCAGCCGGTTGTCGTAAAAGGAGCGGATCGGGGCTTTCCGATTCGCTCCTTTGTCTGTTCTGCAGGATTTCCGTCATGAACGCGCGCCGGCATGTGGGGTGCCTCTATGCTGGGAACATGGCAATGGGGTGCAATCACTCGCGCACGCGCGGCGACACGCGAACGTGTTCGCGTGCGGGCGTGAATGCACTAGCATTGACGGATGGACAGGCCTCGGTTGGCACAACCGAACCGATGCTTGAACATTTGGAATCAGAAGCGCTGAGCACAGTTTCGCGCTTTGTGATCGGCGATAGCGACCTGAATCGGGTCGGTATCGCACCGTATACGCTCGACGTGCTGGTAGATCCCGCAGAGCTTGTAGCCCGACAAGACAGTTGGGCTCGCTTCCTTCTCGCTACGGCGTCCCTGCGCCCGCATCATGCGCGACTTCCGTCCGCCTCAGCGCTTTGCTCAGGCCATTGGCAATCCCAAGACAGAAGCGTCCGGCACGGTCATGGTGGCAGCCTTCGCTGGCGCCGACGCACCTCAAGCCCCGCAGTGCGCGCCTAACGCGACACAGATCAATCCACTACTCACGAAAGACACGTAATGTCATTGGAATCGAGTGAAGAACTCAAGCACGGCCAGCGCGGCGAGCGCATGACCGGTGCTCAGGCAGTTGTACGCAGCCTGGAGTGTCTCGGAGTCAGCGATGTGTTCGGCCTTCCCGGCGGCGCAGTTCTGCCTTTGTATGACACGCTCATGGACGGCAACTCACTTCGTCACATTCTCGTTCGCCACGAGCAGGGCGCAGGCCACGCTGCCGAAGGCTATGCGGCAGCGACCAATAAGGTCGGCGTGTGTATCGCGACTTCAGGCCCCGGTGCAACCAACCTGGTGACGGCAATTGCAGATGCCTACATGGACTCTGTCCCACTGCTGGCAATCACTGGTCAGGTGTTCTCCCACCTCATGGGAACTGACGCATTCCAGGAAGCCGACATTGTCGGCATCACCATGCCAATCACGAAGCATTCGATCCTTGTCAAGAAGCCTGAGGATGTCCCTGGCGCAATCGCCGCGGCGCATCACCTGGCGACGACTGGCCGTCCCGGTCCAGTACTTGTCGACATCACCAAAGATGCGCAGGAGGGCGAACTCGACTTCGTCTGGGATCCGCGTGTAGACCTTCTCGGCTACCGTCCGATCACGAAGGCAAACAGCAAGCAGGTTCAGGCAGCTGCTGACCTCATTGCTGCTGCAGAACGACCAGTGTTCTACGTCGGTGGTGGCGTGAACCGTGCTGGCGCATCTGAAGAGCTCTTGCAGCTTGCAGAGCTCGTTGGTGCGCCGGTCGTTACGACTCTTATGGCGCGTGGCGTGTTCCCTGACTCGCACCAGCAGCACCTCGGCATGCCTGGCATGCACGGCACGGTTCCTGCAGTGCTTGCGTTGCAAGAGTCAGATCTGCTCATCACTCTCGGCGCTCGATTCGATGACCGTGTGACCGGCAAGGCTGCACTCTTCGCTCCCGACGCAAAGGTGATCCACGCAGATATCGACCCGGCAGAGATCGGTAAGATCCGTGCTGCTGATGTCCCGATTGTTGGCGACGCTGCCGAGGTGATTGCAGATCTTATTGCCGCGGTATCGACTGCAAAGCTGACCCGTGAATTCGCGGATCAGACTGCGTGGTGGGAGCGCCTGAATATGCTCCGCGAGCGTTTCCCGCTCGGCTACCAGCCGACGAGTGACGGCCTGCTTTCGCCGCAGCACATTATCCAGCGCATCGGTGAACTCACCGGTCCTGAAGGTATCTACGCCGCCGGCGTCGGTCAGCACCAGATGTGGGCTGCACAGTTCATCAAGTACGAGCGCCCAGGCGCTTGGTTGAACTCTGGTGGTGCTGGCACCATGGGCTACTCGGTACCCGCAGCAATGGGCGCAAAGGTGGCAGAGCCGGAACGCCATGTGTGGGCCATTGACGGCGACGGTTGCTTCCAGATGACCAACCAAGAACTCGCGACGTGTGTGGTGAATAACATCCCCATCAAGGTTGCGGTCATTAACAACTCTTCGCTTGGCATGGTGCGCCAGTGGCAGACGCTGATCTACGACGGCCGCTACTCGAACACCGAACTCAACACCGGTCACGGATCGGTTCGCGTGCCGGATTTTGTGAAGCTCGGTGAAGCGTACGGCTGCCTTGCGATCCGCGTCGAACGTGAAGAAGAGATTGATGCGGCGATCAAGCTTGCGCTTGAAACGAATGATCGTCCCGTTGTCATCGACTTCGTGGTGAGCGCTGACGCGATGGTGTGGCCAATGGTCCGCCAGGGGACGTCGAACAGCGATATTCAGTATGCACTTGAACACAGCCCGGAATGGGAAGGAGAGTAAGCCATGGCACGTCACGTTTTGAGTCTGCTCGTCGAAGATAAGCCCGGCCTGCTCACCCGCGTCGCTGGTCTCTTCGCCCGCCGCGGTTTCAACATTGAGTCGCTTGCAGTTGGCCCGACTGAGGTGGAGGGGTTGTCCCGCATCACCGTCGTCGTTGACGAAGACGAGGTGCTCCTCGAGCAGGTCACGAAGCAGCTCAACAAGCTTGTCAACGTCATTAAGATCGTTGAACTCGAAGAGTCGAACTCTGTGCAGCGCGAGCATGTGCTCGTGAAGGTGCGTGCTGATAACCAGACGCGCTCGCACGTGCTCGAGTCTGTGTCACTCTTCCGCGCACGCGTTGTTGACGTTGTGCCCGAAGCGTTGACGATCGAGGTTACTGGCGACAGTGGCAAGATTGAAGCCTTCCTCCGTGTCCTCGAGCCGTTCGGTATCAAGGAAATCGCGCAGTCTGGCCTCATCGCGATGGGCCGTGGCTCAAAGTCGATCACCGAACGCGTGTTCAAAAGCTAATTTTTCACATTCCATACGAATATAAGGAGGCCACTCGTGGCTGAAATGTACTACGACAAAGACGCAGACCTCTCGATCATCCAGGGCAAGAAGGTAGCCGTTGTTGGCTACGGCTCGCAGGGTCACGCACACGCGATGAACCTTCGCGACTCGGGCGTTGAGGTCGTCATTGCACTCAAGGCTGGCTCGAAGTCGATCGCCAAGGCTGAAGAGGCTGGCTTCAAGGTGCTCTCGGTTGACGAGGCTTCGGAGTGGGCAGACCTCATCATGATCCTTGCGCCGGATCAGCACCAGCGCTCGATCTACAACGATCAGGTCAAGCAGCACCTCACTGCTGGCAAGACGCTTGCATTCGCACACGGCTTCAACATCCGTTTCGGCTACATTGAGGCTCCCGAGGGCGTTGACGTTATCCTCGTCGCTCCCAAGGCTCCCGGCCACACCGTGCGCCGCGAGTACGAAGCTGGCCGTGGCATCCCCGACATCATTGCAGTCGAGGTTGACGCATCGGGCACCGCTTGGGAGACCGCGAAGTCGTACGCTAAGGCAATCGGTGGCACCCGCGCAGGCGTCATCAAGACCACCTTCACTGAAGAGACTGAGACCGATCTCTTCGGCGAGCAGGCTGTTCTTTGCGGCGGCGCTTCGCAGCTCGTCCAGTACGGCTTTGAAACCCTCACCGAGGCTGGCTACCAGCCCGAGATCGCATACTTCGAGGTTCTGCACGAGCTCAAGCTCATCGTTGACCTCATGTGGGAGGGCGGCATCGCTAAGCAGCGTTGGTCGGTTTCGGACACCGCTGAGTACGGCGACTACGTTTCGGGCCCCCGCGTGATCGATCCTTCGGTCAAGGAAAACATGAAGGCTGTCCTCGCTGACATCCAGTCGGGCGCATTCGCAACCCGCTTCATCAACGACCAGGATGCAGGCGCGCCTGAGTTCCTGTCGCTCCGTGCGAAGGGCGAGCAGCACCCCATCGAGACCACCGGTCGCGAGCTCCGCAAGCTCTTCTCGTGGAAGACCACCGATGAGGACTACGTCGACGGCTCGGTTGCACGCTAAGCACGTGTACTGAACTCGTTCAGATTGAGCGGTGCCCCAGAACTTCGGTTCTGGGGCACCGCTGTTTTGTGCGTGTGCGTGTGCGCTGGCGTCGAAACGCTACCCGTCAACGCGTGCCTGGGCGCGCTTCGTCTTGGCCGTGGCGACCGCGGTCCATGGATCCTCGGGCCAGGGATGCCTGGGGTACTTCCCACGCATCTCCTTGCGGACATCTTGGTAGGGTCCATTCCAGAATGACCCGAGGTCGTCGGTGACGGCGAGCGGACGTCGTGCGGGCGACAAGAGATGAAACAGGATGGGTACCCTGCCGTCGACGAGGCGGGGTGTTTCCGCGTATCCGAAGAGCTCCTGCAGCTTCACTGCGACGACTGGTGACTGATTGCTTGCGTCTGGGAGTGCGTAGTTGATTCGCACGTGTGATCCTGAAGGCACCGCCAAACGCTCTGGCGCGAGCTCGTCGAAGCGTGCAGCTTCTGGCCAGGGGAGGAGCCGTCGAAGCGCGGCCTGGAGTGAGATCTTGTCGAGCTTCGTTGAGGGTTGTGCTCCTGCGAGATCTGCACCGAGCCATAGGTCTAGCTGTGTGAGCAAAGCGTCGTCGTCGACCGCTGGCCAAGGTGCACCAAACACACGGTGCATAAGCGCAAGTCTGCCGCGTAGCTGGAGTGCTTCATCGGTCCAGTGAAGAACTTGGAGCCCCTCTTCTTGAACATGATGTGTCAGCGCGAGGGCGGTATCCTCTGCCCGTGGAGCGACAGGCTGTGAAGCGAAGGTGATGGCGCCGAGCTGGCGTTCCTCTCGCACCTGTACCCGACCATCGACGATGCGTGCGGAGCGGTTCGCGGCGATCAACCCCGCACCTATCTCGAGCGCTGCCGCGGATGAGATCGCCGCGGCGAGCCGAATGACTGCACCCGTGCCATCTGCAACTTTGCCTTCTGCCCGCTGCACATCGCGCACTGCAATCCACTCAGAAGACAGCAGCGGACTGCCCTCGGGCAACGCAGCACGAGTCCCAGAAGCGAAGAGATAGGTGCGATAATTGACGCCTGTGCGTCGCGCAAGCCACTCTGGCCGGGAGAGCGCGAGTATCTCACCAGGGTCTGTTCTCACTGTTGCAGGTGCGTTGCTCGTGGCAGGATCACGATGGTGCCGACGTGTGTCTGTTGATATGTCACGCTCTTGTCGCGCAATTTGCGCAAGACGCTGAGTCTCACGTTTCCACCGTTGTGCACCTGGTGCGCGCCCTGAGCGGAGGTCTGTGAGGAGCTTCGCGAGATCCGCAGAAGACTCACGATGGTCGTCCGAGATCGCCGCAACGACCTCGGCCGTCAGATGCAGATCGTCGGTTGTTGACGCGCCAACGAGCAGCGCCCGAGCTTCGCGAACACCAACGGGCAGCTGTGCAACTCGAGTGCCCGTGGGCGTCGGCCTGCCATCGGCATCGACAAGCTCAAGCGCGTTGAGGAGTTGCTCTGCCTCGGCCATGGTTGCTGACGGCGGCGTCGTTGGCAAGGCGAGTCCACGCCCGCCAGGAGTGCCCCAGACGGCGAGGAGCAGCGCCGCATCGAGAAGATCAGCTGACGCGATCTCCGGGGCGGCCGCGGCAGGCATCCGTGCGAATTCCGCCTCGCTGTACACGCGGACTGCGTGGCCGGGGCCAAGACGTGCTGCGCGGCCAGCACGCTGCTCTGCGCTTGCACGCGAGGCACTCACGGTGACGAGACCGCTCATACTGCGTGCACGGTCGCGCCTCACCTCGCGAGATAATCCCGAATCGACAACAAGGTGCACCCCGGGAACCGTGAGTGAGCTCTCGGCGAGAGAGGTACTGACGACGATCCGAGGCGGATCGCCTGCGGCCCGACCACGCACGGCAAGGTCCTGATCCGCCGCTGACAGACGTCCGTGCAACGGGAGGACGCGTACCGGGTGCGAATCACTCGCGTGCGACGAGAGACGCGCATCGATGAGCCGCACAACTTCGTCCACCTCGCGCGCACCAGGCACAAAGACGAGTGCGTCACAACCGTGTGTGCGTTGCTCAGAAACCGCGACCTGTGCGATGTGTTCGAGGTAGCCTCGGGTGACACCGCGGTCATCCAGACGACCGCTCGCGAAAGGGGCATAGCTGTGGGTGAGCGGGTGTAACACCGAAGGAATTTCGACCGTGGGCGCGGATCCCAAAAGCTCCGCAAATTGCCCGGCGTCGAGCGTGGCAGACATCGCGACCACCATGAGGTCATCGCGGAGTGCACGAGCCTCTGCGACGAGCGCAAAGAGGAGGTCGCCGTCGAGGGAGCGCTCATGTACCTCATCGAGAATGACGGCGCCGACGCCTGTCAGTTCTGGATCAGCGATGAGCTTGCGTAACAGCACGCCTGGAGTGAGAACTTCGATTGTGGTGGCATCGCTCACGCGACGCTCGCCTCGCACTGTAAATCCGACGGAGCCGCCAACTGATCCGCCATCGAGCGTGGCAATGCGATGTGCTACTGCGCGTACGGCGACCCTGCGGGGTTGGGACAGGAGCACGGTGCCGCCGTTGTGATCGGCAAGCATGTTCGCGATCAGGGGTGGGATAAATGTGGTCTTGCCTGTGCCTGGTGGAGCGGTGATGACCGCGGCACCAGTGGCGGCCGCGGATGTGATCGCGGAGCCTGCCTCAGCAACCACGAGGCCAGCGCCAATGCGCGCAAGGTCGAAACGGTGAGTAGCCACGGAGTTCATCTTAGAGTTCTGGGGTGGTGCGTTCGAGTCCGGGCCATGACGCTGCCCCGATCGACGCTGACACAGGTGAGGGCGGTGAGGTCATAGACCCCACCGCCCTCACCTGAACGTCGAATTAGCCGATGCGGCTCGTGAGGTAGTCCTCAGAGGCCTGTTCACCGGCAGTCTTCGCTGCCTCAACCTTGTCAGCGCTGAACCCGCATGCAAAGACCGCCTGGGAATCCCAGTCATATGAGAGACCGATGGCAAGGTTTGCGTCGTATGCCTCTTCAACGGTTCCTGAGGTGATCTCGCCCCCGAAGATCTCCTGGTCTTCGAGGAGAGCGTCTGCGCACACGGTGGTACCGGGGATGCCCTCTGGGAGCCAGTACACCTTATTCGCGCCGGTCAGCTCAGTCACGATTGCGATGTCTTTTGCCATCATCGCCTCAGCGTAGAGCCCATCGCTCTCGTAGTATTCGCTCGAGCTGGAACCCGATTCCGACTCCATGAGGTAGTCGTCGTAGCTGTAGCCCGAAAGCCCGGCAGAGCCAGCAGCGAGCATTCCGAGACCGAAGAACATGCCGAGCGCGAGCAGGATTCCCCAAATGAAAACACCAAAGTAGCCCGTCACGAGACCAGCGATAGCCAAGCCGCGTCCACGCATGATGCGCTTCTTGATCTGGACGAGAGCGATGTGGCCGAGAACGACCGCAACAACCGAGAGGAAGCCGAAGGTGAACAGTCCCAAGATTCCCAGAACGAGCGAGATGATCGCGAGTACGTTCATCGGGCGCGGAACCTGGGGCTGACCATACTGCGCGACGTACGGCTGGCCAGGCTGGCTGGGTCCGCCTGGAGCTGCAGGGTAGGCAGGAGCCGCAGGGTAGCTAGGTGCGGCGGGGTAGCTAGGAGCCGCAGGGGGCGCAGCATAGCCAGGTGCGGGCGGTGCCGCAGCATAGCCAGGTGCGGGCGGTGCCGCAGCGTAGCCGGGAGTCTGCGTTCCCGCGGGGTATACGGGTGGCGCAGGAGAAACTGGTGCTGCCTGAGGGGTCTCTCCTGAGACAGACGCTGTTGGGGCCTGGGGTGCATTCGGCTCCTGAGGCGCCGCAGCTGCCTCGGTTGGCTGCGCACCCTCGGGCTGTGCTTCGTTCTCGTTGGTCATGCTGTGCCTCCAGCGATCAGATATTGAATTCAAGTGTGTGGGGTTCACCCAAGGTGAAATCGGCGGGATCAATGAACACGATCCGCGCTCTGGCGCAATGATGGGCGGACATGGAAAGCTCCAGCCCGCCCACCTTGCGATGCAATGCGTTAGCGATTCAGATCATAAAACTCTGTCGAGGCCTTGTCGCCTGCCTCCTCGGCGAGTTCGATCTCTTCCTTGGTGTAGCCGCAGTCTGCAAGGGCAGAGTACTGCCATTTGAAGTCCAGTGTGGCGTAGTTGTCATCGCTGTACGCTTCGCGGACGGTGCCGCTCACGATGTTCTTGCCAAAGGTCGATGCATCACGGACGAGAAAATCAGCTTCGGCGCATACCGCCGAAGTGCCGAGACTATTTTCTACCCAAAAAACCTCGTCTTTTCCTGTCAGCGTGGTCACGATTGCGGTCTCTTCTGCGATCAGCCACTCATCGTAGAAGTCATCGCTCTCCTGGAATTCCGAGTAATCAGAATAGTCGTCTGAGTAGCCGTAGTCAGAGCCTGACCCGTAACTTGATACACCCGCGCCAAAGAGCGTGAGGGCCGTTATCCCAAGGAACAGCCAGCCCACAACGAAGAGCGCGAGAATCGCGCTTCCGATGTAGCCCGTAATCAGACCAGCGACGGCCAGTCCGCGTCCCTTTGCCGCGGTCTTCTTGATCTGGTTGAGCGCCATGTGACCCGTGATCACGGCACCAACCGAGAGGATCCCCACCGTGAAGAACCCGACAATGCCGAGCACGAGCGACACGACGGACAAGGAGTTTGTCTGGGGTGCGTTGCCAGGATGTAGCGGGGGATACACCGGCTGCGGGTACGACGGCGGGGTGAATGCCGCAGCTGGAGGCTGTGTCGGCGGAGCAGGTACACCCGTAGACGGGACATACGCCGGGGCGTCCTGAGGCGGAGCCTCATACTGCCGGGGCGCAGGGGGAGCAGGGGTGGCGTGATCGCCAGCCGAGTTCGGGTCTACACTCCCAAGATGCTCGGTGTTTTCGTTCGTCATACAGTGCCTCCAACTGCTGATTGGTTACTCCGAGGATATTCCAATAGAGGGGGCAATGTCGCGGCCACAAGCCAGCCAACGCGGTTCGCTCCGGGGTGTGACTGAGTGATTTCGTGCGGATGCGGAGGGCAAAGTGGGAAAAGATCCGCCCTCCCCGCCGGGCGAGCGTGACTAACCTGCCGTGATGTTTGCCTCGATGTATGCGTCAACTGCGTCTTCACCGGCATCGGTTGCGTGGTCGATCTGATCGGCTGTGTACCCGCACTCCGTGATGGCAACCTCTTGCCAATTCGTGCTGAGGCCAAAGCTGCCGGTATCGCGGAATGAGTCGAGCACGGTGCCCGAGACAATCGAACCACCGACGTTGTTTACGTCTGAGGCAAGCGACGAAGCTGTCTGGCAAACGGCCGCCCCAGACACCCCTCCTGGCACCCAGAAGACCTCATCGTGACCGGTGAGGTCCGTCACGATTGCCGTTTCCCCTGTAACAGCGATTTCCGTGGTGAATTCACGAACGAAATCTTCGGTCGTGGCCTGAGTATCACGATCACCGATTTCGATATGGGAGCCAGAGCTCCCGGCCATCGCGAGAAAACCGATGCCAAGGATAATGCCGAGGAACACCAGCACTGCCCACAGGGCGACTCCGATATAACCAGTCACCAGGCCACCGATTGCAAGGCCTCGACCGCGGTCGAATCGCTTCTTGATCTGGTTCAGCGCGATATGGCCAAGAACGACTGCAACGACTGACAAGATCCCGAAGGTGAAGAGTCCGACAATGCCAAGCACAAGGGAGACGATTGCGAGGACGTTCACCGGAGCTTGTTGTGGCTGAGGAAGTGGCATCCCCAATTGCGGTGACTGAACAGGAGGCTGTGCGGTTCCTGTTGGGGTGGGCTGTTCAACTCCGTTTGGCTGGATGCCGTCTGGCTGCTCGTTCGTCATGCGCTGTCTCCGTTGGCCGTAGGTGCTTCAATGGTAATTCAAAGTCTTTGGGAATGGGAGAGGGACTTCCTTGGGTGGGGTTTGTTGAAGCGCTAGGTCATGACGAAACCCTCAGAGAACCTCAGCGAGAGATGGCTACACTGAATCCCGTGAAGAAGAACACAGGGGACGAGAGCGAAGCTCGTTCGATCCGCGCAGGCTGGACCGTTGAAGCAACAGCAAATGCTCAGCCAGCGACTGGTGCGGCTGAAACGGTACAAGGCAGCGCAAGCGCATTAAGCACGCGTGCTCCTGAGGTCGAGTCGCAGGGTGTTGCTGACACTGCTGTTGAACTCACTGACGAAGCCAGCGAGGGGGCAGCCCCCATTGCGGACACTGCCACAGCAGACCCCAACGAAGGTCCAAAGCAGATGAGCAGCATTATGCTCGTCGTTCTCGGCCTCGTCGGCGGAATTTACATTTTTTATGCCTGGGTAACACTCACCTGGGTGCAGGCTTACTCAAAGGCAATTGAAGCAACCGTCGCTGGAAGCGGTGCCATCGGCGCATTCCTGCAGCAGACCATGTATTGGTTGGCGCCGCTCGGGGCGATCATGTGGTTCATCACTGCCCTCATGCTGTACCGCAAGCAGCCGATCAAGCTCATCATCGCCCTCGTGCTCGGTCTGATCGTTCTCGTTCCAGTGCCCTTCCTCTTCTCGATCGGAGTCGCTCTCTAATGGCGAAGCGCATTATTGGTTGGGCGTACGCAGCTGTGCTGCTCGTCTTCTTTGTTTCAACGACGGTATTCGCCGTCGCGAACCTTGTCGGTGTGACCAGCGTTCGTGGTGACTCACTCTCCGGGCTTGCCTGGGCACTCCTGATTCTGAACGTAGCTGCACCAGTGATTGCACTGCTCGCGGCGTTGCTCCTTGGGCGCAAGCGGGGCGGCGGATCGAAGCTGCTGCTCCTCACTGCGGCACTCTGCGCCGTGGCTGTCGTTCAGCTTGATGTGTTCCACCTGCTCTTCCCAATCGAACAGATCGGGTATTTGTTTCAGTAATAGTGGAGAGTTCTCGTGATCGCGAGCGGACCTTCGCAGGGGAAACGGTTATAGACTGGAACGGTTCGCGCGACTCGCGTGACAATTTCTGACCGCCACCCTGAGAAGGAACCGCTCGTGTCAAAGCCGGTCGTGCTGATCGCCGAAAAACTCTCGCCCGCTACTATCGCCGCGCTCGGCCCCGACTTCGACGTGGTTCACGTCGACGGAACCGACCGTGACGCACTTCGCAAGGAGCTCGCGACTGCGAGCGCTGTGCTTGTGCGCTCGGCAACTCAGATCGATGCCGAAGCTCTTGCCTGGGCTCCCGAACTCAAGGTCGTCGCCCGCGCGGGCGTTGGCCTGGACAACGTTGACATCAAGGCTGCAACGCAGGCCGGTGTCATGGTAGTGAATGCTCCTACCTCCAACATCATCAGCGCTGCTGAGCTGACCGTTGCTCATATCCTGGGCCTCGCTCGCAACCTGCAGCGCGCACACGCTTCGCTCTCGGCAGGTGAGTGGAAGCGCTCGTCCTTCTCGGGTACAGAGCTGTACGAAAAGACCATCGGAATCGTCGGCCTTGGCCGCATCGGTGCTCTCGTCGCAGAGCGTCTCCGTGGCTTTGGCGTTGAACTCATCGCGTTTGATCCCTACGTGACGGCAGCGCGTGCACAGCAGCTTGGCGTACAGCTCGTTTCGCTTGAGGAGCTTGTTGAGCGCGTCGACTTCCTCACGATCCACATGCCCCGCACCCCAGAAACGCTTGGCATGATCGGCGCGGACCAGCTCAAGGCGATGAAGAAGACCGCTTACGTTGTGAACGTTGCGCGTGGTGGCCTCATCGATGAGGCTGCACTCGCTGCTGCTTTGAACGATGGTGAGATTGCTGGCGCGGCTCTCGATGTCTTCATGCAGGAGCCCCCGGCAGATAACTCCTTCACCGGTCTTCCCACGGTCAATGTCACCCCACACCTTGGCGCTTCGACCGCTGAAGCTCAGGAGAAGGCTGGCGTTGCAGTTGCGAAGTCGGTTCGACTTGCACTTTCTGGCGACCTGGTTCCCGACGCAGTTAACGTGGCGGGTGGCGTCATTGACGAGTACGTTCGTCCCGGCCTGCCACTCACCGAGAAGCTCGGCCAGATCTTCGCTGGTCTCGCTGCGGGACCGCTCGCTTCGGTCGACATCGAGGTGCACGGCGAGCTTGCCGAGCACCGTGTTGAGGCACTTCGCCTCGCTGCGCTCAAGGGCATCTTCTCGAAGATCGTCAGCGAGCCTGTCTCGTACGTGAACGCGCCGCTCCTCGCTGAACAGCGTGACGTCGAGGTGCGTTTCTCGACCGACACCGTTGCAGAGAGCTTCCGCAACATCATCACCCTCCGTGGTGCGCTGACCGACGGCACTCAGATTTCGGTCTCGGGCACGCTCACCGGTCCGAAGCAGGTTGAGAAGATCGTTGAGATCAACGGCTACGATCTTGAGCTTCCGATCTCAGAGCACCTCATTGTCTTCAGCTACACCGATCGCCCAGGCATCGTTGCAGCGTACGGTGGGCTTCTCGGCGATGCTGGCGTGAATATTGCTGGCCTGCAGATCGCCCGCGACGAGAAGAAGGGCACCGCGCTTTCGGTGCTCTCTGTTGACACCGCAATTGAGGCTGACCTGCTCGAGCAGCTCAGCGCGAACATTGGTGCGGATCGCCTGCACGCGATCGACATCGACGCATAAGAGGCGTTCGCTAGCCGTGAGGCCGCTGGACTGGTCCGGGCTGAGGGTTTCCTCAGCCCGGACCAGTTGTTTGTGGGCGCGTTTTCAGTGCTTGGGCGCTTCCAAACGCTTGCGCGCTTCCAAACGCTTGCGCATGGGGAACAACGCTGAGAATGGGGCTTTCTCTCGAAACACTGCGCTATTGGCGGCAGAAACGTAGGTTTTCGCAGGCAAGGGTTCATTTCGAAGAAGTGGCGACCCAGGCGTGAGTAGCGAAGAAGCATTTTGTTACTGCTGAAATGCCGGCATCGAGCATGCGAAGGGGGCCCGATCCGCGCCCCAAAACGCCAGGGTGTAGAACACGAAACCCAACGAGCCAATCTTCTGTCGCAACTGATAACCTGGCAGCGTGGGCATTTGCCCACACCAACGAAGTGCGAACGAGCCTGACCTACGTTCTGGTCTTCGGTGGTGGATTCCTTGCTGAGTGCACGCGGTGGCATTCGCGGTGGGCTGATTTCGTCAGCGTCGCACAGCAAGTGGTCTTCTACTGAACATCAGTCCGTGGTCGCCCGTGCAGCAGCCTGACCTTGTCAGGAGTAGTTGCGTGGCGTTCGCCTGGAGTAAAGGAGTACCCGTGGAGGGTCCTGAAATTAAGTTTGCGGAGGCCGTGCTCGACAACGGTCGTTTCGGCAAGCGCACCATCCGTTTTGAAGCTGGCCGTCTCGCGCAGCAGGCACAGGGCGCCGTAGCTGCGTACCTCGATGAGGAGACCATGCTCCTCTCGGCTACCAGCGCATCGAAGCAGCCGAAGGATCACTTCGACTTCTTCCCACTGACCGTTGATGTTGAAGAGCGCTCGTACGCTGCTGGCAAGATTCCCGGCTCGTTCTTCCGTCGCGAGGGTCGTCCCTCGACCGAGGCTATCCTCGTCTGCCGCCTCATCGACCGCCCCTTGCGCCCGTCGTTCGTCGACGGTCTCCGCAACGAAGTACAGATCGTTGTGACGGTGCTTTCGATTGCACCAGGTGAGTACTACGATGCACTCGCGATCAACGCTGCATCGATGTCGACCCAGATCTCGGGTCTTCCGTTCTCGGGTCCCATCGCAGGCGTACGCCTCGCGCTTATCCCCGGCTTCGGTTCGGACGCAGACCAGTGGGTTGCATTCCCGAACGATGAGCAGGTCAAGGAAGCAGTCTTTGACCTCATGGTTGCTGGCCGCGTGGTAACCAAGGCCGACGGAACTGAAGACGTCGCAATCATGATGGTTGAGGCTGAGGCTACCGAGGGCTCTTGGGACCTCATCAAGGCTGGCGCTGTCAAGCCTGACGAGGCCGTTGTAGCTGCTGGTCTCGAGGCGGCAAAGCCCTTCCTGACCCAGCTGGTGAAGGCTCAGGAAGCACTTGCGGCACAGTCGGCGAAGGAAATCGCTGAGTACCCCGTCTTCCTGCCTTACACGGACGAGACCTACGCTGCAGTTGCCGAGCTCGCTGAGGCTGAGCTGTCGTCGATCTACCAGATCGCTGACAAGGTCGAGCGCCAGGACGCAGACGATGCACTCAAGGCACGCGTCAAGGAAGCTATCGCTGCGAAGATCGAGGCCGGTGAACTCGATGCTTCGGCAGAGGGTCAGGTCTCGGCTGCGTACAAGTCAGTGACGAAGAAGATCGTTCGCGGTCGTATCCTCAGCGAGGGCGCTCGTATCGATGGTCGCGGTCTCCGCGACATTCGCGCACTCGACGCAGAGGTGCAGGTCATTCCTCGTGTGCACGGTTCCGCAATCTTCCAGCGCGGTGAGACCCAGATCATGGGTGTCTCCACGCTGAACATGCTCAAGATGGAACAGCAGATCGATTCGCTGTCGCCCGCAACGAGCAAGCGTTACATGCACCACTACAACTTCCCGCCATACTCGACCGGTGAGACCGGCCGCGTTGGCAGCCCGAAGCGTCGCGAGATCGGCCACGGCTTCCTTGCAGAGCGTGCACTTGTTCCGGTTCTTCCGAGCCGCGAGCAGTTCCCGTACGCAATCCGTCAGGTCTCCGAGGCGCTCGGCTCGAACGGCTCGACCTCGATGGGTTCGGTCTGTGCATCGACGCTGTCGCTTCTGAACGCAGGCGTTCCGCTGCGCGCACCAGTTGCGGGCATCGCAATGGGCCTCGTTTCTGACCAGGTTGATGGCGAGACGCGCTTCGCTACCCTCACCGACATCCTTGGTGCAGAGGATGCGCTCGGCGATATGGACTTCAAGGTCGCAGGTACGCCTGAGTTCGTCACCGCTCTGCAGCTTGACACCAAGCTCGACGGCATCCCCTCGGATGTTCTCGTTGGTGCACTGGCACAGGCAAAGGAAGCTCGCACCGCGATCCTCTCGGTCATGGAGCAGGCAATCGACACTCCTGATGAGATGGCTCCCACCGCGCCTCGCGTCATCAGCGTGCAGATCCCCGTTGACAAGATCGGTGAGCTCATCGGTCCTAAGGGCAAGACCATCAACGGTATCCAGGACGAGACCGGCGCTGACATCTCGATCGATGACGACGGCACCGTCTACATCGGCGCAGTTGACGGCCCCTCGGCTGAGGCTGCACGCGCACAGGTGAACGCGATCGCAAACCCCCAGAACCCTGAGGTTGGCGAACAGTACCTCGGTACCGTCGTGAAGAACGCAGCATTCGGTGCGTTCGTCTCACTCCTCCCCGGCAAGGATGGCCTGCTGCACATCTCAGAGGTGCGCAAGCTCGTCGGTGGCAAGCGTATCGAGTCTGTCGACGAGGTTCTCTCGGTCGGTCAGAAGATTCTCGTGAAGATCACGAAGGTCGATGATCGCGGCAAGCTCTCGCTCGAGCCTGTTCTCGAAGAGAAGGCAGCAGAGGAAGCGGCTCCCGAAGCTGAGTAATCTCGCCTTTCGACGGTAACGTCACGCATCACGCCCGCGGTCCCAGTAATGGTGATCGCGGGCGTGATGCGTTTGGGGGAGCGGATCGATCCGCGCCCCTGGGCGAGTGTTCAGACCGAAGGGCATAGGCTGGAACAATGCGCGAGCCGATTCAGTTTCCCCTCGACCAGCCAGAACTCACGATTGATCTTGGCGGCGGTGAGATTCGCCGCACGGTACATCCGAGCGGACTCCGGATTCTGACTGAGCGCATGCCAGCGGCCCGTAGCGCATCCATCGGTTTTTGGGTTGGGGTCGGCTCGGCAGACGAGCAAGCGGTCAGCAATGATGCTCCGGGGAGCCTCGGATCCACACACTTCCTCGAGCACCTGCTCTTCAAAGGAACACCGTCGCGTGATGCGTATGAGATTGCAACGAGCTTCGACCGGATCGGCGCTGAACACAATGCGTTGACCGCCAAAGAATACACCTGCTACTACGCAAAGGTTCGCGACGCAGACCTTGAGCACGCAACCGTCGTGCTGACCGATATGGTTGCGAACTCGGTGCTCGACGAGAAAGAGTTCGAGACTGAGCGGGGCGTCATCCTGGAAGAACTCGCGATGGCTGCCGACGATCTGGGCGATGTTGCGAGCGAACGACTCTTTGAAGAGGTTTTGCGTGGGCACGCACTCGGGCGACCGATCGGTGGTAACAACGAAACGATCCGCGACGCAAAGCGTGATGACGTGCTTCGTCACTACAAGGAACAGTATGATCCGTCGACACTGATCGTGACGGCAGCTGGTGCCGTTGATCACGATCGGTTTGTCGACATCGTGCTTCGCGAATTGGGTCTTGCTGACTCTGCGCAATGGGATCTCAACGTTGATCGAACGCCTGTGCGACGTCCTGCGAGCACCCTGGACTGGGCAGGTACCCACGGAGCGCCTGCGTTGGTTGAGCGTACGAGCGAGCAGGTGAATCTCATGCTTGGCACTCCCGCACTGCGCAACGGTGATCCGCGACGATACGCATACGGCATCATGAATTCGGTGCTCGGCGGAGGGATGTCGAGCCGTCTTTTCCAGGAGATCCGCGAGAAGCGAGGCCTCGCATACACGGCGTACTCGTTTGGCGCGAGCTACACCGACGCAGGCCTGTTCGGAATGTATGCGGGCATGGCCCCGTCGAACGCCGTTTCGGTCATGGAGCTTGCCGAGGCTGAGCTCGCAAGAATGGCGGATCAGGGTATTACCGAAGACGAACTTGAACGCACCCTCGGACAGGTCGCCGGTTCTTCAGCGCTCGCGCTCGAAGACTCAGACACGCGCATGAGTCGTTTGGCACGCGCCGAGATGACCTCGGGGGAGTTCTATGACCTCGACATGTCCCTCGAGCGCTACGCGGCCGTGACCAACGACGAAATCAAGTCGATGGCGCAGTCACTCGTCGCACACCCGCTGCAGGTAGTTGCGGTTGGTGCTGTTGAAGGGCTCGGACTGTAAGCGACCTATCGGCGGTCACCGCTACGCTAAGTGCATGGCAATTTCAGTAGCGGTGGCCGGTTCAACCGGTCGGCTTGGTTCTCTCATATGCGACGTCGTTGAGGCGGATCCGCGCTTCGAGCTCGTCGCGCGTTTACGGAGTACCTCTGCGCCCGAGGAAGGCGCTGATGCAGACGTTTTCGTTGATGTGACGACTCCGGATGCGTCGCAAGCCGTCGTTGAGCGCGCGCTTCGCAACGGTCAGAAGGTCGTTGTCGGCACGAGCGGGTGGACACAAGAACGTTTGGCAGGACTTGCCGAGCTGATTTCCGAGCTGCCAGACGCCGGTGCAATTGTGGTTCCGAACTTCTCGCTCGGATCTGTGATGGGGACGGCTCTCGCGCAAATGGCTGCCCCGTTCTTTGACTCGATTGAGATCATTGAATCGCACCACGATAAGAAGGTCGATTCTCCGTCCGGGACTGCGGTGCGGACAGCAGAACTCATGTCAGCAGCTCGTGAGGGTCGACCAGTGAATGCCCCCTATGCAGACCAGCAGGCACGAGGTGAACTCGTGGCGGGTGTGCCAGTGCACAGTCTCCGGATGACGGGTGTCATGGCGAAGCAGGAGGTCCGGCTGGGCGGCGCCGGTGAGGTGCTCACCATTACGCACGACACGCTTTCGGGTGAGTCCTATGCCGCAGGCATTCGTGCTGCACTCGCTGCGGCTCCCTCGACACACGGCCTCACCGTTGGTCTTGATGCGCTGCTTGGCCTAGACGGAGTGGGGAAGTAACGATGAAGCCACGCGTACGAGCCATTTTCGGCGTCATCACGATGAGCGCTCTCCTGGTGTTCTACTTCTTCCTCGCCGGTGTCAGAGCGATCGCCATGCTCGGCTCAGGGGATGCCCTTGCAATCGCGATGGGTCTTGCGCTCATCATCCTGCCGATCATCGGCGTCTGGGCGTTGATTCGGGAGATCGTGTTTGGGTACAGCGCCACGAAGCTTGTCGACCGTCTCGAAGCAGAAGGAAACCTGCCAGACGATCTCTTTGTCGTTCCAGGCGGTACGCGCCCGGATCGTGACGAGGTTGATGCGGTGTTCCCGAAGTATCGTGATGCGGCGGATCAGCACCCTGAAGACTGGCGCAACTGGATGCGTTTGTCGATTGTCTACGACGCTGCGGGTGATCGAAAGCGTGCAAGACAGGCCACAAGACAAGCAATTTCTGTAGAACACAACTAAATCAGTGGCGATTCTCTCGTCGATGCGACTTTTCCGAAGTCTAGGCGTAAGATTCTCTGAGCAAGTTAACTAGCCATACGTATTGCTGTGGGAAGCATTTGCTCTGTGCAAATGCGTATGGGATCTTCTCGCACTGATGCGAGAGAAAGACGGAGTAGACGCATGTCTTCTAAGTATGACCAGAGCGTTCCAGAAGGTGCTACCCGCACCCTGGATTCGGTCACTGGTATTAGCAAGAAGGGCTTGGAATCAGGCACTGTCGGCGTTGTCGGCGCACTGGTTATCGGCCTTTCGGTGTGTGCACCTGCGTACACTCTGACCTCGGCAATCGGCCCGGCGGCGAGTGAAGTTGGTTATCAGACGCCCGCAATCTTCCTCATGGGCTTCATCCCCATGCTGCTGGTTGCGATCGGCTACCGCGCGCTGAACTCGGCTATGCCTGACTCGGGTACCTCGTTCACATGGGCGACCCGTGCATTTGGTCCGTGGGTAGGCTGGATGGCTGGTTGGGGTCTCATCGCCGCAACCGTTCTCGTGCTGTCAAACCTTGCGGGTATCGCAGTTGAATTCTTGTTCCAGTCGATCGCGATTCTCGCGAACAACCCAGACATCGCGCTGATCTCTGAGAACAAGTTCATCAATATTCTGGTCTGCCTCGCGTTCATGGCGATGGCAACCTTTATTTCCTACCGAGGTATGACCTCGACCAAGATCTTCCAGTACATCACTGTCATCTTCCAGATGGGTGTCATGATCTGGTTCGCTGTGGCAATGTTCGTGGGTGCGGCAGATCCCGCAAACCCTGAGGGCAAGATGCCTGAGCTGTCTTGGTTCAACCCCCTCGAGGTATCGAGCGTCAGCGCATTTGCCGCTGGTATCGCGGTCTCGATCTTCGTCTACTGGGGCTGGGACACGATCCTCACCATGGGTGAGGAGACCAAGCCTTCAAAGGGTCGTATGTCGACCGAAAGCAAGGCCGCAATGATTCTCGTTGCAATCCTCGTGGTGATGTACGTCGGAACTGCAGCGGCAACCGTTGCATTCGCTGGTGTTGGTGACGGACCAACCGGACTTGGCAACGACGCAATCGCGGAGAACGTCTTTGCAGCACTCGCGCATCCTGTAATGGGCAGTGCAGCAATCTTCCTGTCACTTGCAATCCTCGTTTCGGCGATGGCCTCGATTAACTCGACCGCCATCTCACCGGCACGTACCCTCCTTGCGATGGCGCACTACGGTGCAATTCCTGCAGCGATCAAGAAGATTCACCCGAAGTACAAGTCGCCGCACATCGCGCTGATGCTGTCATCGATTGTCGCCTCGGTCTTCTACGCAGTCATGCGCTTCATCAGTGAGGACGTGCTCTGGGATACGATTACCGCGCTCGGCATGATGGTCTGCTTCTACTACGGCATCACCGCGCTTGCGAGTACCTGGTACTTCCGCAAACTGGCACCAAAGCAGGGCTTCGGCTCGATGCTCTCGAAGGTCATCCTTCCTGGCATCGGTGGCGTCCTCTTGCTCCTGGTCTTCATCCAGACCACCATCGACAGCATGGATCCCGCAGCGGGCTCTGGCAGCAACATTGCTGGCATCGGTCTTGTCGGTCTTATCGGCGTTGTCGTTCTCGGACTTGGTGTCGTTCTCATGCTGATCCAGTCACGCAAGACGCCTCGCTTCTTCAAGGGGCAGGTCCTTGAGCGTGTTGACGCGACGAACGATACCTCGATCATTGAGGTGTTCGACGACGGACTCGGAAGCTAACCTTCCTTCCAACAAGCGTTACGTAGACAGCGGTGGCTCGGCGAGAATTCGTCGGGCCACCGCTGTCTTGTGAGGACCGGTGCGACACTGCGACAGGCGAGAGAATTCAGATCACACACGGTTCGAGTTTCGGTAGGCTTAGCTTCATGACTGCTGCGATCCCGACTCCGTATGAAGATTTGCTTCGCGAGGTGTACGAAACTGGTACTCCGAAGAGTGACCGCACCGGTACTGGAACGCGCAGTCTCTTTGGGCGCCAGATCCGATACGACCTAGCTGAGTCCTTCCCGCTGCTCACCACGAAGCGCGTGCACTTCAAGTCAGTCGCGATTGAACTGCTGTGGTTCCTCCGCGGTGAGTCAAACACGAAGTTCCTCACTGATAACGGGGTCACGATCTGGGACGAGTGGGCTGATGCGCAGGGTGATCTCGGACCTGTCTACGGGGTGCAGTGGCGCTCGTGGCCGGCACCGGGCGGCGAGCACATTGACCAGATTGCTCGTGTTATCGAGCAGCTTCGTTCGAATCCGGACTCCCGCCGCATCATTGTCTCTGCCTGGAACGTCGCAGATCTTGATGAAATGGCGCTCATGCCGTGCCATGCGTTCTTCCAGTTCTATGTTGCTGACGGCAAGCTGTCTTGCCAGCTGTACCAGCGCTCAGCAGACATGTTCCTTGGCGTGCCGTTCAACATCGCGTCCTATGCGCTGCTCACTTTGATGGTCGCTCAGCAGGTGGGGCTTGAACCAGGTGAGTTTATCTGGACCGGCGGCGACTGCCATGTCTACGACAACCACGTCGAGCAGGTTGAGAAGCAGCTTTCGCGCGAGCCGTACGCGTATCCGCAGATCAAGATCAATAAGGCAGAGTCGATCTTCGACTACACGCTTGAAGACTTTGAAATCGTGGGCTACGAGCATCACCCCGGTATCAAAGCGCCTGTAGCGGTCTGATCGTGAACCACACATTGCAGCCGGTAGGCCAGGGCATCGGCATGATCTGGGCCGAAGCGAATGGCGGAGCTATTGGGCGCTCAGGAACCATGCCGTGGCATCTTCCTGAGGACCTTGCACACTTCAAGCGTACGACTTGGGGCGCCCCGGTGATCATGGGACGGCGCACGTGGGAGTCCCTCCCGAACAGTTTCAGGCCGTTACCAGGCAGAACAAACGTGGTGATTACGAGTGACGCCCACTACGAAGCCCAGGGTGCGACCACTGTTACGACACTTGATGAGGCTATTTCGCTGACTCAAAACTTGGCACGAGACGCGCAAACCGTCGCAGAAGAACCTCGTGTGTCCGAGGCTGGTGCCGAGACCGTTGCGGCTGAAACTCGACCGCGCCGGGCAGCTTGGGTGATGGGTGGTGGCCAGTTGTATCGCGCGGCAATGCCGATCGCTGATGAGTTGGTCGTGACTCGGATCGACATCGATGTTGACGATGCAGACACCTATGCGCCTGAGATTGGCTCGGAGTGGGTGCTTGCTGAACGCGGTTCTCAGGAGCAGTCGAAGACCGGTCTTGGGTATGTTTTCGAGCGCTGGGTGCGCAACTGACACGTAATCTGGATAATCTGACCAGCCCGAGTCGGGTAGCCTAAGTAAGTGGCAAATATTGAAAACCCCTTCGGGCAGGTCCTGGTCGCGCTTGTAACGCCGTTCGATGCTGACGGTGAAGTTGACTGGGCTGCGACGGAGCAGCATATTGAAAACTGCATTCAGGGTGGTGCTGACGGCATCGTCGTGACTGGAACGACCGGTGAGACGTCTACCCTCACCGACCCCGAAAAGTTGAAGCTCGTCCAGGTTGCAAAATCTGTGGCGAGCGGCCGCGCAAAGATTATTACTGGTGGCGGATCGAACGAGACCGCACACGCAATTGAGCTCTACCGCGCGAGTGAGCGCGCGGGTGCAGACGGCGTCATGATCGTGACGCCCTACTACAACAAGCCCACGCAGGCGGGCTTGCTCACTCACTTCCGTATGGTTGCAGACGCGACCGACCTTCCCACAATCTTGTACGACATCCCCGGTCGCACGGGTGTGCCGATTGCTTACGAGACGATCCTCCGTCTTGCCAAGCACCCGAACATTGTGGCGGTGAAGGATGCAAAGGGTGATCTCAGTGAGGTCAGCCGTGTGCTGAACCAGACGGATTTGCTCTATTTCTCAGGCGACGATGCAAATGTGCTTCCGCATCTTTCCATCGGTGCCTCTGGCCTCATCGGTGTCACCGCAAATATTGCGCCTGCACCGTACCGTGCGATGGTCGACGCAGTTAACGCGGGCGACCTGCATGCAGCAACGGCAGTACATCAGAATCTTGAACCGCTTGTACGTGCAGTGATGACTCACGTCCCGGGGACGGTTGCAGCGAAGTACATTCTCCACGGCCTCGGTCGTATTTCGAGCCCGCGTGTGCGTTTGCCGCTCGTTGGACCTGAAGAGTGGGAAGCGGCAGTCATCGAAGATGAACTGTCGTTGGTTCGCGATGTGCCCGGTGTTGACTTTACGAACTTCCGACCGGACCGCAATGCGGCTGCCGGCGGTGCTCTGCCGAAAATCGCAGGCACCACCCGATAAACACAGGAGGCTTTGTGCCGAACCCCCCGTACGCTCCGCCAGCCCTCGAAGAGGGTACGCTTCGCATCACGCCACTCGGTGGTCTTGGCGAGGTTGGCCGAAACATGACTGTCTACGAGATCAACGGCAAACTGCTGATCGTCGACTGTGGTGTGTTCTTCCCTGAGGTGCAGCACCCCGGCGTTGACCTCATACTTCCCGACATCTCGAAGGTTGAGGATCGTCTCGAGGACATCGTCGCTGTCGTGCTCACGCACGGCCACGAGGACCACATCGGTGGCGTCCCGTATCTCCTCAAGATGCGCGAAGACATCCCCTTGGTTGGTTCTCAGCTGACCCTGGCATTCGTGTCAGCAAAGCTCAAGGAGCACCGGATCCGCCCGGTTACGAATGTCGTGGCCGAGGGGGAGCGTACCAAGTACGGCCCGTTCGATCTTGAGTTCATTGCGGTGAACCACTCGATTCCCGATGCGCTCGCGGTTGCGATCCGCACCGATGCAGGTCTCGTCATTGGTACCGGTGACTTCAAGATGGATCAGCTCCCGCTTGACGGTCGCATCACCGACCTCCGTGCGTTCGCGCGTCTCGGTGAAGAGGGCGTGGACCTCTTCATGACCGACTCAACGAATGCTGATGTGCCAGGCTTCACGCCGCTCGAGAAGAACATTGGTCCTGTGATTGAGCAGGTCATCTCGCGCACCCCTGGCAAGGTCGTTGTCGCGAGCTTCTCGAGTCACGTGCACCGCGTGCAGCAGGTACTTGATGCAGCGCACGCGAACGGTCGTCGTGTCGTGCTGCTCGGCCGCTCAATGGTGCGCAATATGAAGATTGCGGCAGACCTCGGGTATCTCAATGTGCCAGAGGGCGTGCTCGTCGACCTGAAGAAGAGCGGCGACATTCCTGACCACCGCATCGTCTACATGTCGACAGGTTCACAGGGTGAGCCGATGGCTGTGCTCAGCCGTATGGTGAATCAGGAACACCAGGTCGAGGTTGGCAAGGATGACACGGTCATTCTCGCGTCGAGCCTCATTCCTGGCAACGAGACCTCCGTGTATCGCGTGATTGATGGCCTGATCAAGCTTGGTGCCAACGTGGTTCACAAGGGCAATGCGAAGGTCCACGTTTCAGGTCACGCAGCGGCAGGTGAACTCCTGTACTGCTACAACATCGTTCGCCCGAAGAACGTTATGCCGATCCACGGCGAATATCGCATGCTGGTGGCAAATGCTGCCCTCGCGATTGAGACCGGTGTTCCCGCGAACCGCACGGTCATCGCCGAGAACGGCACGGTAGTCGACCTTGTTGATGGTGTTGCACGCGCGGTTGGTCAGATCGACACGGAGTTCATCTACGTTGACGGTAAGAGCGTCGGCCGCGTAACTGAGGATGACCTCAAGGACCGCATGACCCTCGCTGAAGAAGGCTTCATCTCGGTGATCACCGTCGTCGAGCCAACGACAGCACACATTGTTTCCGGACCGGACATTCACGCTAAGGGCGTTGCGGAAGATCGTCGCGTCTTCGACAAGATCAAGCCGCAGATCGCAGATGCTCTTGAAGCAGCGATGAAGGATGGCGTGACTGACCACAAGCAGTTGCAGCAGATCACGCGCCGCACGATCGGCCGTTGGGTGGGCACCAAGCTCCGCCGTAAGGCAATGATCGTGCCGGTTGTGGTCGTCGTCTAACTCCCAAGCGGGAACGAAAGGTCAGAGGGTGGCTTCTGGAATCGCGCGCGCAAGCGCGCTGATGGCATCAGGCACGATGGTGTCGCGTGTGCTGGGCTTTGTAAAAACTGCATTGCTCGCATTCGCGATCGGGCAAACACAGTCGGTTTCTGCCGACGCGTTTGCAAACGGCTCGATGCTTCCGAACACCCTCTACCTCATGCTGGTGGGTGGCATGTTGAGCTCCGTGCTCGTGCCACTCATCGTCAAAGCCTCGCGTGGGCCAGATGGGGGCGCCGCCTACATCAACAAGATCATGACGCTGATCTTGGTCATCCTCGGCACGGTGACTGTGCTGGCGATGGCGGCTGCCCCCTGGCTCGTGCACATCTTCACGCTTGATTGGGGCGCGGATCAGCGGGCGCTTGCGACTGCGTTTGCGTACTGGTGCCTGCCTCAAATTCTGCTCTATGGACTTTTCACTGTGCTCGGTGAAGTGCTGAACGCACGCAGTGTCTTCGGGCCTTTCTCCTGGGCACCCGCGATCAATAACCTTGTGGGAATTGCCGGTATCGCGGCGTTCATTGTGATCTTCGGCGCCGACCCTGACGGCCTCCGCACGGTCTTTGACTGGAATGGATGGAGCATCGCGCTGCTTGCTGGGAGTGGAACGCTTGGTGTTGCGATCCAGTCTGCAATTCTCTATATTGCGTGGACGAAGTCGGGGATCCGCTACCGTCCTGATTTCCAGTGGCGAAACATGGGCCTCGGCGAGACCGCACGTGTGGCGAGCTGGAGTCTCGGTTCTGTCGTCGCAATGCAGCTCGGCAGCATCATCACGACGAACGTTGCGAACAGCGCTTCCGGTGGCGGCCCGTCTGCGGCTTCTATGCAGAGCGCTTGGCTGCTCTTTATGCTCCCGCACTCTGTTATCGCGATGTCGATTGGCACTGCGTTCTTTACCCGGCTCGCAACTGCTGGGCAGTCGGGTGACATGGTTGGATATCGTGAAAACTTCCAATCTGCCACGCGCGCGATCAGCATCGTCATGCTCTTCTCCGCTGCGCTCATGATGGCCGTTGCGCCATACGTGAGTCGCGTTGTGCTCTTTGGCACAGACGAATCGCAGGTGCAGATGTTTGCTCTTGTGCTTCGTGGGTACCTCATCGGTCTTGCCGCCTTTAGCTTCTTGTACGTGGTGCAGCGTGGCTTCTTCGCACTCACCGATATGAAGACCCCGTTCTATTTCAATCTTGTGCAGATTGTGTTGTATTCAGGTGGCGGCCTGTTCTCACTTATGCTCCCCAAGCAGTTCACTGTTGTCGGCTTGACTGTGACGTGGGCGCTATCGACGATCATCGAGTGCATCCTGGCGGCTATTCTGCTGCGCCGTAAGGTCGGCATGCTCGGTGGCAGGCGGATCCTGCGAACACTTGCGAGCGCTATTCCAGCTGGCCTGCTCGCAGCACTTGCGGGCATCGCGATGGTCTCGGTCTTTGACATGAACCTCGGGCTTGCGACGGTGGCTGGCGCAATTTGGCGCTCAGTTGTCATCACCGTGGTTGCCGGAGTGGTCTTTGTTGCGGTGCTCGCAATCACGCGTTCGCCAGATCTTCGTCTTGTTTTGACTCGTCTGAAAGCGCGTTCGCGCTGAGGATGCTAGCGTTCAATGCGTAGTGTTTTCGAACACTGTATGCCGAAACATCGACCTGGGAGGCCGTATGACATCTCGCACTTCAGCCAATAGCTCTGCGCGACGCAGATGGACGGGCGTGGTCGGGCTGGTTGCTGCGGCTTGCCTCGTGGCTGGTGGTCTCTCGCTCGGGTCGACACCAGGTCTTGCCGTCGACGCTGATCTCCCAACGTGGGACGACGTAGAGAAGGCGAAGCAAGATGTCAACGCCACCGACGCAAAGATCACCGAGATCGAAGCACTGCTCGTGCAGGTGGCAAAAGAAGTTGAGACGACAAAACAAGCGTCGATTACTGCTGGTAACGCTCTCGCGCAGGCAGAAGATGACCTCCTCGCAGCAAATGAGCGCGTGGAGGCGCTTGAAAGCAAGGCGAGCGAGAGCGCTAAAGAAGCTGAGTCAGCAGCACGAGAAGCGGCGTCGCTCGTATCGCAGATGTACCGCTCTGGTGGTGTCGACCGCAACATGGAGCTGTTCTTGGAGAGCGACGCTTCTACTGCCGACCAGTTGCTCGAGCGCCTTGCGGTGATGTCAAAGGCTTCAGAACGAAACTCGAAGGTCGCCGATGACGCGACACGTGCTCGCAACAACGCAGATACGCTCGGACAGCAGGCCGAATCTGCTTCGAACGAACGTGAACGTCTGCAGAATGAAGCGGCAGAGCGTAAAGAAATGGCTACGGTGGCTGCAGCAGCTGCAGTCGACAAGCAGACGAAGCAAGAAGAGCAGCAGGCGACGCTCCAAGCTCAGCTCGATGCGCTGAAGGACAAATCAGCAAAGACTGTTGAAGGTTACGAGGAGCGAGTCCGCCAAGAAGCTGAGGAAGAGCGCCAGCGCCAAGAAGCAGCTCGGAAGGCAGCTGAAGAGGCCGCCCGTAAGGCTGCTGAGAACGCTGCAAATAACGGCGGCAACAGCGGTGGTGGTAACAACGGCGGTGGCACAGTGAACCCGCCGACGGGCGGCGGTGGCTGGGGCTACCCACTGGCCTGGAACAACGTCAACGAAGAGTTTGGCGGTTCACGTAACCACGGTGGAATCGATCTCGACGGTGCAGAGTGGACACCGATCTATGCGGTGTCGGCTGGACGCGTGAGCGCCTGCTACGAGTTCAGTAACTACGGCAATGCGGTCGATATTCAGCATCCTGATGGATCAATGACACGTTACGCACATCAGCCCTACGGCGGCATCACGGTGAGCTGTGGCCAGTGGGTTGAGAAGGGCCAGCAGATTGGCCATGTCGGCACCACTGGTTGGTCGACCGGTCCACACCTGCACTTCGAGACTTGGCCAAACTCCTGGAGCCGAGTCGATCCTCGTGGCTTCATGGCCGCACGTGGCGTCTACTTCTAAGCCAGTACGATGACACTATGATTCAGCCGCGTACGGGTGCCGTACGCGGCTGAATCATAGGCGCGCCGACTTGAAACTCCCGCTTGTCGGTGGCGCCTTGTACCGTATTCACATGGCCAAAAACTCGTCAGCGAACGGCAAAGCCGGAAAGTCGCCCGCAAAGAGTCGTAACTCTTCGGGCGCTCAGGCAACCGCGCGCACCCGTGTGCTCATGGAAGCCGAGCCCGCGGCTCCGCTCATCGTGCGCATTTGGGAGAGCATTGCGCATGCCGTTGGCGGGACAGCTCGTACATTCCGTGCTGAGCCACTCGCCCCAGCTGACCGTCGTGACGGCTTCCCCTTCCTCCTTGTGGTGCTTGCCCTCATTGGTGCCATTCTTGAGTGGTTTGCCATTGGCAATGATGTTGCAGCGCAGATCACTGCGTACACGTTCGGTGGCCTCGTTGGCCGTATTGCTTTTGGTCTCCCGATCATCATGTTCTGCTTTGCGCTATGGCTTTTCAACCACCCGCTCAGTGTGAACGATAACCGCCGAATCGCAATTGGCCTGTTCCTCGCGATCGCGAGCGCTTCTGGCCTGACGCACTTGTACGGCGGCGAACCACAGCCGAAGCAGGGAATGCCAGCGCTTTCTGCGGCTGGTGGTTTGCTCGGCTGGCTCGTTGGCACCCCGCTCGGCTTCCTGACCAAGTGGTTCGCTGTGCCGGTCCTATCGTTGCTCCTCGTGTTCTCGGTGCTCATTATTACGAAGACGCCCCCTGGCCGTATCTTCCGACGTATTCGCGAGGGCTACGCGTACCTGTTCGGGGAACAGGCGCCTGAACAGAGCGAACCTGTACAACGAAGCAGCCGGAAGAATGACGAGCCCGAGACGGAGCTCTTCGACCATGACTCACCGGATTCACTGCCGTGGTGGCGTCGTAACGCCACTGGCCGTGAGGAAGACCCTGACTTCGTTCAGGCAGCTGAGTCGCTTGACGAAGTCCTTCCTGCAGATTCTGGTCGCAGCGGGGCATTCGACAGCGCGTTTGCGACCGACGACGCTGACGAGACCGATGTTGTCGCTACAGACGACTCGCAGACGACAGCGCTTCCCACCAGCGATCCCTTTGCAGCACTCGGAATTGACTCCGATGCCTTGAGTGCTGGCGTGACTGGGGCTCGTGGCGGCTCGGGCCTGGGTGACGACTCACCTCAGGTGGAGACTCGAGTACTCGATTTTGATGACTTTGGCAGTGATGCCGAGGAGCCATCTGCACCGACGTTTGAAGTAGCTCCCGTACATGATCCGGGTGCTGCGACAGCATATGACTTGCCTGACGCTCGAATTCTCTCGGAGGGCAGCACGCCAAAGACGCACACCGAGGCGAACGACCAGATCATGGCAGCAATTGCTCGGGTGTTTGAAGAATTCAAGGTAGATGCCCATGTGACCGGTTTCTCGCGCGGCCCGACGGTGACGCAGTATGAAGTTGAGCTTGGCCCTGGTGTCAAGGTTGAGAAGGTCACAGCGCTATCACGCAATTTGTCTTACGCGGTTGCCTCGAACGAGGTGCGCATTCTCTCGCCTATTCCGGGTAAGAGCGCTATTGGCATTGAGATCCCGAACACCGATCGCGAAAATGTTGCCCTTGGCGATGTGTTGCGCTCGGCGAAAGCTCAGCGGTCCACGCATCCCATGACGATCGGCGTCGGCAAAGACGTCAAGGGTGGGTTCGTGATTGCGAACCTCGCCAAGATGCCTCACCTTCTCGTTGCCGGTGCAACAGGCTCAGGTAAGTCAAGCTTCATCAACTCGATGATCACGAGTATCCTGATGCGTTCGAAGCCCGAAGAAGTTCGAATGGTACTCGTCGATCCGAAGCGAGTAGAACTGACGGTCTATCAAGGCGTTCCGCATTTGATTACGCCCATCATCACTAACCCAAAGAAGGCTGCTGAAGCCCTCCAGTGGGTCGTGAAAGAGATGGACATGCGATATGACGATCTTGCAAGCTTCGGCTTCCGTCATATCGATGACTTCAATGCTGCAATCCGCGAGGGAAAGATCATTCTCCCCGAGGGGAGCGAGCGGAAGCTGAAACCGTACCCGTACCTCCTCGTCGTCGTCGACGAGCTCGCGGACCTCATGCTTGTCGCACCACGAGACGTTGAAGACTCAATTCAGCGAATCACGCAGCTTGCTCGTGCGGCTGGCATCCACCTGGTTCTCGCGACCCAGCGACCCTCGGTCAACGTTGTCACGGGCGTGATTAAGTCGAACGTTCCGAGTCGCTACGCCTTCGCGGTTGCCTCGGGTACTGACTCGCGAGTCATCCTTGATGAAGTCGGCGCGGAGCGTCTCATTGGCCAGGGCGATGGTCTGCTGCTCTTGAACGGCGAGTCAAGCCCCATGCGTGTGCAGGGTGCATGGGTGAATGAGGTTGAAATCGCGCGTGTAGTCGAGCATGTCAAGACGCAGGCGCGGCCAGAGTACCGTGCGGACGTTGCGCAGGTCGTTGAGAAGAAGGAGATTGACGCTGACATTGGCGACGATCTCGAGGTGCTCATCGCAGCTATCGACCTTGTAGTGACCTCACAGTTTGGCTCGACATCTATGCTGCAGCGAAAGCTTCGAGTGGGCTTCGCGAAAGCGGGCCGCCTTATGGATCTCATGGAGTCCCGTGAAATCGTCGGCCCTTCCGAAGGCTCAAAAGCCCGAGACGTACTCGTGTCACCCGAGCAGTTGCCTGAGATTCTTGCTCGGATCAATGGAACGCCTGCTCCTTCAGCCGTTCAGAATGCCGCTGCCTCAGCTCCAACAGCAAGCATGGCGATGACTGATCACGGGCAGCAGTCCATTGCTGCCGACGAAGGCGCGGGACGTGGGGGCGGCTCAGTGGATGCGGGCCAAACTGACGATCGGTACAACGACCCGCTCCTGAATTCTTCGGATGACGATGACGATGACGATGTCGATGAAGACGCCTGGCAACTCACTGGTAGGGACTAGCAAACGAGATGAACGCAATGACGAATGTGCCCACGGAACGCCAGAGTAACTGGAACGCTCCGAACATCATCACGGCTGCACGGATCCTTGCAACGCCGCTCTTTGTGTGGTTGATCCTTGCGAGCGGTGATTCCGGCGTCATGCGCTGGTGGGCTACCGCATTCTTTGTTGTGGCGATCGCGACTGACGCCCTCGATGGCTACCTTGCACGTTCCAGGGGGCTTATCACGGACCTCGGAAAACTCCTCGACCCGATTGCGGATAAGGTGCTCACGGGCGCCGCGCTTGTCTGTCTGTCGATCATCGCTGAGCTTCCTTGGTGGGTGACCATCATCGTGCTCATCCGTGAGGTTGGCATCACCATTCACCGGCTCATGATTGTGAGTGACGCGGTCGTAGCAGCTGACTGGATGGGCAAGCTGAAGACGGTTGCGCAGTCGGTCGCAATCGCGTTGGCGCTGACACCGCTTTCGCAGCTTGCTGGAGCTGCAGGCACGGTCTTCCAGTGGATCAATATTGTGACAATGAGCGTCGCCGTATTTCTTACAATCGCCAGTGGTATCGATTACATCGTTGCGTACGTCCGTGGGCGCGGCGCAAACGACTCTGCGAAGTAACTGCGTTGACACTTGCATCTGTTGTCATTGAGCGTGCTGCAACGCTCGGGTTGAGGCTTGCTGTTGCGGAGTCGCTAACCGGGGGACTCCTGTGCGCAGAGCTCGTGTCCGTACCAGGAGCATCCCGTGTCGTGAGCGGTGGTGTGGTTGCCTACGACACAGCTCTCAAAGCTTCGCTCCTTGGCGTTGATGCCGAGCTGCTTCGTGACCGGGGGCCGGTCGATGCTGAAGTGGCGAAACTTATGGCAGCGGGAGTGCGCGAAGCCTGTGCTGTGAATGGAAAGCCCGCCGACATTGGCGTCGCGACGACAGGTGTAGCCGGTCCAGATGCTGACCCGCAGACCGGCCAACCAGTCGGCACGGTATGGGTGGGCGTGAGTGTGCGCGATGAATCGAGAGCCGTTTTACTCGACATTGATCCGGGAACTCGCCAACAGATTCGATCCGCGGCAGTCAACGGCGCTCTAGCAAGTGTGCTCGAGTTGCTCACAGGCGAAGCTTTAGCTTCGTAACAGCTGAGAGAAATCCTAGAACTTGAGTCCATCGCACTCAGGTTTCAGAAATATTGGGAATATATCCAGTAGTGTCGAAGTTGTATTCGATGACCGGCAATTGTGTCGTGGCGAGTGCGAGAAGCGCACAAGCTGGATATTCTTACAAGACATGGCCAATAGGCCACTGCGAAGGGGAGGTTACCGATGGTACTGATGCGTCAGGAGCTCGGAGACGTTCTGCGTGATTTTCGGCAGCAGAAGGGTCGCACCCTGCGTCAGGTTGCGGGTGACGCAAGCGTAGCACTTGGTTACCTGAGTGAGGTTGAGCGCGGCCAGAAGGAAGCGTCGAGTGAAATTCTCGCCGCTGTCGCTGATGCGCTTGATACGCCCTTGTCTGTCATCCTTGGAGAAGTGAGTGAGCGACTCGCGTTGGTGGAGGGCATCTCGATGCCCCTCGCGTCGCGATTCCCTGACACTGTTCCCGATGCGCTGGTGACTGACTTCAGCTCATCGCTCGTCGCTAGCTAGTCCGACCGATGCGCATGCGCGCGCTGCGAACGGCAGCCGCTGAAGAGTTCGGTGCTGCCCATGCAGGCGTGCTGTTTCGAGACTATTGGGTGGCAGCCCTCGGCGGGACACCAGAAGAGGCGTTGACGCGCGGCGTTGCGCCACGGGATGTGTGGTTGGCGCTTTGTCTGGAATTTGATGTTCCCGAGTCACGTCGACATGGACGTGGACTTGCGGATCCGCAGCCCTCGTGAGTGGCAAGTGGGGCCCTGTCGTATGCGACAGGGCCCCACTTGTGCGTTGAGCTGATGTGGGTCGTGACTGTCGGTTGAGCGTGATGCGCGCGGAATTCTACGACACGCCAAAACATTCTTCGAATGTGTGTTCGATACTTGTTACTGTCGTTCTCGAAGGTCTGATCGGACAAATATCCACATCTTCACCTCGGCATCTTGAAATGTCAGTGGTGGGTTTTAGATTCTGTTCTGAAGACATTCATGCCTTGTCGGCCCCGTCTGGGGTAGCGATAGTCGGTAGGCAGCAAACAGTTGAGGCTCATGAGAGTCCAACCCGAGAACACCAGGAGCAGGAACATGGCCGCACCAAAAGATCGTGAAAAAGCACTTGAATCCGCCCTTGCGCAGATTGATCGTCAGTTTGGCAAAGGCGCTATCATGCGCATGGGTAGTGAAGAACGCGCCCCTGTTGAAGTGATTCCGACTGGTTCGGTTGCTCTTGATGTTGCGCTCGGAATTGGAGGCCTTCCCCGAGGTCGAATTATCGAGATCTACGGTCCTGAATCATCAGGTAAGACCACACTGACGCTTCACGCAATCGCCAATGCACAGAAGCAGGGCGGTATTGCTGCTTTCATCGATGCTGAGCATGCGCTTGATCCCGACTATGCGCAGAAGCTCGGCGTTGACATCGACGCCTTGCTCGTTGCTCAGCCAGATACCGGCGAGCAAGCGCTTGAAATTGCCGACATGCTGATTCGCTCAGGTTCGGTTGACCTCGTTGTTATCGACTCCGTCGCTGCACTGGTTCCCAAGGCCGAGATTGATGGTGAGATGGGCGATAGTCACGTTGGTCTTCAGGCGCGTCTGATGTCGCAGGCACTCCGAAAGATTACGGGTAGCTTGAACGCTACGAAGACGACCGCGATCTTCATTAACCAGCTTCGTGAGAAGGTTGGCGTCTTCTTCGGCAGCCCCGAGACGACTTCTGGTGGAAAGGCGCTGAAGTTCTACGCTTCAGTTCGTCTGGACATTCGTCGAATTCAGACCCTCAAGGACGGCACTGACGCTGTGGGTAACCGCACACGTGTCAAGGTTGTGAAGAACAAGATGGCTCCTCCCTTCAAGCAGGCAGAGTTCGATATTCTCTACGGCCACGGAATTTCGCGTGAAGGTTCGCTCATCGATTACGGCGTCGAGCACGGCTTCATTAAGAAGAGTGGTGCTTGGTATACCTACGTAGGTGACCAGCTCGGTCAAGGCATGGAGAACGCGCGCCGCTTCCTCATCGAACATGCTGATGTAGCTCTTGAAATCGAGGAGAAGATTCTCACAAAGCTTGGCGTCAATGGCCGCAAGGAAGAACCTGCCGCTGAGTCGAGGGGTGCAGAATCGGCTGTTGGAGAACCCGCGAAGGCAGCCGCAGCGAAGGCCCCGGCGGCGGAGAAGGCACCCGCCGCAGCAAAGAAGAGCGCTTAGCGCTCATGGTCGTTCGGTTCTTGCCGGTTCCCGATGGTGAACCGGCACCTGCTCGGCCTGATCGCGAGAATCTCGCTGAGGTTGTTGAGCTTCGCGCAAGATTCAGCTCAAGCTGGGCCGTCCCTGTAACGGAGCCTGAGCTGCACAGCGAGACGGACGTGGAGGACTCATTCTCTGGGGCCTCTACGCCCGTCGCGGGCTCGTCGATTTCAGCGGCAGCACTGCTCGATTCAGGTGCCAGTGCTGAGCAACATCGCGATGAGGTTGATCAGCTCGAAGCCCCTGTTGTGGTTTCTCTTGCTGAGCGGCGAGCACGCACTAGCCCACCCTCCGACTCGCAGGGTGTTCCTGAAACCGGGCCAGTCTCGAAACCAGCAGTCTCCCGCCGCAGCCGCGCTACACCGAACAAGGTTGTCGAATCCGACGAGCTAGACGAGACTCCGTTGAATGATATCGACGAGGACGTCGTCCGAATTATGGCGCGAAAGGCTCGATCGAGCGGCGAGCTTCAACGTGAGCTCACTGCGCTCGGGCACCTCGAATTTGATGCCGAGGATGCGGTCGCGCGCGCAGTTGAAGCTCTGTACGTCGATGACGAAGGTCTGGCTCGTGCGCTCTGCGCCAAGCTCCGTGACGGTAAGGGTGCAAGTCGCAGTCAGATCAGGCAGAAGCTTCGTGACCGCCGCCTTCCTGATTCGGTCATCGAGTTGGTGATTGATGAGCTCGATGAAGCAGATGAAGACGTGCTCCTCCGCGAGACCGCTCGTGATCGCGCACGAAAGATGGGCTCGCTCGACCGTGCGACTGCCGAGCGACGACTACTTGGGTTCCTCGCCCGGCGCGGTTGGGGCGGCGAAGCTGCGCGAAGTGCAGTGCGTGACGCGCTTGATGGCGGCGCTCAGCGCCGTGGTAGCGGAAGCCGGTCAGGCAACGTACGCTTCGAGTAGAACTCCTCGGTACAATTGTGAGTTATGACCGCCCCAGTTTCTGACCCCGTTACGATTGACCATTCTCCGGCATCCGTACACGCTGACGGTAGTGCTCGAAGCTATACCGTGCGCACACTCGGGTGCCAGATGAACGTGCATGACTCAGAACGTATGTCAGGCTCGCTTGAGGCTGCTGGGTACGTCCCCGCAGAGGACCCAGCGAGCGCTGACGTTGTCGTCATTAATACTTGTGCAGTGCGTGAAAACGCGGCCACCAAGCTCTACGGCCAACTTGGCTCATTGAATCGCACGAAGCTGGCGCGTGAGGGAATGCAGATTGCTGTAGGCGGCTGCCTTGCGCAAAAGGACCAGAACTCGATCATCGAAGCTGCGCCGTGGGTTGACGTGGTGTTCGGTACGCATAACGTGGGCTCACTCCCGCAACTCCTCGAACGGGCGCGTCATAACGCAGAAGCTCAGGTTGAGATTCTCGAATCTCTCGAGCGTTTTCCATCGACGCTTCCGACGAAGCGTGATTCCGCATCGAGCGGTTGGGTATCAATCTCGGTGGGGTGCAACAACACCTGTACGTTCTGCATCGTGCCATCGCTCCGCGGAAAAGAGAAGGATCGGCGCCCTGGCGACATCCTTGCTGAGGTTCAGGCGCTCGTGGATGACGGTGCCATTGAAGTGACATTGCTCGGTCAGAACGTCAACACGTACGGGGTTGAGTTCGGTGACCGTCAGGCGTTCAGCAAGCTCCTTCGCTCGATGGGCGAGATTGAGGGATTGGAACGTGTGCGCTTCACGAGCCCACACCCCGCTGCGTTCACTGAAGACGTGATCGCAGCCATGGCAGAGACCCACAATGTTATGCCGCAGCTTCACATGCCACTCCAGTCGGGTTCAGACTCCGTGTTGAAAGCTATGCGCCGGTCCTACCGGTCAAAGAAGTTCCTCGGCATTCTCGATTCAGTTCGTGAACAGATTCCAGGCGCAGCCATTACCACTGACCTCATCGTCGGTTTTCCTGGTGAGACTGAGGAAGACTTCGAAGATACGCTCCGCGTCGTAGAAGCGTCACGTTTCTCGAATGCATTTACCTTCCAGTACTCAATCCGCCCTGGTACTCCAGCGGCAGAGATGGACGACCAGATTCCAAAGGAAATCGTCCAAGAACGCTACGAACGTCTGATCGCGCTCCAAGACCGCGTCGCAGAGGAAGAGAACCAGAAGCTCATCGGCACCACTGTTGAGGTTCTCGTCTCAGCCGGTGCGAGCCGAAAAGGTGAAGCCACGCATCGTCTGCACGGTCGTGCCGCTGATAATCGTCTCGTGCACTTCTTGGTACCCGCAGGCGCAGAGACCCCACGGCCTGGCGATATGGTGACCGCACGTGTCAGCGACGCGGCACCCTACTTCCTCATCGCTGATGATGCCGAAACCTACGCTGTTCGACGCACCCGCGCAGGCGACGCATGGGATCGCAGGCAGGCAGACAGTTGCGGCGTCCCGAGCGTGAGTGGGGGAGGCGCAACCAATGCTGGAGCCACCGTCAATCTTGGGCTCCCGAGCATCCGCGTCGGCGCACCCCAGATGTGAGCACCTCCGCGATGAATGAAGATTATGCGTTGAGTCGACGACCACACGTGTGGGCTGTTGTTGGCGCTACCGGCACCGGCAAAACCGCCCTCTCCCTTGACTTGGCGGCTCGGCTCAGTGCTGAGCTTGGCGTCACTGCTGAGATTATCAACGTCGATGCGATGCAGTTCTATCGCGGGATGAACATTGGTACAGCGAAGCTGCCAGAGTCTGAGCGTCGCGGTATCCCACATCACCTCTTTGCAGCGCTCGACCCTGTCGAGGAAGCGACGGTCGCGTGGTATCAGCCAACGGCGCGTGCGCTCATCGAACAGATTCACGCGCGCGGCAATGATGCGATCCTTATCGGCGGATCGGGCCTCTACGTTTCAAGCGTCATCTTTGATTTTCAGTTCCCGCCACGCGATGAGGTGATCCGCGCCCGACTTGAAGCGGAGTGTGCTCGTGACGGGGTAGCACCCCTGCTTGCCCGACTTGCTGAGCTGTCTCCAGAGACGGCATCGGCGGTTGACGCGCAAAACCCTCGGCGGGTCATTCGCGCCCTGGAAGTTGCAGAACTCGGTGGCGATCCGCAGGTCACGCTCCCCGCTGAGCAACAGTATTGGTATGAACCCACGCGCATTTTGGGCGTGCATTGCGAGCGAGCCGAACTGGTTGCGCGCTTGGACGAGCGGGTTGAGCAGATGTGGGCAGACGGGTTGATCGCAGAGGTCGAAAGCCTCCTCCCGCTCGGTCTTGAAGCCGGGCCCACCGCGAGCCGCGCCATCGGCTATGCGCAGGCGATCGCGCAGATTCGTGGTGAGAAGACGCAAGAGGAGGCGATCGCCGAAACACAGTTCCTCACCCGGCGATATGCGAGGCGCCAGGTGAGCTGGTTCAAGCGCTATTCAGACGTGACATGGCTGCAGCCGGGGGAGCCGGCGCCGCTGTAGGTGGCGGAAGCCAGGGCACTGAGACTGTTACTGGACCCGTGACTTCCGGTAGGCGCTGATCGAGTTTGTCCCTGCTGCGATTGCCCCAAAGAGCAGTCCCGCAATGGGGAACACGATCCAAGAGATCCCCCAAGCGTTTCCAGCAAAGCTCCATAGCAGATACACGATGACAACGATCGGCCAGTACAGGGATGCGATCACGCCGACGATACCGTTGCCGTCTTCTTCTGCATCGATGCGTTGGTTGGCGAGCGGTCCCGATCCGCTGAGGAGTCGTGCAACCGAGCGAGCCCACGATGCAGTCACCAGAATGGCGACGCCCGATGCAGCCATGATGAGCACAATTGCGACACCGACGAGTGACCATGCGCCTCGTGTTGAAGGCTCTGCAAGAAGCGAGAGCAAGAGCAGGGGAAGCGGCGCAAACACCCAACACAGCACCGCGATCTGTAGTCCGCGCACCCTACGCGACTCAAATGCCTCCGCCCGGGCGTCAGCCCAAGCCGTCACTGAGTGATCAGGCGAGAATCGTAGCTCGCGAAGTCTGCGATGCGGACTCAGCGTGCGTGCAACATCAATCATGACGACGACCCCAAGCGCGATACACACGAACTGTGCAACCAGTCCGATGGCGAGAGCGGTGCCCGAGGTGATTGCATCGGGCACCGCGTTGTGCCACGCGAGGAGGAATATCACTGCGACGGGCGAGCAGATGAAGAGTGCGATCCCCGCAGCGAGGCGGCCGTTGCTCTGTTGACGAGCTTCTGAGTACGCCATGGCCTCGTCGAGCGACACCTGGGGGAAAGTGTTCGTCTGGGTAGCTTGAGAGTTGGCAGGAGTATCAGCGAACTGAGCGGTTCCCGACTGCATCTCGGGCGACGGGGTGCTGGCTGCTGGGGTCTCGATGTTTGACTGAATCTCGGCTGAGATTCCCAGTGTTGGGGCGATCTCATCGATGTTGCCAAACTCGGAGATGACGCCGCCGATAGCTTCGTTCTCGGACATTCCGGCGGCGATGAAGCCCTGGTAGGCGTCTTCCATCATCGTTCGGAGCTCAGCTTTAGCTTCAAGGAGCTTGGGAGTCTGCGGGTAAGCACTGAACATAGTCTCGAGGTAAGCGATGATCGTGTTCATGCTGTTGCTCCTTCGATGAATCGGTCGACAACTGTCTTGGTCTGTTCCCACTCTGCGATCTTCTCGATGAGATGGGCACGGCCTTCTGGCGTGATTTGGTAGTAGGTTCGCGCTTTTCCTGTTGCTGATTCGCCAGGATAGGAACTCACGAGTGCCGCTTGTTCAAGGCGTTTCACAGCGGTGTAGAGCGTGGTCTGTTTGATGCTGTAACTCCCCTCGCTCGTGGTGCCAATGCGCTGTACGAGCTCGTAGGCGTATGAGGGCCCTGAACGCAGGATGGAGAGCACCATGAGATCGACATACCCGCGGATCGCGTCAGCGCTAATCATTTGCTGGGTCACTTCGCCTCCTTTCGCTACAGCAACCGTACTACGCCAGTCGTAGTACGTCAAGCGAGTCGAAGTTGAGTGAAGGTGATGCCGCGCGTACAGAGACAAAAAGCCCGTCCTCGAACGGCTCTCGCTCAAGTGAATGAAACGAGAGCCCTCAAGAGAACGGGCTATGTGTGAGCAGCGCAGGACTGCGGCCTGCGCTCAGATTGGAGCGATCACCGACGCAATCGCGAGTGCGCGCGTTAGTCGTTGATGGCCTCGATGATGTGGAAGCCTTTGCTGCGAGCAATGCGTTCGACACTGAGGTCTTCGAACGACGTGGCGATCCACTTTTGGAGAGAATCAGCGCCGAGGTGTTTTGCGACAACGAGATACGCGGATCCGCCAGACACGAGACGAGGGAGCCAGGCGGTGAGGATCTCGTGCAAGACCTCCTTGCCAACGCGAATTGGTGGGTTTGAGCGGATCTGGGCGAACTTCAGATCCGCAGGAACATCTTCTGGGGCAGCAACGTGGACATTGGTGAGCCCGAGCCGGGCAGCGTTTGCTGCCGTGAGTTCTCGTGAGCGTTCATTTACGTCGACTGCCCACACGGGTGTTTCCGGGTTGGCGAGGGCTGCGTCGAGGGCGATGGGCCCCCAGCCACAGCCAATGTCGAGAATCGGACCAGCATCGCCGGTGCCGTCAGCCTCAATGTCCCGAAGGGTGGTTAACAAAATCTCTGTGCCCCGGTCAAGATGTTCGGGGCTGAAAACGCCACCGGCTGTTGAGACAGTACGAGTCTCACCCGCGAGGATGACCTCGATGTCGCGCAGACGCATCTCGCCAGTAGGGGTTTCGGAGAAGTAGTGCTGATTCACGGTCTAAGTATCTCAGTAAGGGACGGGTGAGTGCCCCATGCGGTGGCAAACGGCCCACTTGCGCGGCAATCATTGGCCGGGTACCGTGCGCTTGCGGTGAACAGGGGTGTGAGATACGCCGCGCGCGGCCTACACTGGAAGTCAGATGACGAAGAACAACGATTTCGATGCGGCAGAGTTCGACGAGTTCGACAATGAGGCCGACACTGATGTAGCCGGGAACGATGACACCGGTTTTGACGCAGCAGATCCACTTGCGCGCTTGCTTGCCCGCGCTGACCGAGAGTCCGCGCAGATCACCCGTGATCTCGGCGAAGAGCCGTTGCGTCGTTTTGGCGCGGGACTGCAGGCGCAGGCGCTTGGCGATGACGCGCACGACGCTGCGCACGATGAGTATGACTCCATCCGTATGGAGCGAGAAGACCGAGCTGCGCTCACGCGTATCTCAGGCCTATCAACCGAGCTTGAGGATGTCACGGAGGTGGAGTACCGCCAACTCCGTCTCGAGAACGTTATTCTCATCGGAATTTACTCCTCGAAGAGTTCCGAGGAAGCAGAGAACTCGCTCCGCGAGCTTGCTGCCCTCGCCGAAACAGCGGGTGCAAACGTGCTTGATGGCTTGCTGCAGCGGCGACCGAACCCCGACCCTGCGACATACCTTGGCAAGGGCAAAGCTCGTGAACTCGCAGATCTCGTTGCAGCGACTGGTGCGGACACCGTGATCGCTGATACCGAGCTTGCACCGAGCCAGCGGCGTGCTCTTGAGGATGTCGTGAAGGTGAAGGTGATTGACCGCACCACGGTGATTCTGGATATCTTTAGCCAGCATGCAAAGAGCCGTGAGGGTAAAGCGCAGGTCGAGCTCGCGCAGCTTGAATACCTGATGCCCCGCCTTCGTGGCTGGGGCGAATCGATGTCTCGTCAGGCTGGTGGCCAGGTTGGCGCTGGTGGTGCCGGTGGCGCTGGCATGGGCTCGCGTGGTCCAGGTGAGACGAAGATTGAGCTCGACCGTCGCAGGATCCGCACGCGCATGGCGAAACTCCGCAAGCAAATTGCTGGGTTCGCACCTGCCCGTGAGGCAAAGCGCGCGAATCGTAAGCGCGGTGAGGTTCCCTCGGTCGCAATTGCTGGCTATACGAACGCTGGTAAGTCGAGCCTGGTGAACCGCCTGACTTCAACTCAAGAGCTCGTGCAGAACCAGCTCTTCGCAACGCTGGATACCGCGGTGCGCGGATCAGAGACGACCGATGGTCGTGAATTCACGTTCACCGACACCGTTGGCTTCGTGCGAAACCTGCCGCATCAGCTCGTTGAGGCGTTCAGGTCTACCTTCGAGGAAGTTGCGGATGCCGATGTGATTCTCCACGTGGTGGATGGTTCGCACCCTGACCCGGAGGGGCAGCTAAAGACCGTTCGCGAGGTTATTGCGGAAGTAGATGCACAGGACGTTCCTGAGGTCGTCGCATTCAACAAGAGTGATCTCTTTGATGATGCGCAGCGTATGCTCCTGCACGGACTCGTACCTGACGCGGTATTCGTGTCAGCACGTACTGGTGAGGGGCTTGAAGAACTCAAGGCGCGCGTGTACGCCGCGCTTCCGGTCTCGGATCGTGAAGTGACCGCAGTGGTTCCGTACGAGCGAGGCGAACTTGTTGCAGAGATGCATGAACGCAACCGTGTGCTCGAAACGGAGTACGTCGAGGCTGGCACGCAGATCCGCGCGCTCGTGAGTGATGAAATGTACTCGAAGCTGGAGCCATATTTGTTGGAGGGTGGCGGCCAGTAACTGGCTGATACTTCCACGCGTCTCGCAATAACCCCGCTTTTCTCATAAGGCGGGGTTATTGCATAAGTTCACGTTATTCATATAAAGAAATATTCGTGCGTTGTGCAATGCTCGGCGGTTACTTTTTAAGCGTTCCACGGGGAAGGCCTCGCGCAGCAGCGGCGGTCTGATCCTTGAGTTCTACTTAGAGGAAGTCATCATGACCGCACACGCACTACCTACCGCAACCATTCTCGGCTATCCCCGAATCGGCCGCGATCGCGAGCTCAAGCGCGCTGTCGAAGCCTATTGGAAGGGTGCTATTGACCAGGTCGAGCTGCGACGCCGCGCAGCGGCGCTCCGCGCAGTAACCCGTGCCCGTCTGGTTGAGCTTGGTCTTTCCGCAGCTGGCGGCGCTGTTCCAGAGAGCTTCAGCTTCTACGACCAGGTGCTCGATGCGACGCTTGCACTCGGGGCGATTCCCGCGCGCTTCGGGAACATCGCAGGCAACGACCTCGACGTCTACTTCACGCTCGCTCGCGGCAACGCCGACCACCAGCCACTCGAAATGACCAAGTGGTTTGATACGAACTATCACTTCTCCGTCCCCGAGATTTCTGAGCACACACCGTTCGAAGCACACCCAGCTTCGCTCGTTGAGCAGGTTCGTGAAGCGTTGGAAGAAGGCGTTGAGACCCGCCCGGTCATCGTTGGCCCGGTCACCTACCTGCTTCTCGCTAAGGCCGCTGACGACGCAGCTCCAGGCTTCACACCCATCAGTCGCCTTGCCGAGGTCGTCGCAGTCTATGCTGACCTGCTTGATGCGCTCGCCGCAGCTGGAGCAAGCTGGGTGCAGTTTGACGAGCCCGCGCTCGTCTCTGATTCGGTGCCAGGCGATCGAGCGGCAACACTCGCGCTTGTTGAGCAGGCCTACACGCAGCTTGGCAAGGTGTCGAACCGTCCGCGCATTCTTCTTGCTACCCCCTACGGCAACGCTGCTGATGCGCTAGTCGCACTGGGCAACCTCCCGATCGAGGCCGTGCACGCAGATCTTGTGCGCGGATCGCTTCCTACCGCGGCAATCGCAGACGGCTCGTTCGCCTCGGCATTCGCCGGCAAGCAGTTCGTTGCCGGTGTGGTTGATGGGCGCAACATCTGGCGCACTGATCTTCGCGCGGCCTTCGAGAAAGCGGCGGCGGTGCAGCGTGCTGGTGTTGACACAGTTGTTGGCACCTCGAATAACCTCCAGCATGTCCCGCACGACGTTGCCGCTGAGGTTCAGCTCGATGCTCGTCTCAAATCTTGGCTCGCATTCGCAGACCAAAAGGTAGAGCAGACCGTTATCCTTGCGAAAGGTCTTACCGAAGGCGCGGCGGCCATCGAAGCGGAGTTCGCTGCAGTGGATCGCGTACTTGCTGATCGCGCTTCGGCGCCAGGTGTCCGCATCGATGCGATCCGCGCCCGTACTGGCGCAGTGACTGATGCAGACCGGAGCCGGGCTTCTGAGGACGTGCGGCGTGTGGCGCAGGGAGCACTTGGCATTCCAGATCTTGCGACGACGACTATTGGATCATTCCCGCAAACAACGGAGATCCGTCAGGCGCGTGCATCGTATGTGCGGGGCGAGATTGATGGTGCGGCATACAACGAATTCTTGCGTTCGGAGATCGCAACGGTCGTGAAGCTTCAGGAAGAAATTGGCCTGGACGTGCTCGTGCACGGTGAAGCAGAGCGTAACGACATGGTGCAGTACTTTGCTGAGCACCTCGATGGTTTCTCGGTGACGGAGAACGGATGGGTGCAGTCCTACGGCACCCGGGCAACCCGACCCTCCATTCTCTGGGGTGACGTGTCACGTCCTGCGCCGATCACCGTTGCATGGAGCAGCTACGCGCAGTCACTCACGGACCACTTTGTGAAGGGCATGCTTACGGGGCCGGTGACGATCCTCGCATGGTCGTTCGTTCGCGATGACCAGTCGCTCGCTGACACGGCGAACCAGGTTGCGCTTGCGCTTCGTGATGAGATCGATGACCTCGTCGAAGCGGGTATCAAGATCGTGCAGGTCGATGAGCCAGCGCTGCGTGAGCTGCTTCCTCTTGACGCGGATCGCCAGGCTGAATACCTCGATTGGTCCGTCGGCTCGTTCCGACTCGCTACAGCTGGTGCGGCGCCCGACATTCAAATCCATACGCACCTGTGTTACTCGGAGTTCGGTGAGATTATCGATGCGGTTGACGGGCTCGACGCGGATGTCACCTCGATTGAGGCAGCGCGCAGCCGTATGGACGTGGTCGTGCCACTCGGTGACCACGGCTACAGCCGCGGCATTGGCCCTGGGGTGTATGACATCCACTCGCCACGAGTGCCAAGTATTGCAGAGCAGACCGAACTTCTTCGCATTGCGGCAGCACACATCCCGGGTAAGCAGCTGTGGGTGAACCCTGACTGCGGTCTGAAAACCCGAGGGTACGACGAGACCGTTGCGAGCCTGAGTAACCTTGTCGCGGCTGCAAAGGCTGTGCGCGGAGCATCACGTGAGCGCGCACACTAGTTCTGATGGGGCAGTAGCCGCCCCCGACTTCCCAGGGGTTCCCTGGGAAGTCGGGGTACTCCCAACCGAACAGGTGGGCTCCCTGCCGCGACCGGCTGCGCTGCAAGCAGCAGTCCTTGACCTCGAGATCGGGGTCCTCGCGCGCGAAGAATTCGCGCGGATCCAGGACACCGCCGTCGCAGACACACTCGCTCGACTCGTTGAAACTGGCTCGCCCATTGTGTCGGACGGTGAGCAGCGACGGCAGAGCTTTGCAAGCTATCCCCTCGGAGCGGAGGACCTGGAGGAGGGGCCGGTGTTTGCGGTCTTCGCGGACGGACATCACCGCGTGGTGCCCGCGATCTCGTCACCACCGTTTCGCTTCCAAGGGTGGGCTGCTGACGACGTGTCTGCGATCCGCCCGCTGACCCAACTGCCAGTGAAGCAAGCGGTCATTTCGCCATCAATGCTGTCACTGATGGTGCCAGCTGAACATGTTGACCGATCGGCGCGCTCAGCGCTCCTGGAAGACATCGTTGCTGGCTGCACCGAAGACATCCAACGCTGTTTTGCCGCTGGCGCAAGTCGCGTATCGATCGACTTTACCGAGGGTCGACTCGCGCTCCGTCGGGATCTCCGGGCACCATGGGCAGGCCCAGCGGCACTTGGCGGCTTCATTGATCTCATCAACGCGGTACTTGATCGGCTGACACCGGCGCAGCGAGCGGCAACTGGCGTGCACACCTGCCCGGGAAACGCGAACGATTCAGCCCACAGCGCCGATATCGACTATGCGGCGCTCATTCCCGAACTCTTCCAGATTGAGGCTGGCTACTTCCTCATGCAAGCAGCGAGTGAGAAGGACCCTGGCCGCGTAGCGCGACTTGTTGGTCACGAACTCGACGTCCTTGCCGAGGCGGGTCGTGAGCTCCCGCGGGTACTGCTCGGTGTGACCGACCCGACGAGCCCACGCCTCGAGACTGCTGAACATGTTCGCGATCAACTGGTGAACGCCGCGCGCTTCATCCCTGCAGAGCTGCTCGGCTCTACCGATGACTGCGGCTTTTCACCGTACCTCATTGATGAAAAGCCTCGTCACGGTTCACCTGACTACGCCCGTGACGTTGCGTTCGCGAAGATTGCTGCCCGCGTGCGTGGAACGCACATGGCAAGTGAGCGGCTGTCTGGGGGAGCACAATGAGTGCGGATCACACGACACTGCTCACGGGATCCGCACCCACCAAGACGAGGTTCTCGTTTGAGGTGTTTCCAGCGCGCACCGGAGCGGCCGCGCTCGCGCTCGGCCACGCCGTGCAACACCTTGCTGCAGCAAACCCAGACTTTGTTTCAGTCACCTATGGGGCGAACGGATCGCACCGAGACGAATCTGTTGATCTGCTGAAGTACCTTCGCAGCCACACAGATGTGTTGCCGCTCGCGCATCTCACAACGGTGCGTGAAAACCGTGAGTCGCTCTTGCGGATCATTCACGAACTCATGGACGCTGGTATTCATGACTTCTTAGCGCTACGTGGCGATCCGCCGCGCGGCATGACGGAGTCCTCACCAGAGGTTGCCGGCTCGCTGTCTGCACGCGATCTCGTTGAGCTCGCCGCTCAGGCGCGCTCAGAGCGACCTGCGCTCACGAGTGTTGGCCGAACTGCAGTCGCGGTATACCCGAATGGGCACCCACACTCACACGGTCGAAATGCTGACATTGAATGGTTACTCGCAAAACAGGAGGCGGGTGCATCTCTCGGTATCACGCAATTGTTCTTTCACGCAGAGGAGTACCTGAGTTTCGTTGCGGATGCGGGTGCGCAGGGCGTTCGGCTGCCGATCCTGCCGGGACTCATGCCGGTTTCTACGAGCGCACAGCTTCGAAAAGTTGCCGAGCTGGCGGGGCAACCAGCTCCCGCCAGCCTCGAACGAGCTATGCATGAGGCAGGCGGTTTTGCTCCGGAGCTCGGCGTTAGGCACACCGTTGAACTCGCACAGGAACTCATCGCTGGTGGCGCGCCGTCGATCCACCTCTATACGTTCAACCGACACGAACAGGTGCTCGCGGTGCTGCGTGAACTCGGACTTCTCCTCCGCGATCCGCTTGGCTAGCAGACAAGCAACAGGCGCGGCTTTGCATGATGCAGAGCCGCGCCTGTTGCTTGCTGGTTCGGTGGCCGGATCACACCGAACGGAACACTGAGACCACCTTGCCGAGGACTTCAGCGTGGTCGCCAAGAATCGGCTCGAACGCGCTGTTGCGGGGGAGTAGCCAGGTGTGACCATCGCGTCGACGGAAGACCTTGACGGTCGCTTCGCCATCGAGCATTGCAGCGACCATGTCGCCATTCTGGGCCTCGCGCTGCTGGCGGACGACGACGAAGTCGCCGTCACAGATAGCTGCGTCGATCATTGAGTCACCGACCACCTTCAGCATGAACAAGTTTCCATCCCCCACCAGCTGGCGGGGGAGCGGGAAGACTTCTTCTACCTGCTGGTCTGCGGTAATTGGTACACCTGCGGCGATCTGGCCGACAAGTGGAACAAAACTCGTCTCTGCAACCTCGGTTGGTTGCTCATCACTCAAAGCGTTGCGGGTTTCCGTAAGTTCGATCAAGATCTCGAGCGCGCGTGGGCGGTTTGGATCGCGCCGAATGTAGCCGGCAACCTCGAGGCGGCTGAGCTGATGCGTCACGCTCGACAACGAGGATAGGCCAACAGCGTCGCCGATCTCACGCATGCTCGGCGGGTACCCCCGGCCTTCAACCGAACGGCAAATGAACTCGAGGATTGCGCGCTGCTTCTCAGTGAGGGGCTTGGTGCGTGCAGTGCCATCGGCCATGGTGAATCCGTTCCTCTCGACTTCGAACAAAGCCCGCAACTCGGGGCAAAAGTTGGAATGTCGGTGGTGGGTGTTTGGGTGGGGGTGTTGTTTCGAAACCCTAACTTGCAAAGACATATCCGGCAAACATGTGTTCGAGTGTCGCTCGAAAGAAGTCGAATATCAGAGTTGTGCATTCGAAGCTTCGAAGATATATTCGAAATAGATGTTCGAACGCGTTGGTGAAAATTCGAAAAGAGACGCGCAGAACGACCAACTTTGGAGGAAGAGCTCGTGACTACCAACACCATGACTCCCGTACTGTCTTTCCCGCATGAGCAGCTTGACGCAATGCAGCGTCTTGCGACGACCACATCGGCTGCGGGAAGTGCAGTCGCAGCTGCACCCATGAAGATCCGTCTGACTCGTCGTGGTCGTGTGGTGTTTGGTGTGCTTGGCGCATTGCTGTTTGCTGTGCTGCTCGCTGCCGCGGCACTCATGTCGGCTCCGAGTGCGCAGGCCACGCTCGCAACAAGTGAGCAGGAGTTCACCTATGTCATCGCGAGCCCCGGTGCCTCGCTGTGGTCAATTGCTGAGAGTGTTGATCCTCAGGCAGACCCGCGTGATCTTGTTGCCGAGCTTGCACGACTGAACCAGCTCAACGGCGTTGACATTCAGGTTGGTGACGCCATCGCGATTCCCTTGCGCTATTCAAGTGCTGAGTAGCCACTGAAACGTATAACGCTCGGTCGATCACCATGTTCGCGTGGCTAGACTGAACAGCGTGGCTAAACTGAGCGATCTTCCCCTCCGATCAAACCTTGTGGGCAAGGCACCCTATGGTGCCCCGCAAGACCCGGTTCCCGTGAGCTTGAATGTCAACGAGAACACCCATCCAATTTCGGAGGAGGTGCTCACCGACATTGTTGCTTCGCTCGCACAGGCGGTTCGTAACGTGAATCGCTACCCAGATCGGGAGGCCACCGAGCTTCGCACCGAGCTTGCTAATTACCTGGGTCATTCATTGTCGTTTGAGCAGGTCTGGGCGGCGAACGGTTCGAATGAGGTGCTGCAGCAGGTGCTGCAGGCATTTGGTGGCCCCGGTCGCACGCTACTCAGCTTCACGCCTACCTATTCCATGTACCCGCTGCTTGCTGACGGTACTGACACCGGCTGGGTTGCCGTTCCACGCCCAGCTGATTATGCGTTGTCCCCCGAATTTGTGGCTGCGGCGCTCGCGGAACACCAGCCTGACATTGCCATTATCTGCGGCCCCAACAATCCAACGGGTACCCCGCTCACCCGTGAGACGATTCTCGCCGCTTATGACGCGTTTGACGGCATCCTGATCGTTGACGAGGCGTACCACGAGTTCGATGATGACAACAGCTCGGCTATTGAATTGCTTCCGGGACGGCACCGTTTGCTGGTGTCTCGCACGATGAGCAAGGCGTTTGCCTTCGCTGGCGTCCGGCTCGGGTATCTCGCCGCAGATTCTGCTGTGATCGATGCGCTCCGTCTCGTGCGTCTGCCGTACCATCTTTCGGCGTTGACGCAGGCTGCAGCAACAACGGCACTTCGCCACTCTCAAGCCATGTTGTCAACGGTTGACGCGATCCGCGCCGAACGTGACCGGCTCGCACATGAGCTCACTGCAATGGGATATCGCGTGCATGATTCTGGCGCGAACTTCTTGCTTGTCGGTGGCTTTGTCGACCCAGAAGCGATGTTTGCGGCCCTCTTCGAGCGTGGCATTCTGGTCCGCAACCTCGGGATCGATGGCCATCTGCGCATTACGGCAGGTACGCCAGAAGAGACCGGCCAGGTCATCGAAGCGATACGTGAGATTACTGCTGGGGTAGGGGTGGCCGCATAATGGGCGTTCCGATTGAACAGCTCGGGCGTGCGACGCTTGAACAGCGTTACCGCCGTTCGCGTCTGCTCAACCTAGTTTTGGGCGCTGTGCTCGTGGTTGGTGGCGTCTTTGTTGCGGTTCAGTGGCCAACGAACGGCTCGAATGCCGACAGCGCGGCGACTGGTGACAGCAGTGCAGAACAGGCGAGCTCCTGCCCGGTGCAGGACCGTCGCGACCCGAACGACCCGATGGCTATCGGTGACGTTGATGCGCCTGTCGTGATGCATGAGTGGACCGACTTCCGCTGCCCTTGGTGCGGTAAGTACACCCGCGAGACGATGCCCCAGATTGTGAAGGAGTACGTCGATACGGGTAAGCTCCGCATCGAGATTCATGATGCAGCCCTGGTAGGCGGTGAAGCCTCAGTCAAGATTGCTGGCGCGGCACGTGCAGCCGGCGATCAAGGAAAGTACTTCGAGTTCCTCGACGGCGTGTATGAACACCAGGGTGCGACTGACAACGCTGAGCTGACCGACGCAGATCTCACTGTGATTGCAAAAGCCGCGGGTGTTGCTGATCTCGCAGCATTCGACGCAACGGTCGCGGCAGGCACCCATGAAGAAGCCGTACGCGCGTCGACGACAGAATCGCAACAGCTTGGCGTCTCAGGCGTGCCGTTCTTCGTCCTGAGTGATTGTGATAGCCCCTTGAGTGGTGCACAGACGATCGAGACCTTCCGGGCAGCCATCGACGCGAAGCTCAAGGAAGTCGAGTAGCAGCCCGGTATGGGGTCCATTAATCTGTTCGGCGCCTTCCTTGGCGGCATGCTCGCTATCCTCAGCCCCTGTTCAGTGATGCTTTTGCCCGCGTTCTTCGCGTATGCATTTCCTAACACTGGCAAGCTCGTGAGTCGTACCGGAGTCTTTCTAGCGGGCCTTGTTGTCACGCTCGTTCCTATTGGTGCCTTGGCGGGAACCCTTGGTGGGTGGATCAATCTTCACCGCGGATCATTGCTCACCTGGCTAGCCGTTATTGTCATCGTGTTCGGCGTGGTTATGCTGCTTGGGATTCGTATTCCAGGCCTCACGCGCAGTCAGGGGGCAGCGAATGCGTCTGCGCTTTCTGTGTTCTCACTCGGCGCCGTGTACGGTCTCGCCGGCGGTTGCGCTGGACCAATCTTTGGTGCGATCCTTGCGCTTTCAGCGTTCGGAGGGAGTGCGATCACTGGAGCGCTCACGATGTTCGTGTACGCAGTCGGAATGGTTGTCCCCATGCTCCTGCTTGCGGTGCTGTGGGATCGCATCCCCGTCATCCGTAAGATCGTTCGCCCGCGTGAGCTCGTGATTGGCAAGTGGCGTAACTCATGGACCTTCATCATCGGCGGTGTGATTACGATCGCCGTAGGAATTCTGTTGATCGTGACCGATGGCACCGAGAGTCTTTCTGGAGTGCTCGGAGTCGACCAGCAGGCCGTTCTTGAAAATGGTGCGCTGCAGGCTGGTGCTGTTGTTCCTGATTGGATTGTGCTTGTCGTACTTGCCGCCTGCGCGCTTGGCATCTGGTGGCTGACGCGTCGCGCACGTGAATCCCGTAACGAATTGGCGGAAGGCTCTGAAGCGCTCTAGCGAACCGGATAGACTCATCTCATGACTGCTACCGGGCGCACTGCCGCACTTGAGCGCGTGACGAGCGAATCCTCGATCACGCTGAGTATTGATCTCGATGGAACTGGCAAAGCCGATGTCGCCACCGGCGTCCCGTTCTTTGATCACATGCTGACGGCGTTCGCAAAGCATTCTGCCTCGGATCTCACCGTGCGCGCAGAAGGTGATGTACATATCGATGTTCATCACACGGTTGAGGACACCGGCATTTTGCTCGGCCAGGCAATTCTCGAAGCGCTTGGCGACAAGCGTGGCATCACGCGTTATGGCGACGCATACTGCCCGCTCGATGAGGCGCTCGCGCATGCAGTTGTCGACATCTCAGGTCGTCCGTACCTTGTGCACTCTGGTGAGCCAGCAGGCTTCGAGTTCCACCTCATCGGTGGTCACTTTACTGGCTCAATGGTGCGTCACTTCTTTGAAGCCATTGTGTTGAATGCGCGCCTGACCGCGCACATTAAGCTCGTTGAAGGCCGGGATCCGCATCACATCGCTGAGGCAGAATTCAAGGCGTTTGCGCGTGCCTTCCGCCAGGCAAAGTCGGCAGACTCGGTGATGGCTGGCATCATTCCATCAACGAAGGGCGCACTGTGAGTGAAGCACGGCCAAAGGTCGTAGTTCTGGCCTACGGATCGGGCAACGTACACTCGGCGATCACTGCACTTGAGCATGCCGGTGCTGATGTCGAACTCACAGCCGACCCCGCAGCGGTCGCAGCTGCCGATGGGCTCTTCGTCCCTGGTGTAGGCGCATACGATGCGGTGATGCGGCAGCTCCTTGCCGTCCGTGGTGACGAACTCATCGACCGACGCCTTGCCGGTGGGCGACCTGTGTTGGGAATTTGTGTGGGCCACCAGATCATGTTTGAACGGGGCATCGAACGTGGCGTTACCGCTGAAGGCCTCGGCCAATGGCCAGGCACTGTCCGCCAGCTTGACGCACCACGTCTTCCAAACATGGGCTGGAGCACGGTAGACGTTCCCGCAGGATCACAGCTCTTTGCGGGCATCGAAAACGAACACTTCTATTTCGTGCACAGTAACGCTGCAACGGAATGGACCATCGAAGGTCGTACGGAGGCTACCCGCCCCCTCGTGACCTGGAGCGAGGCTGGCGAACGCTTCATCGCTGCGGTCGAGAACGGCCCGCTCACGGCAACCCAGTTCCATCCTGAAAAGTCCGGTGAGGCCGGGCTGCAGCTGCTGCGCAACTGGATATCTTCCCTCTAACTCGGGGCACTGATCCGCGACAACTAAGGAACAACGAATGTCGAACCTGAACAGCGCTCCGGCGCTCACACTGCTTCCCGCAATCGATATGGTCAATGGTCAAGCCGTTCGCCTGACCCAGGGCGAAGCTGGTACTGAGACCGGCTATGGTGACCCTGTTGACGCGGCACTTGACTGGATTGAGCAGGGGGCCGAGTGGATCCACCTCGTGGATCTCGACGCAGCCTTCGGGCGAGGCAGCAACGTTGGAGTTGCAAAGAAGATCATGGCCCGCTCTGGCAAGACGAACATCGAGTTTTCCGGTGGCATCCGTGATGATCGGAGCCTTGAAGCGGCAATCGAAATGGGTGCTGCGCGTGTGAATCTTGGCACGGCAGCACTCGAGAATCCAGAGTGGACGCGCGCTGCGATCGCTCGCTACGGCGAGAAGATTGCCGTAGGCCTTGACGTGCGTGGTGAGACGCTTGCCGGCCGTGGTTGGACCGAAGAAGGTGGCAACCTGTGGGAGGTGCTTGAGCGTCTCGAAGATGCAAACTGCCCCCGCTACGTCGTGACTGACGTCACCAAGGACGGCACCATGCGAGGACCGAACATCGAGTTGCTCCTTGAAGTCTGCCGCCACACGTCACGCCCAGTTGTTGCATCGGGTGGCATCTCCAGCCTTGATGATCTGGTCGCCCTGCGCGAGCAGGTGCCTGCGGGCATCGAGGGAGCAATCATTGGTAAGGCGCTCTACGACGGCGCATTCAGCTTGCAAGCGGCACTCGACGTCGCATCAAACTAAGTCTGGTGCCCCGTGCGACAAGCGCGGGGCTTCCAAGCGTTAGGCGGTCTCTACATGGCGATTAAGAAGCTTCCATCCACCGGCGATATGCCGCGCACCACAGGCGTCCCGGAATCGCTTGTTGCCGGCGGTGACGCCGATTCGGCGGGGTTCCCGTGGGAAGGTCGAACCTTCGAACACCATGAGACTGCGTTCGCAGATGATGACGGCTCGACTCCAGAGACGTACCTTGCCGCACTCGGTGCGATGCGTGAGGCCGCGGCTGGCCTTGCGGGGGCGGCGGATCAGGCAGCAGCATTTGCGCTGCTCGGTGAGCGCCGAGCTGAGTTGATCGTTGCGATGTCGAAGATCCGCCTCCTCATTCCTTTGGTGGCGGAAGCGGGCGACATCGGTGAGACACCAGATGGCCGCATCGTTGAGAAGTCACAGGAGCTCTCGATCGTGACGGTTGCAGCACCTGATGGACGTCGAGTCATGCCGGTGTTTACCTCCGCGGAGGCCATGCGGGATTGGAACCCCGAGGCGCGACCCATCCCGGTGCCAGCGCCACAGGCTGCTGTCGCGGCTGCGCAAGAAGAAACAGATCTTCTCATCATCGATCCGGCTTCGGCGGAGACTCGAGTTGGGGTGCGTCGACCAGAGTTGCAAGCGCTTGCGCTCGGGGAATTTTTGCTGCCAGCGTGGGCAGATGTTGCAGTGCGTCAAGCGTTTCTTGCAGCGAGTGCGGGGGAGCCGCGTCTGCAGGCACTTGCGGTGATTCCTGGCGATCCGACCGGTGAACTTGTCTCAGCGGAAACAGAGGTGCGCCTACTCGTTGAGCCGGGCCTCAACCGTGAGGGACTCGCCGACCTTGTCACCGCGCTTCAGCAACGCTGGGCTGCGAACGCGACCATTGCTGACCGCGTTGATTCGCTGAAGGTTGTTCCTCAGATGCCTGCATAGCCTTGTCTGCTCGTTGTGTCTCGGTGGTACGCTAGCTCGGTCTTATAATCCGTCCGCGTCACCAAGGTGGCGCTTGAGAAAGGCTGACGCATGTCATCTGCAAAGGTAACTGGCGCGCCAAAACGAGAACAGTGGACCGGCCAGTTCGGGTTCATCTTCGCTGCGATCGGTTCGGCTGTCGGGCTTGGCAATATTTGGCGTTTTCCTGGCGTCGCATTCGAAAACGGCGGTGGCGCATTCCTCATCCCGTACTTCGTGGCGCTCTTGACCGCAGGCATTCCGATTCTGCTCTTTGACTACGCCGTTGGTCATCGCTTCCGCGGTTCCGCACCGCTCGCACTTCGCCGTGCGGCTGGTAAGGGTGGCGAAACCATCGGGTGGTTCCAGGTCATGATCAACGTCTTCATCGCAACCTACTATGCGGTCGTGGTGGCGTGGGCAGTGAGCTACTTCGTGTTCTCGTTCGACTTGAAGTGGGGCGATGATGCAGCGGGATATTTCGTTGGTGAGTACCTGCAGACTTCCGAGGCGCCGTTCACGATGGACTTCGTCCCTGCCCTGCTGATTCCGGTTGCGGCGATCTGGGCAGTGGTGCTCATCGTGCAAGCGACCGGTGTCGCAAAGGGTATTGAGAAGATGAACGTTGTGTTCTTGCCGTTGCTCGTGGTGACGTTCCTTGCACTCGTCATTGGCGCGATCACTCTTCCTGGCGCACTCGACGGCGTAAGCGCATTCTTCACGCCTGACTTCGCTGCACTCGCACAGCCGAAGGTGTGGATCGCTGCCTACGGACAGGTCTTCTTCTCGCTCTCTGTTGCGTTCGGCATCATGGTGACGTACTCGTCATACCGTAAGCGTCGTTCGAACCTCTCGTCGCCAGGCCTGGTGGTCGCTTTCGCGAACTCCTCCTTCGAGTTGCTCGCGGGTGTGGGCGTCTTCGCGGCGCTCGGCTTCTTCGCGGCACAGCAGGGAATCGGCGTGAACGAAATTGATGGCATCAGCGGCGTGAGTCTCGCATTCATGACGTTCCCAGCGATCGTTGCAGAGATGCCCATGAGTCAGCTCTTCGGTGTGCTCTTCTTCGGTTCGATCTTCCTCGCCGGTATTACCTCGCTTATCTCGGTGCTCGAGGTCATCATTGCTGCGGTCATGGATAAGTTTGGTCTGTCGCGCCGCCAAGCGGTCTGGGGCGTTGGTGGTCTGCTCGCAATGATTTCGCTTGCGCTGTACACGACGACCTCAGGATTGAACACCCTCGATGTCATCGACAACTGGGTCAACAACTTCGGCATTGTCTTTGCTGCGGTCATTTCTACGATCGTTGTGATGTGGATCTACAAGCGTGGTCCAGAGCTTTCGCATCATATTTCGGCGCTTTCGACGTTCAAGGTCGGCCGAGTCTGGCGATTCTTCGTCGGTATTTTGAGCCCGCTCGTGATTGGGTTCATGCTCGTACAGGTCGTCGTCTCGCTGACGCGCGACGGCTACGGTACCTACCCGAGCTGGTACACAAACCTCTTTGGCTGGGGCTGCGTTGCGATCATGGTGCTTGCCGCGCTGATCTTCACGTCGATTCCGTGGAAGTATGATCCGAACAAGTTTGTGCCGTACCCTGAGTTCACGCCAGAGAAGCAGCCGACCGTTGAAAAGAGCAACGCATGACCCCGATTTCTCTCACCTTTATGGTGCTGTCGTTCGTCGTGCTGTGGGGCGGGCTGATCGCAAGCTCCGTGTTCCTAACGAAGCACCCCGAGCTTGACGAGTCTGAGTACCCGCCTGGTGGTCTAGAGGACGCCGATAAAGCGCTCCACCACTCGAGTACCACCTACGAGTAATCAAACGATTGCCGCTCTTCGGAGCGGCAATCGTCGTATTACCCGAATGCTGCGAGTAGTGCGACGTACGATGCAGTGCCAACGGCGATGCTGATGAGGGCGCGACGTTTGGTGAGTATGTGAGTGATGATGGTCACTCCGGAAGCAGCGAGAACGATCCACCACTTGCTGGGTGCTGCGACGATCGACTCTTGCAGCACCACCACCGCGAGCATGAGGAGAATTCCTGCGGGCATCCACTGCCCGAGCAGTTGCACAAACTTGTTCTTTCGCAACGGTTTCAGAATCGCGAATGGAAGTGCGCGCAACGCGAAGGTAATGAGGCCGCTCACCAATACAGCGATCAGCAGATATGTCGTTTGGGTCATGCCTGTTCCTCCGCGTTGCCAGGTTCTTCGAGGAGTGTGTCGCGTGCCCGCTGCCAGAGGTAGCGCCCGACAAGTGACAAGGTGAAGAGCACGAGGGCAGCGAGGAGTGCTTGCTCTGGCATTGTCACCATTGCGACGGTGACAGCCAGTCCTGCCAAAACTGCGGAGGGGATTTCGCGCTTTCCTCGAATGGCGTCCATGGTCATCACGATGAACAATGCAGTAAGCGCGAATTCGAAACCTGCAATCGGGCCTGGCAGCGAGTTCGCGACGAGTACACCAAGGAGGCCACCCGCAACCCAGTACCCCTGCATGCAAAGCTGCCCAGTCACCATCCGTGCGGATGTAATGCTCTTGTCGGGCATGATCGTGTAGGTTGCGTACGCCTCATCGATCATCGCGTACATGGAATACCAGCGTGGCCAACCCCGACGTACTTTGTGGAGCGGGAATGAGAACGGGTAAAACACGTGCCTGAAGTTCAAGGCGAACACCGTGACCGCGATGGTAATGAGTGGTGCATAAGCGGCGAGCAATCCAACGAGGAACAACTCGACGGAGCCTGCAAAGATGCCGATAGACAGCGCAGGCGTGAGCCACCAGGGGAGGCCTGCCTGGATAACCAGCATGCCGAGCGCGAACCCGAGTGGGAAGATGCCTAGGCCTACGCCAAAGGAGTCTTGCATGCCTGCGCGAATGTCTGCGCGGCGTGAAGTTGCCGCTATCTGCGCGGGTTCGGATTCCATGGAAGTAGTTTGCCGCATTTTTGTGGCAATGTGTGTGCTCAAATATGGTGCGGAGTTCAGGAATCATGCAATATATATGCATGGATGAATTAGATCGTGCAATTATTGAGATTCTCGAACGCGAAGGGCGTCTCAATAATGTCGACCTTGCTGCGCGGATCGGGCTCACGCCCGGGCCCTGTCTGCGCCGGGTCCAGCGGCTCGAGCGCGATGGCGTGATTCGCGGCTACCACGCAGAGGTGGATCCAGCTGCGGTGGGCCGGGCGTTCGAAGTCATTCTGCTCTTCGAGCTTGCGTCACATGACGCGGCCACTATCGAGTCGTTTGAGCGTGAAGTGTCTGACTTGCCTGAAGTGTTGGAGCTCAGACGCCTCTTCGGGAGCCCGGATTACTTTGCTCGGGTCGGCGTGGCCGACCTTGCCGCATATGAAGACTTTCACACACACCGGGTGAGTGCAGTCACGGGTGTCGCGCGTTTTACCTCGCACATCGCGATCAAGAACGTCATGACGGGCCGTCTCGCAAGTGGCTGACGCACAGAGGAGTGGGGCGCGTAGCAAGCTGCCACGCGCCCCACTCCTCTGTGGTGAATGCCTAGATGACTGAGCCGGTGTACTTTTCGCCGGGTCCTGCGCCGGGAGCATCGGGTACCTGCGATGCTTCGCGGAATGCGAGCTGCACTGAGCGCAGGCCGTCGCGGAGGCTGCGTGCGTGCATATCGCTCACCTCGGGCGCACCCGCGGTGATGAGGCCTGCGAGTGCGTTGATGAGCTTGCGTGCCTCGTCAAGGTCAATCTGATTCTCTGGATCATCCGCGAGGCCGACCTTTACGGCCGCTGCGCTGAGCAGGTGCACTGCGGCGGTGGTGATGATCTCAACAGCGGCGACGTCAGCAATATCGCGGGCCGCATCTGCAACGCTTTCAGGGGCGTCGTTGGAGATCTGCTGATCTTCTGCGTTTTCGCTCACAGTTGTCCTGTTCTTTCGGTGGTATTCGCTTGCAACGAATCTTGTGCTAAGCTTGCTGAGGTTCTCGGCAAGCAGCCGGGAGCTACGGAAGAGGAGATTCTCCCACCCGGCACCACTTATAGGTTACCGGGTAGTTGGTACCCCGTCGCACAGCGACAGCTAAAGGGTATGAGACGCGCGAGTCGTGTGTCATTTCTCTGAATCCGTTACACCCTAAGGGTGGATCATTACGAGATCAGAGGAGTCGGCAATCAGCGAGCCCCGTACTAACGACCGCATCCGTGCAACTGAACTGCGCCTGGTAGGCCCAGGTGGCGAGCAGGTGGGTGTGGTGTCAATCGACGTTGCCCTCCGCATGGCAGCCGAGGCAGAACTCGACCTTGTCGAGGTAGCGCCTAACTCCAAGCCTCCCGTTGCGAAGATCATGGACTACGGCAAGTTCAAGTACGAAGCTGCGCAGAAGGCTAAAGAAGCTCGTCGTAATCAGGCCAACACGGTTCTTAAGGAAGTTCGCTTCCGTTTGAAGATCGATAAGCATGACTACGAGACCAAGCTCAAGCGCGCTATCGGCTTCCTGTCGCAGGGCGACAAGGTGAAGGCAATGATCCTCTTCCGTGGTCGCGAGCAGTCGCGACCCGAGCAGGGTGTACGTCTCCTCCAGCAGTTCGCGGAGGACATCGTGGAATTCGGCTCGGTAGAGTCGTCGCCGCGCATTGACGGCCGCAACATGGTCATGGTCATTGCACCCGTCAAGAACAAGTCCGAGGCAAAGGCAGAGCAGAATGCTCGCCGCGCTGAGGAAAAGGCAACCCGCCGTGCTGAAAAGAGCAACGACTCGGAAGCGGCTGCCGAATAAGACCTGCGACGATCTTTGATCGTTTCGCGCCAGACGCAGTCGCCCAGGCGGCGCGCACCACAACAAGGAGAAATCGATGCCTAAGCAGAAGACCCACTCGGGTGCTAAGAAGCGCTTCAAGCTCACCGGTAGCGGCAAGCTGATGAAGCAGCAGGCCGGTATGCGCCACAACCTCGAGGTCAAGGCCTCGAAGCGCAAGCGCCGCCTGAACGCTGAGCAGGTGCTCAGCAAGGGCGATGCCAAGCAGGCAATGAAGCTCCTCGGCCACTAATTCGGCCCACCGTTCTTTAACTCAGTAAGGAAACACTGAAATGGCAAGAGTCAAGCGGGCCGTCAATGCCCACAAGAAGCGTCGCGTTGTTCTTGAGCGTGCATCGGGCTACCGCGGACAGCGTTCGCGTCTGTACCGTAAGGCGAAAGAGCAGCTGCTCCACTCGCACGTTTACGCATACAACGACCGTCGCAAGAACAAGGGCAACTTCCGTCGCCTTTGGATCCAGCGCATCAACGCAGGTGCACGTGCAAACGGCCTGACCTACAACCGTTTCATCCAGGGTCTCGCGATCGCTGGTGTTGAGGTTGACCGCCGCATGCTCTCGGAGCTTGCTACCAACGAGCCCACCGCATTCGCGACGCTCGTTGAGGTTGCAAAGAACGCACTGCCCGCCGACACCTCGGCACCCAAGGCAGCGTAAGCTCTTCACAGCTGTATAGAAATGCCCCGGCTTCGGCCGGGGCATTTCTATTTCTCCCTGGAGAGTAGGGTTAAAGGGTGAACGACGCCATTCTTGAAAACCCGAAGGCCACCCGTGTGAAGCGTGCGGCAGCGCTTGCCCGTAAGAAAGAGCGCCGTGAACAGCAGCGCTTCTTGGTGGAGGGGCCACAAGCCGTACGTGAGCTTCTTGTGCACCAGCCAGCACTTGCTGAAGTGGTCTACGCAACGATCGGCAATGAGCCCTGGCAGCGAGAAATGGATCACCTTGCAAATGAAGCAGGTGTGCGCATCGAGCGCGCCACGCCTGAGGTCCTCGCTGCGCTAGCGGAGACTGTGCAGCCACAGGGCGTTATTGCGGTTGCTCGCTTGGAGAACGCCTCGGTTGAAACAATGCTGGAATCGGCGCGGCTTATTGCCGTACTTCATGAGGTGCGTGATCCTGGCAACGCTGGCGCTGTCCTCCGTGCGGCAGATGCAGCAGGCGCTGATGGGGTGATTTTCACTGGTGATGCGGTAGACCCCTGGCATCCCAAAGTGGTGCGGTCAACTACGGGTTCGATGTTCCATTTGCCCGTGGCAGTTGTTCCGGAGCTTTCTGACGTTGTTCAGGCTGCTCGGTCAGCTGGGCTGGAAACGATCGCCGCAGATGTTCGGGGAGCGGACCTCACGCATGCCCGCGCACACGGCGATCTCAACGGAAGTATTGCTTGGGTCTTTGGGAATGAAGCTCGCGGCCTGAACGAAGCAGAGCGAGAGGTGATCGGGCGAGCACTCAAACTTCCCATCTATGGCTCTGCTGAATCGCTCAACCTCGCAACTGCGGCAAGTGTGCTTCTCTACGAGACAGCGTTCGCTCAACGCGGCTAAGCGCGCGGCGCCACGCGTTGTGCGATGTGCGGCACATACGCGTGAGGGGCGGGCAGGTACACGATCGTACCTGCCCGCCCCTCACACTGTTCCTGCCCTAGTTGAAGAGCGACGCGCCGATGATGTCACCGCTCTTGAATCCGGGAAGCATGGCAAAGACAGCGGATCCGGTGTGCGTGACCCATTCGTTCAACATGTCGAGCTCGTCAAGCCGTTCCTGAATAGGGACGAATTGCTTGCGCGGATCTCGCTGGTAGCAGACGAAGACCAGGCCGGCCTCGGTTCCCTCGTCATAGTTGATTGCACGCCGGTAGATCCGCTCGCTCGGATCAGTCGAGTGTGCACGGCGAGAGTGAGCGGTGATGGGGATGGCTGGTAACCCGAGGGCATTCTTCGCTTCGAAGTCCATCGGTGTGCTTTCGTCGCCACCGGTGATGGGAGCGCCGGTATCAAGGGTGCGCCCGATGGTGTCTTCCCGGCCTGGACGATCGACCTGATCCCAGGTATCGAGCTCCATGCGAATCCGGCGGAAGACGAGCGCGGAGCCACCTTTCAGCCAGCCTTCGCCCTTCTCAGTACCGTCGATCCAAACGAGCTCAGAGAAGTCGTCATCTTCTGGGGATGGGTTGACGGTCCCGTCAACCTGGCCCATGAGGTTGCGCATGGTCTTGCCTGGGGCCTCGGCGCCGCGTGACTGTCGGAAGCCCTGTTGGAACCATGTCGGTGTCGCGAAGCTTGCAAGATCTCTGTGCATCATGCGAGCTGCGTGAGAGATAGGCATCTGGCTGTCGGCCTGCAGCACGATGAGGAGGTCACCACCCGAGTATTCAGGCGTGAGCTCGTCAAGTTTAAAAGCGGGAAGTGGTGCAAGCCATGCTGGTACCTTCGCGCTGTCAACTCGCTTCACCAGCTCAGAACCGACACCGACCGTGATTGTGAGTCGAGACGGCCGCGCTGCGAGCTCAGGTTCTGGATCGGCGAGTGGGCCAGCGCCAGACACGAGACCCTCGATGTCATCGGTAAGAATGCGCAACATGCGCATGATTGCATCGCGATCAGTCTCGGGCTTGAGCGTGAATGCAAGGTAGCGTGCGTGCGCAGCGGGCAGCGTGGTAATGCCGGCCTGGTGGGCGCCGTGGCAGGGGAGCGACTCGCCGCCATATCCTGGCTCATCGCCCTCGTACCCCAGAGATGGCTCCACGGTTGGCTCTGCATACCCTGCAGTCAGGTTATTGGCGCGGATCGCGGCGACGGTTGTGGCGCCGCCGGCACCGAGCGCTAGCCCGACACCAGCGCCGATAGCGCTGCCGGTGAGGAGCGCTCGGCGGCTGACGCCGCCGTTCTTGGACGTGTCAGGAGCCGCACGCTTCTTGTCTGAAATGGGCGTGGGATTTTCAGGCGCGACGGACGTGCCGTCAGTGTTCGAAGTCACCGTCAGCTACTCGAGCTCTGAGACGCCGTTGTCTGCGTCCTCTGGTGTAGCGTTGCGCTTTGCCTTCATCGCGAAGGCAGCTACACCGCCTCCGATGACGAGAACACCAGCGATGGCGATGCTGATCCAGAGCCACACAGCGCCGCCGCTTGTGCCTTCGGTCGCGTCTTCTGTGTCAGCAAGTGCTTCTGCGCCAGCAACTGAGGTGATGGTGCGAATCGCAGGGGGCTCAGTTGCGCCCTCAACAACATCGAATTCAAAGCCGCCCTCAATGCGGTGGCCGTCGCTTGAGACAACGCTCCATACGGCCTGATACACACCGGGCTCGAGCGGCTGAAGCGCCTGATTCACGTCCATCCCGTCGATGACCGCATCACCATTGGTGACGTCGGCACCAGCTTCATTCGTCACATTGACGATCGTCGCGCCAGCCATGATGTTGTTGGTGTAGCTCAACGTAATTGCGGAGGCCCCGCCTGATGTGCCCACCTGAACGTCAACGTTGGCAAGTTCGTCGTGCGCGAGCGCGGGAGAAGCCGGCCCCATGAGTAGTGCGAAGAAAGCAACCAAGCCAACAATGAATGCGCGAAGCCAAGGCTGTGACGCGCGGCGCTCTGAAACTGTACTGAGCTGACTGTTCGCGGCGAGAGTGAATCGGTAACCCACTGAAAGGCCTCCATCGTTGGGTTCATCGCATGATGAATGTGGTGTGTCCTACTCAGCAGCTTAGAGAAAGACGCTGGCTGGAGGCTGGACGTGCGTCGGTCTGTCGTGCACCGAAAGTCGCGGAACCTGCACCCATCGGGGCAAGGTAAGATTGATGACCGTGTCAGACATCAATCCGATCACCCAGGAAGCCGTCGATGCGGCTGTTGCCGACGCGCTTGTCGCGTTCGAAGCGGCACAGACCCTCGCCGAGCTGAAAACCGCCCGCACCGCGCACGTAGGTGATGCTTCTGCAATTGCAAAGCTGAACTCGCTCATGCGCGAGGTACCGAAAGACGCAAAGGCAGAAACCGGCAAGATCATGGGCCAGGCCCGCGGTCGTGTCGAGGGCAGCTTTAAGGCGCGCGAGTCCGCGCTTGCCGAGGCAGAGGCTGCCGCACGCCTTATTGCAGAGACCGTTGACGTCACTGAGGCTCCCGTGCGTCGGAAGGCTGGCTCGCGCCACCCGCTTTCGCAGCTGCAAGACGAAGCATCTGACATCTTTATCGGCATGGGCTGGGAGATCGCAGAGGGGCCAGAGCTTGAGCACGAGTGGTTCAACTTTGATGCGCTCGGCTTCGACCCGGATCACCCTGCACGCGCGATGCAGGACACGTTCTTTGTTGATCCCGCTGACCGCCACCTCCTGCTTCGTACCCATACTTCGCCGGTACAGGTACGGTCGCTCCTTGAGCGCGATCTCCCGCTGTACGTCGTGTGCCCCGGCCGCGTGTATCGCACGGACGAGCTTGACGCGACACACACTCCGGTGTTCCAGCAGATTGAAGGTCTCGCCATCGACAAGGGCCTCACAATGGCTCACCTGCGAGGCACCCTCGAGCATTTCGCCCGTCAGATGTTTGGCGAAGAGGCAAAGATTCGCCTCCGTCCGAACTTCTTCCCCTTCACCGAGCCGTCAGCCGAAATGGATGTGTGGCAGCCGAACGCGAAGGGTGGCGCCCGCTGGGTTGAATGGGGCGGCTGCGGCATGGTCGATCCCAAGGTGCTGATGGCGGCTGGCCTTGATCCCGAGGAATACCAGGGCTTCGCCTTTGGTATGGGCATCGAGCGCACCCTGCAGTTCCGTAACGACCTCAACGACATGCGTGACATGGTCGAAGGCGATGTCCGATTCAACCAGCAGTTCGGAGGACTGGTCTGATGCGTATTCCACTCAGCTGGCTGGGCGAGCTTGTTACTCTCCCCGCTGACGTCACTCCCGAAGCAGTGCATGCCGATCTCGTGCGTGTGGGATTTGAAGAGGAGTCGATCCGCCGTTTTGAAGTGACTGGCCCGGTTGTTGTCGGCCAGGTTCTCTCTCGCGAACCCGAAGAGCATTCAAACGGCAAGACCGTGAATTGGTGCCAAGTTCGTGTTGCGCCAGAGGGGCAGCTCGCTGCCGACGGTGGCGCTGACGTACGCGGTATCGTCTGTGGTGCACACAACTTCGTAGAGGGTGACAAAGTCATCGCATGTTTGCCAGGTGCTGTGCTGCCCGGCGGTTTCGCTATTGCGGCGCGAAAGACTTACGGTCACGTTTCTGACGGCATGATGGCGTCGGCGCGCGAATTGTCGCTTGGTGACGAGCACAACGGCATCATCGTGCTCAAGGATTACGACCTCGACCCCGAAGTCGGTACCGATGCGAAAGCACTACTGGGTATCGATGACACCGCAGTAGAGATCAACGTCACCCCTGACCGCGGTTATGCGTTCTCGCTCCGTGGCGTTGCGCGTGAGTACTCGCATGCAACCGGGGCTGTCTTCACCGATCCCGCGTTGAACATTGATGTGGCTCCTGCCGCTGGCTTCAGCGTCAACCTTGCTGATGATGCTCCGATCCGCGGCAAACAAGGGGTGACTGGGTTCGTGACTCGTGTGGTGCGCGGCATCGACGCGACGATCCCCACACCACCGTGGATGGTAGCTCGTTTGCAGCTTGCCGGTATTCGTTCGCTGTCGCTTCCTGTCGACATCTCGAACTACGTCATGCTTGAACTGGGCAACCCGCTGCACTCGTACGATCTTGCAAAGCTCAAGGGTGGCATCACTGTGCGTCGTGCGCAGGAAGGCGAGACACTCGTCACGCTCGACGAGCAGGAGCGAAAGCTGCATCCCGAAGACCTCCTCATCACCGATGAGTCTGGTGTCATCGGTCTTGCCGGGGTTATGGGTGGCCAGTCGACCAAGACTGACGATTCGACCACAGACGTTCTTGTCGAAGCAGCGACATTTGATGCGGTCTCAATTGCACGCTCGTCGCGCCGACACAAGCTTCCGAGCGAAGCTTCGAAGCGTTTCGAACGTGGTGTAGATCCTCGTGTCGCGCCAGCCGCTGCGCAGCGCATGGTTGACCTGCTCGTTGAACTTGCGGGTGGCACTGCTGATGCGCTCGGTTCAGATATCGTCGCGCCATGGGAACCACTTGAGGTCGTACTGCCGATTGCTCGTGTGAATGGTTTGCTCGGCACTGACTACACCGATGCCGAGGTTCGTTCGGCAATCGAACTCATTGGTTGCACGGTGACTGACGGTGCTGCAGGTGAATTGGTCGTCGTCGCGCCAAGCTGGCGCTCGGACCTCACCCGACCTGCAGATCTCGTTGAGGAAGTTGCGCGGATCGTCGGTTACGACCGTATCCCGTCGGTGCTTCCGGTTGCGCCAGCTGGTCGTGGCCTGACCCGTGCGCAGCGACTGCGTCGACGCGCAGCGAACATCGTAACTGCCGCAGGTCTGGACGAGATTCAGAGCTACCCATTCATGTCACGCGATCAGCTCAACGCATTCGGTTCCGGTGCAGAGGAGACCGCAGAGGCGGCAACGGAAGCTGTCCACGCAATTCGTCTCGCAAACGCGCTTGATGCGAGCTCGCCATTCATGCGCCGATCGCTGCTCCCAGGTCTTGTCACCGCGGCACAGCGCAATGCTTCGCGCGGCCTCACTGATCTCGCACTCGTCGAGTTCGGTTCAGTGTTCGTGCCCCTGACGGGTACGCCGCTTGGTACCGCCGTCGTGCCGCCGCTCGCTGAGCGTCCTTCTGACGAGATGCTTGCTGAGCTGAACGCATCGATTCCGAAGCAGCCTCTGCACGCTGCAGGCTTGCTCATCGGCGAAGCCGTGGCCAAGCAGCCAGGTGAAACCGAGCGGGCCTATGACTGGGCTGATGCGCTTGAATACGCGCGTACAGTTGCTGCTGCTGTCTCGGTAGAACTCGTGGTGATGCAGGGTACGCACCGCGCATTCCACCCTGGCCGTACGGCGAATCTTGCGGTACGCGTCGTGAACGATGCCGATGGTGATGAAGGCGGCCTCGAAGTTATTGGTGTTGCAGGCGAGCTCCTTCCTGAGCTTGTCGCGGATCATCATCTCCCAGGACGAGTTGCAGCATTCGAACTGAATCTCGAGCGTCTCATCGACCTCGCACCGCGTGAAGCAACGACATCGTCGCTGTCCGGCTACCCTGCTGCAACGCAAGATCTCACGCTTGTTGTCTCGGCAGACATCCCCGCTGGCGACGTGCTCACCGTGGTCGTCGCTGGAGCCGGTGAGCTTCTTGAAGATGCTCACGTCGTCGACGATTACCGTGGTCAGGGCATCGAAAACGGGGAGAAGGCGTTGACGTTCGCGCTTCGCTTCCGTGCGGCGGACCGCACGCTGAAGGCAGAAGAAGCGAGTGAGGCAAAGCTGGCTGGTGTTGCCGCTGCTGAGCTGGCTTTCGGAGCGAAGCTGCGCGACTAAACCATGCGCTGTGAAAGGGCCGGGGTGACAGGAGAATCTGTCACCCCGGCCCCTTTCTTTTGTGGGGGGGCACCATTGGTGAGACGGCGAAGCTGGCAGCGCTGAGAAAAGTATCCCTGGTGCAACACGCTCATGAGGCTTATGGTTAGCGCACGAGCAAGCCAAAGGAGGCGGGCATGCGTATCGCGGTGGTTGGCGGAACCGGACATATCGGCGCGCACACGGTACAGCTTGCGCGCGCTGCGGGGCACGACGTGTTGACGCTCGCGAGATCCACCGGTTGTGATGTATACGACGGTGCTGGTCTTGATTTGAGTGGTGTTGAAGCCGTGATCGACGTGGTCGACCCTCGTCACGACTACGAGCGAGTCACCTTCTTTGAGCTCGCGTCACGGCGGCTCCAAACGGCAGCATTGGCTGGTGGCGTGCGGCACTACGTGCTGTTGACCACGATCGGTGCAGCTGCGCATCCATATGGGCGATTTGCTGGCAAGGCTGTCCAAGAGCACTGCGTTGCAGAGGGAAAGATTCCGTGGACAATTCTGCCGACAGCGCCTTCATATGAGTTTGCGGAGCAACATGGGAAGTCCGTAGGCGGTTGGGTGTTTGTGCCTGAGGTGCTCGCACAGCCGCTACCTGCGAGAGCAATCGCTGAGCGGCTGCTCTGGGCCGCTGAGAGCGTGCCAGTTGGCTATGCCAGAGCGTTCTCTGGCCCGAATCGTCTGCGACTTGCTGAGATCACTCGACTGGTGTTTGAAGCACGGGCTGATTCGCGCCCAGTCATTGAGCTGCCGTACTGGGGAAGATACGGGAAAACCCTGCGAGACGGATCGCTACTGCCGCAGCAAAATGCAGAGATCTGTACGGTGGGCTATGTGAATTGGCTCTCTGAATACTCGCAATTGCACCGGCATTGATACACCAGCATTGATGCACCTGGTGTGAAGCGATGAACCAGGTGGCTGAGGCCCCAGCGTTGTCCACATGCGCGTTCGCAAAACTTTATGTGGGCGATGACTGGTTGATTGCGATGGCTCTGCGTTTGATGCAGAGCCATGCTTTTCGACCGGTGTCTTTCTTGCAGTGCCGTGTGACGGCCAGTCCCACATCGTCCCGAAGCACGAGGGCGGATTTTCAGCCAGACCGGGCACCTACCTCACCGGACCGGGATGTAGAAACTGATCATCAATCGCTTGTAGGCCGGTAACGTATGACTTATGACTGACTACACGCGTATTCTCACCGCCGCGAACAACCGTGTCGCAACGATCACTCTTCACCGCCCTGAGGCGTTGAACGCACTTGATTCCACGCTCGTGCGTGAGCTGATTGACGCTGCGACAGCGTTTGATGCAGATCCAGAGATCGGCGCAATCGTGATTACTGGTTCGGAGAAAGCGTTTGCCGCAGGTGCCGATATTAAAGAAATGTCGGAGCAGGGTTACGCCGAGATGTACTTGAATGCTCCCTTCCCCGGTTGGGCACCATTTGAGCGGATCCGCACCCCCCTCATCGCAGCAGTGTCAGGGTACGCGCTTGGTGGTGGGTGTGAACTCGCCATGATGTGTGACATCATTCTCGCTGCTGACTCGGCACGCTTTGGCCAGCCTGAAATTAATCTCGGCATCATTCCTGGGTTTGGTGGGTCGCAGCGTCTACCTCGTGCGATCGGCAAGTACAAAGCCGCTGAACTTGTTCTCACCGGACGCCAGATGAAGGCTGAGGAGGCTGAGCGGAGCGGTCTCGTATCGCGCGTCGTGCCACAGAGCGAGTTGCTTGCAGAAGCGCAACAGGTTGCAGAGACCATTGCCTCGAAGTCACTTCCGGCCGTATACGCAGCTAAGGAGGCATTGCAGGCAGCACAGGAGACCTCACTGGCTGAAGGCCTGCGATTTGAGCGGTTGGCGTTTGCGGCACAGTTTGCGACGGCCGATCAGAAGGAAGGGATGCAAGCCTTTAGCGAGAAGCGCGCGGCGAACTTCTCACACCAGTAGCCCCGCTGAATCATGCAGAAATCACAGCATGTTGCGTCTGAAATCGAAGGATTTGCAGTGAAGTGCGAGAATAGAGAGCATCGGTGTGCAGAGATGAAGGAGCGTCGATGACTTTCAGTGTGGCAGTGGCTGGTGCGAGTGGGTACGCAGGCGGCGAGCTGCTCCGTCTGCTTGCTGGCCATCCAGAGTTTGAGATTCGTACGGTTACCGGGCATTCCTCTGCAGGTCGACCCCTTATCGAGTCTCAGCCTCACCTGCGTTCACTTGCACACCTCACGCTTCGCGAAACGACTCCGGAGGTGCTCGACGGTCACGACATTGTGTTCTTTGCGCTTCCGCACGGGGCTTCAGGCGCGCTCACTGCACAGCTGACAGATGTTCGGCTCGCAGTCGATTGTGGTGCTGATCATCGTCTTGCAGATCCCGCGGACTGGGAAGCTTTCTACGGCGGCGAATTCCACGATGCCTGGACGTACGGCGTACCAGAGTTGTTGATTGACGGCGGCAAACGACGCCAGCGCGAGGCCCTCGTCGGTGCAACGCGCATCGCTGCACCTGGCTGCAATGCGTCAACCGTTGGCCTCTCTTTGGCGCCTGGTATTGCTGCCGGTGTGATTCAGGCCGATGACATTGTGTCTGTGCTTGCGGTAGGCCCATCGGGTGCTGGCAAAGCTGCAAAGACCCACCTACTGGGTGCTGAACTGATGGGCACCGCGAACCCGTACGCTGTTGGTGGCACACACCGCCACATTCCTGAGATTCAGCAGTCGCTTCGCCGCGCTGGTGCGCCGGTAGAACCGACCCTGAGCTTCACCCCAGTGCTTGTGCCAATGTCGCGTGGAATTCTTGCGACGACGACCGCAAAGCTGACCCCGGGTGTGAGCGCTGCTGAGGTACGTACGGCGTGGGAAAACGCGTACGCAGATGAGGCTTTTGTTCACCTGCTCCCAGAAGGAGTCTTCCCGCGGACCGCAGACACCCTTGGGGCAAACACCTGCCTCATGGGTATTGCGATCGATGAAGCGGCACAACGTGTGGTCATCGTCGCGGCACTCGATAACTTGGCCAAGGGCACTGCTGGCGCTGCAATTCAGTCAGCGAACATTGCTCTTGGGCTCGCTGAAGACACTGGTCTGTCAGTGAACGGGCTAGCCCCCTAAGCGCGAGTCACTCTCACTCACGTTAGAACAGTGCTCGCCAACGAGCGAGCGGATCGCGTCGACTAATCGACGCATGAAAAGGAGTAGCGATGAGCGTCACCGCACCCCAGGGGTTCCGGTCTGCGGGTATCGCAGTCGGCCTCAAGTCCACCGGAAAGCCTGACCTCGCTCTCGTCGTGAATGACGGCCCGAAGCCAGAGTCGGCTGTGGTCTTCACGATGAACCGTGCCCAGGCGAACCCAATCTTGTGGAGTCGCAAGGTCGTGCAGAACGGTCCTGCACGCGCGGTTGTGCTGAACTCGGGTGGCGCGAACTGCTTCACCGGTGATTTCGGGTATGAAACCACAAAGCTCACGGCTGAAGCTGTTGCGGCCGCGCTTGACGGCGCGGAGGGCGTAGCCGACCACGTGCTGGTGTGCTCCACCGGTCTGATCGGAGCAGGCGACCAGACGTTCCGAGACAAGATTGTGCTCAATATTCCGGCACTGGTCGAGCAGCTTTCTGCAGACGACACGACGGCACCCGCGGCTATTTTGACGACCGACTCGGTAGAAAAGGTGGCCTCGCATCAGGGCGCAGGCTGGACGATCGGCGCGATGGCGAAGGGTGCTGGCATGCTTGCGCCTGGCCTCGCAACGATGCTCGTCGTGATCACGACTGACGCGGTGCTTGACGCCGAGGCGCTCGATCGTGCGCTTCGTGCAGCGACGAAGGTGAGCTTCGATCGTCTTGACTCTGACGGATGCATGTCGACCAATGACCAGGTGACTCTGTTGTCCTCTGGAGCGTCTGAAGTGACGCCTGACGAGGCAGAGTTCACCTCGGCACTCATCGCGGTGTGCGACAGTCTTGCGGCTCAGCTGCAGGCAGACGCCGAAGGCGCAAGCCACAACATCGACATTGAGGTACTCGGTGCCGCGTCTGAGGAAGATGCGGTTGAAGTAGGCCGTGCGCTCGCACGAAACAATCTCTTCAAGGCTGCGATCTTTGGCAACGACCCGAACTGGGGCCGTGTGCTTGCTGCGATCGGCACCACCGAGGCAGCCTTCGACCCGTACCAGGTTGATGTGAGCTTCAATGGCATTCGACTATGCCACGCAGGAGCCCCAGACCGTCCCGTCACAGACTGCGATCTCACTCCGCGTGAGACCCATGTTCGTATCGAGCTGTTTGCTGGCGAGGCTCAGGCACTGATCCGCACGAACGATCTCACGCATGACTATGTGCATGAGAACAGCGCATACTCGAGCTAGGACGCAGAGTGGCTACTACGACAAAGGCCGCGCTCGATCATGCGCAGGCGTCGGCCAAAGCACAGGTGCTCATTGAATCCCTGCCGTGGCTGAAGAAGTTCCGTGACACCATCATGGTCATCAAGTTTGGTGGCAATGCGATGGTGGATGATGACCTTCTTGAAGCGTTCGCTGAGGACATCGTGTACTTGCACCATGCAGGGATCAAGCCTGTCGTCGTGCACGGCGGCGGCCCGCAGATCAATCGCATGCTTGAACGACTCGGAATTGAAAGCGAATTCCGCGGAGGCTACCGCGTGACGACTCCTGAGACGATGGATGTCGTGCGCATGGTGCTGACGGGCAAAGTGAACCCGGAGCTGATTGAGTCGATTAATGCTCACGGCCCATTTGCTTCAGGTACCACTGGTGAAGATGCTGGGCTCTTCATCGGCAAGCGTCGACCGCCCATTGCGGTTGACGGTGAGCATGTTGACCTCGGTCGTGTTGGCGATATCGTCGGGGTTCGTACCGAGCCGATTCACGCGTTGCTCGGTGCCGGCATGATTCCGGTGGTTTCTTCGATTGCACCCGATGCTGACCGTCCTGGTGAGTCACTGAACGTGAATGCTGATGCGGCCGCCTCGGCGCTTGCCTCGGCATTGCAGGCAGAAAAGCTCGTGATTCTCACCGACGTTGCCGGGCTCTACGCAAATTGGCCAGACAAGAGTTCGCTCGTTTCTTCGATCAGCACCACTGATCTTGAAGAGATGCTTCCGACACTCGAGTCTGGAATGATTCCCAAAATGCGTGCCTGCCTCGACGCAGTCACCAGCGGCGTATCGAAGGCCGCCATCATCGATGGGAGGGAACCCCACTCCGTATTGCTCGAGATTTTTACTGAGCATGGCATCGGTACAGAGGTCGTCCCAGACTAAGGGCCTCACATCGCCGGCGGGGGAGCGTCACGTTTCCCTCGCCGGCGTCATTGTTCTGGCTTGCAGCGCTGGTGTGCTGGCGACAGCGATTGCGCTCGACCAACTCCGCGAGGCTGTCGGCGACCCACTGTGGCTCCTCACCGGAGTCATTCCAGGTCTTGTCACCTGTGTACTCGCAGCGCTCAGCGGGCAGATTGTCGTGGCGGATCAGGCCACACTCACCATTCCGAACAAGCTGCTGATGCGTGCAGCATGTGTTGTGGCCGTCGCAGTCGTGGCAGCGCTCGCCGTCGGAATGATGCGTGATGATGGATCCGCGCCCCCATTGGTGTGGCCTGCGATTGCGGCGGTCCTCCCCGCAGTGTTGCTCCTTGTGTTCTGGTGGATCGAACCTGGAGCGTGTGGTGCAGGGGACGTGAAGCTGTGCGGCGTCATTGGAGTGGCGGTCGTGCCTTTCGGCCAGGAGCCCCTGGCGCGTGCCGGAGTACTGCTGCTCTTTCTCGCTGCAGCGCTTGCACTGCAGAATCTTCAGCGAATTCGGAATTGTGCAAGTGAGGGCGCTGCCGGTCCGTGGCTCCTTGGCGGCGGTTGGGCAGCGCATATCTTCTTGTCTCGGTGACTAGGCGCGCTCGCAGCCAGCCCGGTTCCGACCGGCTAGGATAGGAGCATTGTTCTGACGAGTGAAAGGCGTGGATCATGACCTATGTGATCGCTCTTCCGTGCGTGGACGTGAAGGATCGCGCCTGCGTCGATGAATGCCCAGTTGACTGCATTTATGAGGGCGAACGCTCGCTCTACATCCATCCAGATGAGTGCGTCGACTGTGGTGCCTGTGAGCCTGTATGCCCGGTCGAGGCAATCTATTACGAGGATGACCTGCCGAGCGAGTGGTCAGACTACTACCGCGCGAACGTCGAATTCTTCGATGAAATTGGTTCGCCAGGCGGTGCGGCGAAGGTTGGCATGTACAACTTCGATCATCCAGTCGTGGCGGCCCTTCCGCCTCAGGCCTAAAAGCCGCACGAGATGCACCGGCCGCTGTTTCTTCGGAAGAAACAGCGGCTTTTGTGTCTTTGCGCCTAAGAAGCTGCGGAAACCAGTAGTCTGAGACTGTTGCATAACGGCAAAATCTCGTTGTGTGTATTACGTCGCATTTCGCTCGACATCAAGATAGTCTGAGTGCAGGGGCGTAACGAATCTACGGCCTGGCCGTGGACTCCCAATAGGAGCCGATAGGCTGAAAGCAATGGCAGCGTTAAACAGATGCTCGCCAGCATGAGATCTCACGAGGAGATGACATGACCGACTCGACACAGAGCCCCAATACAGCGAAGCTGATCCTGCCTGAGGGTTCGGCCGAATTTCCGATCCTCTCAGCAGTTGACGGCAACTCGGCGATTGATCTGAGCACGCTCACGCGTCAGAGTGGCTACACCGCGCTCGACTACGGTTTCGTGAATACTGCATCGACGAAGTCGTCGATCACCTACATCGATGGCGATGAAGGTGTGCTCCGGTACCGCGGCTACCCGATCGAAGAGCTCGCTAAGGGGTCAACCTTCCTTGAGGTTGCGTACCTGTTGATTTATGGCGAGCTGCCGACGCCAGACCAGCTCTTCGAGTTTGATAGCGAGATTCGCCGTCACACTCTGCTGCACGAAGACATGGCCTACTACTTCGAGGCTGTGCCCCACACCGCGCATCCCATGGCGATGCTTTCTGGTGGGCTGCAGACCATGTCTACCTACTACGAGAATTCGCTCGATACCTCGGTTCCCGAGTTTGTTGAGGTGAACACGATCCGTCTGCTTGCGAAGCTTCCAGTGCTCGCGGCATACGCGCACAAGAAGTCGATTGGTCAGGCAACCCTGTACCCGAAGAACAGTCTGGGCTTCGTTGAAAACTTCTTGCGATTGAACTTCGGCAACAAGGCCGAGGACTACATCATGAACCCGGTGCTCGTCGATGCGCTTGATAAGCTCCTGATTCTCCACGCAGACCACGAGCAGAACGCATCGACCTCGACGGTACGCCTCGTTGGCTCGACAGGTGCAAACCTGTTCTCCTCGGTTTCTGCTGGCATTAACGCGCTTTCTGGCCCGCTGCACGGCGGCGCAAACGAAGCTGTGCTCGACATGCTCGCGCAGATCCGCGATTCCGGCCAGAGCGTGCAGGCATTCGTGGAGAAGGTCAAGCGCAAGGAAGATGGCGTGAAGCTCATGGGCTTCGGTCACCGCGTGTACAAGAACTACGATCCGCGTGCTCGTATCGTCAAAGACAGCGCCGCAAAGGTGCTCGAAGAGCTCGGCGTCAATGACCCGCTGCTCGCCCTTGCGCAGGAGCTCGAGCAGATCGCACTTGAAGATGACTACTTCAAGGAGCGCAAGCTGTATCCAAACGTTGACTTCTACACCGGCGTGATTTACAAGGCCATGGGGTTCCCAACCCGAATGTTTACGGTGCTGTTCGCAATCGGACGCCTGCCAGGCTGGATCGCACAGTGGCGTGAGGCTCGTACGGACCCCCAGACGAAGATTGGTCGCCCGCAGCAGTTGTACACGGGTTCTCCCGTGCGTCATCTGAACCGGTAGATGGGTGCACAAGTGGGGCGGGGCGCGCAAGCGCTTCGCCCCTTTTTGTGTCACAAACACTCATATTTCAGGGTGATTTCATGGAATTTCTTGAATATGACACGTCGATTTCGTGCGCTCACCGTTTGCGGGAGATAATAGACATTGGAAGTATCAAGCTTGCAAGGAGGCGTCATGGCGGCAATGAAACCGAGGACCGGAGACGGACCCATGGAAGCGGTTCGTGAGAGCCGGCTTATTGTGGTGCGCGTGCCTCTCGAAGGCGGCGGTCGACTCGTCGTTTCGGTCAATGATGAAGAAGCAGCAGAGCTGCGTGATGTACTCGCTGGTGTGCTCGACGGCTGAGCCTACCGCGTAAGAAAAGAACCCCATCTCGTGTGAGATGGGGTTCTTTTGCTTCTGTGGGATGTGTGTCCCGCTAGGCTGCGAGTTTGACGACAGTGAGGAGACCGTCACCAGATGCCGCAAGCGATGCGGCCGTTGCTGGTGAATCGGCAACAACAGCGAGCAGATCGCGCAGCGATTGGGTCTGGGTATCGCGTGCTGCTGGGTCCGAGACTTGGCCGTCGGCCAACGCGTTGGGAATGATGATGGTTCCGCCCTGGCGGACGATGCCGAGTGCGTGTTCGAAGAGTTCAAGCAGAATCTCTGGCTCGGCATCAAGCAGCACGATGTCGTAGGAGTCAAGGTTCAGGCGAGGCATGATGTGGCGTGCGTCACCCTCGACGAAACGCACCCGAGCTGACGGGACGCCAGCTTCAGTAAAGATTGGGCGTGCTTCCCTGACGTATTCCGACTCACGTTCAATCGTGGTGAGTGTCGCATGAGGGGCATGACGCAACAGTGCTAAGCCGCTGACACCAAGGCCGGTTCCGATCTCGCAGATGTTTCGGGCGTTGGAGACGGCTGCAAGCACCGAGAGCTGCGATGCGACAGAGCCCGAGACAGGCGTAATGCCGTGCTCGATGGAAAGTCGGCGCGCACGCACGAGTGAGTCGGGCTCGTTCGGGTACTGCTCAACGAACTGCCAGTTACGCTCGACCTTGCTCACTTGTCCTCCAACGATCGCGACTCAACACGAGTACGTTCTAAGCGTAGAGGTTCAGAGGTGCGCAGAGAGGGTACACACGCGCGTCATCGTAAGGTTTCGGTGCCCACGGGGATGTACGATGGCGGGTATGGGCCTGACTTTCGACAAGATCTTGGTGATTCTCGTGATCGCGATGCTGATCGTTGGTCCCACCCGCCTGCCCGAGTATGCGAAGAAGCTTGGCGAGTTCGTCAAGACCATCAAGCAAATGGCTGACGGCGCAAAGGGACGTCTGAAAGATGAGATGGGTCCTGAGTACGACAACGTCGACTGGAAGCAGCTTGATCCGCGCCAGTATGATCCGCGACGCATCGTGCGGGAAGCGCTCGTCGAAGACGAGCGTGAGAACCGTTTGAAGGAGCGCCGCGAGCGTCTCGAGAACGCGCGCAAGGAGCGTGAGTCGAAGCTCAGCGGAATGATGCGCTACGACGACGAGGCGACATAAGCCGCGCACCACAGACCTCGTCTGCTGCGCGTCGGGGCGCAACGTGCAGTTTGCCGCGCCCGACTCCTAGCTGAGGCTAATGCCGAGTGGGCGACCAGCGAGCCCGCGGCCAATCCCGATGATTCGGTCTGCGATGAGCTGCACCTCTGCGCCTGCGGGATCCGCACTCGCGATGAGTTCCTGCGGGGTGCCGGTATCGCCTGCGGCGCGGAAATCTGGGCTCAGCGGCACACTGCCGAGCAGCGGAACGGTGCCGTGCTCGTCGTCTGACAGGCGTTCTGCGACCGTGCGACCACCACCCGAGCCAAAGATGTCAAGGACGCTACCATCGGGCTGCACAAGGCCTGCCATGTTTTCGATGACACCGATGACCTTTTGGCCGGTCTGGCGTGCGACAAGCGCGCTGCGCACGGCGACATCGGCTGCGGCCTCCTGTGGAGTGGTGATGACGAGCACCTCTGCCTGGGGGAGGAGCTGCCCAACGCTAATGGCGACATCTCCAGTGCCTGGTGGCAAGTCGAGCAGAAGTACATCGAGGTCGCCGAACCAGACATCGCGCAAGAACTGTTCAATGGTGCGGTGCAGCATGGGGCCACGCCATGAGACCGCGGTATTTCGTGGATCAGCATCGCCCAAGAACATTCCAATGGAAATTGCCTGCACACCATCCACCGAGGGCGGGATGATCATCTCGCCCACTCGTGTGGGTTGCTCGACCTTGCCGTCACGGCTCAGGCCAAGTACGCTCGGAATCGAGAACCCAAAGATGTCGGCATCGATGACGCCAACCGAGAGCCCGCGCTGCGCAAATGCCATCGCGAGCGCTGAGGTAAGCGAGGACTTGCCAACGCCACCTTTCCCGCTCGTCACCGCGATGACGCGCGTGAGAGAGTCTGGGCCGAACTGACGAGGCCGCGATCCGCGCACGCGCTCGACAAACGCCTGCCGTTCAGCCGGAGTCATGACTCCAACGTCAACGGAGCTTGCCTCGATGCCCGCGACTGAGTCAATAGCGCTGTGAACATCGGCCTCAATTTGGCGAGCGGCGGGGCAGCCAGCGATGGTGAGCTGAATGCTCACCGCTGCGTGAGTCGTGCCAGCTGCAGTCGTGCTGACTGAGACCTCGCGCACCATTCCGAGCTCGGTCAATGGGCGACGGATGTCAGGATCCTGGACCCGGTCAAGCGCGGTCCACAAGGTGAGTTCGAGTGCCGACGCGGTTTCGCGACCGGGCATCGTCTGCTCTGTGGTCATTGCGCGCTTACTCCTTTGGTGTGCTGGACGCTGGATGCTCGGGATCCGCGGGCTGGGAAGCTATCGAAGGGGACGCAGTGTCCTCCTCTTCAGTATCGAGCTCTTCAAGCAGCGAACGCAGCTCTTGTCGAATGAATTCCCGGTCGGGAAGATCCTTCATCGCGATACGGAGCGAAACAACCTCGCGCGCAAGGAACTCGATGTCGGCGACGTTACGTTCTGCACGCTGACGGTCCTGCTCGATCTGCACGCGGTCGCGGTCATCCTGACGGTTCTGCGCGAGCAGAATCATCGGTGCAGCGTACGACGCTTGCAGCGAGAGGATGAGCGTGAGCGCGGTGAATCCGAGCGCGGCAGAGTCGAAACGAAGATGCTGTGGCCCCCAGGTATTCCACGCGAGCCAAGCGACGCAGAAGGCGCTGAGAATGAGCAAGAACCACGGGGTTCCCATGCCTCGCGCAATGCTCTCCGTCCAGCGGCCAAATCGCTCGTTGCCGCCGGTACGCCCCTCCTGCGGGGCGCGGATCCCTGAGGCGCGCGGCGCATCGAGCGACGTGCTCTTTCCCCAGCGGATCATGCGCCTGCTCCTGAGTGCGAAGTGTCGTCGTCCGCTGCGTGACGCCAGTCATCTGGAAGGAGATGGTCGAGCACGTCGTCGACCGTGACGACGCCAACGAGGCGGGTCTGATCATCGACAACAGGAATGGCTACCAGGTCATAACTTGCTAGCTGGCGGGCGACTTCTGCCGCGTCTGCATCGACGTGCACCGGCTCGATCTCGTTGTCGAGGAGTGCTGACAGCCGCTCGTGGGGCGGGAAGCGAAGCATGCGCTGGAAGTGAGCGATTCCGAGAAACTCACCAGTCGGGGTCTCAAATGGCGGGTGCGTCACGTAGACGGCAGCAGCCATGGCAGGGGATATCTCTGCGCGGCGGATCATCGCGAGGCCCTCGGCGATGCTTGCTTCGCCGGAAAGGATGATTGCCGAGGGGCTCATCAGGCCACCAGCGGTGTCTGGTGCGTAGCCCAGGAGCTTACGGACTTCAGCTTCTTCCTCATCTTCCATGAGGTCAAGCAATTCTTCTCGCTTGGCGTCCGGAAGCGCTGAGACGAGGTCTGCCGCGTCGTCTGGCTCCATATGGTCAAGCACGTCTGCGGCACGCTTCTCAGGAATATGGGCGAGCAGAGACAGCTGATCCGCTTCTGTCATCTCTTCAAGCGCGTCGGCGACTCGGTCGTCAGACATCTCTGCCATGACCTCGGTCATGCGCTCAAACGGGAGCTCGAGGAGCGCTTCAGCGAGGTCGGCCGGCTTGAGATCGAGGAAAGTCTGGATGAGACGTTCTGCCGACTGCGCCTCTGACTTCTCTTGCGGCAAACGCAGGTCGGTCCAGGCCACAATGCGTGTCTCAGGCCTGCTGAACGCGCGAACTTCTGTGCGGATCACGTGCACGAATACCTCGGAGAGGATCCACTCGCCCGAACGAGTGCGTTCAATTGCGGCGTCTTCAACGCGCACACGGGTTGAATCTGCGAGCTGCGCGGGAAGACCAAGAAGCTGTGCCAAGACGCGGACCTCGCCGCTTCGCTGTTCGAAGCGGCGAATGTTGATGAGGCCTGTCGTGATGACCTGGCCAGAACCAATCGACGTCACACGGCTGATCGGCACAAAAACACGACGCTTGCCTGGAATCTCAACGATGAGACCGACGACGCGCGGTTGCGTCTGGTGTCGATAAACGACAAGGACGTCGCGTACCTTTCCGATGCGATCACCGGCAGGGTCAAAAACACCCCGCCCCGCAAGGCGGCCGACAAAGACCCTCGAATTGCTCACACCCCTACGCTACCGCTTACGGCTGACAGCAAGGTAACGGCAACGCGAAGCAAAACACTGGGTTCAACCAGCGCTGGGCCATACAATCAAGGTATGAGTTTCACAGGACAGCCCGGGGCCCCACGTACGCCCCTGTCACTTGAGCTGCCAACAGGTGACATTATCTCGACCTACGACCGTTACGAGGACGCTCGCAGCGCGGTTGACACCCTCGCAAAGAGTGGATTCCCCGTTCGTGAGGTGAGCATCGTCGGAAACCATGTTCGCAGCGTTGAGCGGATCACCGGCAAGCTTACCTATGGTCGAGTCGCCCTGATGGGTGCGCTCTCTGGCGCATATCTTGGCCTGTTCCTTGGTGTGCTGCTGTTCCTCTTCCAGCCAGACAACACGGGCATCCTCGGTGTGTTCGTTGCGGCGCTCGTGATCGGCGCCGGTTTTGGCATGCTTTTCAGCGTGGTCTCGTACTCAATGACCCGCAACCGCCGTGGCTTCTCGTCGGTGACGCAGATGATCGCTGTGCGATACGAGCTGTATACGACTCCTGAGCTTGTCCACGACGCGCGGCGCGTACTGATGGGCGAGGTGCCGCCCACGGTGTAGCCATGCGGTTCGCCTTGGCTGCGTGATCCGTCTCTGGTCGTTTGGGCGAGGCTGACCACGCGAAAGAGCCCCTTTCTCTCGAGAAGGGGGCTTTCTTGCGTCAGCAAGGGCCGGTTTCGAGAGAAAGGAGCTGTTTCGAAGGGGTGACCTTGAGAGGGGGACCTCGAGAGAGGGGGGCAACCTTGAGAAATGGGGACCTCACAGGGAATGCCCGGAGCCGGAGCCAGGCCCGGAGCCGGAGCCGGACCCGGAGCCCTGCCTAGCGCTGTGCGTTAGCGATCCACGCCTCGACCGCGTCAGCGGTGCGAGGAATGCCAGCGGAGAGGTTCAGGCAACCGCTTTCGGTCACGACGATGTCGTCTTCGATCCGCACGCCGATGCCACGGTATTCAGCTGGGACGGTGAGGTCGTCAGGCTGGAAGTACAGGCCAGGTTCGATAGTGAAGACCATTCCTGGTTCAAGCACGCCATCCATGTACATTTCACGGCGGGCCTGCGCGCAGTCGTGCACGTCCATTCCGAGGTGATGGCTGGTTCCGTGCACCATGTAACGGCGGTAGTACGCAGTTCCGTCATCTTCGGGGAGGATGCCCCACTCGCGGGTACGGCGCTCGATGACCTGCATGGCTGCGTCGTGCACTTCATGGAACCGGATTCCAGGACGCACAATCGCGCGCGCAGCATCTGCAGCTTCGAGTACGGCGTTGTAGACGCGCCGCTGGACCTCAGAGAACTTCCCTGAGACGGGGACGGTGCGGGTGATGTCTGCCGTGTAGAGGCTGTCCATTTCGATACCGGCGTCGAGGAGGAGGAGATCGCCCTCGCGTACCGGTCCATCGTTGCGGATCCAGTGCAGGGTGCACGCATGCGGGCCAGACGCTGCAATGGTTTCGTAGCCGACCGTGTTGCCATCGAGACGGGCACGCTGATTGAAAACGCCCTCAACGATACGCTCACCACGTGGGTGCGCACTCGCCTGGGGAAGCGCAGCGAGGACTTCCGTGAAGCCCTGTGCTGTCGCGTCAACTGCGGCCTGCATCTCAGCGAGCTCGTACTCGTCCTTCACCAGGCGCAGCTCTGACGTCACGCGAGCAAGGTCAGCGTCATCGAGCGTGAGATCGTCGGACGAGGGGCGGAACTCTGCGAGGTGCGCAGTCGGAACCGCGAGGAGCGCTGACACCTGCGCGAGGGATGGGCGTGGCCCGATCCAGAACTCACCAATCTCAGGGTTCGCGAAGAACTCGTCACTGTCGCGACCAGCGCGCTCGCGGAAGTACAGCGTGGACGCATCGTCTTCGATGACGAGGATCGCGCCTGGCTCAGACTCCGCGCCCCAACCGGTGAGGTGCGCAAATGCCGAATGTGCTCGGTACTGGTAGAAGGTGTCGTTCGAACGCTGCTTCATTGCACCCGCCGCGATGACGAGACGCTGGCCAGGGAACTGCTTGGCAACTGCAGCACGGCGTTCAGCGGCAAACGCCGCGGCCGGATGAGCAGCCGGAAGCTCGTCAACGCGATCCGCCCAGTGCTGCGAAATGTACGCACCAAACGCATCGTTCTGCGGGGTCGTGCTGCGGTTCGTGTTATCGATTTCTACCTCGTGGGTAGCCTGCTCGCTCGTGGTCATACTCCCATCTTCTCACTTCCCTCGGAGAGCTGGCTCAGCACCCCAATTCGGCCCAAAGCCCATAGACTGGCGGAATGAGTAACACCGAGCAGCACAGAGGCTTTGACCTCCACACGCACTCGGTCTATTCCGATGGCACGACCCGGCCGAGTGAGATTGCAGCCGAAGCCGCGCGGATCGGGCTGAGCGGCTTCGCGCTCACTGACCACGACACGATCGATGGCTGGGATGAGGCGCGTGAGGCAGCGGCCGCGCACGGCATTGACTTTCTGCCAGGAATCGAGATCACCACGAAGTTTGCTGGCCGCTCACCGCACCTCCTCGGATACGGCATTTCGCCAGAGGCAGGAGAGCTGTTTGATGCGCTCTCGGTCGTGCGAAGTGCACGACTTGCCCGTGCGAGCAAGATGGTGGAACTCATCATGGTGGACTACGCGATCACTTGGGAAGACGTGCTCGGTGCAGAAGACGCCCGCACCGTTGGCCGTCCCCATATTGCAGACGCGCTCGTCCGCGCGGGTTACTTTGTCGACCGCAGCGCTGCCTTCACCGAGCTGCTGTACCCAGGCTCGCCCTACTACATCGGGACGCTCACGATGGACACCGCAGAAGCGATCCGCCTGGTACGGCAAGCTGGCGGCGTTCCCGTCATCGCTCACCCTGCCGCGAACCGTCAGGCAGAACCCATTCCGCTCACCGACCTCACCGCGCTCGCCGCAGCTGGCCTGTGGGGCATTGAGCTCGAACACCCAGAGAACCGACCAGAATGGGTCCCTGTCCTGCGCGAAGGTGCGCGCGAGATTGGGCTCGTTCCGACCGGGTCAAGCGACTTCCACGGAGCAGGCAAGCCGAATAGGCTCGGAGACTTCACTACGCCGGAAACGACAGTGGCGGCCATCCGAAAGATGACCGCCACTCCACGCTAGCGAGATTTCACTCGCTCGACCGTTTATGCAGCAGCGCTGCCAGCCATGCTGTCTGCTGCGATTCGTCCGTCGACAACGGTGACGAGTTCGTCGAGGGTGCCTCGATGTACCAGATCGTGCGTGACGAGGAGTGTCGCGGTGCCACGTTCATGCGTGAGATCTGAGATCAGTTGCATGATCTCAGCGCCACGCTCCTGGTCGAGCGCGCTTGTCGGCTCATCAACGAGGAGCGCGTCGGGCTCCTGGACGAGCGCACGTGCAATCGCTACACGCTGACGCTGGCCGCCTGAGAGCTGGTGGGGACGTTTGTTCGCGTGTTCGGCAAGACCAACGGCTGCGAGCAGCTCATCTACGCGTCCCGAAATGTGCGCGCGTCTCGTGCGTCGATCCGCGCCCCCGAGCTCAGCCATGACCAGCAGCTGCTCGCGGGCTGTGAGCGAGGGGAGCAGGTTGGACTGTTGAAACACGATGCCGATGCGGTCACGTCGGAGCGCTGCCGCTTCTTCAAGCGAGAGTTTTGCCGCATCAACGGTGGCGTGATTCGGGCCGCTCAGCAGGACACTGCCGGAGTCCGGTCGAATAAGTGTCGATGCAACCGCGAGAATCGAAGACTTGCCAGATCCCGAGGGGCCCGTGATGCCGGTGACCTTGCCAGCGGGGGCAGTCAGGGTGACGTTGTCGACCGCGGTGACGCGGCTGTCGCCGTCTGGGAAAGTGAGGGTGACGTTCTGCAGTTCAATCATCGGTGGCTCCCAAGTGCTACGAGTGGATCAGCTTTGGTGACGGTACGGAGTGCGAATGCGGCACCCGCGAGGCCGAGGACGGCCATGATGAGCGCAGGCAACACCGTCGTGAGCGGGCTCAACAGGAATGGCAGCGCTTGACCCGCGAGAAGGCCGAGCCCCGTCACTGCGAGAATGCCAATTCCGATTCCCGCAATGAGCACCACGAGCGCCTGACCGAGCGCGTCCTTGATCAGCGACGAGTTCGAAGCGCCGAGTGCCTTGAGGACTGCGACATCGCCTGCGCGCTGCATCGTCCAGACGGTGAAGAATGCGCCGACGACGAGGGCAGAGATGCCGAAGAGCATCGCGATCATGAGGCCAAGCGAGCCGATCTCAGACTTGAAAGTCGACAGCGCGGACAACGACATGATCGGGGTCTTCACGCTCGTTCCGGTGTCAGCTGCGATTGCATCCCAATCGGGTGCGGATCCGTCTGCTCCTGACACGAGCAACGCCGTTGGCGCGCCCGTTCCGCCAAGCTTCGCGTTCGACATTGCCCAGTCGCCGTGATCCATCGCGACAACGGGGGTGTGGCTGTACCACGCCTCTGGTCCGATTTTCGCGACGGTAAACTCCGAGCCGATGATCGTGAGGGTATCGCCGACCTGCGCGCCAAGTTCATCAGCGGCGCCCTGTGAGAGGCCAACCTCGCCAGATTTTTCTGGGGTGAGATCGAAGACAGAACCGGTGGTGCCGTCTTTTGCTGACGCCTCGGACATGCCGAACAGCGCCACGCCGACCGTGCCTTCTGCTGCCGACGCAGATCCGCTCGTATTCTCAGCGCGCGCCTGCGCGATACCGAGGGGGAGTACGGTCTCGACGCCATCGGCCGCGATCCATGCTTCGCCAGCCTCGTTCGTGATTGACGAAGTTGCGTAGTCAGGAGCGCCATCACCCGGGTTCTGCAGAACGACGCGTTCGCCAGGAAGCTGCAGCATCGCAGAGATGTTCTGCGATGCAAGACCTCCGGTAAGTCCCGAAAGGAAGCCGACGAGCAGAGTGATGAGCGCCACCACTGTGCCGATGAGGAAGAAGCGACCCCGCGCAAACCGCAGGTCTCTCCAAGCAACGAACACGATAACTCCTTCCGGTCGCGCTCGGTGCGCGGCCACCATTCAAGAATCGCGAGTTTGCAGGCAAAGCTCATCGGCCGCATGCCCGGTCTTTCATCACTCCGATCGGTCGATGCGGGGTCATCCATTTGGATGATGACGGGGAGCCAAGAACCGCGTAGCCTGGAATCGTCATGATTCGATCACGAGAGCCAGCAACGTCATCATCGCGGTTTGCGAAGGATGTTCCCGGTGACTCCGGTGACTTCGTCGCCCCTTCTGGCGCAGGAGCAATGGCGACGTTGTCGCCCGTCTTCGCCGGTCTCCGTCTGGGCTTGCATGTGCTGCTTATCGGCCTGCTTGTCTTGCCGGTGGTGACGAGCTACGTCACAGGATCGCCGTATTTTGTTGCCGTGCTTGTGGTCGCAGTCGGATTCCTCGCGGTCTATGCCGGCGGCGCAGTATTCGGTCATTTTCGTGGCACGCCTGCGTCTCCTGTTGCGCACACTGCGCAGTCGGTGGCCTGGGTGGCCTCGCTCACCCTGCTGTGGACGATTCTTGTCTGGCTCTCCCCGGAGGGCGCTTACCTCGTCTTCCCGCTGTTCTTCCTGTATCTGCATGTGCTGCCGTCCCCAGGCGGACTCATCACGGTGGTGGTGACGACAGGGATTGCTGTGCTTGCGCTCGGACTACACCTTGGATTTAGTTTCGGGGGCGTGATCGGTCCCATTGTCGGCGCAGTGGTCGCGGTCTTTATCGGGTACGGGTACCGAATGCTCACACGGGAAGTACACGAGCGCGAGGACCTCGTGCAAGAGCTGCTTGTGACGCGCGAACAGCTTGCTGCAACCGAGCGCGAGCAGGGCGCATTCGAAGAACGAGCTCGCCTCGCTCGCGACATTCACGACACGGTCGCACAAGGCCTCTCAAGCATTCAGATGCTGTTGCATGCAGCTGAACGCACGACACCGGAGCCCGGGCTCGGGCACCTGCGACTTGCGCGCGAAACCGCGGCAGAAAGCCTTGCTGATACGCGCCAGATCATCCGTGCGCTCACTCCAGAATCACTATCGAGCGGCCTTGCTGATGCGCTGCGACGACTTGCAGCCGAACAAAGTCGTCGAACGGGCATCCTGGTGGTGGTCGAAGTTGATCCCGCTGCTGAAGCAGGCGATCTCGGTATGGACACGAGTACCGCGCTCCTGCGCATTGCCCAGGGAGCGCTGTCAAACGTGGTGAAGCATTCTGGCGCGGATCGTGCCGACATCTCCCTGAGCGTGAGTGCAGACGGGGAGGTGCGTCTCTCCATTGCCGATAATGGGGTGGGCTTTGATCCACACATCATGCGAGCCAATGACCCATCACGGGACTCATTCGGGCTCCGTGCGATCGAAGAACGCGTCCTGCAGTTGGGTGGGGCACTTGAACTTGAGGCAGTGCCAGGTGCCGGAACCACGGTGACCGCTGTCCTCCCTAAGAGAGCTGGAGCGTGAAGACTATGCGTATCGTCCTTGCAGATGATCACCCGGTCGTTCGGGCAGGGATCCGCGCCCTGCTTGAGTGCGAGCCAGAATTTGAAGTGGTCGCTGATGCGTCAACTCCAGCCGAGGCGGTGCGGGCAGCTGCTGAGCACGCACCTGACGTCGTACTGATGGACTTGCAGTTTGGGGCGCAACCGGCGGTCGAAAGCCCGGCTGGAGTGCGGCTTCTCAATGGTGCCGACGCGACACGAGAGATTCGGGCGCTCTCGAATCCTCCCGCGGTCCTTGTTCTCACAAACTACGACACGGATGGCGACATTCTGGGCGCTGTGGAAGCCGGGGCAAGCGGGTACCTGCTGAAGGATGCACCCCCGGAGGAGCTCGTCGCGGCGATCCGTGCGGCTGCTGCGGGGGAGAGCGCGCTCGCTCCTGCGATCGCTGGCCGATTGCTGGCCAGACTACGCGCGCCGCAGGAAAGTCTGAGCGCGCGCGAAGCGGAAGTACTCACCCTTGTCGCGCAGGGCAAATCAAACACCAAGATTGCCACCGAACTCGTGATCTCTGAAGCAACGGTCAAGACGCACCTTGCCCATATCTACACGAAGCTTGGAGTCTCGTCGCGGACGGCGGCCGTCGCAGCTGCGCGGAAGTCTGGCGCCATTCGTTAGGTTCTGGCCGTGCTGGGTCTTCGCCTGGGGTCTGGCCGTGTTGGGTCTTCGGCCGTGTTGGGGGCTTCGGGCGAGGCCGGAACGCCTAACCCATCGAAAAGGGTACTTTCTCTCGAGAAGGGGCCTTTCAAACGGCAGAAAGGTGCGTTCTCGAGAGAAAGGCCTGGTTTCGGTGGGTTGAGCACGAGAACGCACCCCGCGGAGGAACAGACCGGCTCAGACCTGCGCCACTTTCCCTCAACATGTGAGGGACTCGTGCGGCCGTTGGCCGCGCGCTTTTGTGAGCAAAGCGGCGCAGAATGCGCCACAAATGAGCCACCTGTGGGACACGATGAAGCTGTGTGTCGGCGACGGCTGAGACGTGGACGCCTACACAGTTTGCATTTGGTACGTCATGCGCAATGACGCAAACAACCCCGCGAGGGCAAAAACCTTCGCGGGGTTGAGTCGTGCGCGGTTTCGGTGGCGCCACAGTGGCGGCGGCAGTAGCCGCTCCCGCCGCCACTTCGGTCGCAGCCGAAACTACGCGAGCAATGCGCGGTCGTCGAAGCTCGCCCCCTTGATCTTGGCGAACTCAGCGAGGAGCTGAGGCACCGTCAGATGCTTCTTCTCCTCTTCCGATGCTTGGAACACGATTCGGCCTTCATGCATCATGATGAGTCGGTTGCCGAGCTGGAGCGCCTGCTCCATGTTGTGCGTCACCATGAGCGTGGTGAGTCGATCCGCTGAGACGATCCGCTCAGTGAGGTTCGTCACCAGTGCGGCACGCTGCGGGTCCAGCGCTGCGGTGTGCTCATCGAGGAGCAAAATGCGGGGCTGTGTGAAACCCGCCATGAGGAGGGAAAGCGCCTGACGCTGGCCACCAGAGAGCAGGCCCACCTTGGCCGTGAGACGGTTCTCAAGGCCAAGCTCAAGGGACTTCAGCTCTTCGACGAACCGCTCACGTCGCGCTTTCGTGCGGCCAGCTCCGAGTCCACGAGGCTGACCGCGCTTGAGAGCGAGCGACAAGTTCTGTTCGATCGTGAGATCGGGGGCAGTACCAGCCATCGGGTCTTGGAAGACACGACCAACGTACTTCGCACGCTGGTACTCCTTGAGCTTCGAAACCTGCTGGCCGTCGATGGTGAGCGAACCGGAGTCGATCAGGTAGCGACCAGCAACAGCATTAAGCAGCGTGGACTTGCCTGCACCATTCGAGCCGATCACCGTGACGAAATCGCCCTGGCTCAATCGAAGGCTGACGTCTACGAGCGCTTTGCGCTCATTGATCGTTCCGGGGAAGAAGGTTTTCGAGATCTGATCAATGTGGAGCATGTGTGCTTACTTCCCTCCTGCAATGGGCACTTTGACGCCGGTCGTTGCCGAGATAACCGGTTCAGGAGCGGGATCCCTCGGCCTGCCATTGCCGCGGCTGTTGAACGCAGGAATCTTCTTCAGGAAGCCCCAGCGTGGGAGCAGCAGCGCAAGCACAACGAGCACCGCCGTGACTGCACGCATATCGTTGGGGTTGAGGCCTGCAGACAGCGCGATGAAAATGATCAGGCGGTACAGCACCGAACCGACGATGACCGCAAGGCTTGCCATGAAGATGTTCCGCTGACCAAGGACCGCCTGTCCAAGAATCACCGAAGCGAGTCCGATGAGGATGATGCCGATGCCCATGCTGATATCGGCGAAGCCCTGGTACTGCGCAATGATCGCCCCAGCAAGGGCAACAAATCCGTTAGAAATTGCGAGCGTCAGGATCTTCATCCGATCGGTGCTCACACCGAAGCTGCGGATCATCTGTTCGTTATTGCCCGTCGCTTGAATCGCGAGGCCAAGGTCTGTCGACAAGAACCAATCGAGCGCGAGCTTGATGAGGAAGACCGCCACAATGAAGATGATCATTGCGATCCAGGTCTTTCCGATCCAACCGTTGTCACGGAGTGGGGACATGATGGTTTCCTCGCGGAGGAGCGGCAGGTTTGCCTTCCCCATAATCCGAAGGTTGATCGACCACAGGGCGATCATCGTCAGGATTCCGGCGAGCAAGCCATCGATCCGCCCCTTCGTGTGGAGGAGGCCTGTGATGATACCCGCGACCACGCCCGCTGCTGCGCCTGCGAGAGTCGCAAGCAGCGGGCTCTGGCCAGCCACAATCATCGAAGCGGCTACTGCGCCACCCGTGGTGAAACTACCGTCAACCGTGAGGTCAGGGAAGTTCAGCACTCGGAACGTCAGGTAGACGCCGAGCGCCATGACTCCGTACAGGAGCCCAATCTCAAGTGCACCGATCACAGGATTACTCGATGACGGTGTCTGCGCGCTCAAGGAGCGACGCTGGAATTTCAACGCCCTGGCGCTTTGCGGCCTCTGGGTTCACGACGAGTGAGAGTTCCTTCTGCGACTCGACCGGCATTGTCGCGGGATCTTCGCCGTCCTCGAGGATGCGGAGCGCCATCTCGCCAGCCTGATAGCCGAGCTTCTCGTAGTCGATTCCGAGGGTTGCCACAGCGCCACCTTCGACATGAGTGGAGTCTGCACCGACGACCAGAATGCCGCGATCTTCTGCGACTGAAATGAGTGATCCGAGACCCGAAGCAACGAGGTTGTCACTCGGCGTGTAGATCGCATCGATGTCGCTGAGCGCTTCAACTGCTTGCTTGAGTTCTGAAGCGTTCGTGATCGAGGTGGCTACGATCTCAAGGCCGCGCTCCTTCGCCGCTTCCTTTGCAATTGCGACCTGTACCTCAGAGTTGGCCTCGCCAGAACCGCAGACGATACCGATGCGCTTCGCGTCTGGCTTGATCTCAGTAATGAGGTCAAGCTGATCGGCGACGGGGTTCATGTCGCTCACGCCCGTCATGTTTCCGCCTGGCTTCTCGTTGCTTGCGACGAGACCAGTCTCGACAGGGTCGGTGACCGCAGCGAAAAGGAGGGGGATATCAGTGTTGTTTTGCAAGAGTGCTTGCGCTGACGGTGTTGCGATCGCAATTGCGAGGTCGAGATTGCTGGTTGCGAACGTCTGCGAAATGGTGGTCGCCGTTGGCACCTCACCGTTCGCGTTCTGCTCGTCAAAAGTCACCGTTTCACCCTCGACAAAGCCTGCATCGATGAAGGCTTGCTTGAAACCAGCACTCGCTGAATCAAGGGCAGGGTGCTGAACGAACTGGCTGATGCCGATTTTGTATGACTTGCTGTCGCCAGCGCCGGCGTCGTTGCCAGCGTTCGACGAGCAAGCACCCAGGAGAAGAGCTGCGGAAAGGGCTACGCCTGCTGCGGCGAGAGTCCTGCCGCGGAGCTTGTGAATGGCCATGATGTCCTCAATTGCTGTGGATGGTCAGAATGGGTCGACACGGCGCTCGTACTCGAAGTACTGGGACAACGCCGTCCCTGGTGGTTGAGCGTAACGAGCCGTTGCTACGGAGTAAACATGTTCTTTGTTTCCTAGACAGGTGTAGCGATTAGCCGGTTCAAAACGCGTCAGAGCTATACAGGTTGTATAGCGGAAAGTGCCTCGATGACGGCTGCGTTCTCAGTTGCACTGCCGATTGAAATGCGCACACCTTCACCAGCGAAACAGCGTGCTGAGATGCCGTTGGCTTCGAGCGCACCATTAATTCGGTCACTCTCTGGTCCCACCGGGAGCCAGACAAAGTTCGCCTGTGAGGAGATGACTGGGTACCCCAGTGCAAGCAGCGCATCGGCCAGATGCTGTCGTGAAGCGATGATGTCGGAGATCCGCGCATCAAGTTCTGTCTCTGCTTCGAGCGATGCGACTGCCGCTTCCTGCGCGAGTGCGGTCACGGCGAAGGGAACGGAAACCTTGCGCAGCGCCTCTGCAACCTCAGGGGGTGCGATTGCGTAGCCAATGCGGAGGCCAGCAAGTCCATATGCTTTCGAGAATGTGTGTAACACCGCGACATTCTGGTGTTTCCGAAACTCCTCGATGCCGCTCGGCGAGTCTGCGGCAGTATCAAAATGCACATAGGCCTCGTCAATCACCACCAAGATATTGTCGGGAATCGCCGTGAGGAAATCATCAAGCTCGCGCTGCGTGATCACGGTTCCCGTGGGATTGTTTGGATTGCACACAAAGATCACGCGAGTGCGATCAGTGACTGCCGCCGCCATGCGAGGCAGATCATGACGCGCGTCTGCGTCAAGTGGAACCTCAACGGGCACAGCTCCCGCGACACGTGTGAGGATCGGGTATGCCTCAAATGAGCGCCACGCAAACATCACCTCATCGCCGGGCGCGGTGAGCGCATGGATGATCTGCCCAGCAACCTCGACTGACCCTGCACCTAGCGCGATGCTGTCTGGCGAGACTGCAAAGCGCGCGGCCAACGCGTCTACGACAGGCTGCGCAGCAATGCTTGGATAGCGATAGATCGCGTCTGGCAAACACGCTGCAACTCGTTGCTGCACGGACTCGAGGGGTGGATACGGGTTTTCGTTCGAAGAGAGTTTGTAGCTCTGACCTGTTGCTGAGACCGGCGCGGGTTTACCTGCGCGGTATGCCGCAACCCGTTCGAGGCCGGGACGGAAATGAAGAGTCATTCGGGGCTCACTTTCTCGTGTTGAGTGGTTCGGCCGCAACTCTAGAGACGTGAGAATTCAGACGTCAATCAGTTCATTTTTCAGGGTGCAATCTGTACTGACAGGTAGGTACTGCTTGCGATATGGTGGGCAAACTGTCTAGGCAAGGAGGCCACATGGCAATTGACGTGCTTGATGCCCGACTCATCACATTGATCAGCGAAGAAGCTGGCATATCGGTGGTCGAATGCGCCCGCAGACTCGGTATCGCGCGCGCGACTGCGCAGGGGCGGCTTGACCGGCTTCGGAAGACCGGCGTCATCAAATCAATGGCACCGCATATTGACCCGGTCGCACTCGGGTTTCCGATCCGCTGTTTCTGCTCGGTGCAGATTGATCAGCGGATCGGCCATGATCGCGTGTCGGTGGGTCTTGAAGCGATTCCTGAGTTGCTTGAACTCCACACAGCGACAGGCGACGCGGATCTCTTTGCTGCGATCGTTGCGCGATCCACTCACGACCTGCAACGGGTATTGGACCTCGTTGCGACAGCGCCTGGTGTGATTCGAGTTTCCTCACAGCTTGTGCTCGGAACCCACTTCATGGGCCGCACGCTTCCGCTGGTGAAGGCCGCGCTCATCACACCCGCATAGGGGAAGAAACACCAACGCGGGCCGTGCAGATTCCAAAGAATCCGCTCGGCCCGCGTGATGTGTGACGCCTACGCGTCTTGCGCAGGTGCCTCGCTCTGCGATGCAGGAGTCGCCTCAGCGCCTGCACCAGTGCTTGATCCGCCACGGCGGCGGCGACGGCGACGGCGCGGAGCTGACTCTCCCTCGCCATTCTCGGGAGCGCCAGCGACCTTCTCTGCGCTGTCTGAGCTAGCAGGCTTGCTCTGCGCGTGCGACTCGTGACGGCCCTCACCGCGGGGGTTGGAGCTGCGAGTGCGGGTACGTGTGCGGCGATCGCCGCCTTCACGCTGGCCGTCCTTCTTCTCGCGGTCGCCTGAAGCGCGACGTGAGCCGTTGCGTGGAGCTGTCTCCTTGACGGGAGTTGCCTTCAGGCGGCCCTTTGACCCCTCAGGAATGTTGAGATCCGAGAAGAGATGCGGTGACGACGAGTAGGTCTCAACAGGCTCGGGAACACCGAAGTCAAGTGCCTTGTTGATGAGCGCCCACTTGTGCAGGTCATCCCAGTCAACGAAGGTAACAGCGATGCCTTCGCGGCCAGCACGGCCGGTACGACCGACGCGGTGCAGGTAGGTCTTTTCGTCATCAGGGACGGTGTGGTTGATGACGTGGGTGACGTCGTCAACATCGATGCCACGAGCTGCAACGTCGGTAGCAATCAGAATGTCTTTCTTGCCAGACTTAAAGCTCGCCATTGCGCGCTCACGCTGATCCTGGTTGAGGTCACCGTGCACCGAAGCCGCGTTGAAGCCACGATCGTTGAGCTCTTCCTGTAGCTTTGCTGCTGCGCGCTTGGTGCGCATGAAGATGACGGTTTTCCCGCGGCCCTCTGCCTGGAGGATACGGCCGATGACCTCGTCCTTGTCCAGGGCGTGTGCGCGGTAGATGACGTGCTCGATATTTGCCTGTGCCGCGCCCTCATCTGGGTCTGTTGCGCGAATGTGCACGGGGTTCGACATGAATCGACGCGCAAGTGTGACGATGGTGCCTGGCATCGTCGCCGAGAACAGCATGGTGTGGCGCTTCGCCGGTGTCTTTGAGAAGAGCTTTTCGATGTCAGCAAGGAAGCCGAGGTCGAGCATCTTGTCGGCCTCATCGAGGACCATCTCGCGCACGCTCGAGAGATCGAGCAGGCGCTGGTTGGAAAGGTCGAGGAGGCGGCCGGGAGTGCCAACGACGATCTGAGCGCCGGCCTTCAGCTGTTCAATCTGGCCTTCGTAGGCCTTTCCGCCATAAATCGGAACCACCGTTGCAGCGCGGCCACGGGCTGCAAGCTCGAGGTCTTCATATACCTGTACCGCGAGCTCACGGGTGGGAACGACGACGAGCGCTTGGACACCGGACTCAGGGTTTTCGCCAATGCGCTGCAACAGTGGCAGGCCGAAACCGAATGTCTTGCCCGTACCAGTCTTTGCCTGGCCGATGATGTCCTGGCCGGTAATGGCGAGGGGAATCGTCTGCTCCTGGATCGGGAACGCATCAACGATGCCTTCCTGTGCCAGCGCATCAACCATGTCCTGATCGATTCCAAGTTCAAGGAACGTTGTCACAGTGAGTGACCTCCGAAGTGTGCGGTGCTGCGCATGCATACTTCCGGCGCAGCGGCCCCCGCTTCCGTGAGCGAAGGCGATGAATAGTTCATCCATATTCTATTCCAGAGCCTGCGCCAACCCGAGGTAGGCTATTTATCGTGTTCAACTGGATTCGCGGCATCGGTAAAAAGCAGACGTCATCGCGCAAAGTGCGTTCTCGTGACGAGTCTGTCGGCGCTGAGAAGGTTGAAGTCGCCGCATTTGCGCCCGAGGTACTTGAATTTCTCGGGCTGACGGCCTATCTGCAGCTCGAAATGTACGAGGCCGCAACGCGCGGTGTCTCGGGTGCTCCTACGCTGCAGGCGAAGGAAGTGCTTGCTGGGGTAGCTGGCGCCACATTGCAGAAGCATCAGCGGTTTACCGCGGAGATTCGCCGCCGCGGCCGTTCGCCACACGTCGTGATGGAACCGTACTCGTCGATGATCGAGGACTACATCACACGTATTGATGCAGCTGACTGGCATCAGCACGTGCTCTCCATCTACCTCGTTGGCGGCCTGTTTGACGACTTCTTTGCAGAACTCGCCGGTGGCATCAAAGATCCCTTCAGCCGTGAAGCCATCGCAACGTTGAGCGATCACTCAGCGCGTGATGAACTGAAGCGGCTGTTGCAGGCTGAGCTTGAAGCTGACCCAAAGCTCGGTAGCTGGCTCGCCGTGTGGGGCCGTCGCCTCGTAGGCGACACGCTGCTGATGGCGCGCGCCGTTCTCTCACGAAGCGCAAATCGTGAGTTTGACGCCGACGCCGTCGAGCCCGTGTTCACTGAGCTCATCGCTGACCACATTCGCCGCATGGACGGCCTCGGCCTCACCGCGTAATGGTGACGGTCGACGCACAGACTCCAGAGTGCCGGTATTTTGTCGCGGATCTGTGCCGCTCGTGTGCACTCATAGAAACGCCGTATGCCGTGCAATTGCGCGACAAAGATCACGCCTGCCAGGCAATGCTCGGGACACATGGCCCGGCAGCGGAAGCATGGCTACCACCTGTCGCTGGCGGCGTCACTGAGTTTCGTAATCGCGCGAAACTCGCTGTCGGCGGTGAGGTGGGCGCAGTCACGCTCGGCATTTTGGATCTCAGCCGTGAAGCGAATGGTCGCGGCATCGATCTCACGGACTGTCTGATCCACCAGCCTGGCCTACAGCGTGCGATTCCACGTATTGCAGAATTCCTGAACAGCACGAAGCTTGCCCCGTACTCGGTTCCGAACCGCAAGGGCGAGCTGAAGTATGCGCACCTGACAGAAGCACCCTCGGGTGACCTGATGGTTCGTTTCGTAGTTCGATCAAGTGGTGCCCTCGATCGGATCCGCGCGCTCATGCCAGAACTCCGTGAGCAACTACCGCAGGCCACGGTGATCTCGGTAAACCTTTTGCCTGAGCACAAAGCCGTGCTTGAAGGTGAGCACGAAGAGCTGTTGTATGGATCGTCGCTCGCGATGGATCTCGGGTCGGTATCTCTGCACTTGCAGCCGCAAAGCTTCTTTCAAACCAACACGAAGGTGGCACAGTCGCTCTATGCGCAAGCAGCGGAGTGGACTGCGCAGCTGAACCCCGCATCGTTGTGGGACCTGTACTGCGGTGTCGGCGGCTTTGCGCTCTTCTGCGCAGATGCGGGTGACGAGTCTGGGATGCGAGATGCCGTGGGGATTGAGGTCAGTGAAGCTGCAATCCGCTCGGCGACCCGGAGTGCGAGTGACGCTAGCATACCTGTGCGTTTTCAAGCGGGAGACGCGACTGCATTTGCCCTTGAGAGCTCACCGGAGTCTGCCCCAGAACTCGTGATCGTCAATCCACCACGTCGTGGCATCGGCGCTGAACTTGCGGACTGGCTAGAGGGATCAGCTACTCGATCTGTGATCTACTCGAGCTGTAACCCGAAGAGCCTTGCTCAGGACCTCGCCAGAATGCCCTCATTGCGCGCCGTGAAAGCACGCCTGTTCGACATGTTCCCGCATACCGGGCATGCTGAGGTTATGGTGCTGCTTGAGCGAGTTGCCTCGGAATAAAAGATTCCCCGAGACAACCCGCTCAACAGGCGTTAGCCGATGAAGCCAACCTTGCGGCCGGACTCGCCACCGAACTCGATGAATGCGACCGAATCGGCAGCGACGATAATCTGCTTGCCCTTCGAATCTGCGAACGTTGCAAAGCCTTCAGCCGTCTGAGTGAGCGCAGCGCGCACCTCGTCGGCCGTTGCCTCGGTCTCGAACGCGAGTTCGCGAGGTGAGTGCTTGATGCCGATACGAACCTCCACAGGGAGCCTCCTCATAAGTGCTGTGACCTGACGTCACGAAGTAGGTACACCGCCGAGTCTATTCCTGACCTCTGGCACTGCACCCCAGAAATTCACGCCGTTCGCCGCAAGCGCACCGCGCAATGTCTGTGGTCGTCATTAGGCTGAACGCATGATCGAATTTGATGGCGCACAGCGTGCAGTCCTAGCTGGCGATCCCAGCAAGCATGCGCGTGTGCTTGGTGCGCCAGGGAGCGGCAAGAGCACACTCGTCGTTGAACTGTTTGCTCGTGCGCTTGACCTGCCTGGTTGGACTGAGCACGACGTATTGGCAGTGGCATCTAGTCGCCGACCGGCTACGGCACTGCGTAGTGCGATCGAAAGTCGAGCTGGGCGTGCACTCGGCGGTACACCGGTACGCACACTCACCTCGTTTGCGTTTTCGGTGCTCGCGGCAGAGGCCGCTCGTACAGGTTCGACAGAGCCCCGTTTGCTCACCGGCACGGTACAAGACGAGCTGATCTCAGCATTGATTGATGAACGACTCGACGCTGTCATGCGTAGTCGGGCAGATCACTCGGACGTCGCCAGCGAGGTACTCGGTGAGGTGAGCGGGCTTGCCTCCGAAGTACTTCGCAGCCCGGCATTCCGAGCTGAGCTACGAGAGTTTTGGCGAGCAATTGACGACTTTGACCTGAACGTTCGAGAACTTCTCGACCGATTGGCTGCGTTGCGGGGTACCGCGGCATCTCTGGCGCACTCCAATGCGCCAGAAGACCAGCTGTTAGATCGCTGGGTCGAAGCGTTGCTCCTCGTTGAAGCCGTGGAGTCTCGTGTTCGTTCCGAACGACCGGGGGAGTACAGCGCGAGTGGTCTGCTCCGCAGCGCTGCGGCGATCATCCGAGCAGGCGACGTGCAAGTTCCTCGCCTGCTGGTGATTGATGACGCGCAAGAAATTGGTGAGGGTCAGCTCGCACTGCTCGCGGCATGTGCCTCGGTCGGCAGCCGTATTTGGGTGTTCGGTGATCCTGATGTGACGACTGAGACCTTCCACGGTGAGCGGTCATCAGTGCTCGCGAGCCTCAGCAGAGAACTTCGCAGGCGAGGGGTGACGGCTGAAGACGAGCAGTCGTGGGCGCTCGAGTATGTCTACCGAGGCGGCCCACGCTTACGTAGCTTCTCGCAGAGCATTGCTGCTCGCATTGGCGTCGCAGGTGCGGGCCAACAGCGTGCAGCATCGGTGAAGCTGCGCAGCACACCAGAAGAAGAACTCGCTGCCGAACGGATCGAGTTCGTGCGCGCAGGTTCAACGTCAGAACAGCTCGGCATGATCGCCCACCGCATGCGTGCAAACCGACTTGGACTCAACCGTGAGGCTCCGCTGCAGTGGGATCAGATGGCGGTCATTTGTCGGTCACGTGCGGAGGCATCGCGTGTAGCCAGGGGCCTCGCAGGGCACCAGGTTCCGACGGGAACACTTGCCGGTGGCATCGTGCTGCGTGAGCATCGGATCGTGCTCGACCTGATTCGTCTGTTACAACACGCACTCGGAATTGCGACGCTTGATGCGTCAGAGGTCCTGCATCTTCTCAGCGGCCCAATTGGTGGTCTCGACCCTGTCGCCGTGCGCCGACTTCGAGGGTCGTTGATGATGCAAGAACGACGCCTTGCTCGAGCTGAGGCTCGCGAGCCCGTCGCAACCGAGCAGCTCATACTCGAAGCGTTTCGTGTGCCGGGCGTCGCTCCTGCCGTCGATAGTAAGCAGGGTCGTGCGCTTCGTCGTCTCGGAAAAATTGCCGAGACTGCGGCTGCCGTTGTCGCGGCTGATGGCACACCGCGAGAGACGCTTTGGGCGCTCTGGCAAGGGACCCGACTTGCTGAAGGGTGGCAAGAAGAAGCTTTGCGCGGCAGGGGAGCGCGGGCAGAGGAAGCGAATCGATCGCTCGATGCAGTCTTAGGGCTGTTCTTCGCTTTGCAACGCCATGAGGAGCAAGTGAGCGAGCAACCCATCCACGCACTGCTCTCTGAACTTGCCGAAAGTGCCGTTCCCGAAGACTCGCTCGCTCGAAGTGGCGAAAGGCCCGCGGTTACGGTCACCACTCCGCAGGGAGCGGTCGGGCGCGAGTTCGCACACGTTGCAATTGTTGGTTTGCAAGACGGGGCCTGGCCAAACACTCGCTCTCGTGGGTCAATTCTGGGCACCATAGCGCTTGAGCGTTGGCTCCGGGGTGGGGCAGCAGTAGCGCCAAGCCGGAAGGACACAATCCATGATGAGCTCCGGCTGCTGTACCAGGCCAGTTCGCGCGCACAACAAGAACTTCTCGTTGTCGCAGTGAGCGACACTGATCAACATCCAAGCGCGTTTTTCGGCTTCGGAAAAGACTGGCAGGTCGATCCGCTTCCGAGCACACGATTGACCCTGCGCGGGGCGACTGCCGCGATGCGGCGACGGCTCACAGCTGATCCGACTGACACAACGGCTCGCGACTCGATTGTGCAGCTTGCACGGGCCGACGTCGCGGGAGCAGCACCAGAGAGCTGGTACGGCGTGCTTCCCGTGAGCACTGAGGCTCATCTGTTCACGAACGACCAGGGTGAACGCGAGATTGCGGTTGGCCCATCACAGCTTGAGACTGTCGAAGGCTGCGCACTCAACTGGGTAGTTGGCGCGCTTGGCGGGGGGACAGGCAACGTACAAGCAAGCCTTGGAACGCTTGTGCATCATGCGTTTGAGAACGCGGTCACCGCCGACCCAGAGGACCTGATGGCTGAAATTCGTCGTGAGTGGCGAAAACTCCCGTTTGATGCGGAGTGGGAATCCGAGCGGACGTTTGAGACCGCAGAGCACATGGTCGCGGGACTCAGCGACTACCTGCGAGAGTTTGACGCCTCTGACCGTCAACTCATTGGACACGAGTCAGGGTTCCACGTCCAAATTGGTGACGTGACGCTGCGTGGGAACGCTGACCGGCTTGAGGGACTCGTCAAGCCGGACGGCATTGAAATTACTGTGCTCGATTTGAAGACCGGTGCGTCGGTCCCGTCAAAGCCAGCGACAGAACAACATCTACAGTTGCAGGCGTATCAGCTTGGCGTACAGAACGGAGCGTTCGATGGCCTCACAGAAGGCAGTGCAGAGCTCGGTGAAGTGATGTCTGGCGGGGCACGGTTGTTGTACGTACATCCGAGCGCGACGAAAGGAAAGGGCTTCGTGGAGCGTGTGCAAGCGCCCCTCGAGCCTGAGACGCGAGACGCCCTGCTCGAGCGCATCGCTGCCGTTGGTGACAGTATGGCGGCGGGCAGCTTTACTGCGCGAGTCGAGCACCACTGCACAGACCCTCATCAGTTTGGCAATTGCAGAATTCATATTATTCAGGCGGTGAGCCACGCATGAACGAGGTCCCCATGCAGATCGCACCAGTGTTCTCAGCAAATCGCATTGCAGAGCTTCTCACCGAGCCTGGTTCGACACCACTCATTCCGACGGACGAACAACGTACCGTGATTGAGCACGAGCTCGCTGGAACGGCGCTCGTGATCGCTGGTGCTGGCAGCGGCAAGACCGAGACAATGGCGAATCGAGTAGTCTGGCTCGTCGCCAATGGTGCGATTGAGCCCGACCGAATCCTTGGCCTGACCTTCACGCGTAAGGCCGCGGGTGAGTTGCGCGAGCGTATCTCAGGGCGGCTGCACACCTTCGTAGAACGTCTGGTCGACAACGCCGAGCGTGGGCTCCTGACCGAGCCAGAACGGCTTCGGGCAGCTGAGCTCGTCGTGCTTCTCGAAGACGGCCTTGATCAGCCAGAGGTGAGTACCTACAATGCGTTCGCGTCGGGGGTGCTGCAGGAGTTTGGTGCAGCCGCAGGAATCCCCCCGGGGGCAACAGTGATCGATGAGGCCACTGCGTGGCGGGTCGCGCGTGAGGTTATTTTGGCGAGCACTGACCCTGAACTGCGTTCCACTGACATGCGTACGCCAGAACTCATTCGGCACACGATGGCGATCGATCATGCCGTCGCAGACAACCTCACGTCCTTCGCCCAGACGCGTCAGATCATTACTGAATTCTCGCGTGTGCTTGACCTGCCGTACAACGAAAAAGACGCCATCGGTGGCCCCGAAGGAAAAAACTACGCTCCGGTGCGTGACGCGGTTGCGAATGTCGCTGACACCCCCTTGCTTGCACGTCTTGCCGAGGCATTCTCCGAAGAAAAACAGCGGCGCGGTCTGATCGAATTCTCCGACCAGCTTGCGCTTGCTTCTCGAACGCTCGAAGTCGTACCTGAGGCGGGCGCGGTGTTGCGACGTCGCTACGGCGTCGTGCTGCTCGACGAGGTACAAGACACCTCTGTCGGACAGACGCGGTTGCTCGCTCGCATCTTTTCAGGGGTACCGGTGATGGCAGTGGGCGATCCGCACCAATCGATCTATGGCTGGCGAGGCGCCTCAGCTGAAGGTCTGCAATCGTTCCATGCAGATTTCGCAGCGCGCGGAACAGGACAACCGCAACCAGCTGCGACATTGACTCTCTCCACGAGCTGGCGAAACCCGGTCACCGTGCTCGAAGCCGCAAACGTGATTGCCGCACCACTCGCAGCCGCATCAGCGATTGAAGTGCCAAAGCTTGCTCCGCGACCTGGCGCACAAGACGGTGCGGTTGAGTGGCGATTCCCAGAAACTTTGCACGAAGAACAGGAGGCACTCGCCGCCTGGATGGCTGAGGAACGGGAACGCTACATCCGGGAGAAAGGTGAGCTGCCCACTGCCGCCGTTGTGTTCCGAAACCGTCGACACATGGCACCGTTCTCTGCAGCGCTCACGACCGCCGGAGTGCCGAACATCATTGTCGGACTCGGTGGCCTGCTCAGTACGCCGGAAATCACCGATGTTGTGAGTACGCTGCGTTGTGTTTGGTATGCGGACGCAGGTGGCGACCTTATTCGGTTGCTTGCAGGCCCTCGTTTCAGACTCGGTGTCGCTGACATTGCTGGTCTGAAGGAGGCCACACGATGGTTTGGTCGTCGAGATGAGACGCAACAGGAACTCTCGCCGGAAGACACTGCGGCTGACAGCGTGCTGCCTGACCCAGACCGGGACTTCACACTCATCGACGCGCTCGACCAGATTGCTGCGATCCGCGACCCGATGCGCGGTGGTAGAAAGCATGCCGCGCTCAAGTCGATCAGTGATCTCGGCGTCGAACGGCTGAGAGAAGCCGGTTGGATGCTCGCCAGCTTGCGTCAGCGCGTCGGTGGCGATGTGATTGAACTCATCCAAGCAACGGTGAGCGCGCTGCGGCTCGACATCGAGCTTGAAGCGCACGAGGGTAGGGAACACGCAGGCGGTGCTGCTGCACTTGCAAACCTCGATGTATTTGTCGACCTCGTGGAAGGCCACCTGGCCATCGATAGCCGAGGGACGCTCGCATCTCTCCTTGAGTGGATCGAGCGCGCCGTTGAGGCTGATGAAGTTGAAGAACACGTGGCTGCGCCGGCTCCAGGCACCGTGCAACTCATTACTGCTCACGGCTCCAAAGGTCTTGAGTGGGACTTCGTGGCGATCCCTCGGATGGTCGAGGGTGAGGTTCCAAGTACCCCACGACGCGGCGTTGGATGGCTGCGAAAGGGGCAACTGCCTGACGAGCTGCGCGGCGACGCCGCAGCTCGTCCGATGCTGAATTGGCGGATCGCGACCAACCAGAAGGAGCTGAAAGAACGTATCGCTGAGTACGTTGCCGAGTCGAAAGAGCGTTTTGCGGAAGAAGAACGTCGCCTCGGTTACGTCGCAGTGACTCGAGCAGCAAAGAAGTTGTTGCTCACCGGAAGCTTCTGGGGAGGTCAGACACGTGCCCGTGTCCCCTCACCCTTCTTGTATGAGTTGCAAGACCAAGGGGTCATTGAGGGGTTGCCTGCGGGATCTGTTCACGAAGAGGATCCGAGTGAGACGCAAGAACTCACGATGCAGTGGCCACTTGATCCGCTCGGGCGGCGGACAGATGTGGTGCATTCTGCTGCAGCGGTGGTCACCGAGCGTATTGCGGCAGCACCGGAACCGTCGGAACTTGATGTAGACCACACAGTTGAGCTGCTTCTCGCAGAGCGGGCGGCTCAGAGTAGCGACACAACGGTGGTGCACACACTTCCGAGTCGTATTACCGCGTCGACTTTCCATGAATTCGTGGAAGACCCTGACACGGCTGAGCGCAACCGGCTTCGACCTGTTCCGCAGCGGCCATTCCGCCGCACCCGAATTGGCAACCGATTCCACGAGTGGGTTGAGCGTCGTACAACCACCCCGCTCGGCACAGGCGTTGCCCTGTTTGACCTCGAACTTGATCTCGAATTGGAGGAGGCAACGGAGTCGTACATCGATGAGTCTGAGCTGCAGCCACTCATCGATACGTTTGAAGCCTCGCGCTGGGCGAACCTGCAACCACTTTCCGTCGAACAGCAGGTTGCTTTGCCCTTCGCAGGGCGCACGCTTATCTGCAAGCTCGATGCCGTCTACGCGCTTCCGCCGCGCGATGGTGAAACCGAACCACGCTTCGAGGTAGTCGACTGGAAAGCGGGTCGATCGCCCCAATCGCCGAAGGAACGTGAGACTCGGTTCTTCCAACTCGACCTGTACCGGCACGCCTACGCGCAGTGGGCTGGTGTCGATCCAGGCCGGATCGATGTCTCGCTGTTCTACGTCGCCGAAGGTATCGAGCTCAGAGGGGATGAGATCCGTACCCTCGCGGAGCTTGAAGAGATTTGGCTAGCGGCAGCCGAGCACGTTAGCGACCCTCAGGCTGCTGATCACGAGTAGGGAGGACGTCGTCTGAAAGAACATCGGTCTCGAAATCGGCGTGCTCGTCATCAGTCCCAGCAGAGTGCTGCTGCGGTGACTGTGCCAGGTCATCATCACCGTACGCCTCAGTTACCTGGTCGTCAGAAGACTCAACGTCTGACACAGCCGCACCGGCAGTTTCCTCCCTTGAGGCCGCAGTAGTGCCAGAAGTGCTGCTTGTGTTGCGCGTGCCAACGGCATCACCAGGGTTTGCCGCACTGATTGGCTCAATGAAATCAGTATCGTTGCCGAACATCCGGTCCTCATCGAGCGCCTCGTATGCCGCGGTGTCTGACATGTGATCGGTGACTTCAGGGGTCTGGCCGAGGAGATCGAGGGCTTCGTCTGCGTTGAGTGGACCGCGAACCACGGTTGCAGGTGCGAGTAACGTCAAGGCGTCGACGAATCGGTCAAGCATCCGTACAGCGTCGTCAACGACCTCTCGGTCATGATTCTCGACACCGTGCAGCAGCCACTTCGCGATTTCGAGTTCGTGGTAGAGACGGCTGCGAGCAGTCAGCGCATCCGCATTTCCTGTGTCAACGAGGCCGAGGTACGCATCAAGTACGGCGGCGAACGCGCCGTTCGAAGCGCCATGCAGCCATGCCAGGTCGGCAGCGGGGTCGCCAACTCCACACTCCGACCAGCCGAGCACACCGAGAATCTCATCGTCTTCGACCAGCAACGCCTCAGCGTTCAGCGAACCGTGCGTCACTACCGGCGAGAAATCCCATAGCTCGGCATTCTCGATCACTTCAAGCCAGCGGCGGTGCACGGTGTTCGGCAAGAACCGGGTTGCATCGGCGCGATCGATAATTCGCGTGGCGAGTAGCCGGAGGTCATTTGCTGTGCGGACGGGAAGGCCACCCTGCTGCACCACGGAACGCGGGAGCGCATGAATCGCAGCGATACCTGCTGCGATTGGATCAACGAGGAGTGAATCAGCTGCGAGCGTTGCCGGATCGATCCGCCCGCCAATGAGGAAGGTTGAGACGACCGCGCGTGTGTCTCCAGAACGAGTCATTCCACGTCCTTCTGGGACAGCGAACGGCAATTGTGCGCGTGCGCCCTCGGTCAACGCAGAGAACGCGAGTAAACTTGCAGCCTGCGAAACTTCAGCCGCATGGTTCTTCGGCACGCTGACGAGCAGCTCCTCGCTAGCAGTCGTGAGCACCGCTGAACGGAAGTCCTGCCCTGCAGGATTGTAGGGACGCACCGCAAGCGGCTCGAGATCCGGTACCGCGGAGGTCGCGAGCGCGGCTAGGGTGAGAGGGGTGCTGGACATGACCTTAGGGTAAGCAACCCAGGCGGTCGGTTCCACGCGCCACGCGCACGAGCGGCGAGAGCAAATCTGAGGAGGACGCGATGAACGCAGGCGACACGAAGCCATCGGAAGGTGTTCCGCTGGGTGCGGGCTACCTTGACCGCGATTCTGCGATCCGCACCAAGCCAGCTGCGCTCGATGCGGCATGGGCCTCATCGGGAGCGTGCGTGCTTGAACTCCGCGCGGGGCAGATTCCAGTCCGAAGCGAAGGTGCACACCAGTCTCGACTGGTGTTCGTTCCTGCCGCAGGCATCCGCACAGACCGCGAGATCTTCATCGGACGCCTCGGCGGAGTGGCAGTGTTCGCTCGCGAATTCGACGCTAGCACGCACGCGGCGGCGGGGAGCACCGCCGGGTATGACGCGGGCACTGAATGGGTGCACTCATTTGTCCGCGGCGGAGAGCTGTCCGCCGGGGAACGCGAAGTGTTTACTGTCGCTGCCGCCCTCCTGAACTGGCACCGATCAGCAGGATTTTCGCCGCAAGACGGCACCCCGACAACTCTTGCTGACGGCGGTTGGTCGCGCCGAGATGCAGCTGGCGTCGAGCTGTTCCCACGTATGGATCCCGCAGTGATTGTCATCGTCGAGCACGACAACAAGCTCCTCATGGGATCGAACGCGCTCTGGGAATCTGGCCGATTCTCACTTCTCGCTGGGTACATCGATGCCGGTGAAACAGCTGAACATGCGGTTGAGCGGGAGATGCGTGAAGAAGCTGGCGCTCGAGTGACCGACATCACCTATGTAGCTTCTCAACCGTGGCCGTTCCCGCGCTCGCTCATGCTAGGTTTCCGTGCAAAGCTGGCGGCGGATCAGCTCCCTACAGACCTTGTTGCAGATCCGGAAGAGATTTCCGAGCTCCGCTGGTTCTCGAGAGATGAGCTGCGGAATCCGCCTGTTGGAATTCAGCTGCCTGGCGACCTTTCAATTGCGCGCTGGCTCGTTGACCTGTGGCTTTCAGAGGGTGACGCGTGACGAGCAGTATCTCGAATGCAGAGCAGGTTCTGGCCGGTCTCGACCCTGACCAGCGCGCTATTGCTGAGACGCTGTCTGGTCCTGTTGCAGTGCGAGCTGGTGCTGGAACCGGCAAGACGCGTGCAATCACGCATCGCATTGCATATGGCGTGCGCACAGGCGTCTATGCGCCGGAGCGTGTGCTTGCGGTTTCATTTACTCGAAAGGCAGCTGGCGAGCTACAGGGACGCCTACGTGAGCTCGGCGCTGATGGTGTGAAAGCACGGACGTTTCACGGTGCTGCGCTTGCACAACTGAGTTTCTTTTGGCCACAGTTCGTCGGTGGCGATGCTCCACAGATTCTCAATGGCAAAGTGCCCGTTCTCGCGCAAGCAGCCGAGTCACTCGGAATGCGGCTGAGCACTGACACGCTTCGTGACGTCGCGTTCGAAATCGAATGGCGCAAGGTCTCCCGGCTTGACCTTGATGGGTATGCCGCAAAAATCGGTGAACGTCCGGCGCTCAACGGGCTCACCCCCGAGACGCTGATTGATTTGCACTCGAAGTACGGCCAGATCCTTGAAGAACGTCGTCAGATCGACTTTGAAGATGTACTCGTATTGCTTTCTGGCATGCTTGAGATCGAGCCGCGAGCAGCAATGCAAGTGCGTGAGCAGTATCGGTTTTTCACCGTTGACGAGTTTCAGGACGTCTCGCCACTGCAGTATGAACTCTTGAAACTGTGGCTAGGTAATCGGAACGATCTCTGTGTTGTCGGCGACGCAAGCCAGACCATTTATTCGTTTGCTGGTGCGTCAAGTGATTACCTCCTCGGATTCGGGACCGAATTTCGTCAGGCGCGAGAATTCAAACTTGAGCGAAACTATCGTTCGACCGCTCCGATCGTCGCTGCAGCCAATCGACTCATGAAGCAGCGACCGGGGGCGCTGCAGCTAAAGCCTATGCGCGGCGGTGTCGAGACCCCCGTAGGCACAGAGACTGTCGCTGCGCCTGAAACGCAGGTGCTCGCGCCAGGATTTGAGTGGTTCGCCACTGACCAAGACGAGGCGCAGGCTGTCGCAGCTTCTGTTGCGGCTGCTATCAGAGGCGGAACGCAGCCGTCAGATATTGCAGTACTTGCGCGTACGAATGCGCAGCTTCTCCGCATTGAAGAAGCGCTTGCCAAGCAGGGAGCGCAGTCACAGGTGCGCGGAGGCCAGCGCTTCTTCGATCGCGCAGATGTGAAGCGTGCCGTCTTATTGTTGCGAGGCGAAGCAAAGACTGGTGACTCACGCCCGCTTTTCCAGGTCGTCAGTGATGCGTTGCGTGCAGGGGGCTGGACCGTGCAACCTCCGGAGGGCGCGGCTGAACGCGAGAGCTGGGAAGCGCTGAATGCGCTGCTTGGCCTCGTTGATGAAATGCCAGCCGGAACCACAATTCGAGAGTTCGCTGACGAACTGGTGGCTCGTCAGCGTTCGCAGCACGAGCCAAAGGTAGAGGCGGTCACGCTTTCAGCTGTTCACGCAGCGAAAGGTCTTGAATGGTCCCTCGTACATGTGGTTGGCATGAGCGAAGGAATGTTCCCGATTAACTACGCACAAGATGAGGCAGCGATCGAAGAAGAACGTAGGCTCTGCTACGTTGCCGTGACTCGTGCGCGCGACCGGCTGTTTCTCTCAGGCTCGCGACAGTCAGGACCAGTGCCGTCACGCTTTATTGCCGAGGCTGGCATCTAGAGAAACTGGCATCTCACGTCGGCAGCCGTACCTCCGAAGAGGTCACGCGGCCTGCTGCGCTGCAAGCGTGCAACCGCACTCCGCATGAGGAACAATTGTTTCCCAATGACTCGCGCCAATTCGACTCGTGCTCGCAGGATGATCGCCGCGGCTGAGCGGAATGACGAGCTGTTGGTGCCGAACCCAGGCATGTCCCTGACGCCAGGCTTGCACGAAAGGCATTGCATGAGCGATCGCCAGTCTGGTCATCGTTGGCGTCTCTGAGGCGGGAACCTGTTGTACGAGCTGGGCCGCAAGCCGAGGAGCAAGCGGATCTTCGTCGACGATCTGGAGCGCTTCGCACGTGTGACACGGCGCACCCTCACTGCCGACGAGCGGACCGATGCGGACCCCCACATCCGTGTATCTGATGAGTAAGTGCGGGACTCCGTTCATCAGCCAGCGCTGGGTCCACTCAAGTGGCTCAAGGTACCGAATCACTCGTAAGACGAAGTCTGGCCGCGACGTGATCCGAGTGAACGCGAATGCGCCGCAGGCATCGAGCGCGTGCGCGAGGCCAGTGACATTTCGGCCGTTGTCGGCGATGAATGTGCGAAGCGCGGGAGCGCCAGTCATCTTCCCAGTCTGGGACTGGGCGCTCGACGTCACATATTGGGGGAGGACCGCTGCAAGCGAGCTGGCATCCGCATCGCGACAGCCAGCCATACGGATAGCCTCCGCAACGGCAGCGACGGGATCCGCCGCGTTTGAGACCCCTGCACAGAGCAGTTCAATCGTGCGTCTTGCCGCCGCTGAGAGTGGGCCGAGCCGCACAGCGACCTCGTCGAATCCCAGCCTGAGCGTGTCTGGTGTTTCCCAACAGAGCGGGACAGCGTCAAGTTTCCAAGTGGTTCGAGTCATAGCTGCATTGTGAACGCAGCAGAGGTTCCGCTGAGTCGTTATCCACAACCGGCGAAACCTCTGCTGATGCGAGCTTGACTACTTACGTGACTGGTTTGTCGTCCCCCGACTGCGTGCCGTCAGCATCATCGTCTTCACGATTGAGCGGGGGCAAATCTCCGCTCAACAACCGCGCGAGGTCCTCATCAAAGCTGTCGGCTGCAGCCGGTGCATCGGTGAGCCCAAGCCGCACGAGCAGGGTCTGTGGATCATCGACCTCGTCACCCGTCGGCAGGAGATCAGGATGTGACCAGAGGCCGTCACGCGTTGCCGCGTCACTGTGTTCCTCGACAAGCCGCCACATGGCCGCGGCTTCGCGCATGCGGCGCGGACGCAGCTCGAGGCCAGCGAGCGCGGAGAATGCGCGCTCAGCAGGGCCCCCAGCGGCGCGACGACGACGCACCATCTCGGCAATGGCGTTTGCGCCTGGAAGACGCTTCGTCGCCTGCTCAGTGACGACGTCTACCCAGCCATCGATGAGTGCAAGCATCGTCTCAAGGCGGGCGTGCGCAGCTTCTTGCTCCGGAGTCTTTGGCGGAATGAGGGCACCGCTTGTGAGCAACGCTTGGAGTTCTTCGGTCTGCGACGGGTCAAAGTCGCGTGCAAGGTCTTCCATTCGCTCGGTATCGATGCGGATGCCACGGGCGTACTCAGTGATCGCCGAGAGAAGATTCAGTCGCAACCATTTGGTATGCCTGAACAGTCGCGCATGTGCGAGTTCACGGACTGCGAGGTACAGCGTGACAGCCTCAATGTCTTGATCGAGTCCCTCAGTGAACGCCGCAACACCTGAAGGTAGAAGCGCGCCGCCTTCTTTGCCTGGACCTGAGAACAGTGGAATGCCGACATCCCCAGCAGACACCACCTCGCCAGAAAGCCTGCCAACGATCGAGCCAAGCTGCATCGCGAAGAGCGCACCGCCGACGTTACGAAGCATTGGGCCTGCTTGCGAGAGGAGTCCCTGCCGCATTTCTTCTGGCACCTGGCTTTCCAAAGCTCCAAGCAGCGCATCAGAGATCGAATCTGCAACGGGCTCAGCGAGTCCGATCCAGGTGTCGATGCTTTGCTGAACCCACTCGATCCGGGTGATGGTTCGAGGTGCATCTTGGGTGGTGCCGAGGGTGGTGACCTCGTCGAGCCAGAGCGACGCGACGGGGAAAGCGCGTTCAGCTGCTGCCGGATCCGCCGCTGCCGTACCGCCAGCAGCTTCGATCGCGGACTTCCGAGCGAGCGACCAATCAACACCATCAGAGCTGTTATTCATTGCGCCGCGCAACGTCTCGAACATCTTCTTCAACGCTGCTGGGTCTCCGGGCAATCCAGCTGCCCCGGCAAAGGTCTCTGGATCGAAGCCACCCTCCGGCATTCCCTTGCCCGACAACATGTCGCGCAGAATGCGCTGCAAATCCTCGAAGTCGTCGTTCGAACCAGACCGGTCAAAATCGTCTGCTCCCATGGCACCCTCCCTCAAGCGTGAATAGATTTAACGCTACGGCAAGAGGCTCGGTTTCGCCTGCTAGATTGGCCTCCGTCGCCCGTATTTCGTTGCGCCGAGTGCGAACAGCAGCCCGAGTGCACGATCCGCGAAACGACACATTCCCACCAGGAACGCAGCGAGGAGCGCAATGAGCTTGGAACCGGTCGATACTCAGCGAACGTGGCGCAAGCCGAGTGGCACCACGATTGCCTCGATCGTTATCGTCCTTCTGGTACTCGTCGGTTTTATCCCGTCAGGCTACGTCGTGGAACGGCCTGGGCCCGTTGTCAACGTGCTGAGCGAAATTGAGCTCGAAGACGGTCCAGTTGACGTGATTGAGAGCACTGACGGATCTGGATATGAGACGCCCGGCGTGCTGAATCTCCTGACCGTATCGGTGCTCGGTACCCCGGAACGCAGCGCAAGCCTGTTCGAAGTGATTCCTACGTTCTTCGATGAGACGCAAGACCGCAAGCCGCTTGCCGAAATGTACCCCGAGGGAATCACGGGCGACGAGCGTAAGGAACTCAGTGCAGCAATGATGGAGTCCTCGCAGTCGACGGCGCTCATTGCCGCCTATGCTGCGCTCGGCGAGGACATCGCAATTGAACTACGCGTGCACGAAGTTGTCGCTGGCGAAGCCGCAGACGGAGTATTGCAAGCCGGTGACGTGCTTGTGTCAGCCAGCGGCGTGCCTGTGACGAGTCTTGAGGAGTTCCGGGCGTTGCTCACAGAGCGAGGTGCTGGGACGCCGCTTGATATCGGCATTCTGCGCGATGGCGAGGCAAAAACCGTCAGTGTAACACCCAAGCAGCCGGCAGACGCCGAGACGCCTCGCATTGGCGTGACGCTCACTCAGCACGCAGACATTCCCGACACCGTGAAAATCCATCTTGAAGACATCGGAGGACCCAGTGCAGGACTCGTATTTGCACTCGGCGTGATCGACCGACTGTCCGAGGGGGACATGTTCGATGGGTTGAAAGTGAGCGGCACTGGCACTATGAGCGCGCAGGGGAAGGTCGGCGCAATTGGGGGTCTGAAGCAAAAGATGTGGGCGGCGGATCGCGCAGGCACTGACCTGTTTCTCATGCCCATCGAAAACTGTGCGCAGGTACCAGAAAATGTGCCTGCCGGATTGACCGTCGCACCCGTTGCGACACTTGATGAAGCGATCACTGTTGTCAAGGAATATCAGAACGGCACGAAACCAGCCGGACTCGAACTGTGTAAAGCCAGGTAACTCGTCAGCTCGGACAGGTAGGGTGGTAGAAACCTTGCCCGCGGTGTCTTGAGCACCGGCGACGAGAAAGCGTGTAATGGCAGACGTGACCGACCCGATTGTTACTGACCCCGCCCAAACGAGGAAGTTTTCACCACTCGCGATTACTGTCGTGCTCGTGGTGGCTCTCGTCATTGCCTTTTTGGCAGTAGCGGCGGTATTCACCGAAGTGTTGTGGTTTAGACAGGTGGACTACCTCCCCGTCTTTGCTACGCAGTGGATTGCGGCGGCGGTGATGTTTGTTGTTGGATTCCTTGGGATGGCGATTCCGGTCTTCCTGTCGATCGACATTGCCTACCGTAAGCGACCGGTCTACGCCCGGCTTACCGCTCAGCTTGATCGCTACCAAGAAGCATTTGAGCCCATTCGCCGCGTGGTGAAGTGGGGCCTTCCGGCGGTCATCGGTCTGTTCGCGGCAACCGCGGCAGCTTCCAGCTGGCAGAAGGTCATGCTGTGGATGAACAGTTCGCCCACAGGAACGACTGATCCGCAGTTCGGACTGGACGTCTCCTTCTACCTCTTTACGCTGCCAATTTGGCAGTCGGTGCTTTCCTTCGCTTCAGCCGTTGTTCTGATTGCCCTGATCGCAGGAGTTTCAACGAGCTTCCTCTACGGCGGTATCTCGATTGCTGCACGTGAGTTCCGTGTGTCGAAGGCCACCCGAATTCAGGCTGCGGTTCTCGTGGTGTTGTTCCTCCTCATTCAGGCAGCTAGCCTCTGGCTCAGCCAGTACAGCACGCTTACTGAGACGTCTGAAATTGGCACCGGTGCGATGTACACCGGCGCGAACGCTGTGATTCCCGGCAAGCAGATTTTGGCGGGTATCGCAGCGATCGTTGCTGTGCTCTTCCTCATTACGGCGTTTACCGGTAAATGGCGTCTGCCGGTAATCGGCACCGCGCTCTTCGTCGTCTCGAGCCTGGTGCTCGGTGTTGGCTACCCCTGGACTGTCCAGCAGTTCAAGGTCACCCCTGATGAGAAGAGCCTTGAATCTGAGTACATCAAGCGCAATATTGATGCGACGCGTGCCGCGTACGGCCTGGATAAGGTCCAGATTGAACGCTACGACGCGAACACCGACGCTGAACCCGGTGCGCTGCGCGATGATGCGGTTGCAACTTCGAACATTCGCATTATGGATCCGGAGCGGATCGCCCGTACGTTCTCTCAGCTTGAGCAGAGCAAGCAGTACTACAAGTTCCCGAATAGCTTGAATGTTGACCGTTACGTGATTGACGGCAAGGTGGAAGACACCGTTTCAGCGGTTCGCGACATCGATATTTCTGGTCAGAGCGGCTGGTACAACAAGACTCTTGTGTACACGCACGGCTACGGTCTTGTTGCTGCCTACGGTAACCAGCGTTCACCCGGTGGTGAACCCGTATTCCTCGAGAGCGGCATCCCAAGTGCTGGCAAGCTCGGCGAGTTTGAGCCTCGCGTGTACTTTGGTATGAACTCACCTGAGTACTCCATCGTCGGTGGCGACCGAAAGAAGTCGATCGAGCTGGACTTCCCTGCCGACGCTGAAGCCCCTGCGGCCGAAGCCTCTGCGGAGGGTGAACCTAGTGAGAAGACCGATGAAGCGGCTGCTGAATCGACAGATTCTGGTCGCCCAAATTTCACTACCTTCGAGGGTAACGGTGGACCGGTTCTGAATAACCTGTTCACGAAGATGATCTACGCGCTCAAGTTCCAGGATGTTGAGTTGCTACTCTCCGGCGATGTGGCAGACAACTCGCAGGTGCTGTACGACCGTAATCCGCTCGAGCGTGTGCAGAAGGTCGCTCCGTACCTGACCCTTGATGAATCACCGTACGCCTCGGTCGTTGACGGCAAGATCGTCTGGATCATCGACGGGTACACGACGTCTGCGAATTACCCGTACTCGCAGGTGAGCGACATGAACGCGCTCATCGCCGATGCTGATACCGAGCGTCAGTCGCCGCTGCCGAAGAACGTGAACTACATTCGCAATTCGGTGAAGGCAACAGTCGATGCGTATGACGGCACCGTCAAGCTCTACGCCTGGGACGAGACCGATCCCATCTTGAAGGCATGGCAGTCGATCTACCCTGATTCGTTCACTCCCGTATCTGAGATGAGCGGTGATCTGCTGAGCCACGTCCGCTACCCGACGGACCTCTTCAAGATGCAGCGTGAGGTTCTGAGCAAGTACCACGTAACCGATGCTGGTGCCTTCTACTCGAAGGAAGACGCATGGCGTACACCGAGTGATCCTGTTGCATCATCATCGAGCGATGGTGGCCAGGCGCTCGCCCAGCCGCCGTACTACCTGACGCTTTCGGCTGGTCAGGACGCAGAACCGAACTACTCGATCTATTCGACCTTCATCCCCGATGCGCGTGGTGAGAACGCGCGAGATATCTTGACCGGTTATCTCGCAGCAAACTCGAATGCCGGGTCTAAGGACGGCGAGATATCAGAGGATTACGGCACACTGAAGCTGCTCACTCTGCCCAAGGGCAACACCATCGCTGGCCCCGGCCAGATGCAGAACAACTTCAACACCGACCCGAAGGTGTCGACTGAGTTGAACCTGCTTCGCCAGGGTGGCACCAAGGTGGTCAGCGGTAACTTGCTGACGCTCCCCGTTGGTGGTGGACTCCTGTACGTCCAGCCTGTCTATATCGAAGCTTCGTCGGGCACGCAGTTCCCGCTGCTGCAGAAGGTGCTTGTCTCCTTCGGTAGCGATATTGCGTTCGAAGACACGCTTGATGAAGCACTGGATTCGCTCTTCGGTGGTAACTCGGGCGTCTCCGCCGGCGATAGCAACCTTGCCGGTGGCGACACCGGCGCGGAAGGCTCCGGCGACACCGGTGAGACCTCCGGCGGTGGCGAGAAGCCAGCCACGTCTCAGAGCACCAAGGACATCTTGAAGCAGATGCAGCAGGCGATCGAAGATCGCGATGCGGCAATGAAGAAGGGTGATTGGACCGCCTATGGCAAGGCTGACGAACAGCTGCGCCAGGCGCTTGAGGCCGCTCTCGCCAGTGAGTAGTTGAACCCATACATAGGGAGGCCCCGGAGCTTTTGCTCCGGGGCCTCCCTATGTTGTTCGCACCTTTGGCTGTAGAGGCCTACGGTTGCGGCTTGAGCTCATTCAAACACTGCGTGACAGTTGGCGTGGTGCATGCATGCGGCGGTGGCGTTCACTGCATAACTCAGCGCAAGCTGAAGCAGAGGTGTTTCTAGAGGCCGTTGTGCACTCACTGATGTTGCTCACAAGTATGTTGACGCCTTATCGAATGTGAGGTGCAGGGCTGATCTGATTCGTCAGGCAGTGTGGGATTCGCCATGAAAAGCCGGAAGGCCCTGATCTGCAATAGATCAGGGCCTTCCTCATAGTTGCGGGAGCAGGATTTGAACCTACGACCTCCGGGTTATGAGCCCGGCGAGCTACCGAACTGCTCCATCCCGCGGCACATCTATTAGCGTAGCGGTCAAGATCGCTGAGTACCTAAACCACCGGCCGCGTTGGGCGCGTCACGCCGTTTCGCGCACGGGTGCGGGCATGCACCTCAGCTCAGAGGTATTCCGTAAATTTGGCGCACAAAAGCCGGAAGGCCCTGATCTGCAATAGATCAGGGCCTTCCTCATAGTTGCGGGAGCAGGATTTGAACCTACGACCTCCGGGTTATGAGCCCGGCGAGCTACCGAACTGCTCCATCCCGCGGCACATCTAAAACAATACACGCCTGAATTCGATGAAGCGAATCGGCGCGGAAAACAACTCATTTCGGGCGTGGCGAGGGCTGTGCATAACTGCCCCTTGACGATGGTAGGCACGCACAATCATTGGCATCGCGGACGAGTCGCGAATTGAAAGGAGCAGATTGTGCAATCCCCAGAAGCAAAGACTGAACGGAAGTGGAAGGCGACTTGGCGAGCGCTTTTGGGGGTGCTTTCGATGTTGATTGTCGCGAGTTCAGGGATTGCCCCGCCGTTGAACGGGGTGTCTCAGCCAGCCAACGCAGCGACTTTTGGGCCTGGGGTGTGGACCGCGGAGTGGTTTATGGGTTCATATAACGTCAGCGGCACAAACGTAGTGGTCTACTGCCTAGAGCCAGGTGCTGAGACACCGCTTGGGGCTCAAACACCAGGCGAAGCGGACGTTCAAACGTTGCGTGGGTACTGGACGAGTGGGAAACGGCACTTCGTTGAGCCGTACAGTGATCCTGCTGGGCTGCGTCAGATGGCTTATATTCTGCACAATTTTGGGGCTCCCTTGCATCTTGCGGCTGATGCGAACGTGCGCGCCGCCGCAACGTCGCTCGCGATTTGGATCATTCGCAGCGAAGGTGACCCGTGGCTGAACGAGCATGTGATTCGTAACCGCCGGGCAAGCGGTGCCACATGGGTGGCACTTGCCGACCAGATGGTGAGAGAAGCGAAACTCAATGCCAAGCCAACTCCTGCCGCTGTAGACGTTCAAGCACCGATCATCACGTGGGATGGTGACGACCGTCTGACAGGAACGATTGATGCGTTCGCAGGGACGACCAGCTTGCAGCTACACGGCGCGATTGTTCGAGAAGACCCAGGACTCGGAGTCAGCCTTTCTACGGATCGGCGCACCGTGTCGATCACCGATGGTCAGCGGCACTCGATTCGCTGGACACAACGATTGGAAATGGCGGATGGCAGTGACGTAGGCCCCTCGGTGAGTGGTGCCTGGGAACTCGTGCGTAACGGATGGCCGGCAGCGATGACCGTCTTCGCAGGGAAGAGTTCCTCCGGCCAGCAACAACTTGGTATGGCCAAGCCTGAACAGACGCGTCGCTCTGGAACCTGGGGGCGTGCGGCGCCAGCAGAACGGACGTTTCGCCCGACACTTACGACGCAAGTAGACGCAGTGCGACTTACTCCGTCTGACGCGCCAACTGATCGGGTCACGATTGTGGCGGAGGAGGGAAGCCCCTGGCCAACCTACGTCTCTGGTGAGGAGCAACGCTTCAGGGAAGTGCGAGCCACAGGCACGCTCTATGGCCCACTTCGATCTCGTCCCCACAGCAAGCTCGACATTGATTCATTGCCGGTGGCCGCGCAGGTAACTCTTGTTGCTGATGTCGGACCTGGGACATACGAGGTCCAGGCACCCGCTGGCTCTGCGAGCGCAGTCGGCTTCTACTCGTGGGTGTGGAAAATCGCAGGTGTAGACCAGGGGAGCCAGCTACAAACGGGGGATCCCGCGGCATGGCACCTGAACTCGGAGTACGTGTTTGCTGATGAGCTCGGGTTGGAGTCGGAAACTCACGTGCAGCCTATGCGTCCGGTCCCGCTCACGGAACTTGAGGACGAAACGCTGCCAATCGGCGGATCAACGATTGCTAGTTGGAAAATAGGTTTGCTTGACGATGCCTGGCTTGGCGAGTCGGACGGAGCGGTGCCGCTGGTGATTCGCGCGACGATGTATGAAACTTCAGGAGAAGTGCAGCCACGAGATCATGCTCCTGAGACTGCCGGGGTTCTCTCAACTGACTTCATACCTGTGACACGACCGGCAGACTTGGACCCGTCCTCACTGGGGCTCTCGAAGCCTGCGCTCATTCGATCAGGACAACTTCTTTCAACCGTCCTGAAATCTGCGGCGGGGCGGGCGGACCAGTCATATGCGGCACCGCCTGTTGACCAAGCGCGCCTTCGTATCGAGGTGCCGCGGGAAGCCCGTGGCGGGGTGACAGTCCAAGCTTGTGTATTGCAGGAGGATCAACCTGTAGAAGTCCAGCCTCTGATCTCTGATACCTGTGACGTCTGGGGTTCACCGACGGCTTCGGCCAGGATCGAAGTTCCGCACGCAACCACTCAAGCCCAGGAATCAGTTGCGGTGGGTGAGTCAATGCGCGATGTCGCAGCAATTCACGGTCTGCTTCCTGTCGGTATGCAGACCGAAGTGACCTTCACCGCGTACTTGCAGCCGAGAGCTGGGATGCCTCGGTTTGATGAACAGTGGCGAGGGGAGTCACCTGGGAAAACTTGGTCAGCAGCCGAGGCAGCGAGCGCGTCTTGTGAGTCCCAACCCGTATCGACAACCCCCGCGGTTCCTGTCGAGAGGAGTGATGCGGAGTACCACTCGCCGCCGGTGATTACGCGAAGTGAGGGAACGATTTTTTGGGTGGAATCCCTCGTGGCGAAAGATGATCGAACAGGAGAAGAAATCCTGCTGCACCGCGGAACATGTGGGTTGGAGAACGAACGCACGGTCGTGCACCCGAAAACGAAGGCTTCGCTCGCCGCTACCGGTGGCGGGAATCGACTGGAGCAGCTGCTCTGGGGTATTTGTGTGACCTTCGGGGGAGGAGCGACTGTAGTGGCTTGCGTGGTTCGAAGCCGGAGGAAGCGTTCCCGACAGTAAATATCTGCTTCGAGACGGTGGTTTCTCCTTGTTGGCCAAAGGGATGCAGCGTGTTTGCAGGTTTCGCTCGTTAAAAACATAGGAATTCGCGAGAAGCTAGTACACACCAAAGACCAAGAAGGAAACCGCTCATGGCGAATACCCCAGATACTGAACAGCCGAACTCGACGACGACGCCGGATTCAATGCTTTCTGCTCCGGCGACTCCTGCGCCCGCTGCGACGCCTGACCAGGCGGCTCCGCCAGCGGCTCCGACGGAGGCCACCGTGCCCGCCGCTCCCGCGGCGATGACCACTGAGGTCCCTGCGGCTCCAGCTGCTCCTGCTCCCGCGCAGCATATGCAGGCGACAGAAGTTCTGCCGCCCGCAGGCGATGAAGCTGGTGGTGTACCACCGCTTCCTCCTGCAGGTGGTCAGGGCGGCGCAAGTTTCGGCATTCCAGCTGAGCCCAAGAAGCCAGCTGACAAGAGCAAGGGAAATGTGCTTCTCGTTGGGCTCGCAATCGGTGCGTTGCTCGGTGGCATCGTCGGTGGGGGCGTCGCGGCGATCGTATCTGCGAATGCTCACCCCGCGACGACCGCGGTGAACCAGAGCGCAGTCACGTTGAATAACCCAGAGACCGTGACCGATGTCACACAGGTAGCGCTCGTTGCGACCCCAAGCGTCGTCACCGTCATGGTGCAGGGTGACGGATCGTCGGGCTCCGGATCAGGCGTCATTTACGGCAATGACGGGTACATCATCACGAACGCGCACGTCGCGCTTCTCGACGGTGCAACCAGCTCTCCCACGATTCAGGTGAAGCTGCATGACGGCAGCACCCGTAAAGCTGAGCTTGTTGGCACAGCGCCCTACACAGACATCGCCGTGCTGAAGGTTGATCCTAAGGGACTCACGCCGATCAAGGTTGCAGACTCAAACGAGGTAAACGTTGGCGACCTTGCGGTTGCAATCGGCGCTCCAATGAGTTTGTCGAACACCGTCACAAGTGGCATCGTCAGTGCGTTGAACCGAGGCATCACTGTCGGAAGTCCGCTCGTACCGAGCGACCCGAACAACCAGCCTGAGGGCGAGTCAAATTCGCCTTGGGACTTCAGGTTTGATGCGCAGGGGCAGGATCAGAAGCCGACTGGTGCAGTGACGCTTCCCGTGATCCAGACAGACGCGTCAATCAACCCAGGCAACTCGGGTGGCGCACTCCTCAACGGGGCTGGCGAACTTATCGGTATAAACGTCGCAATCGCATCGCCGGGAGCAACCGAAGCTGGTGCTGGTAGCGCTGGTCTTGGCTTCGCAATCCCTGCAAATGCAGCTGCCCGCGTAGCGGATGAGATCATCGCTGGCGAGAAACCGTCATACGGCTTGCTCGGTGCGAGTGTGGTCGACGCAAGCCAGGACACCGATGCAGATGCGCAGCTTGCCGGTGGATTGATCGCTGAAGTCGTCCGCGGTGGCGCAGCGGCGAAGGCAGGGCTCAAGCCCGGTGACGTCGTCACTGCAGTTGACGGTGTTCCAGCCGCAGATGGTGTCACTGTCTCAGCGCTCGTCCGTACTCACGGCGCAAACGAGAAGGTCACTGTTGATTACTCCCGTGCAGGCGTGCCTGGGCAGGTAGAAGTCACCCTCGGAAGCCTGGACTGGTAATCACCACCAGCTCTGAAAACACACTGTGCGGCAGAACCACATCGGTTCTGCCGCACAGTCGTATTCGGCCCAGCCATATGCCCTACAGTTGATGAGATGAGCACGAGCCGGTTTCACTTTGCCACGGGTAATCTCGCCAAACTGCTCTCGATACCTGCGTACGCCTTTGGCTGGCTGCTTGCGTGGTTCGTTCCACGTAGACGCGATCGCTGGGTTTTCGGCAGCGGAATTGGAGTCGGCGAGGGGGCACTCGAAGTCGCCAAGCGTCTGCGAGCCCGTGAACCGCACGCCGAAATATTTTGGTCGATTGCTTCAGGGGAACACAACGAGGCAGAGACAGCGCTCGCCGCGGCTGAAGGGTTCATCCCTCTGCAACGCGATACCTGGCGAGGTTTCTGGACCACGCTTCGGGCCCGCCACCTGATCGTCACGCATGGACTCGGCGACGTGAACCGGTATGCGCCGTTTCGCGCGCTCGTCGTGCAGCTGTGGCACGGTGCGCCGCTCAAGCGGATCCACCTTGATTCGCCGGTAACGATGACCTTCAGCGGACCAGCTCCGCTTCGCGCCGTCCTCCGCCGGATGTATTTGCGCGGTACCCGACAGGTCTCGCTCTTTGTCGCTGGTTCCGTCGAGTCGGCTCAGCGCATGCGGTCCGCGTTCCGTGTCCAGCCAGGCAAAGTTCAGGTCCTTGGCGACGCCCGTGATGATCAGCTCATCCTGCAAGCGGCAGATCCCGAACGTGCAGCAGCTACTCGACGCACGGTGTGTGAGCTGCTCGACCCCGCGATTGCTGCAACAGACACCATCGTGTTGTACGCGCCGACGTGGCGCGACGGTGAGACCGATGCAGCCGTGCCAACAATTGCGGAAGCCGCTGCGCTCATCGCGCAGCTCGAACGCTCACGAGCGCACCTTGTGATCCGCTCGCACCCGCTGGGGGAGGGCGACTACGCGCACCTTGTCGGTGAACGCGTTCACCTCCTCTCGAGTGAAACTGCGCGTGACATTACCCCGCTGCTCGGCGCCTTTGACGTGCTCATCACTGACTACTCATCGATTGCGGTTGACTTCTCGCTCATGCAGCGGCCGATCATTTGGTTCGCTCCGGATCTTGCGCAGTATGAAGCGACGCGAGGCCTGTATGAGCCGTTCCACGTCACGACCGCTGGGCGCGTTGACGCGACCTGGGGTGCCGTGCAGACCCGCATCGCCCGTATGTGTGAAGTCGGCAGTCAGGAGCGCAGGGAAGCCATTCGGCAGGCAAAAGCCTTCGCGCACCGGTTCCACGAGTTCACAAGTGGTGGGTCCGCAGACCGTGTCCTAGATGCCATTGCTCGTCTTGATACGCCTGCCGCTGAACTTGTGCCAGCAGACGCAGTCTTCTTTGAATCGTTCTATGGGCGCCAAGTGAGCTGTAACCCGCTCGCAATTGATCGCGAGATCGCGGCTCGGTTCCCAGAGACGCCTCGCTACTGGAGTATCACGAGCGAGAATCAAGTTGTACCGGCCGGGGCAGTTCCCGTGCTCGTCGGCGGGCACGAATGGCAAGCAGCTCGCAAACGCGCGGCTTTCATCATTGTCAATGATTGGCTCCGATTTGGTTTCAAGCCCCAGCGCCGACAGGTCGTTCTGCAGACATGGCACGGCACGATGCTGAAGCACCTCGCACTCGGTCGGCCTCATGTGTCACTTCGGACGCGGATCGCGATCCGCCGCGAAAGTGCGCGTTGGTCACTGATGCTCTCCCAGAATCCTCATTCGACTGAGCAATTCCGCAAAAGCTATGCGTTCCGGGGCGAGATCCTTGAGTCGGGCTACCCACGAGATGACAGGCTGGCGCAGGCGGTCGTACAAGACCGTGATGGTGTGACAGAGATCAATCCAATTGTGCGGCGCGCAGCTCGCGATGCCCTTGGAGTGCCTGAAAGCACACGTGTGCTGCTGTACGCGCCAACGTGGCGTGAGCGTCAGGTTGGACCGAGCGATGATCTTGATGTCAATGCACTCGCGCAGCAGCTCGGAGACGACTGGACCGTGATCGCCCGTGGCCACACGCGCACCCATGACCTGGGCGGATACGCAACGCGGGGGAGCGGCAACGTCATCGACGTGTCACATCATCCAGACATCAATGACGCGCTGCTTGCGTGTGATCTCCTCGTCACCGATTATTCCTCTGTCATGTTTGACGCGGCAGTTTCGCGTACGCCAACAGTGTTCTTTGCACCCGACCTTGCTGCATATCGAGATAGCGAGCGGGGCTTCACCTTCGACTTTGAACGTGAAGCGCCTGGTCCAATTCTGACTACTCGAGCAGCAGTTGTTGAGCACGCAGTCGCGCTCGCTGCCGCTGGCGATTGCGCGCCATGGCGTGAAGCATACGCTCCAGCAGCGGCTGCTTGGCGCGAGAAATTCACCCCGTTCGACGACGGGATGGCAGCTCAGCGGGTCGTAGATGCGCTCGTCGAGCGCGGTTTACGAGGCTGACTCACGCTGTGTGCGTTTCGAAACCTGGTTAAGCGATTCGCGACCGGTCAACAACCTTGCCGCCGCCGAAGACGATTCCGCGCAAGAATCCTGTGCCCCACGCAGTGTGCATGGTCACGAGGGTGACTGCCGTCAACCAGCGGTCGCGAAGCCCCCGCTGTTCCGGGATCCGCGCGACTGCGAACAGGATGCCGAGCACGTACAGCGCTGCTGGCGCCCAGAGGAGTGACCAGAACGAGGCGAAGGGCATGACGCCGCAGACCTGCAACAGCAGGGTGATGAGGCTCGCCGCCAAGCCAATGACTAGGGTTCCAGGGGCGAAGAACCGCCAAGGGTTTGCACCACCGTACTTGCGTACGAGCACAGCGCGCCAATTGCCTGTCGCGAAGAACTGACGTGCGAGCGCGCCGAAACTCGCCCGCGGCCAGTAGGTGACACCGAGTTTCGGTTCAAACCAAATGGTTTCGCCGAGATTGCGGATCCGGAGGTTCAGTTCCCAGTCTTCACCGCGCAGAATAGCGGGGTCGTACCCGCCCACACGATCAAGTACGCTCCGTCGGAAAACGCCGAGGTACGCCGATTCAGCCGGGCCGGGGGTGCCATCGCCGTGGTACGCGCCGCCGCCGAGCCCAAAGGGACTGTTGTACCCGCGGGCAATTGCGCGCTGAACGTCAGTCGCGCCCGCAGCTCGCATGACTCCGCCAACATTCGCGGCGCCAGTTTCGCGAAGTGCTGCGATCGCGACTCGCGTGTAGTCAGGGGTGAGTTCTGAATGAGCGTCTACCCGCACGATGACCGGGAAGCGGCTCGCAGCGATTGCATGATTTAAGCCTGCTGGGATATCACGTTCTGGATTATCGACGAGGACAACCCTTGGATCACGTGCGGCGATCCGCGCTGCGATTTCGTTGCTCGCATCGTGTGATGGGCCGAGCGCGAGCACGATCTCTTTCTCACCGTCGTAGTCCTGCGCGAGGATCGTTTCGACAGCTGCTTCAAGGAACCCCTCCTCATTGAGGACGGGCATGATGTAGCTCACTGCTGGCTGCTCTGGGAGGGGTTCGACTGCGGTCACGTCACGATCTTCCCATACCTGCCCGGTATCCTTGCCGTATGCAGTTGGCGAAAGACAGTAAGCGTGCGATCAAGCTTGCGAAGCGTGTCCTCAAGGGACGCAAAGCGCTCTTTGAATTGCGCAAGCTCTTGGAAGCGCGCGGGCCATTGCCAGTCGGGAAATACCGTGTTGGTGTGTATTTCGCCGACAGCGACGTGAATATTTATCAGATGCGCCAGTGGTATGCGCCGCTCGCAGAACTGTCGAAGACCTGGCCTGTTGTCGTGCTGGCGCGCAACACCGCCGGCGCTCGCCAGCTTATGGCTGAGAGCGGTTTGGACGTTGCCTTCGTTCCCAAGGTAACGAGCATCGAGGAGTTCATTGCAGAAGAACCGCTCGACGTCATTCTCTATGTGAACCAGAACACCCGTAACTTCCAGATGATGCGCTACGGATCGCGCTGGCATGTGTTCGTGAATCACGGCGAGAGCGACAAGATGTACATGACGAGCAACCAGTACAAAACGTATGATTACGCGTTTGTTGCTGGTCAGGCTGCTCGTGCACGACTGTCGGCAGCGCTCTGGGACTACGACGTCGCGTCACGCACGATTGAAATTGGGCGTCCCCAGGCGGATCATCTCGCAGGGGATCCGCCCTTCCCGGATGATGGCCGCACGGTCGTGCTGTACTCACCAACGTGGGAGGGGGATCGCCCTGCGGCTTGCTATGGTTCGGTTGCTTCCCACGGTGAGGAGCTCGTGCGCGAGCTCCTTGCGACGGGTCGCCACCGCGTGGTCTATCGGCCACATCCACGAAGTGGCGTGGTCGATGACGAATTCGGGGCGGCCAATGATCGAATTATCGCGATGATCGCTGAGGCCAATGCGGCGGAGCCAACTGCGCATCACGTTTATGACACCGAGCCGACCCTTGGCTGGCAGCTGCGAGTGCCTGATATTGCGATCTGTGACATCTCGGCGATGGTCTACGACAGGCTTGCGACAGGCAAGCCCCTCATGGTGACGCGTCCGATCGCTGAAGAGGCGACCGTTGATGAAGGCGGCTATCTCAGTGTCTGCGAATGGCTTGACGCTTCGTCAACGGGGTCAATCGTTGAGGTTCTTGACCGGGTGATTACCGATGATGCAGCGCGTGAACGACTAGGTGTTTGGTCAGAACGCTACTTTGGAGATACCACGCAGGGTGCGCCAACAAAGCGATTCCACGATGCAATATCAATGCTTCTTGAGCGTGCGGACGTAATGCATCAGCAGGCCGGTACGAGACCAGTCCCGTCATCAGAATCAACGACTGACGTCATCGAAAAGTAACGTGACTGCGTCTCATCCTGTGAGTCGCCTGACTTCGGCACTGATCGTTTGGTAGGTTATTAACGTGCAGCACGAACCCTCTTCTGCGACCGGCGACGGCGCGTCTGAATCAGACGTGTCCGCAATCGGCGCCAGCGAATCTGACGTGAATTTGACCCCCGCGCCTCGTGTGCGACCGAGTCGAACAACGGCAGCGCAGACTGAGACTCCTGAGCGCCCTGCTCCGGAGTCGGCAGTTGTGACGGCAGAAGCTGATGCTGCGACGGCCACTCCTCATGCGGCTCCGCGAACTGGGCGCATCGAAGTTCCCACGCCCTCGGTTGTTCGCGCACGTGAACGCGGTCGCATTGCAGCGCAGAATCCTGTGGTTCTGCGTACCGAGATGCTCACGAAGATTTATGGCTCGGTCGTCGCTGCTGGCGAAGTCTCGATTGAGGTGCATGCGGGTTCGTTCACAGGTTTTGTTGGGCCGAACGGCGCTGGTAAGACCACGACCCTTTCGATGATCAGTGGTTTGCTGCGCCCATCTTCTGGTCGTGTCACCGTGGGTGATGTTGACGTTTGGGCAGACGGCCCTGCCGCAAAGCGTCTGATCGGTACGCTGCCTGATCGACTTCGCCTGTTTGACCGTCTCACCGGTGCTCAGCTGCTTTACTATTGCGGTGTTTTGCACGGCGTTCCTGAGGCTGACGTTGCCAAGCGCGGCGCAGAACTCGCGAAGGCTTTTGGTCTTGATTCGGCGCTTACCCGCTTGGTATCTGACTACTCAGCAGGTATGCAGAAGAAGATCGCCCTTGCGTGCTCGATGATTCATGCGCCAGAGGTGCTTGTGCTCGACGAGCCGTTCGAAGCGATCGACCCTGTGTCAGCTGCGAACCTCACAGAGATTCTTGAAAAGTACGTTGCCGGTGGCGGCAGCGTGGTGATGTCGAGCCACAGCTTGGACTTGATTCAGCGCGTCTGTGATCACGTCGCCATTATCGTTGACGGTTCAGTCATCGCACAGGGAACCGTTGATGAGGTTCGCGATGGTTTGAGTCTTGAAGAGCGATTCCGTGCACTCACTGGTGAGCGCGAAGATGAGAAGGGGCTCGAGTGGCTGCAAGGCTCTTCCGACTTCGAGTAGCACTGCTTGGCGGACTGTTCCGCGGTACTGGAGGGCACGTCGTAAGCGCCGTCCTTCGTCTGGTGCTTGGCTTCGCTGGTGCGGTGCTGCTCGCGCTGCTCCCCGTGTTGCTGATTGACGACATTGTCATTCGCGACACGATCGACGTACTCATCGGTTCACTACTTCTCGCTGGTGTGCTCGTTGTCCCGTTCTTCGATTCGCGCCGCATGATGGATGTACGTCAGTTCACCGTCTATCCGGTGAAAGCAGGTTCGCTTGCCTGGGGCATGCTGCTCTCTGGCATCGCCACATGGCCGTTCTTCATCTTCCTTGCGTGGCTGGTGACGCTGCTGTGTACGCGTCCGCTGTGGAGCGTAGGGCCAGTGTGGGCGCTCCCCACTGCTGGTGTGCTCATTGCGCTCTTCGCTCTCGTCAGCGCTCGATTGGCCGCTGGCCTTTCTCAGCTCTGGGTGAGTTCGCGCATCGCTGGCACAGTTCGACTTATCGGCGTAGTGCTGCTCATCGCGCTCATTCCTGTGCTCGCGTTCGCATTTGCAACGGTGTTCAGGCCAGAAGACGAGAAGCTGCTCGAAGGTGCAGCACATGTGCTCGGCTGGACCCCATTCGGCGCAGGCTTCACCGCCGGCTCAATGTTCGGTACGGGTATGTCCGTTGACGCGTTGACGCGTCTGGCGGTGCTTCTCGCTGCAACGTTGCTCGTCGGTGTGCTCTGGTTTGTTGTGGCTCGCGCGACTCATACTTCGCTCGAGGCGCCGATTGATGTACTGAGCGCGCGTCGAGGACTCGGCTGGTTTGAGCGGTTCTCTGCACGACCTGCCTCAGTGGTCGCTGCACGTCAGCTGACGTACTGGGCACGTGATCCGCGCTATCGTGTTGCTCTCGCTGCGATCCCGATTGCGCCGATTGTGATGTTGCTCGCGTTCTGGGTCGCAGGTGCAGACCTCCGCCTGCTCGCGGTGATCCCGCTTCCCGTGCTGATGCTGCTCTTTGGCTGGTCGCTGCATAATGACGTAGCGATGGATTCGACCGCTATTTGGGAACACGTTGCGAGTGGTGTGGATGGCCGGGCTGATCGTTGGGGTCGACTGGCACCTGTGCTCATGTTTGGTGTTCCGATTGCGGTCATTGGTTCGAGCCTCACGTCGACCATTATTGGCGATTGGCGTGTTCTTCCCGCGTTGATCGGCATGAACCTTGGCGTGCTGTGGGTATCAAGCGGTGTTTCTAGCGTTTTCTCCGCGCTGATGCCGTATCCAGCTACGCGCCCAGGCGAAAGCCCGTTTGCGCAACCTCAGTGGTCCGGTTCCGGTTCTGGTACTGCTCAGACGTTGTCGATGGTTGCTGCTGCGGTACTCTCGCTCGTTCCGGTTGTGGTCTCTGGATACGCTATTGCGGTCCCGGAACTTGGCTGGAATATTCTCGCACTTGTTGTTGGCGTCGCGTTTGGTCTGTTGATCCTCGCGGTCGGCGTGCTGCTCGGTGGCGTGGTGTTCAACCGTCGTGGGCCCGAGCTCATCGCGGCAACACAGATGTTCGACTAACGCTTGATGCGCGTTAGAATGCTCGCTATGGGAATCTTTACGCGACGCGAATCCGAGCCCGCAGGCGGGGTCGACGTACTCGACCGTGAGCTTGAGAAACTTCTTGAAGACTCACAGATCGAGGATGGCGACCACGAGCGATTTTCGCACTATGTGCCGAAGGACAAGATTCTCGAGTCGGCAGTGACAGGTAAGCCTGTTCGCGCACTCTGCGGGAAGAAGTGGACGCCATCACGCGACCCTGAGAAGTTCCCGGTTTGCCCGGACTGCAAAAAGGTGTACGAGAAGATGCGCAAATAGTTCGCGCACCTTCTCGCTGAGACCCCGCTCTTTTACCGGTATTCGGTAGGGATAGCGGGGTCTCCTCGTGTCAGGCTCATAGCAACGAGGGGGAGTTCTGCAACGCTTGTGACGTGGCGTTCACGTGCAAGCGCAATACCTTCGCGGCCGGTGTGCCCGGGTTCGACGACGCCGTCGACCATCAAAGGAACAAGGATGTCGCGCCCAGGTGCTGTACTTCCGTTGTGCGTGCCGTGCTGCTCTGCAGGGTCACTGCTCGCATGAATGAGCTCTGCGCTTGCATGGCCCTTCGCATCGAATGAGCGTCGGACTGACTTCCGACCGCCGACGGTTGCCTTGTCAGCGCTCTTCTTTGCGACTGATACCCATTCACCATCGCTGCCCTGTCGCGAGACGAGCTTGTAGACCATCCCCATTGTTGGGGTGCCAGATCCAACAACGACTGAGGTACCAACGCCAAAGGAATCTACGGGCGAGTGTGCCAGTGCAGCGACGGTGTGCTCATCCAGGTCATTGGTGACTGTGATTTTTGTTTGGGTTGCGCCGAGACTGTCGAGCAGGTTGCGAACGCGTGCAACGACCACGGGAAGGTCACCGGAGTCGATACGCACTGCGCCGAGGTTGGTGCCAGCAACGTCGATTGCGGTGCGCACACCCTGTTCGATGTCGTAAGTATCGACGAGGAGCGTCGTGTCTACGCCGAACGCAGCGATCTGCGCTTCGAATGCTTCGCGTTCGCTGTCGTGTAGGAGCGTGAAGCTGTGTGCCGCGGTTCCCATCGTCGGGATACCGTACGTGCGGCCCGCTTCAAGATTTGAGGTCGCTCCAAAGCCAGCGATGTAAGCGGCTCGGGCGGCGGCGACGGCGCTGTATTCACCGGTACGACGTGAACCCATCTCTGCGAGCGGCTTACCGAGCGCTGCGTTGGTCATGCGTGAGGCTGCTGTGGCTACTGCCGAGTCGGCATTGAGGATAGAGAGTGCGAGCGTTTCGAGTACTACGCCCTCAGCAAAGGAGGATTCGACGGTCAGAAGAGGCGAGCCAGGGAAGAATACCTCACCCTCGGGGTAGCCCCAGATGTCGCCGCTGAAACGGTAATTTGCGAGCCAGTGAAGTGTTTCATCGCTCGCGATGTTCTCTTGGCGCAGGAACTCAAGCTCATCGTCGTTGAAGCGGAACTGTTCGATTGCCTCGAGCAACCGTCCGACGCCAGCGACGACGCCGTATCGACGGGCGCCTGAAAGCCGTCGCGCGAAGAGTTCGAAGACGCTCTGGCGGTGTGCGGTGCCATTGCGAAGCGCCGCATCAACCATCGTGAGTTCGTAATGATCGGTGAAGAAAGCGGTGGACCGTGCTGTGGTGTTCACTCGGTCAGCTTAGCTAATGATCACCGGAAATCTCGCGACTGAACTGCGGGTGGGGCCGCGAGCGGTTCAAAAGTTTCCGCGATGACGTTTTCTACGCCCTCCGGTGAGCGTTCAAGACGTCCACGCACGATGAGTGCGGGCGCGGATCGAGCTACGAGTCTGTGACGCTCCCACAGCTTCGGCCAGACCACGATATTGACGGTGCCGCTCTCGTCTTCAAGCGTAAGGAATGTGACACCACTGGCTGTACCTGGCCGTTGTCGGTGTGTGACGATCCCCGCCACCTCTACAACGCTGCCGGAATGCACAGCGCGTGTCCGGTCTGAGCGTACGATGCGGCGCTCGTCGAGTTGTGTTCTGAGCAGGCTGAGAGGATGCTTGTCTGCAACTACGCCGGTGCTCCACAGATCAAGCGCGGACTGTTCCGCTGGTGTGAGCAGCGGAAGCAGCGGTGGCTGCACGGTTGTAGCGATGCCGGGCAGATAGTGTTCCCGGTTCTCAGCGCTCGGGCCCGCAGACCAGAGTGCTTCCCGGCGCTCGAGTCCAATACCACTGCACGCACCTGCTGACGCAAGCGCTTCAAGCTGGTCTTTGCTGAGATCAGCCCTGCGCGCGAGATCTGCCATATCGAGGAAAGGATCGCGAGCGCGCGCGGTGACGATACGCTCCGCAGTTGCGTGTTCGATGCCGCGGATCTCAGTCAGGCCGAGTCTCACGATGAATGCGCCATCCCGGCGGTGTTGACCGCCATGGTCGGGTGCGGCTGGGTCGAATGGAGTCATCGGTGGTTGCTCAAACTCCGTGCACGCGTGGAGACCTGTCGCAGTAGGACGTGAACTGGTGTCGTCAGGATGCGCGTTTGAGGTACGTGGGGTGGTGACTGAATTGATTTCTGAAAACTGCACATCCGGTGGGAGCACCTCGACGCCGTGCCTGCGGGCGTCTTCAACAAGAGATCTTGATGAGTAGAACCCCATCGGTTGCGATTGGAGAAGACCAGCAAGGAAAGCCGCGGGATAGTGCAGCTTCAACCACGCGCTCACATAGACCAGCAGTGCGAAACTGATCGAATGGCTTTCGGCGAAGCCGAAGCTGGAGAACGCCTCGATCTGGGCGTAGATGCGTTCTGCTTCGTCTCCGACGATTCCGTGCTCAGACATGCCCGCAAAGAGCTTTGCTTTGAGCCTGTCGATACGTTCTTTGCCCCGCTTCGAGCCCATTGCTCGCCTCAGCTGATCCGCGTCTTCGCCCGTGAAGTTACCGACGGCCATCGCCATCTGCATGAGCTGTTCCTGGAAAAGAGGAATGCCAAGGGTGCGCCGCAGTACCGGTTCAAGTATTGGGTGTGGATAGGTGATGGGTTCTGCCCCAGAACGTCTGCGGAGATACGGGTGTACTGATCCGCCTTGAACGGGGCCTGGGCGGATCAAAGCAATCTCGATCACTAGGTCAGTGAATTTGCGTGGTCTGAGCCGCGGCAGTGTGTTGAGCTGCGCACGGCTTTCCAGCTGGAATACCCCAACAGCGTCACCGCGGCAGAGCATGTCGTACACCCCGGCTTCTTCGCGCGGGATTGTCTCGATGCTCCAGTGTTCGCCTAGGCCGTCAGAGATCATGCGGAATGACTTGCGGATTGCACTCAGCATGCCCAACCCGAGAAGGTCGAACTTGACGAGCCCCATCGAAGCGCAGTCGTCCTTGTCCCATTGCAAGACCGTACGCCGGTCCATGCGGGCGTGCTCGATTGGGCAGACTTCGCCGACAGGACGGTCAGTCAGCACCATCCCGCCGGAATGAATGCCGAGATGCCGCGGGGCGGTCAGCATCATTTCGGCAAGCTTCGTAACTGGGGCAGGAAGCGCGGTGTTCTCTCTCACATTGCCGCCGCGTTCGAGCTGTTTCGTCCAAGCGGTCTGCTGGGCGCTGCTATACCCGAGTGCACGTGCGGCGTCACGCACCGCAGCCTTCGGGCGGTAGGTGATGACATTCGCAACCTGGGCTGCGTTGAGCCGGCCGTACTTTTCATACACGTACTGAATGACTTCTTCTCGCCTCTCTGAATCGAAGTCAACATCGATATCTGGCTCCTCGTCGCGCATGCTGGACAGGAATCGTTCAAACGGGAGGTCATAGTAGATCGAGTCGACCGCGGTGATCTCAAGGACGTAACACACGGCAGAGTTTGCGGCTGATCCGCGCCCCTGGCAGAGGATCCCGAGGCTGCGGGCATGCTGCACGATGTCGTGCACGATGAGGAAGTAGCCGGGGAAGTCCTTTGCCTCGATGACTGATAGCTCCCGTTCGATACGAGCACGTTTCGCGTCGTCTAAGGCTGCGCCGTAACGCTTTTCGGCACCGCGCCAGGTCAATTCACGCAGCCATCCCATCTGGGTCTGTCCTGCTGGGAGGGCTAGTCGTGGCAAGCGTGGTTTTGCCTTTGCAAGCGGAAACGCGAGCTCGTGTGCAAGAGGAGCGGTGCGTAAGACCGCGTCAGCGTGGCGTGCGAAGCGGTTGAGCATCCATGCGCCGCTGCGCAGTCGTGCTGCCCCATTCGCCGGAAGGTAGGGATCCATTTCTGCGAGGCTTCTGCGTGCGCGCACTGCGGCAACGGCTTCCGCGAGTGGGGCCTCCTGCAGGGTTGCATAGTGCACGTTACCGGTTGCCAGCGTGGGGAGGCCCGCTCTTTTGGCGAGCGCAGCGAGCTGGTCGATGCGCGCGTCGTCTCCAGGGCGGCCGTGATGCGTGAGCTCGACGTACACCTGATCGCGGCCGAATAACGAGGTGAGCCGATCGAGCTCGGCACGAGCCGCGTCTTCGCCGTCTGACCGGTTGGTCGCGGTGTTGAGGGCTTGCTGGAGCGCGCCCTTGCGGCACCCGGTGAGAATCACCCATTCATTATTTGCAGTTGCTGCAAGCTCCTCGAGATCGTAGAGTGGCCGGCCTTTGGCGCCACCAGCAAGCTGGGCGTGGGTGATTGCGCTTGCCAGGCGGTGATAGCCCTCCTTGCCGTTTGCGAGTGCGAGGAGATGTGTTCCTGCGGGATCGATTGAGCCAAGCTGTGGGGCATCTAAACCAATGGTGAGCTCTGCACCGTACACGGTGCGCACTTCTGGGTATGCGGTTGCTTCCTCTGCAAAGCGAGCGGCGCCGTAGAGGCCGTCATGGTCGGTAATAGCGATGCCGTCGAGTGCGAGTGCTGCAGCGGTGCGGATTAGTTGCTGTGGCGATGAAGCGCCGTCGAGGAAGCTGTAGTGCGAATGTGCGTGCAACTCGGCGTAGGGCACATGGTCGATTGGTTTATGCCGTGCTGCCGCATCGGATGCTGATTGCGATGACTGATGATCGGCACGCTCTGGTCGTGTGCCAGAGTGCTCGGAAAGGTCAGCGGGGGAGTTGAGCGTCTGAGCCGCGTGGGCGCCCGCGTCCGGACGCCCGGAAAGCCTGCGTTCAAGCTCAGCCCAGGTGATTTTGGGGTTGTTCCAGCCAGCCATCAGTCGTACTTGCCCTCTGCAAACCATGAGCGGTGTGACGTGACGAGCAGCCAAGCGCTGCCATCAATGAGCTCGATCTGCAAACGGTGCCGTGCTGGCCTGCCTTCCCACCACCGCTCACGTAACGGCCAAGGCAGCGACCAATGTGCTACCTGGACGGCAGGGTGCGTGCCCGTCTCAAACCCGACAGGATCAGCTGAGAGTAGATCGTCTGGTGTAACAACGACCGGAGTGCCGTCGGCCCCCATGAGTTGGACGGGTGGCGGCGGATCAAACACGAGTGAGGGGTGCGGTGGGACCAGCGAGCCAGGCCAAGGCGCGGCGGCACTGCTTCGGGAGTCACCGGCCTGAACGGTGCCCCACGGTGTGAAATTCTGACGTTCACTCGCCAGGCGTCCGCCGGTGATGGCATATGTGCCGATGCCATCCTGGCCAAGCAGCTGTTGTACGCGACTGAACTGGTGGTGCACGCGTTCGTCGGCCCCGGTGCTCCACAGTCCCGGTTCATGAGCAGCTGCAGCGTCAGTACGCACCGGGAAAACAACGATGCGGGCGACTCCAGCGCCTGTACGCTCAGCTGCCCGTGGCATTTGTTCGCTCTGCCACCGGATCCGGGTGAGGAGATCGGCTGCAGAGAAATGTTGTGGGTGCCCCCACACTCGTTCATGTAGCACCCCGATGTCATCCACCAAGGTGATGCGTAGCTCAGTGCACACGAGGTTCGCTTGCGACAGTTGGCTAATGTACATGTCTGCGAGTGTGCTGCTGGCAAAGGCGAGCTGATCAGCAGTATCAACCGGTGGTTCAAATTCTTGCGAAACCTCGAATGTTTGCGAGGGTGCGTGAGCCTGGATGTTGCCGTGTTGAGTGGTTTCGAGGCCAAGCGCACGTTGGTGTGCGAGCACTCCGCTCGGGCCAAACCGTGCACGCACAGCGCTCTCGGGAAGCGCTGCGTATGCGCCAATGGTGTGGATGCCTAGGCCGTGCAACGTGGTTGCAAAGCGAGGGGCGTCCCCAATTGCGAGTTGAACGGGGAGAGGTGCAAGAAAAGCTCGGGAACCACCCGGCTCGAGAATGCGGATGCTCTCTTCAGCAACGGTGAGTAGCGGGTTTTTGGAGGTCGACCGGGCAGCTTGTTCGGCTGCGAAGCGGCCATCGGCAATGCCTACGCGGGCTTCGACGTAGCCGAGGCTCTGTGCGAACTCGCGAAGTTCCCGAGCCGCGGCGCATTCGCTGCCGTAGTAGCGCGCTGGGCCACGCGCGTGCATGACCGCGAGGCCGGGACGTTCTTGCTCGATATGAGGCACGAGTTCTGCAAATGAGCTGAGGAGCGTTGCAAAATGTTCCTCAGCCATTGTGGGATGGACCGGTTCGACTGTGAGTTCGGGGCAGCGGAGGCGTGCCTCTTGTTCGCGCAACCCGATCCGCACACCGCGTTCGCGTGCAGCTGGTGTGCACGCCACGATCGTTCGCTGAGTGACTAACGCGAGTGGCGGAAGCGGATCAACCAGATCGAGGCCGAACGTTGATAGGTGTGCGTAAATCGACCAATCTGGAAACCACAGCGCGATGCACCGTTGTGGGTGAGAGCCAGCGTTCATCTGGTGGCCACTAATCGCACGGCGGAACGTTGAGGGGCGAGTTTGCCAGCAACAAAACGGAGCGTGTGGGTGCGGGGACCGCGGTGGTCGTTGCTGCGGACTGTGAGCTCGCGGTCGCGGAGCGCGCCACGCCCCGTATCGAGGCCGAACCATCGTGAATTGGTGACTTGGATCTCGGCGTCAGTGCGACGCCAATCACCCAAGACGATGAGCGTGGAGCCCTGCTCACGTAATCGGGCCGCGATGCGCTCAGCCTCGTGCGGCGCGACACCTGTAGGAAATCGAGCGATGAGTGCGGTGACCGTGCCGCTCAGCATGTCGGCTACTGCGGTAGCGCGAGAACCGGGGTTTGGTACTAATACACAACGATCGAGGGCAATGCCTGCTTCGGCGGCCGCCTCGGCGCTGAGTTCTGGGCAACCGATGATGCCGCACCAAGCCCCACTTTGGGACACAGGAGCGAGGAAGGAAAGTGCAAGCTGCCAGGAGCCTGTGACTGAATAAATTCCACCTTCACGAAGCGAGCCACCAGGGAGAAGCGGGGAGAGCTCAGGTGCAGTTGGCAACGTGCGCTCCTGCAAGCGCAGCGGCTGCATGGCGCTGATGCGCTGCTGCAACTCAAGGACTGTCGCCGGAGAATTCATGAAGCAATATTCGAACATATGTTCGAATAAGTCAATCTGTCGGCGCGCCCCCAAGAAGGCGCGTAGGATGGGGGCGATGAATGAGGAAGAGCTGGATGATTACGAGCGCGAAGCTGAGCTGTCGTTGTTTCGTGAGTACCGCGATATCGCAAGCCAGTTTCGCTACGTAGTAGAAACGGAACGTCGTTTCTACCTGGCGAACGATGTTGAGCTGAAGCGTCAGGATGCGGGTAATGATTTTTACTTCGAACTGAACATGAGTGATGTGTGGGTGTGGGACGTGTACCGCGCCAACCGCTTTGTGAAGTCGGTGCGTGTGTTGACGTTTAAGGACGTCAACGTTGAAGAAATGTCAGCTCATGAACTCAAGCTTCCTGAGGATCTTTCGCTCGATAGCTGAGTTGCTCACAGCAACCGCTGTGAGAAGTTTTCCCACAATAGCCGCTTCCGAGGCGGCTATTGTGCTTTTCTCGGCACCTGGTGCGACACACTTGCCGCATGTATCGTGCGAAACTCTTTCTTTCTCTCGTGTGCTTGGGTGCTGCTCTGTCGTACATTCTTGCCCTTCCTGCCGCGAACCAGATGCTTGCGAGCGGTGCGCGTGAAGAGAGGTGGCTCCCACCGGTGGGGTCACCTCTGCAGGTATCTGGGGCTTATCGCGCACCGCCTGGACCGTATGCATCCGGGCATCGCGGCATCGATCTGCCAGCGGCCCCAGGTGCTCAGGTTGTGGCTCCTGCTGGTGGCACCGTCACTTTTGCGGGCACTGTGGTTGATCGTCCGCTGGTGACCATTCGCGTTGATGCCAGCACGCTCCTCTCGCTTGAACCAGTTCGATCTGAATTAGCAGTCGGTGACAAAGTGATGCGAGGGCAAATGATCGGTTCGATGAGCAGCGGTGGTCACTGTTACGAGGAGTGCGTGCACGTGGGGGTGCGCAGCGATGGCGTGTATGTGAACCCGCTGCAGTTCTTCTTCTCGCGGCCCGTTTTGTTGCCAATCATGGGCTAGTGGATCGTCCCATTGGCTTGACTGGTTCGGTGTGCATCATGCGCGCGGGTGAGCCTGACGGTAGCTCTCTGCGAGACGCTCTTTCGAGACGTGCGTATACACCTGAGTGCTTGCAAGGCTTGAATGTCCAAGGTATTCCTGCACAACGCGTAGGTCAGCGCCACCATCAAGTAAATGAGTTGCCGCGGTATGTCGCAGAGTGTGCGGTCCGCGGGGTCCGCTGCCAGGCTCTTGTTTGAGTTCTTTCGCAACCAGACGATACGCGGCCGAGGTCGTGAAAGCGCCTCCGCGGTTTCCGAGAAAGAGGGTGACCGGTTCTGGGGCCGAGAGCTGATCCGCCTGCCGTGCCCGTGCACGTGCGAGCAGGATCGGCCGTGCCTCACTGAGATAGCGATCGAGCGCCTTCGCAGCGGATCTACCAAGCGGGACAATACGTTCTTTGTTCCCCTTGCCGAGGACTCGAACGGTACGCTCTAGCGCGACATAACCGCTGACCGTGAGCGAGCAAAGCTCGGAAACTCTGAGCGCAGAAGCGTAGAGCAACTCAAGTGCTGCATGGTCCCGAAGTTTTACGGGGTCTCCTGAGGCAGCATGCTCGGCAGCCCGTGTGAGTACGCGATCGGCTTGGTCTGTGGTGAGTACTCGGGGGAGCGCCTGTGGCGACTTCGGCGCGCGCAACCGCGAGGCGGGGCTTCCGGGAACGTACTCTCGGGTTTCGAGCCAGGCGCCAAAGGATTTGAGCGTTGCCACATTACGAGACAGCGTGGCAGGCGAGAGCCCGCTCTGCTGTCGCTCCCAGAGCCAGTCCCGCAGGAGATCAAGCGTGAGTTCAGTGACGGTCAAGACCTGTCGCTGTTCGGTGAACGCTGAGAGCAGCTCGAGGTCCCTGCGGTACGCGGTCACCGTGTGGTCTGAATAGCCATACTCGTGTCGCACGGTGGTGAGGAAGTTCTCGACTGCGTCACGGATGTTCATGGTTCCATTGTGCACCGTTGCGTTGATCCACGTCCCAGAGTGGTCAGCTGAGGATGAGGCTGAGGCTTGGGACAACAATGCTTGTGGTGACCGCCATGGAGAATGTGAAAGCGATAACCGGGTGGAAGTCTGATGGAAGTACCGCCTCGACGAGTCGTGAGATGAACGGGCCGATGAGGGCACCTGCGAGCGCGCCGAGGACGATCGCTGGTACACCGCCACCAAACACCAGCACACAGGCTGGAGCGACAGAAACCACTGGAATGTAGGTGGGAACGTAGCCACCACCGCGCAGCCCTTTGCGCCACACAACTACGCCGATCGCGGCGGTGAGTCCCTGCGCGACAATGATCTGTGGAATGAGGCTTACTAACTCGGCGGGCCCGATCATGACTGTCACAGCGAGACCTACCAGCATGCCGATTGAGGCAAGTTCAGTTGCCCAGAACTGTGCCTCCGAAAAGTCTGCGATGACACGACGCATCGTCCAAGTGGCGTCTTTCCACAATGTCGGAGGACCGGAGGTCGTCGTGACCGGTGCGATGTCTTGTGCGGGTGCCGCTGTGGGAGCGGGGAGATGCATCCACGGGAGAAACCGTGCGATGAAGCAAGAAATGGCGGTGCCAAGTGCCATTGCCATGGTGTTTGCGGCAACGCCAGGGAGGCCGAGCGGCTCAGTGACATACACAATGAGTGGAATTGACAGTGGTGTCGCAATTCCCGCACCCAAGATTGCGCCGGTGAAGAGCGTCTTCCAGCCTGCGCCGTAGATGAGCACGATGGCTGCGGGAACACAGACAAACGGGATGAATGTTGACTGCCAGGTGTCATCGATTCGCCATCCAAATGCCAGGTTTGAGAGAACCAAGCTGAGGGAGGCGGATCCAAGAATCCACGGCCACAACCCTGATCCGTATGACACTGGGATCCCAGCCCACGCGCGACCACGTTTCCATGCCCACCAGGCAAGTGCTGCACCGAGGAAGAGTCCGATTGAGGCAATCGGGGACTTGTAAAACTGTGGCGAGGTGATGTCGCTGATTGTCCAGCTGGCCCACTCCGCGAATCCTGTCGGGCGTGGTGAAGCTTCAACACCTGAACCGACGGTGGGGCTAGCGAAAATACCGGTGAGGGCGTTCAGCGCGAACGCGACGCCGATCAGAAGCCCGACAATAATGATTGCGCCGAGGATCATTCCTGGAACGCGGAGTTCTGTCGAAGCGCTGCGAGCAGCTGATGGTTGCGATGCTGTGGTGTGTGAGGTCATGAATCGTCCTAAGAACCTTGCCCCGGCGAAGGGTAATGAGCTTGCCTCTTCGTTGAGGTTTGCTGAAGGAACGATTCGCAGGTGCTAGAGCGGTGAATGCAGATCTACCTACGAACGCTAATACGGAACGCGCGCGTAGACAACGATGTTCTTCGAAGAAAGAGCAGAACGGACCCGGTTGAGAATTGCCGTGTCGCGCGCAATATCTACAGTTTGCATGCCGTGATTCGTCTCGTCTTGGCGTGCATCAGGTGTAAGCAAAGACGGTGAGACCAGGTCGGCTACCCGCGCTTCAGGAGCCGCCAGTTTTCTCCCTCAGCAGCGTCGCGTTCAACGAACCCGAGAAGCTCAAGCTCTGCGAGAAACTGTCGTACCTCGTGCAACGCGACTCCTGATAGTTGAGCCGCGTCGACTGAGCTACGACTGCCTGTGAGAGGGAGCGCGTCGAGTATGCGGCGATGCATGGATAGTTGTCGTGCGCTTGAACCTGCGAAGGCGCTCGCCGCAGCGTCACTGATCCCGAGAAACTCATGAAGTTCTGAGGCGGTTGAGATGAGCTCTGCGTTGTACTCGCGGATGAGTTTGTGGCAGCCTGCAGAGGCCTCGCTCGTGACGGGGCCAGGTACGGCGGCCAGCGGACGTCCGAGTTCTGCTGCGTGCGCGGCAGTGTTGAGCGACCCTGACCGTGTACCCGCTTCAGTAACAAGCGTCGCTTGAGAGAGCGCCGCAATCAGCCGGTTTCGTTGCAGAAAGCGCCACCGGGTAGGGGCAGTGCCAGGTGGTACTTCTGAGCAGACAGCTCCGTGTTGAGAAATTCTCATCAGCAAATCATCGTGACCCGCAGGGTATGGACGGTCAAGACCACCCGCGAGGACTGCAACGGTCGGACTTTGCGCGTAGAGCGCAGCTCTGTGCGCCGCGGCATCGACGCCGTATGCGGCACCAGAAAGGATGACTGTCCCTTTGCGGGCGACAGACTCGACAAGTTCCCCTGTGACCTCTCGGCCATAGTTTGTACATGCTCGAGCACCCACAACTGCGAGGCCGCCAGCTGTGCAGGCGGAGATATCTCCCTTGATCCACAATAGGCAAGGTGCTGCATATTCGAGCTCGGAGAGACTGCTTGGCCAGTTGGTATGGTCCGGCGTGGTGAGATCGAATCCGAGCGCAGCAGCACTGCGCAGATCTTCGAGAGTCTTGGCTCGATCTAGTCGCAGCCGCCAACGTTGAAATGCTGCGTTGAGGCGAGCCGCGGTGAGCAACGCAAAGCCATCGTTGGAATTTCCGTGCGCAGTAACCGCTTCAAGCACAGTTTTTGCTGTAGCGCCCTGTGCGACAAGGTCAAACCCGAGCTCCGGCCCAAGCGCAGCGATGAGGCACCCAGCGACCTGATCGCCGGGCTCGCATAACCTCGCCCAAATGACTCGTGAGAGCAGGGTTGTCGCGAGGTGCGGATCGAGATCTGCGCCCTGTGCTTCAGCGAGCGCTTGTCGCAGTTCGGTGTCGTGTGCGAAGAAAGCAGATTGGGCTGTCAAGTGAAAGCTCCGTTTCGAAGTGTGAGTGCCTGGGATATTTCTGCCCGGCTGGGGCGCGGGCTGCCTGCGAGGTCGCTTATTGTCCAGGCAAGACGGAGAACTCGGTCATAGCCGCGCATGGTGAGTGAGCCACGGCGAAGTGCTTCGTCGAGCACGAGGGTTTCGGTCGTGGATAGTCGAGACGCGAGGCCACGAAGCCAGCTGCCTGGTGCGTCAGCGTTCACATGCCATGAAGTGTCGCGGAACCGATGTGCTGCCCGCTCACGTGCCATTGCTACTTGCTCTCGAAGGACTTCACTGCTGCGAGAGACGAGTGGAGCAGATGGCCTTTCGACGGCAGTAACCCGTCGTACTGCCAATTGCAGGTCAACTCGATCTGACAGTGGGCCAGAGAGTTTTCGAAGGTAGCGGCGCCGTGTCTGCGGACTGCACTCGCATGACAAGGCAGTCTCAGGAGAACCCGCCTTGCCACAGGGGCAAGGGTTGGCAGCCAGTATGAGCTGAGCACGTGCAGGCAGAACCGTGCGTATCTGCGCGCGGTGAATCTCGACCACGCCAGATTCAAGAGGCTGGCGAAGTGCCTCAAGTGCATCCTTTTTGAACTCGGGTGCCTCATCAAGAAACAGCACACCGTGACAGGCCCGGGTGATGGCGCCGATTCTCGGAACAGATGATTGACCGCCGCCGACGAGCGCGGAGCTTGACGCTGTGTGATGTGGACTCTCAAAAGGAGGGCGTGTGATCAGCGAGGAAAGCGCATCACTTCCGAGTGAAGCGATGCTGCTCGCCGTGAGTGATTCATGCTCGGTGAGGTCGGGGAGGAGCGACGGGAGTCGTGTGGCAAGGAGCGTCTTCCCCGCACCGGGAGGGCCAACCATAGCGATGTGATGTCTGCCTGCGGCGGCAACAACGAGCGCATCAATGGCGTCATCTTGTCCCACTACTTCTCCCATGTCTGGCAAATACTGGGGTGAAATGGCAAGACCATTCGCTGCAGAGTGCTCCACCGGAGCTGGGGCTGCAAGATGTGCTGATGTGTCACCCTGATGCCAAGAGGCCGCATGCCGAAGATCGGGGATAGCTACGACCTCGATGTCAGGCACCAGGCGCGCTTCGTGAAAACACACCGCAGGCACCATGACTCTGTGAAACCCCAAGCTGCGAGCTGCGAGCACCGCGCTTAGAAGCCCGTTGGGACGCCGAAGCGTTCCATCGAGACCGAGTTCGCCGAAGTGCGCAGTGTTTTCAAGCTGTGAACTTGGCAGGTGCCCTGAGGCTGAAAGCACAGAGAGGGCGATAGCGAGATCAAATCCCGTGCCGTGCTTGGGCATTGCCGCAGGCGAGAGATTCACGGTGATGAATCTGCTGGACAGGGAAAGCCCTGATTGCGCGGCTGCGGTCCTCACACGAAGTTTTGCCTCCGTAAGGGCGGTGTCTGGCAGCCCAATGATCGCCATTCCAGGGAGTTGTTGGGTGAGAGCGGCTTCAACAAAAACAGCGTGTCCGGTGAGTCCGGTGAGCGAGATCGTCGCTGTACGACATACCTTGGTCATTGAATACCGCGCAAATGATCAATTCTGGGCGCCTCACCATCGCGGAGGGTGATTCCAATAGCGTCGATTCGTAGGCGGGGGTAGGGGATTTGCTGCGACCGAACCCATTCGAGAAGTAGCCGTTTGAGCCTGGCGCACTTTCGTGCGGTTATTGATTCGAGTGGGTGCCCATGGCTGAGGCTGCGTCGAGTCTTCACTTCCACGGCGACGAGTGTTCCCGACTTGGTGACTATGAGATCAAGCTCGCCCTGTCGGGTGCGCCAATTCTGTGCAAGCAAGGCGTAGCCCTGTCGCACGAGAAAAGCCGCAGCAAGTGTCTCGCCACGCGCACCGATCTCACGCGGTGTGAGATGCCGATCTTCTTCTTTCATAGCTGACCTCCTTCGTCCAGTGTGCGGAAAACATCCAGATCAAACATGGGAGAGCCGCTCATTGTGAACAACACCGTGCTGGGGTGAGAAAACTCTCAAAGGGAGCAACGCAGCCACGGCGAAGTTGAGTCGCAAAAAGTGGTAAGCTAGACGGGCATCTCGGAAGAGGTGACTTCGCGTGCCCACTTCAGTGAGTGACACCAACGGTCTATGCGTCATGTATTTGGCGTGTGGTGGTTGAACTCACGGGCACCAGGCTTCGATCGCACCGCGATCGTTGAAAACCGCATCTGCGCGTTTTTCGCGCACTTATTTCAAGGAGACGACCATGGCAGTCGTTACCATGCGCCAGCTGCTCGACAGCGGCGTTCACTTCGGTCACCAGACCCGTCGTTGGAACCCGAAGATGAAGCGCTTCATTTTCACCGAGCGCTCGGGTATCTACATCATCGACCTGCAGCAGACCCTCGGTTACATCGACTCTGCATACGACTTCGTGAAGAACACCGTCGCACGCGGCGGTTCGATTCTCTTCGTCGGCACCAAGAAGCAGGCTCAGGAAGCGATTGCTGAGCAGTCGACTCGCGTGAACCAGCCTTACGTGAACCAGCGCTGGCTCGGTGGCCTCCTCACCAACTTCCAGACCGTTACCGGTCGCCTGGAGCGCATGAAGGAGCTCGAGCAGCTCGACTTCGAGGGCACTACCTCGGGCTTCACCAAGAAGGAGCTCCTCCTCAAGAAGCGTGAGCTCGAGAAGCTTCAGAAGACCCTCGGTGGTATCCGTCACATGACGAAGACCCCGTCGGCGATCTGGGTTGTTGACACCAAGAAGGAGCACCTCGCAATCGACGAGGCGAAGAAGCTTGGTATCCCCGTCATCGCAATCCTCGACACGAACTGCGATCCCGACGAGGTCACCTACCCGATCCCGGGTAACGACGACGCAATCCGTTCGGTTGCACTGCTTACCCGTGTCATCGCTGACGCTGCTGCTGAGGGCCTCATGGAGCGCCACCAGAAGCCTGCTGAGGGTGCAGCTGCTGCTGAGCCCCTCGCTGAGTGGGAAGTTGAGCTCCTCAATGCTGACAAGCCTGCAGAGGCTGCAGCTGAGGCAGCTGCTCCCGCAGCTGAGTAATTACCTCTGATCTTCCCTCCGTTCATTTCTTGAACGTAGGATTCAGACAATAAACATTGGAACCCGCGGGGCGCTGAGAAGCACCCCGCGGGTTCCCATAGACATGAAGGAGTCACACATGGCTGCAGTAACCATGGCCGCTGTGAAGGAACTGCGCGAGCGCCTTGGCGCCGGCATGATGGACAGCAAGAACGCACTCGTTGAGGCAGATGGCGACATCGAGAAGGCAATTGAGATCCTTCGCCTCAAGGGCATCAAGGGTGTTGCAAAGCGTGAAGGCCGCGAGGCTACCGAGGGACTCGTCGCAGTGCGCGAGACCGAGGGCGCAGCAACCATGATCGAGCTCGTTTGCGAGACCGACTTCGTTGCAAAGAACGAAAAGTTCGTTGCTCTCAGCGAAAAGGTTCTCGACGCAATCGCAGCAGCGGGTGCAGCTGACGCAGAAGCTGGCCTTGCAGCAGCTCTCGACGGCAAGACCGTTGCAGACGTCATCACCGATGAGTCGGCGATCATTGGCGAGCGCATCGTTCTCCGTAAGGTCGTTCGCGTCGAGGCTCCCTCGACCTCGGTATACCTCCACCGCACCTCGAAGGATCTGCCCCCGCAGATCGGCGTTGTTGTTGGCTACGAGGGCGAGTCGGCAGAGGCTGCAGACGCAGCGCTCAGCATTGCACGTCACATCTCGTTCGCTGATCCGCTGTACGTGAACCGCGATGAGGTTCCCGCTGCAGACGTTGACAAGGAGCGCGAGATCGTTACCGAGATCTCTCGTAACGAGGGCAAGCCTGAGGCTGCTCTTCCGAAGATCGTTGAAGGCCGTCTGAACGCGTTCTTCAAGCAGGTTGTTCTCACCGAGCAGGTTCACGCACTCGACGCTGACAAGCGCGACGTGAAAGCTGTTGCTGAGGCAGCTGGCATCAAGATTGTTGGCTTTGCACGTAGCAAGGTCGGCGCGTAAGTTGCTTCATAAGGCCCGAGGGTAGTTTTTCTACCCTCGGGCCTTGTGCTGCCAGTCACCGACTATCATTACTTCCAGAACCCACCGAGAAAGCGAGTCCTTCTTCATGACTTCACTCACCCCTCGTAAGCGCCGCGTACTGCTGAAGCTCTCTGGAGAAGCGTTCGGTGGTGGCACCCTCGGAGTGAACCCGGACGTTATCAGCGAGATCGCACGCGAGATTGCAGCGGCAATGGACTCCGCAGAAGTTGCCGTCGTTGTTGGCGGCGGTAACTTCTTCCGTGGCGCAGAACTCTCACAGCGGGGCATGGACCGTGCGCGTGCTGACTACATGGGCATGCTCGGCACGGTCATGAACGCACTCGCTCTGCAGGACTTCCTTGAGCAGGCTGGTGTCGACAGTCGTGTGCAGTCGGCAATCACCATGACGCAGGTTGCTGAAACCTACATTCCACTTCGTGCAATCCGCCATATGGAAAAGGGACGCGTAGTGATCTTCGGCGCAGGCGCCGGACTCCCATACTTCTCAACGGACACGGTGGCAGCTCAGCGAGCGCTCGAAATCCACGCTGACGAGGTTCTTGTCGCGAAGAACGGTGTTGATGGCGTCTACACCGCAGATCCCAATAAGGATCCAAACGCCACCCTTATCGAAGAAATCACTTACAACGATGCGCTGGTGAAGGGCCTGAAGGTCGTTGACTCGACTTCATTTAGCCTGTGCATGGATAACGGAATGCCGATGCGAGTATTTGGCATGGAACCCGCTGGAAATGTCACTGCCGCCATCCGTGGCGAGAAGCTTGGCACCCGGGTCCACCAGTAAGCTTAGAAACGTTTACCGTTTAAGAAGGAGATCATCGTGATCGAAGAGGTATTCGCTGACGCGAAGGATCGTATGTCCCGCGCGGTTGAGGCCGCCAAGGAAAGCTTCGCGACGGTTCGCACCGGCCGCGCAAACCCGGCTCTGCTGCAGAACCTGCAGGTCGACTACTACGGCACCCCTACGCCGCTTCCGCAGCTCGCTTCGGTAGCAAACCAGGATGCACGTAGCCTCATCATCACCCCTTACGACAAGGGTGCGATGAAGGGGATCGAAGAAGCGATCCGCAACATGCACAACCTCGGCGCAAACCCGACGAACGACGGCACCGTCATCCGCGTGACACTGCCTGAGCTGACCGCTGAGCGTCGCAAGGAATTCGTGAAGATCGTCAAGACCCGTTCGGAAGACGCCCGAGTCGGAATCCGAAACGTGCGTCGCAGTGCGAAGGATGAACTCGAGGCGCTCAAGAGCGAGGTTGGCGAGGACGACGTTGCACGCGCCGAGAAGGAGCTCGAGGCTCTGACGAAGCAGTTCATCGATCAGATCGATGATGCGTTCAAGCGTAAAGAAGCAGAACTGCTGGAGGTCTAACCTCAAATGTCGGTGGATGGTGAGCAGCACGAAGGTCGTCATGACCTTCAGGAGCTTCGCGCTCAACTGAAGGCCACGAGTGAGCGTGTCGAAGAAAAGGCAGGCCGCAATCTCTTTCTAGCGATTGGCTCTGGCCTGGTCTTTGGCGCGATCTTCTTGGGAAGTCTCTTCTGGATGAAGCCGGCTTTCGCGATTCTCGTCGCTGCGATCGTTGCAACTGCACTCGTTGAGTTGGCTGCGGCGTTCCGCACCGCGGGACGTCGTGTCCCGCGGGTCGGTGTCGCACTCGGCGGGCTGCTCATCGTCGCCGCAACATATTTCTGGGGCGCCCAGGGGATGCTGCTGGGGCTCTTCGCAGCTTCAGCGCTGCTGATTGTTTGGCGTCTCATCGAAGGATTAATGCCGAAGTGGGAAGTTCCACCGCGCACCCTCATCCGTGATGTTTTTTCCGGCCTCTTTACCCTCGTGTATGTTGCGTTCTTCGGCTCTTTCGCGATTCTGCTGAATGAATTGGACAACGGCGAGTGGTGGGTCTTCACGCTTGTGCTCGTTGTGGTGTCTGTAGACATTGGCGCATACGCTGCCGGTGTGACGCTCGGCAAGCATAAGATGACGCCGCGGATCAGCCCAAACAAGACTTGGGAAGGCTTCATTGGTGCCGCACTCGTTGCGATGACTACTGGTGTGCTTTCCGCAGTATTTTTCCTGGACGAGCCGTGGTGGGTCGGAATTCTTCTCGGCCTCCTTGTCCTCTTGACTGCTACCGGTGGTGACCTCACTGAGTCACTCATTAAGCGTGACCTTGGCGTGAAGGACATGAGTTCATGGATTCCTGGTCACGGTGGCTTCCTTGACCGGCTTGACTCTTTGCTTCCGTCGGCGGTAGCCGTGTACGGTGTTGCGCTCGTGATTGGGGTTATTTCGTGAGTGATGGATTCTCGCAATCGGGAGTGCAAGATCCAAATGTCTTCCCGAAGGCCGGCGATAAGCGTCTTGGATACAAGCCTGTTGACGTGGATGCATTCGTAGAACGTGCGCGTGAAACGTACGTCGGGAGCGCTGACGCATCGTCTGCTGTGACGGCAAACGAGGTGCGTGACGCATCGTTTCCGATCGTCAAAGGCGGCTACTCAGTGCGGCATGTAGATGCAGCGTTGGATCGCTTGGAAGACGTGTTCTACGAACGTGAACGGCGTGCAGAGATGCGCGAATTTGGTGAGAAGGAATGGTGGGACGAAACCCGCGCACTTCTCTCAGATGTACGTGGCCGTATCGGGCGTCCAGCTGGCAAGCGTCTTCGGCGCCGAGGCGTTTTTGCGACCGGGTACCGTCGCTCACAGGTCGATGCCTTCCTTGACAGCGTCGGGGAAATGTTCAGCAGACGCGAAATCTCGATGACTCCATCTGATGTCCGAGAGACCGTGTTCCATAGCGAATGGCGGGGATATGACGAGGATCAGGTCGATGCTCTGCTCGACGCCATCGTTGAGCTGATTCTGGCTACTCGCTGATCGCAGCCTGAGAGCTTCTTGGAGCTTTCGCGCTGGTGAGATACAATCGTTACATTGTGACTGCATCTACAACTCAGACTTCTCTCTGGCGCCGCGTGCGCGGCCCCATCGCAGCTGTAACCGCCGCCGGATTCCTCGGTATGGCGGTGCTCGCTCCGATGACGACGCCTAGTGCTTCTGCTGACGAAGAGTTCGCTGCGCAGTACCCCCAGCTCTTCCAGGAGTTCGTGCCAAACGAAAACCCGAGTGATGACTTCATCCTCCCCGCAATCGAGGGTGAAGAGGTTCCAAAGCCGAAGCCCGTTGCGAAGGCACCTGAAGAGTCCAAGGCGTCTGCTGACTCTGCAGAGGCAGCGAGCATCGAGTCGCTTCGTTACACCGGTGGTGGTGCCCCTTCGGAATGGATGGCAGCTGCTGGCATCGCCCAGAGCGATTGGGGCTTCGTCGATTACATTGCAACGCGTGAGTCTGGATGGAACCCTAACGCAACGAATCCGGGGTCAGGCGCTTGTGGCCTTATTCAGGCTCTTCCGTGCAGCAAGGTTCCTGGCAATGGTTACGACCCGGTCGACAACCTCACCTGGGCAAACGGCTACGCCGTAGACCGTTACGGAAGTTGGGCTGGCGCTTATAACTTCTGGGTTGCGAATGACTGGTGGTGATCGCGCATGGGGCGTAGTCGCGGGCCAAACAAGTATCAGCGCGCGGCTGCCAGCCCGCAACGCGATGTCTCTCGCCTAGCGAATGGTGGTGCACGACGCGAAATGCGTCGTGGCCGCGAATGGTTCGTGCGTGAGGTCTCAGCACAGCGTGCGGAGAAGATCTACCGCTGTCCTGAGTGCGGAAACGATGTGCCTGCCGGGCAGCAGCACGTTGTCGCCTGGAGTGCAGAGAACCTGTTTGGTGATTCAGCTGCTGTTGCGGATCGTCGTCATTACCACGCTCACTGCTGGCGCCTGATGTAGGCGACTGGTGACACTTCCTACGAGTAAGGGCCCCACACCCCGCCTATGCGGAATGTGGGGCCCTTACTTCGTCTATGCCCAGAGGTTCTCTTAGAAGAGCGTCGGGGGAGTCACAGTTGGCGCCTCCACTGCGACGTTTACGGGATCAGGAGAGCCTGCGGCTAGCCCTGGGCCCTGGTTGGGTTCAACGCCTGCCTGGAACGCCGTGGCTGCTGACTTCGCAAGTGTGTCAGCAGCTTCATTCATCGGGTCGCCAGCATGTCCTTTGACCCATTCGAACTTGTACGTGCGTCCGTTGAGTGCAGTGTCGATCTGCTCGAGAAGCTCGCGGTTCAAGACGGGTTTGCCATCGGCCTTTCGCCAACCCTTACGTTTCCAACCGGGCATCCATTTGGTGACCGAGTTGATCACGTACTGGCTGTCGCAGCGGATCAGGATAGGCTCCGATGCCCGCGAAGCGGTTGCGTTCAACAGATCCAGGACGGCCATGAGTTCGCCCTGGTTGTTTGTCGCCCGCGGCCACCCGCCTGCGCGCCACTGGTTGTCGTCGATGTACCAGGCCCAGCCTGCCGGACCGGGATTGCCGAGAGCTGAGCCGTCGGCTGCTGCAGTGATGCTCACCTTTACTCCGCCTGTTCTGCGTCGTTACGGGTCGAGGTCTGATCGCCCTGATCAGTGTTGTCCTCAGATGCGAGATCGACGTCCACATGGCGTTCTGCAGCGGTGTTCATTTTCTGCGCGTTGGTGAGCACCTCGCCGAGGCTCTCGAAGTAGCGTGCAACTGCGCCACGTTCAACCTTGAGCTGGTTCATACGGTCCTCTGCAGCAGCGAGTACCTTCGTCGCGCGGTCTTCCGCGGCAACCCACGTGGTTTGTGCACGCTGTTCAGCCTCAACCATGATTTCTGCTGCGCGCTGTTCTGCGGCTGCACGGATCTTCATCGCATCTTGTTGTGCGTCGGCGGTGAGTTCCTGATGTTCTGCCCGGGCTGCTGCGAGCTGCTCTCGCAGTGTGAGTAGTTCAGCGGTTGTCGCGTCGAGCTCTGCCTTTGCTGTGGCAGCTGCCTCACGCTGGCGCTCAGCAAGGTCGCTTTCGAGCTGCGAGCGTTGATCCGCGATATCCTGTGCGGTCGCGGTACGATCCGCAGCAAGCCGCTCGCGTGCCTCGCGAACCTCGGTTTCGGTGGTGTCCCGAAGTTCCGCGAGTTCTGTCTCCTCCGATGTGCGGAAGTCAGCAAGTTCCTTGACGGTGTTTGCGCGAAGAAGGTCGGTCTCTTCTGTTGCCGTGGCGCGGATCGAGGCAGCTTCGCGTGCAATAGCTGCAGCCGCCTCATCACGCTCACGCTGTAGGTCTTCGTCATGTTGTGCGCGAAGCTTTGCGAGTTCACGCTCGTGCTCGCCGCGTTCACGCTCAATGTCGGCGGCAAGGGAGGCGCGATCGCGTTCGATTTGCAGCTCCAGCTGTTCTCTGTCGAGTCCGAGCTGAGCGGCAGACTCTTCGTGTGCGAGTCGGAGGCGAGCATCAGCCGCCGCAGACTCGTCCGCAATGCGCTGAGTATGGGCAGCGAGATCGGTCGCAAGCTGCTCTGCTTGAACGGTGGCTTCGTCCGCAAGGCGGGCTTGATGGGCCGCGACTTCGTCCGCGAGAGCGACCCGCTGCGCTTCTGCGGCGATCTCTCGTTCTTCGGCAGCAGCAGAGCGAGCTGACTCGAGTTCTGCCGCAAGCTCCTGGCGTTCTGTCTCAATGCGAGCTCGGTGCTGTTCCCACTCACCGATCAGGCGGTCCTGGTGAGATCCCAGTTCGCGTGAGATTCGTTCGCCGTGTGCCTGGCGTTCTGACGCCATCCGTTCCGAGTGCTCTGTGCTCTCAATTTCGATCCGCTCGTCATGTGCGGCGCGCTCGTTTGCGAGACGTTCCTCGTGCGCGAGCGATTCTGCTGCGATTCGTTCATCGTGCGCAGCGGACTCGGCTGCAATGCGGCTCGCGTGAGCCTCTGACTCGGCAGCAATTCGCTCTGCATGCTCAGAGCTCTCAGCTGCAATGCGTCCTTCGTGCTCGGCACGCTCGTTCGCAATCGCTTCGAGGTGTGCTTCGCGCTCAGCAGTCAGTCGTGCTTCGTGCGCATTGCGTTCCGCAGCAACTGATTCTTCGTGCGCGGAGCGTTCATCATGAATGCTCGCCTCGTGTGCTGTGCGCTCCGCCGACAGCTTCGCAGTTTGCTTCTCGCGTTCGGTGAGGAGTTGCGCGTCGTGGTCCTCGCGTTCGCGAGTGAGCGTCGCATCGTGCGCGGTGCGTTCGCGTTCACGAAGTTCAGCTGCCCGCGTGTTCTGGCGTTCGCGTTCACGTTCAGCCTGATCAGCAAGGGTGCGGATCTGCGCAGCCTGCTGTTCTTGCTCACGTGTCACGGTCGCTGCGTGTTCCTCGAGCTCTTGCGCGAGACGTGCCTCATGCTGTGACAGTTCTGCAGCGATTCGTGCATCGTGTGCTGCCCGTTCTGCAGCAACGAGCTCGTCGTGTTCAGCCCGCTCCTGCGCGATGCGCCCACGAAGGGTGACCATCTCGGATTCGAGATCTCTGCGTTGCGCGTCCATCGCGGCGGTCAGCTGGCGTTCGAGCTCTGTATATTTCTCTTCGAGTTCAGCCTCTTCGCGCTGGCGGCGTGCCTCAAACTCTGCACGGCTGACCTCAGCCTCGTGCGTCAAGCGCGCGCGTTCCGCGTCTACTTCGCGTCGAGTTTCGTCGCGTTCTACTGCGAACGCAGCGGCTGAAGCCTCAGTGGCATTTGTGAGTTCTTGTGCGGCAGTCTGCGCATCACCGAGGATACGTTCTGCCTCGCTCTTTGCCGCTGCGAGCAGCGAGCGCGACTCACGATCCGCCGTCTCACGAAGGGACAGTGACTCGCGCTCTGCGGTCGTGCGCACACGGGCCGCAGTGTCGTTGGTCTCTGTGAGAATTCGCTCACGTTCCTCATTGGTCTCTGACGTGATCTGAATCACATCGCGACGAGCAGCACCAATGAGTACCTCAGCCTGCTCGTTTGCCGAAGTGAGAAGCTCGTCGGCTTGCGTGCGTGCCTGCGCGAGTAGTCGTGCGCTTTCTTCCTCGCTTGAGTTGCGCAACTTCTGTGCGTCAAGATCGGCTTGCGCCATCAGGCTCTGCGCATGCTGCTCCGCCTGCTGGAGGCTCTTCTCGACACGCAGGCCAAGACCTGAATATCCTGAGGCGCCGAGCTCGGCGACCTGCTCCTGCAGCTCTGCGATGAGTGCACGCTGTTCCTCGCCGACCTGCACCTCATCCTGATGCGCATTCTGCAGCGCCGTCAGATGAGATTGCATGGTGGTCATGCGAGTGGACATTTCGCTGAGATGCGCGTCCACCTCTTCTCGCTGATAGCCGCGGAAAGAGACTGAGAACTGCTGTGCTGCGTCGGACACATGGCCTCCGGATTCGTCGGGTGTTCAGGCCTGGCACGTGAATCCACCTGGCCTGTGTAACTGACCAATGATAACCCGTTTGCGTTACCTGGTGATGGGAAGTGGATCGCTGGGAGTCGACACAGTTCTTGGGTATTCGACTGCGATCCCAAGCTGCATTCCGCTACCGTAGTAAGGAACTGTAGGTTTTGGCATACGGTCAAAGCCTCCCGCCAGCTTCAAGCAGGCGGGGTAAGTCAACAAAGTACGGTGGCCGCGAGGCTGCTATTGGAGGACCTCCCGGTGCGATATTTCCTTGCGATCGCGACGCTGGTGCTAGCGGGCGTGCTACTGGTGCTCGGCGTTGGCCAGCGCACCTTCCTTGCTGGCCCTGCTGAGCTGCGTTACGACATTACTGAGGAGAGCTCAGCTCCTTACTTCGTCGTTGATGCAGAAGATATGCGTGATGTCCCTGGACAGGGCAACGTCGTGTTGACCTCGCCTGACTCGTTTGTCGCGGTAGCGAAGACTCGTGATGTTGCTGCTTGGGTCGCTCCCTTCGAAAGGGATTCGGTCGCTTACGATGCAAGCACCAAGACCTTTGTCGCGAAGCAAGATGTTGCACCAGAGGTCGACAACACCGTCGAGGAACAGCCTGCTGAAGCTGAAACGCCAGCTGACGCCGATGCTGACGCCGAGGTTCCTGCAGAAGAGCAGTTGGATCCCATCAATCCACGAGGTAGTGACTTGTGGATCGAATCTCGCGAAGGCCCGAAGGATGGCGACTCGCAGACGCGAATGCCAGTCTCACTGCAGGCTGATGAATCTCTCCTGTTTGCAACTGATGGCGAGGCGCCTGCTCCGGCAGATGCTGCTCTCGTGTGGGTGCAGGACCGGAACACGCCATGGGCTGGGCCGCTGTTGACCGCGGGTGGTGTTCTGGCGCTCGTCGGACTCGTGCTGTATTTGCTCGCGTTCGACCATGATCGTCGCGGACTCGGTCCGCGTCGCGGTCGTCGTGGGGCTTTCCAGGGAATTCGAAATATGTTCCCCGGTAAGAAGTCCGCTGCAGCTGTTCCGGGAACCGAGACAGCTATTCCGAAGGCTGAGTCGCCTTCTGAAGCAGGCACCGTAGATGGCGAGACCGACACCCAGGTGACTCAGCCTGAATCGTCGGCCGATGCGCCTGCTGAAGACGCTGGCTTGGAGGATCCGGCACCACCAGTGGCGGAGCCCGGGACCGATACTGCACCCCAAGCACCAACCGCTGAGAAGGGGCCAAAGAAGATGACGCGCTTCGCACTGCCAGCAATCGGCATGGCTGCTGTGCTTGGCCTGAGCGGTTGTTCGCCAACGTACTGGCCTGATTTTGATGCAGAAAAGCCTGCTGTCACAGAAGAGGTTACTGAGGGCTCAAGCGCTGCTCCTGTGCCGGTCACTGATGGCCAAATCGAGGCAATCCTGGACGACGTCGCCGAAGTTGCGACAAAGGCTGACGCCGACCTCGACGCCGAGTTGCTTGCTCAGCGTTTCACTGGCGACGCGCTCGCGCAGCGTGCGGCGAACTATAAAATCCGTAAGTCTGTAAGCGACTACGCCTCAATTCCCGATGTCATCACCGCGGAGTCTCGTGACTACCAGTTGGTGCAGAGCACGGAGGGTTGGCCTCGTACGCTCTTCCTCACGGTTGCCTCGGAGGCACCTGCCCCGGCGGAGGGGGAGAAGCCTGCTGAAGCTCCGTCTGTTGCCATGGTGTTGACGCAGGAGTCGCCGCACACCAATTTCTTGGTGACCCGCGTGTTCTCGCTTCGTGGGGGCATTACGATGCCGCAGGCAGCGCCAGCAGAAGTTGGTACGGCGCTGCTCGCGAATGATTTTGCGACAATCGCGGCGACACCGCAGTCGGTCGGTGAGATGTATGCTAAGTTCCTCGCCTCTGGTAAGGACGCGGAGGGCGCTGAGGTCTTTGATCTTGAAGACAACTTGTTGCTTGAGAAGTATGGTGCCGCATGGGTGGCTCAGTCGCAGGCAAAGGCTGAAGCCGATAAAACCCCAATGAAGTTCTCGGTGACTGCGGCTCAGGGTGATCAGCCAGTGACCGCGCTTTCGACCGGTCTTGGCGGCGCACTCGTTGCGACGACGGTGCTGGAAGATCAGATCGTTGAATCCGACGGTTTCGCGCCGAAGGCAGCGAACGAAGTCACCGCAGTGTCTGGCTTGGAGGGACAAAAGAAGAAGCTCGTGCGCGAGGTCGCGCACCAGCTCCTGTTCTACGTTCCGACAAAGGATTCCGGCGAGAAGATCCAGCTCCTCGGTGTAACAAGTGAGCTCGTCGGAGCAAAGGAGTAAGTGAACAGAATGAGTCAGCGTAACCCTATGCCGAGCATTCCGGGTGGTGGCGTCGATTTGAGCCACCTTGCGCACCGTCAGCAGACCACGCACGAACCCGGCGGACAGTCGGCGGGTATGGGTGCTTCGCAGCCAGTACCAGCGGTTGATGTGCCTTCGCTTGTCATGGACATCAGTGATTCGACGTTCGAACAGGCAGCACAGCTGTCGGGTATCGTTCCGGTGATCATTTCGCTGTGGTCTGAGAACAGCGAACCGTCGAAAGAACTGAACCCGGTCCTTGAAAAGATCACTCGTGACCTCGGTGGTCTCGTGATGCTCGCCAAGGTCGATGTCGAGGCAAACCCGCAGTTGACTCAGGCGTTCGGGCCGCAGGCGATTCCCACAGTGGTAGCGCTTGTTGGCGGTCGTCCTGTTCCTCTGTTCCAGGGGCCGCTTGCAGAGGCGCAGATCCGCGATTTCATGGCACAGTTGTTGCAGCTTGCCGAACAGCAGGGCGTCACGGGGCGAGTTGACGCTCCAGACGCGACGGGAGATGGAACTCCGGCAGCTCCGCCGGCGCCCCGTATTCCTGAGGCACACATTCCTGCGATGGAAGCCGCAGAACGTGGCGACTACGCTGGCGCAATTGCTGAGTGGCAGGCAGTGCTGCAGAAGGCGCCTGCTGACCAGGCCGCGAAAGAAGCGCTTGCACAGATGAAGCTACTGCTTCGTCTGCAGGGTCAAACCGCTGAGGGAATTAGGGATGCAGCAGCTGCTCAGCCCACCGACCTCAACGCTCAGATGCTGGTGGCCGACCTCGATTTGTCTGGCGGACACATCGAGGATGCCTTCCTTCGCTTGCTCGAGCTATTTGAGAAGAGCGATGATACGAACCGCGCGATCGTGCGTACACGCATGCTCGAGTTGTTTGAGGTCGTCGGTCAGGCTGATCCGCGCGTCAATGCTGCTCGTGGCCGCCTCGCCTCACTGATGTTCTAATCTCGATGCCTGGTGTGAACGAGCAGCCAGCGAACGCTGCTGAGGCAGCTTCCGCCTACCTCGACCATGCGAGCACCTCACCGATGCCGGATGAGGTGCTCTCGGAGTACGCTCGTGCGCTGCAAACCGTGGGAAATCCCGCATCCACCCACAGCCATGGTCAGCGTGCGAGCGAAGCGCTTGAGAGCGCACGCGAGCGCATCGCCCAAGCGCTCGGCTGTGGTTCGGCAGAGCTTGTGTTTACTGGTGGCGGCACGGAGTCGATTAACCTCGCCCTCAAGGGAGGATTCTGGGCCAGGCAGGAGCGATCCGCGCGCCCGGTGATCTTGGTCGCCGATGGCGAGCATCACGCGACGATCGAGGCTGCCGAGTGGCTTCGAGATGAGCAAGACGCGATTGTGCGTTGGCTGCCAGTTGATGCAAACGGGCGTCTCGCGCCTGAAACTCTTGCTGCGGCAATCGCAGAAGAAAACACGGGAGGCGCGGATCGAATCGCACTCATCTCGTTCCTGTGGGCAAATAATGAGGTCGGCACCGTGCAACCGGTGTCAGCACTGTGCGAGATTGCTGCAAGTGCTGGCATTCCAGTGCATGTGGATGCTGTGGCGGCCCTTGGTCAGATCCCGGTGTCCCTCCGCGAGTCTGGTGCGAACCTGTTGAGCGTATCTGCGCACAAAATTGGCGGGCCGATGGGTGTCGGCGCGCTTGTCGTTGACCGCCGCCTGACGGTGAGTCCGCTCTTCCATGGCGGGTCGCAGCAGCGTGGGCGCTCTGGCACACAGGACGTCGCGGGCGCCATCGCGTTTGCCCGCGCGGTTGAGCTTTCACTCGAAGCTGACGGCACTCCACGCCGTGATCGCATTGCCAGGCTATCCGGGCTCCGGGACCAGCTGATTGCTGGGGTGCGCGCTATCGATCCTTCCGCCGTCTTGCGTGGTGCGGATCCGGCAACAGGCGAGCGGCTCGCGGGGAGTGCGCATTTCACGTTCCCGGGCTGCCAGGGCGATTCCCTGGTCTACTTGCTCGACTCAGCTGGAGTTTCAGTGTCGGTTGGATCTGCATGCCGCGCCGGTGTCGCTGAAGTCTCTCATGTATTGCTCGCGATGGGCCTCCCTGAGGACGTTGCGGCAGGCGCCCTTCGCCTCACGCTGAGTCCTGACACGGCAGTCTCCGAAATCGACGCGTTTCTTGCCGCGCTTCCGACGGCGATCGAACGCGCCCGGGTCGCAGGGTTTGTCTAAACCTGGGTGACGTTTCGGAGCGAGGTCGCGTAAACTCATTCGAATGAAGATTTTGGCTGCGATGAGTGGCGGCGTTGACTCAGCGGTTGCTGCAGCTCGCGCCGTCGAAGCCGGGCATGAAGTTGTCGGGGTGCACCTGGCATTGAGTCGAATGCCAGGTACATTGCGTACCGGTTCGCGTGGCTGCTGCACGATTGAGGACGCGATGGATGCCCGTCGTGTTGCGAACTTGCTTGACATTCCCTTTTACGTGTGGGACTTCAGCGAACGCTTCAAAGCTGATGTCGTCGATGACTTTATCGCTGAATATGCTGCGGGCCGAACCCCGAATCCGTGCATGCGTTGCAACGAGAAGATTAAGTTCGCTGCGCTTCTCGACAAGGCAATCGCGCTTGGCTTCGATGCGGTGGCCACTGGCCACTACGCGACGTTGATTGACGGTGAGAATGGTCGTGAGCTCCACCGTGCGAGTGCGTGGGCGAAGGACCAGTCGTACGTTCTCGGCGTCCTGACAGAGACTCAGCTCAACCACTGCTACTTCCCGCTTGGTGACACCCCTTCGAAGGCGATGATCCGCGAAGAGGCAGCGGATCGTGGCATCCAGATCGCGCAGAAGCCTGACAGCCACGACATCTGCTTTATTCCTGACGGCGACACCCGTGGTTGGTTGTCGGATCACGTTTCGCGTGAGCCAGGGGAGATTCTTGACGAGTCCGGCGAGGTGATTGGCAAGCATGACGGCGCGCACGGCTACACCGTTGGGCAGCGTCGAGGGCTCCAACTGGGACGCCCTGCTGACGATGGAAAGCCCCGGTACGTGCTGTCGATTCGGCCAGTCTCGAACCAGGTCGTTGTGGGGTCGAAGGAACGCCTGGCAATTGAACGGATTACCGGCGGTCGCTACAGCTTCGCTGGTGAGCCAGGATTTGACCTGTCAGAGCGTTTTGCATGTGAGGTGCAGATCCGCGCGCACGCCGATCCTGTGCCGGCGTTTGCGCGGCTTGAACCGATTCGTGAAGAAGACCGCACTGAGCAGCACCGCGTGGAAGCCACGCACGAACTCGTCGTCGATGTCAATCTCCAGCTCGCTGAGCCGCTGCTTGGGGTAGCTCCAGGTCAGACTGCCGTGATCTACGTTGGATCGCGCGTGCTCGGTCAGTTCACGATTGATCGGGCGCTTGCAGAGGCACCAGTCGCTGCGTAAGGCGTTGTCAAAACCGCTGGGACACACCTCATAAATGCGGTTGAACCGCGCCGATGTCGGTCGCTGAATCTACACTGGAACAGTGACTACGAACTCTGACTCCGCTGCAGCACTTCCGCACGACTTTGACGAGGCGCGCGCCGAGGTCGAACGATTGACTGATGAGATCGAACGGTTCCGCCTTGCATACCATTCAGATGGTGTGAGCCTGGTCTCTGACGCAGAGTACGATGTGCGGTTTCGCCGACTTGAAGCGCTCGAACAAGCATTCCCAGAGCTCGTTGGTCAAGACAGTCCAACCCGAGAGGTTGGTGCTGCGGTCGCCTCAGTCGGATTCCCTGAGCACGAGCATGCAGAACGCATGCTCAGTCTCGACAATGTGTTCTCACTCGAAGAGTTCATGGAGTGGGCGGGGAAGACCCGTGCCGCTGCGGGCCGTCCTGTCCGCTGGTTGAGTGAGCTGAAGATCGATGGACTCGCGATCAGTCTCGCTTACCGGAATGGCGTGCTTGAGACTGCGACAACTCGTGGTGATGGACGTACCGGTGAAGACATCACTGAGAACGTTGATCTGATTCCGATTATTCCGCGTCAGCTGACGGGTGAACACCTGCCAGAGTTTTTTGAGGCGCGAGGTGAAGTGTTCCTCAGCGGTGAAGCATTTGCCGAATTGAACGAACGGCAGCACCGACTTCAGGCGGACTTCGCCGCGACACAGCGCGCAAGGGGCATCGCAGACGAAGACATCAAGGTTCGCTACCCAGAGTTCGCGAACCCGCGAAACACCGCTGCAGGGTCCTTACGCCAGCGCGCCGATAATAAGAGTGCTGATGACCTCGTGCTCATGCGCGAGCGGCTTGGCAAGCTGTCGCTGTACGTGCACGGAATTGGCGCGTGGGAGCACCCTGGTTTCGTGAACCAATCGGACGCGTATGAGTTGCTTGCGGGCTGGGGGCTACCGGTTTCACCGCATTCGCGCGTGTTTGACACCGCAGAAGAAGTCGTCGCCTTTATCCGTGAGAGCGGTGAGAACCGTCACGGCTTTGAACATGAGATCGATGGCATAGTCGTGAAAGTCGATGAGCTTGAGCTACACGCTGAGCTCGGCGAAACCAGTCGTGCGCCCCGCTGGGCGATTGCTTATAAGTACCCACCAGAAGAAGTACACACCAAGCTGCTCGATATTCGTATTGGCGTCGGCCGAACCGGGCGTGCAACGCCGTACGCAGTCATGGAACCCGTGCGTGTTGCTGGTTCAACTGTGAGTCAGGCAACGCTTCACAACCAGCAGGTTGTGAAAGCGAAGGGTGTGCTGCTGGGGGACACCGTCGTGCTGCGAAAAGCGGGCGACGTGATTCCTGAGGTACTTGGCGCCGTCGTCGAGCTTCGCGACGGAACGCAGGTCGAGTGGCAGATGCCGAAGGACTGCCCCGAGTGTGGAGCGGAGCTTCGCGCGATGAAAGAAGGCGATATTGATCTCCGGTGCCCGAATGCGCGAGCCTGCCCCGCACAGGTGCGTGGCAGGGTTGAACACATCGGGACTCGAGGTGCGCTCGACGTTGAGGTGCTCGGTGCGATTACCGCAGCAGCCCTGACCCAGCCAGAGGTACCGGCGACCCCGCCGCTCGAGACTGAAGCTGGTCTATTCGACTTAACGCTTGAGCAGCTTGTGCCAATTGAAGTCATCGTGCGCGACCTCGAAACCGGTGAAGTGACGATTGACGAGGAAACTGGCGAGCCAAAGCGCCGCAAGCCGTTCCAGAAGCTCAGTGCTGCAACCTACCCACCCGGTTGGGAGAACGCAACGCCCGCCGAGCGCCGTAAGGCAGGCATCAAAAAGGACTACCGTGTCGCGGTGAAGTCGAAAGACGCAGACAAGCTTCTTGAAGAGCTTGAGAAAGCAAAGACTAAGCCGCTCTGGCGTCTGCTTGTTTCGCTGAACATTCGTCATGTCGGTCCTGTCGCTGCACGGGCGCTTGCCGAATGGTTTGGCTCGCTAGACGCGATCCGCGAAGCCACGCTTGAGGAACTATCAGCAGTCGAAGGCGTTGGGGGCATCATTGCCGAGTCGCTCAAGGCTTGGTTCGAGGTGGATTGGCACCAGGAAATCGTTGACCGGTGGACTGCCGCAGGTGTTCAGTGGGCGACGCCGGGTCACCCAGGCCCAGGTGGCGCAGTTGTTGAAGGTGGCGTGCTCGAGGGGCTGACCGTTGTCGCAACTGGAGCACTTGATGGCTTCACGCGCGACGGCGCGAAGGAAGCGATCATCCAAGCTGGTGGTAAGGCTGCTTCGTCGGTCTCAAAGAAGACGGACTTCGTCGCGGCTGGTCCAGGCGCAGGCTCAAAGCTCGGTAAAGCAGAAGAACTCGGTATTCCCGTACTCGACGCTGAACAGTTCGCAATTCTTGTGACGGAGGGGCCAGCGGGGCTGAAACTCTAGGGGCTTGCGGAGAACTTGTGCGCATTCCCAGTTATTTCCGCCACGAACGACTGAGCCGTGGTTTGCTTACTGATCGGCAGTGGTCTTCCGTCCGCGGCACAGAAAAGAAAGTGAGCTGATGAGCGCTTACCAACCCGCGTCCAATGTTGTGCGTACACCCTGGGCCGAGCAAGATCCTCTCCTGACGGAGTACTACGACACGGAATGGGGCATGCCTATCCGGGATGAGCGTGGACTGTTTGAGCGAATCTCGCTCGAGGGATTTCAAGCCGGCCTCTCGTGGCTCACAGTGCTTCGCAAGCGCGAAGTGATTCGCGAGGCGTTTCACCAGTTTGAGATCGAGCGTGTCGCCCAAATGAATGACGCTGATGTCGAGCGCATTCTTGAGATGCCTGACATGATTCGAAACCGACGTAAGGTGCAGTCGGTCATTCAGAATGCACAGTTTGTCATGAAGATGTGGCACGAGGGTGAATCGCTGAATGAACTTGTCTGGAGTGCGATGCCTCTCACATCACCAGCGCCCGAGACCGAGGCAGAGGTTCCTGCGTCATCACCGGAGTCAGTTGCGCTCGCAAAGGAACTGAAGAAACGTGGCTTCCGTTATGTCGGGCCAGTGACGGTCTATGCGCTGATGACCGCGATAGGCGTCGCCGACGGCCATATTGTGAGCTCATACCGTCGCGGCTGTTCCGGTCTCTGGAACATCGATGGTTCCCGCGTGGTTATCTGAATGTGCTGTGCAGCGGCACTTGCACAACGCGTTGCTGATTACTCTGCGTTTGGCATGGTGAACTCGCCGAGAACCTCGCGTAGCCAGGCGAGCGCAGGGTCGCTGTCAGTCTCGGCACGCCACACCATCGACACGGTAAAAGCTGGAACTGGCACAGGGACAGGGGAGCAGCGAAGTCCTTCTGCCGCAGCAAATGCGCGCGCCGCGTAGTCGGGAAGCGTGGCGATGGCTGGTGAACTCTTCAGTACTGCACCGAGTCCAGCAAAGTGGGTAATCGAAAGCGGCATGTGGCGTAGCGAGGTGGCCGACTCGAGCAGATCATCGATGAAGCCGCGCTGCGCATCGAACGAGACTCGAATATGCGGAACCTCTGCAAATTCCTTGCGGGTGATCGGGCCGGTGCGCTGGCGCCACGTCGACGCGTACAGGCAAAGCCAGCTGCCCGCGAACATGGGCTGTACCCGGTGAGCAGCGGATCGGTCCAAAGGGGTCACGCAGATGGCAACGTCATTGCCGCCGGTTGCGAGGGCTTCTTCGTACAACCGAGAGTTGGTCTGATGGACCGCGAAGCGCACTCGCCACCCCTCATCGAGTGTCCGGCGAAGAAGCCATGGAGCGACGACAGCTTCAATGTCATCAGACATAGCGAGGTGGAACGTGCGCGTCGAAGTCACCGGATCGAATGTGGCTTTCGGGTGAAACACCTGTGAGAGGCCGCCGAGCGCGGAGGAGATCGCGCCAGCGATTTCAACGGCGTGTGGTGTCGGGGTCATCTCGCCGCGACCTCGCTCGAAAAGCGGATCACCAAGAGCTGCGCGCAAACGTGACAGGGCGGCGCTCACAGCGCTCTGGGTGAGATGCAGCTTTTCTGCTGCCCTTGTGACGTTCCGCTCCTGCATGAGCGTGTGAAACACGACCAGCAGGTTGAGATCAACGCCCTTAAGATCAATCACGTTCATACATCTATCGTAGAGATGATTCAGAGTGATGACGATCCGCGACCTCTTGGCAGATAGCCGCCGTTGAATGTCTGCCCCTTCGGATAGGATGGAATGGTTTGAAACCCGTCCACGCCTGAATGATGGAGCAGCATGTCTGACACCCATGCGGCGAACAACGAGATCACGACCGAGACGGTCGAACATCTTGCTGGTCTCGCCCGGATCGCCCTGACACCCGAAGAGGTTGCAAGCCTCACGACCGAGCTGGGTTCGATCCTCACAAATATTGCAAAGGTGAGTGAGGTTGCGACTGCGGACGTGACTGCGACGAGCCACCCAATCCCGCTCACCAACGTGACGCGTAAGGACGAAATCGCAGATGTCCTGTCGCGTGAAGACGCGCTGAAGAACGCTCCCGATCAGGCAGACGGTATGTTCCGTGTGACCTCGATCCTCGGTGAAGAGCAGTAGGAGGGGCACCAATGACTGAATTGATTCGACTGACGGCCGCAGACCTGGGCGCAAAGCTCGCTGCGGGCGAAATATCGGCTGTTGAGGCTGCGCAGGCGCACCTCGACCGCATCGCGGAGGTTGACGGATCGCTCAACGCGTTCCTTGCAACCGACGCAGAGGCATCACTTGCCGCTGCGCGCTCGATCGATGAGCGCCGCGCTGCTGGTGAAGAGCTCGGTGAGCTTGCGGGTGTACCCGTCGCCATCAAAGACATTCTGGTGACCACGGACATGCCTACCACCGCTGGTTCGAGGATCCTCGAGGGTTACCAGTCGCCGTTTGACGCAACCTCGGTTGCGCAGGCACGCGCTGCAGGCCTCGTGAACATCGGTAAGACCAACATGGATGAGTTCGCAATGGGCTCGTCAAACGAAACCTCGGCGTACGGTGCAGTGCACAACCCATGGAACCTGGACCGTATCCCTGGCGGATCGGGCGGTGGTTCGGCTGCGGCTGTTGCAGCGTTTGAGGCTCCTCTCGCGTTCGGTTCTGATACCGGTGGATCGATCCGCCAGCCAGCAGCCTTCACCGGCTCGGTAGGTTTCAAGGGCACATACGGCAGCGTCAGCCGATACGGCGCGATCGCGATGGCATCGTCGCTCGACCAGATCGGTAGCTGCGCACGTACCGTGCTCGATACCGCCCTGCTCCAAGACATTATTAGCGGTCACGACGCGCACGATTCGACATCGCTCAACCACGAGTGGCCGTCGTTCGCTGCGGCTGCGCGTGAAGGCGCATCTGGCGCACCCCTCAAGGGCCTGCGTGTGGGTCTCGTCAAGCAGCTCATGCTTGACGGCGCACAGGAAGGCGCGAAGGCACGCTTCGAAGAGGCTGTCGCAATGCTCACTGCGCAGGGTGCAGAGGTTGTCGAGATTGACACCCCGCACTTCGAGTACGCCGTTGCCGCCTACTACCTCCTGCACCCAGCAGAGGCGTCGAGTAACCTCGCGAAGTTTGATTCGGTTCGCTACGGTCTGCGCACCGGTCAGGGCACCGTTGAAGACGTCATGAGCGCAACCCGTGCTGCCGGTTTTGGTGCAGAGGTAAAGCGACGCATCATCCTTGGTACCTACGCGCTTTCGGCGGGCTACTACGACGCGTACTACGGCAACGCGCAGAAGGTGCGCACGCTTATTCAGCGTGACTTCGCGCAGGCATTCGAGCAGGTCGACGTTATCGCGTCGCTCACAGCACCCACCACTGCGTGGGAGCTCGGCAAGAAGCAGGACGACCCGATGGCCGCCTACCTCAACGACGCAACCACGATCCCCGCGAATATGGCCGGTATCCCTGGCCTCTCGCTCCCGATTGGTACCGCAGCAGAGGACGGCATGCCCGTTGGCCTGCAGTTGATGGCGCCCGCATATGAGGACGCACGTCTGTTCCGCACCGGCGCAGCAATCGAAGCGCTCATCACTGAGCGCGATGGCACCCCGTTCTGGGCATCGGCTCCCGCACTCGGAAAGGCGACCGCGTAATGGCAAAGACCAAGCTTATGGATTTCGACAAGGCTCTCGAGCTCTACGAACCGGTCATCGGTCTCGAGGTTCACGTCGAACTCAATACCAAGACGAAGATGTTCTCGTCGGCACCCAACACCTTCGGTGCTGATCCCAACACGAATATCACCCCAGTCTGCCTCGGTCTCCCGGGCTCGCTGCCCGTCGTGAACGAGCAGGCAGTGCGCTACTCGATCAGCTTGGGCCTCGCGCTCGGCTGCGAGATTCAGGAAGTATCGGGCTTTGCTCGCAAGAACTACTTCTACCCTGACCTTGCCAAGAACTACCAGATCTCGCAGGCCGATGACCCCATCGCTTACGACGGCGAGGTAGAGATCGAACTTGAGTCGGGTCGCATCATCCAGGTCCCCATTGAGCGCGCTCACATGGAGGAGGATGCGGGCAAGCTGAACCACGTTGGTGGATCAACCGGTCGTATTCAGGGCGCGGAGTACTCGCTCGTTGATTACAACCGAGCAGGTGTTCCTCTCGTAGAGATCGTGACCCGTCCGATCTTCGGCGGCGAAGCAGATACACCTGAGATTGCTGCTGCGTACGTTTCGACGATTCGTGACCTCGTCACTGCGCTCGGCATTTCTGACGCGCGCATGGAACGTGGCAATATTCGCTGTGACGCGAACGTTTCGTTGCGTCCTCGTGGCAACGAAGACGCGGGGATGTCGGTACTCGGCACACGTACCGAGACCAAGAACGTGAACTCGCTTCGCTCGATTGAGCGAGCGGTTCGCTTCGAAATCCAGCGTCAGGCACGCATCCTTCACGAGGGTGGCAGCATTACGCAGGAGACCCGTCACTGGCATGAGGACACCGGCGAGACTTCGCCAGGCCGCCCCAAGAGCGACGCTGATGACTACCGCTACTTCCCAGAGCCCGACCTTGCTCCGCTGACCCCGTCGCGTGAGCTGGTTGAAGAGCTGCGTGCAGCGCTTCCCGAGCACCCGACCCTGCGTCGTCGTCGCCTGAAGGAAGAGTGGCAGTTCTCGGCACTCGAGTTCCGCGACGTCATCAACGCTGGCCTCATCGACGCGATCGAATCAACCGTTGCTGCAGGTGTACCCGCGCAGGCTGCACGTAAGTGGTGGACCGGTGAGATTGCGCGTATCGCCAAGGAGCGCGAGGCAGAACCCACCGAGCTCATCACGCCGGCGCAGATCGCCTCGGTTGTCGAGCTCGTTGATGCAGGCACCCTGAATGACAAGCTTGCTCGTCAGGTCATTGCAGGTCTGATCGACGGCGAGGGCACCGCAGCTGAGATCGTTGAGGCCCGTGGTCTCGCAATCGTCTCGGATGACGGCGCACTCATCGAAGCTATTGATGCAGCGCTTGCGCAGCAGCCCGATGTTCTCGCGAAGATCCGCGACGGCAAGGTGCAGGCAGCTGGTGCCGTTATCGGTGCAGTGATGAAGGCCATGCGTGGACAGGCTGATGCTGCCCGCGTACGCGAGCTCGTGCTCGAGCGAGCAGCTGGCTAACGCTTTCGTTCGTGAGAAGTGGGGTATTCCGGGAGACCGGGGTGCCCCACTTTTGCGTTGTTGCGTTGCTGTGCGCAGGCGTGGGCATGGGAATGTGCGTTGAAGTGCTCGAGATGGGGTGTTTCCTGCGAAAGCAGGTCTTTCTTGCGCAAGTAAAGGGTGTTTTGGTGGGGAAGGCCTTGTTTCGAGGGGTTGAGGGGTCTGGTGTCGCGGGTTCGACGGGCGTTCTTTCAGACACGCCCGTGTTTCTGTTCTGGTTTGCGTTCACTCGGGGTTCGGCGTAATGTATTCCCTTGTCGCCGCAACGTAGCCGGGCAGCAA